>NZ_LYTP01000004.1:0-183403 GCF_001672435.1 Mesorhizobium sp. AA23
CCTGGGTGTGTTTCGACGGTCGTCGGAGGGCGGGGGGCCATAGAGTCAGCAAACTGCGTTGCGATCGGCCCTGACTCAACATGTCATTGATTCAACCCGCACAAAATAACAAATGTTGTGGTTCTCTCCAAAGCCTGTCGACACACGGCGGACTTTACCCGACGCCCCCTTCTCGCGAGCGGCGGTATCTCAACAGCCGGCGTTGAAAGAGCGCCGCCCCTCTCACACGGCTCCACCAGACATAACCTCAGTCCTGAGGCGCTTCATTGCTTCCCGACCTTAGAGGAGATCTTCTCGCACCTTTTTCTCGCGAGTGGCGGCAATATCGAAGCGCGGCCCTAAATGCCTCGGCTGCCAAGTCGCATTTGCGCTTGGATGGACCATTGCTCTGAATGACAATTTCGGCCTGCTTGGTTGTCAAACCGTGCTTTGCCGCGAACTCGTCTGGGTCGTAGGTTTCCGTCCAGCGCGACCGCTTCACACCTTGCATCTTACCTCCGCGGTAACGAAATCGTGAGAAGCAAACGCGAGGCCGTTCATAAGGTTTCAGATGGATGTCGGAAGCCTCAACCCGGCTGGGCACCAGAGCCGTCTTTCTCCTCGGCATATAGGGAGGTCACCACGCTCTTGGTCTCTTTTCGTTCTGCACTCTCGAATGGCGGGCAACTTACATAGCCAGGGCTATGGCCTCGGCTAAAACCCTGCCGCGCTCACGAGCCTGGAGGCTGTAGAACGGCCCGGCAGCCATCTTGCTTCGGGGGGAAGTGGTGACGCAGCGCCGGGCCGAGGTGGTCCGGGAGTGGGTAGCCAAAACCCCGGACAGCGTTAACCATAGCGTCACGGCGGGCGATGGCAATTGTTAATTGGATCAGTCGAGCCACACTATCCGCAACTCGGGAGCGGCTCTGGGACCCAAACAGATGCCTGTCACCCCAGGCAACGGGATGGCGGGCATCTATCTAGCTGCTACCGACGAGGAAGGTGACGCATTTCCTCGCCGCACTGAGCGGTGATCATCGCTGGGGCCCTTGGCCATTTACGCGGTACTCATTTACTCACGAGAGATGCCCGTCACCCCGGCAACAGGGATGGCGGGCATCTATTCACTCTGCACTGCCGACGATGAAGGGACATTGCTCGCCGGCTCTATCAAATGATGCAGCGAGGCGAAAGTTTCAGCACAGGGACCAAAGCATCAGCCTATCCGACTTCGGTCGCATCGGCCTGAGGGAACCTTCCTACAGTGTCCCGGTTGAGTGTCGCGGCGTGTGTCTCCGGCACGAGGTTCACCCGCCGCGCTGGGGCGCTCCCCCACGGGAGCCCGTTCGACCCCCTCAGGCGAGCGGGCTCTTGCTTTCGCCCGACACCAGCCCGAAAGACCTCTGCAAGCGGACTAACTTCCTGGAACCTTTGTCCCTTGCCTAAGTTCGGTACCTTGGCGCCGCTATTATAAGCGACGCGTCGGGACGGCTTGTCGGCCTCCCATTCGGGAGAATTGGAGCTGCTGACGCCCCCAGCGGAGCCCCCGGCAAAGAGCCCGTCCCCTCACACCGGGCGGGCTCTTCAATGTACTGACGGCTTATATTGAAGAGCTTTTCAAATGAACAACTATACCGTTGAAACCATGTCGGGGATGGACGTGGTCTCACCGAAAGCAGCCGCTGAATGGGTGACCGGCCGAAACGTACAGGACAGGCGAGACGAGTCCGAATGGGTTCGCGTCACCGACGACACCAACCGAGCGGTCTACAAATTTGCCTTCAAATAGGGGAGACCTTCACCGCCAGAAGACAACGGAGCCGGCCAGCGCAGCCATGAGAGCGCACTATGATGCTGTGTTTTTCCGCTTCTGGACGGGTTTCCTTGGAGTGACGGCAGGCGCTTGGGATGCCTGCGCCAGCCTGGCAGCGCGCAACCGCTCTGTCTTGGCAGACCTTGCCGTCGCTTCAAGATCGACAATCTGCCGGGCGATGCGCGTGGTCGCATCGGTCTTGGCTTCTGTTCGGGATGGAACCGGCTTAAAGATACCAGCGGGAAGGGACTTCATTTTTCTCCTTAACCGAAAAGGCCGGGCAAAGCCCGACCTTCTCAAACGCGCCTCTGCGGCCAATGCCAGTACATCCGTGGTCAAAGGCCCCTAAGGCGCTGTGACTAGGCGGCTTGCAGGTTGTCGGCGGAGCTCTTGCCGGTGCGAGCATCCTTCACCACGTCAAAGCTAACCTTCTGGCCTTCGACGAGAGAACGCATTCCTGCGCGCTCCACGGCCGTTATATGAACGAACACGTCGGGCTGGCCATTGCCCTGCTCGATGAAGCCGAAGCCTTTCGTGGAATTGAAGAACTTTACCGTTCCAGTGGTCATTGCGATCTCCTTTCAAATCGACGCAAAATTAGGCTCGCTCGGCAAATGCCAAACGATGCAATTTCGAAATTGAGATGGAAGATCGTAGGAGCGCAGATTGCGCCAGAACAACGTTCGTTCAGCAAGATCGATTTAGAAGATATAACGCTCAATCCCGTCGGAGGCAAGGGCAGCGATTTAATACTGCCCGCGAAGCGCCTGCGATACGGTCGGGGACGCTCTGTTCGTGCGGGACATCGGTCACGCTTCCTACAGGAATCTCTCGCCCTCAGCCCGATGTTCAAAACAGAACCAGTGCGCCGCCTGCGCGGCGCTCAAAGCCTCATTGGCGTGTTAAGGAATTACCACTACGCGGTGCACAAGGCATTCTCGCCATCGATGAGTATGCAGGTTGTTCGGGTGATTTGATCCCAAACGGTGTATCCTAAGCTACGGGCCGGACCGGGACAAACGGAACGCCTCGCTCGAGATGCCGTTACGATCTATGGCACTTGCTGATGACATCGAGATGGTGCGTGGGCATGTCAGACTGGGCAGACGGCACATCGCCCAGCAGCGGGGACGCATAACCGAATTGGAACGGCTCGAACTGCCCACCGCCAAAGCGCTCGAATTCTTGGAACTTCTCGAAAGCATGCAGGACTTTCACGAACTGCACTTGTCGCGCCTGCTAGAGAAGGCGGCGCGTCCAGTCTAGACCTTGCCGATCGGTCCTTAACCAGGGGCTGGGACCAGTAAGAAGTAAGCGATTGCGGGACAGTTCGCGTGCACACCTCGACGGCTCGACCGCCCACTTTCCCCCTTCCACTTTCACGCGGCTGCGACCGATCAAACGGCGAGCGTTCTCGACAAGATGCTGGTCGTTTATCCAAGTAGGCATGACACCATTTAGTGCAGACGATTTTGGCTTCGCCTATATGGCCGGGACGAGCGACGGCTGGACGCTCCAAGGGCTGATGGACGCGGGCATGTCCGTCACGGGCGGCTGCTCGATTGCTATACATCAGAAACTCGATCTGGAGGCGCTACGCGACCGCTTCGGCGCTGATGCTCGGCTATGGAATGCCATCTTCAACCAAGAGAAAAAACACCCCGCCGCATTCACAGGGCAGCGGGTGTCGAATTTGGCAACAATGACTGGCGACAAAGGGATTAATCGCCAGTCCGAAAGCCAATGCGACAGCGGGCTATATGTTTCACGGTATGGACCTATGCGCGCGGTGACAGGGCTTCGGTCGTACCTAGCGGTCGGCTGTGTGCCCGAACTCGGAACGAATGGATAGAGGCACCGTTGAAAGGGTGCCGGCAGCTCCCGCTAAGAGCGGTTGAGCGCAAGCATCGGCTCCAGCGCTTGGCGGGTATGCGCTGGAGCCGTCTTGGTAGGAGTGAAGGAAATGCAAGACCCTCGCAACAGTGTCCTGGAAGCTCGTTGGCTTCTCGCCGTGCCCGCTTCGCTTGCCCTGACTGTGCTGCTGGCAGGGCTGTTGCTTTCCTGACCGACGCGGCTGCCTGCCCCTTGCCGTGGGGAGTTCAGCAAGCCTGGATTCAAGGGCCCAACTGGCAGGGTGGCGCACTCGCTACGCCGGCAACCTTCAGGTGCTGTGGGATCAGAGCAGCTTCTTTCGTCTCAGGAGCGTTCCAGCACCGTCCGCATGGCATCGGCATCAGCGGACCGACCTGCGACCGCCCCGCGGCCGCTCAGAATTTTCAATCCAAGCCTGAACCTGTTGGCTTTTCGGTAGTTTGGAAGCAGGAGGTTCCATGAACGAAGACACTGGCGATGGGGAGTTGGGCGACGGCCCCGACGAGATCCTAGACGATTGGCTAGAGAGGCAGATATTGCCGAAGAGCAAGCCCGCGAACTGATGGAGTTGAACGGGATCGACTGGAATGCCCTGCTTCGAGAGGCTCATTTCCTGAAGGCGCGGCATTGAGCGAACGCGGGGCAGAATTCTTTGGCGAATGGATTACCGACAACGTGTTGCGCGGCAGCGTCGGCGCTGACATCATTTCCGTCGCGGAATTGACGACTAAGCTATTCACCGATGCAAGGGTTGCCGGGATTTCTGAGCGCGAGATCGAGGAGGAAACCGGGAGCGCTTACGAGGCGATCCTGGCCGCGATCGTCGGCACCGAAGAAGTCAAGAAGACGGATTGACCCTTGGCAGCTAAGCGCTGTGCCAAGGCACGCCCCTCAACCGGCGTGCAGCGCTCGGTCTCCACGGGCCTAGGGGGCGCGGTTTGCCTGCCGCCGCCGCCACGTTCTATTGTCGGGATCGCGAGTCCGATGCTGAGCTTCAGAGCGGGTAAGTGATGGGCTCCCTTCAAGACGAAAGACGATCCCCCTCCGGGGCCCGGCCTATGGCGGAACATTGCGGGGATTCGGTGTTCTAAACCCGTTCTCGAATTCGCTGATCGTCGCTTCGCTGAGATTGGCCCTGGCGGCGAGCCGCACTCGCGACCAGTTCAATAGAACTCGTGCGGCTTTTAATTGTTGTCCTGAGAGTATTTCACGGCTGTCCATAGGCGTGGAACATTCAATGGGGCTAAAATGTTCCAGCCGCAAATGCTCTGTGTGCTTCCCGGCTAGAAACTCCTGGCGACCGTTGCAGCGGAAATTTCGGTGACCCGTACTGCGCTTCAAGAAGTTCGAAAGAGGGGATCAGCTTCGGACCTCAGTCGGATGCTAATTGACTCGAAGCTGACTTTTATCAGGTGTATCCTCTTCCCGTTGTTGGGTATCGGGGGTAGAGGGTAAACGATGCGTGGAAGCGAGCATTATGCTGCCCCGCTCAGGACAGCGGTATACGGAATAGTCGAACCAGCCGAGGTCAGCATTCTTGCAAAGGCCGTGAGTGATTACTGCTCAAGTCACAATATTGGACGCGTGGATGAGCGCGAAAACGTCGCGATCAAAGTCATGTGCTTGTTCGGACGCGGTGTGACTGACGCTGACCAGCTATTGGCAGAGCTCGAAAGGGTAGGCTAGGGCAACCTGGCGCTACTGGGCGCGCCCGGCCGCCAAATCCTGTGTCACCATGATAGCGGTCGGGGCGCCTAGACGGCTTCATCATTTTGCGAAGTCTGTGCGCAACGGCGGCTCTTCGACGCCGAACTCGTGGACGCTGGCGTGTCTTTCGTCGACGACGCGAAACCAGCGCTGGTGGTCAGTTCGGGCAGAAATTTGGCCCCCGGTGACTGCTCTGACGGCGCTCAGCGCGTCGGCAGCACGGGTCACGTGTCTCGCGATGACAGTTTCACCGGCCATCTCTTCAACATGAAATTGTGGCATGCTCGGCTCCGTTTCTGGAGCAACCGTGCCCAGTCGGGAAGGTTCCAGCCAAGCTCACGAAAATGTGACAGCCTGGCTCGGCAGGCCGCGCAAGGCGGCTCAATGCCACCAGACGCCGCTCAGGATGTTTCCCTCGTGGCTCTGATTGGCAAAAAGCCCGTCGCCGAGAGGGGGGAACAGACGCCGGGCTGAGCGGCAATCCCCAGTGACAGCTGGATAGGACCGCCTGCAGCTTCAAACTGGCAGCAAGAGCGCCCGTTTCATTAGGAACTGCAAATATGCTGACCCGCGAAGCCGCCTGGGAACGTTCGGTTCGGACAAAGCGTTCCCGCGTGAAGGGGAGGTCCAAAGTTCCTGCGAGACCGGTATGTGCAACGATTACGAGCAGCACATTGCTTGGGCTGAATACTGCCGCATGATGGAGTCGCTCGCGTTGCAGATCTCCAGCCATCAGACGGAGCTCGATCTGCCGCAAGCTGACGACATCCGCATAAACGACCCGGCGCCAATAATGCGCGTTGCCGGCGATGCAATCGAGCTGGCCTCAATGACCTTCGGCTTCCCGCCGGCCGGTCCCAAAGGCGGGCCGGTTTTCAATTTCCGCTCCGAGGGCCGACAGTTTGGCAACAGCAAGCGCTGCCTGGTTCCGGCTTCCGCATTCTTCGAATTCACCGGAACGAAATATCCGAAAGCGAAACACCGCTTCACCCTCAACGGCGCGCCGTTCATGGCAATTGCCGGGCTTTGGCGAGAGGCGGTCGGCAACAAGCCGCCCAGCTTCACGATGCTGACGACAGATCCTAGTCCGGATGTGGCGCCGTATCACAACCGACAGGTCGTGGTTCTTGAGCCGGAGAACTGGTCCGCCTGGCTGAATCTGACCAAAGCAGAGAGCGATCTGTTGCGACCGCTTCCTGCCGGGTCCCTCGCAGTTGAGACGGTTCGCCCAGAGCGACCGTAACCTGTTCGTCCAGCATCGGGCCCCAGCAATCGTGTATCTCCAGTTCTACCTCACCGGCATATTCACAGCCGATCTGCATAGGCTCCTGCCTGCCGATCACAGCAGCAACGCGGCCGCCGGACCCGCAACGCAGCCCCATTTCTGCCTGCCCGGTCTGCTCTTGACCCACGACAGGGTTGGCCTGAGATTGCGGCCAACAAGATCACTTTCGTGGGACCAGCTATGGTGAACTTGGAAGACCTCTACCGGATCTTGAGGACCGGGCATGTGCAGGCGCAGGGGATCGTGGATACCGTCCCGGTTCCTCTGCTGGTCCTGGACAGCGCGCTTTGCATCCAAAGCGCCAACCGTGCCTTCTTCCGAACCTTCAAAGTCGAGCGGTATGAAACCATAGGCAAGCACATCTACGAGCTTGGAGATGGTCAGTGGGACATTCCGGAACTGCGTCGCCTGCTCACGGAGGTGATCCCGAAAACCACGGCAGTTATAGATTACAAGGTTGAGCACGATTTCCCCGGGATCGGTCAGCGGACCATGCTGGTCACGGCGCGTACCGTGTTCAGTCCCGACGATGTCAGCACCACCATGCTGCTGTCGTTCGCCGATGCCACGGAGAGGACTCGTAGAGAGGCCGAGGTTGAGGTTCTCTTCGGTGAGCTTCGCCATCGAATGAAGAACTTGCTTGGGCTGGTGCGGGCACTCGCTAACCAGACCAAGGCCGAAGGCGTCTCGGGGGAGGAGTATCGAGACGCGTTTTTAGGCAGGTTGACCGCCATTGTTGACGCAAATGAGCAGGGGTTCATTGGCGGTGGTGATGGCAGCCTTGAAGCTCTGGTGTTGCGCACGCTGGAACCTTTTGCAGTCAGTTCCGACGCCATAGAGATCGATCGCGGACCGCCGGTGCATTTGAATGCCAAGCAACTGATGTCCCTCGGGCTTGCCCTGCATGAGCTGGCGATGAACGCTCTCAAATATGGAGCGCTGTCGAAGGCGGGCGGACAGGTCCACGTGCGCTGGGTTATTGAGCAAGGGGATGACCGGCTGCTGCGGCTCACCTGGTCGGAAAGCGGCGGCCCCGGTGTGGCCCCACCCGTCTCCACAGGCTACGGAACTCAGCTGATTCAGTACGCTGTCGCATACGATCTGGGAGGCAAGGTGGAACCAAGCTATGCGACGACGGGTTTGAACGTGGAGATGGCCATTCCGCTCGCGGGGACAAGGCAACAAAGATTGAAGGCCGGTGGAAAAGACGGTCCTGATCGTGGAAGATGAATACCTGATCGCGATGGACCTCAAATTCATGCTTGAGCGTCGTGGATGGCGTGTCATAGGCCCGGTTGCCACGGTCGCAGAGGCGTCACGCCTATTGGAAGTCGAATTGCCGTCCGTTGCATTGCTCGACGTAAATCTGGGCAACGAGCTGGTCACACCGCTGGCTGAAGAGTTGAGCAGCCTCGATGTCCCGTTCGCGGTGGCGAGCGCCTACGACAGGCCAGAGCTTGTCGGCGGGGCAGTTCTGGGGGATGCGCCCAACGTGGGAAAGCCAACAGCAGAGACGCGCTTGCTGGGCGTGTTGGCTAAATTGCTGGAACACTGATGTCGCCTCCTCGACGACGTGCTCGCCGTCTCTTTGGTCCAAACCTAGAGGTGACGTTCACCCTCTCCACGGTGCTCAAAACAAAACCAGTGCGAAGGCTGTCTCGGGCGGGCAAACCCCCAGCCGGCATCCTTCCCGCAGCCCTGGTGCTCGCAGACATGCCCGAGAGGGCCTCGCTCGCGTGTCTGGACAGGCTCGCCGGGGCGTGTCGGTTCATCGCTCATTTGTCGGATCCGGTTCGAAATACTCGAGGATGATGATGTAGCCGGATTCGACTGAGATCTTGAGGTCGTCAGGGAATTCGCGGTTCGTGACTTCATGCTCTGGCTGCCACATGACATTGACGACACGGCCGCCATTATCTGCGGCCTCGTTGAGTTTCATGTGCAGCACTTTCGCGTCGTCGGGACAGGTCTCGATCGAATAGCGAGTTGGCATGGCATTCTGCTCTGCGTGACCTGTGAGGACATGCTAAAAGATTCCACACGTGGTCTTGACGATCAAGGAAAATGTTCCTTTTTTGTTCTCATGCCTGAGACCTATGGCCCGAAGCGACGCGACTATCCGCTGTCGAACCTGAACGACACAATGCGCCTGGTTCGGGTGCGGTGCCGCTATTGCAAGCGGCAGCACAATTACCATCCGTCAGATCTGATCCAGGTCTTGGGCGATGTCGATGTCGACTCGCTCGCCTACCGTATGAAATGCCGAGAACGGCGCCGATCACGGTATGCTCGATATCGAGGCCTTCGTGCCGACGGGACGCGAGGGCATCGGCCTACGCATCCGGCGCCTGATCGCGATCAAGATTAACCGTGTTCCGGTTTGGAAAGAGGAAGGCCCGAAATGATCACCTACCAAATCGAACGCGCGCTCGAAACTCTGCTTGCCACAAACCCCGGACCGGTCTCGATCGCGGCCGGCATCGCCGCGCTACGCGCGATGGGGATCGAGGAGCCGGACCGCGATCTGCAATCGCTGGTCGGCACGTTCGCCGCCGAGCGCGGCAGGGCGATACGTTTTGACCTCTGAAGCCAGTAGGGCGACGACCATCACCGGCCTGCCCCTGAGTTTCAGGTGGGATATCAGGTGGGAGGCAAAATCGGGAAAAAGCTAACTGCTTGTTTTTTCTGGTCGGAGTGGCAGGATTTGAACCTGCGACCCCATCGTCCCGAACGATGTGCGCTACCAGACTGCGCTACACTCCGTGACCAGACGGCGGGCTTATAGCCGCCACTTTCCGATCCTGCAAGCGTCAATGGCTGCACTTGTGTCGCATTTCTCGGCTTTCACCCAGCTTGCCCGGATGGCATGCGATTTAGCCGTCGGATAAAGACCGGCTTAAAGGCTTTCGTGATAAGCCGCGCCCTTTACAGATCGGCATTCCGGCTCTCTGGAGTTTCGACCATTGACCTTCACGATTGTTGGCGAAGCCCGGCCCAACAGCTTCGAATTCGAGACCTCGGCGCTGATCAAGGCGTCGGGCTTTCGCGAGTACGACGCGCGCTGGTGGGTCGGCCATCCCGGCTCGACCAAGGCGCCGGAGCTCAATTTGATCGGCGTCCAGGCGCTCGGCATGGGTCTGGGCACGCTGATCCGGCGCTTGGGCGTTGGGCCGGATATCGTCACCGGCCATGATTTCCGCTCCTATTCGCTGTCGATCAAGCTGGCGCTGGTCTCCGGCCTGATGGCGGCGGGCGCCCGGGTGAAGGATATCGGCCTGGCTTTGTCCCCCATGGCCTATTTCGCGCAGTTCGCGCTCGATACACCCTCGGTCGCCATGGTCACCGCCTCGCATAACGAGAATGGCTGGACCGGCGTCAAGATGGGGGCGGCGCGGCCGCTCACCTTCGGTCCGGAAGAGATGGGCGCGTTGAAGAAGATCGTGCTCGAAGCCGACTTCGACCTCCGCGGCGACGGTGCCTACGAGTTCATGTCCGGTTTCCGGGAGCTCTATGTCGATGATCTTACCAAGGGCAAACACATCTCGAGAAAACTCAAGGTCGTTTGCGCCTGCGGCAACGGCACGGCTGGCGCCTTCGCGCCGGAAGCGCTGGCGCGTGTCGGCTGCGAGGTGATCCCGCTCGACGTCGAGCTCGACCATACGTTCCCGCGCTACAATCCCAATCCCGAGGACATGCAGATGCTGCGTGCCATCAGCGAGAAGGTGCTGGAGACGGGCGCAGATGTCGGACTGGGCTTCGATGGCGACGGCGACCGCTGCGGCGTCGTCGACAACGAGGGCAACGAGATCTTCGCCGACAAGGTCGGGCTTATTCTCGCGCGCGATATTTCATCGTTCCATCCGGGCTCGGCCTTCGTCGTCGACGTCAAGTCGACGGGGCTTTTTGCCACCGATCATGTGCTCAGGGCGAACGGCGCCACAACTGACTATTGGAAGACCGGCCATTCCTATATTAAGCGCCGCGTTGCCGGGCTCGGTGCCGTCGCCGGCTTCGAGAAATCCGGGCATTTCTTCTTCAACCCGCCTATCGGCCGCGGCTATGACGACGGGCTGATCACCGCGATCGTCGTCTGCCAGATGCTCGACCGCAATCCGCGGAACTCGATGGCCGATCTCTGCCGCGCGTTGCCGCTGACCTACGGTACGCCGACCATGTCATCGCAATGCCCCGACGAGGTGAAGTACGGCGTGGTCGACCGCGTCGTGGCGGATTTTCAGACGATGCACCGCGAAGGTGCTGACTTTGCCGGCCAGAAGATCGTAACGCTCATCACCGTCAACGGTGTGCGCGTCGTTGCGGAGGACGGCACCTGGGGCCTTGTGCGCGCCTCCTCGAACAAGCCCGAGCTTGTCGTGGTGGTGGAGAGCCCGGTATCGTCCGAGCGGCGCCGGCAGATGTTCGAAGCCGTCGACGCCGTGCTGCGCCGCAGTCCCGAAGTCGGCGCCTACAACCAGACCTTCTGACAGGGCAGCCATGAGCCAGCGCATCGTCAGTTTCGTCATGAGCGGCGGCGTCGGCTCGCGGTTATGGCCCCTGTCGCGCGAGGACAATCCCAAGCAATTCCACGACCTTTCCGGCGACGGTTCGATGCTGGCCAAGACCTTGCGCCGGCTGGCCGCGCGGCCTGAAGGGCAGACGCCGATCTTTCTCATCGCATCGGAGCGCCATGCCGACCGCGTCCATGCCGATCTTGCCGGCATTGATCTCGCCGGCGGCGGCCCATTGTTCGAGCCCACGGGGCGCAACACCGCCGCTGCCGTGGCGCTTGCCAGCCTGCGCACCCTCTCCGAATTTGGCGATGAGCTTGTTCTCGTGGTGCCCTCCGACCACGAAATCTCCACCGCGCGGCAGTTCTGGCGGAGCGTTGAAGCGGGTGCTGCGGCGGCGAGAACCGGTCGCTTGGTGGTGTTCGGGATTAAGCCGACGCAGCCCGAAATCGGCTATGGCTATATCGAGGTCGCGGCCGATCGCGACGGCGTGTTCGACGTCTCGCGCTTCGTCGAGAAGCCCGACCTCGCCACCGCGCGGGCTTATCTCGACGCCGGCAGCTTCTATTGGAATACCGGCATTTTCCTGTTTCGCGCCGGCGCCATGCGAGATGCCTTCGCCGCCTTCGAGCCCAGGATCTGGCAGGCGACGGAAGCCGCTTATCACGCGGCGACCAACGATCTTTCCGGGCTCTACATGCCGCTGGAACTTTACTCGGCGATCCCGTCGACCTCGATCGACTACGCTATCATGGAGCGGGCCAAGGACATCGCCATGGTGGCGGCCGGATTCCGCTGGAACGATCTCGGTTCGTGGCAGTCGCTGCTCGATGTCGGCCCGTCCGACAGCCACGGTAACGTCATTCTCGGCGATGTCGTCGCCATCGATTGCGAGAACTCCTACATCCGCGGCGACGGCCGGCTGCTGTCGGCCATCGGCATGAAGGACGTGGCCATCGTCTCGACGGCAGACGCCACCTTCGTGGCGCCGGTCAGCCACAGCCAGCACGTCAAGAAGATCGTCGAGCAGCTGGAGAAATCCGGCCGGCTGGAGACGAGGTTCACGCCGGCGCATGACCGCGTCATCGAGAGCGGCGCCTGGCGGCGCCGCGTTCGGCACTGGCTGTTCGAGGAGACGCTGCCGCTGTGGTCGAGGTCAGGTGTCGATGAGCGCCATGGCGGCTTCCATGAGGCGCTGGGCTTCGACACCGCGCCGTTGATGAAGCCGAAACGCATGCGCACGCAGGCGCGCCAGATCTATGCCTTCGCCGTCGCCAAGGAGCGCGGCTGGGACGGCCCGGCGGATCGGCTGATCGCTCATGGCCTTGACTTCATGGCAGGCCGGGGCCGCACCGACAAAGGCGGCTGGGTGCGCACGCTCAATATCGACGGCTCGGTCGCCGATCCGGTCGAGGATGCCTACGACCATTCCTGCGTGCTGTTGGCGCTTGCGCACGCGCATATGTCGGGTCATCCCGATGCGTTGCGGCTCGCCGAGGAAACGTTTGCTTTCCTCGATGCTCATCTCGAGGACAGCCGCATGACAGGTTTTCTCGAAACCTCCGACGGCGAGGGCGAGCGTCGCTCCAACCCGCACATGCATCTGCTCGAAGCCTTTCTCGCTTGGCACAGAGCCACTGGCGAGCGCGCCTACCTGCGCCGCGCGGCGCGCGTCATAGATCTCTTCCGCAGTCATTTCTTCGATGCCGAAAGCTGGACGCTGGGCGAGTATTTCGACGACGGCTGGAAGCCCGTGGCGGGCGAGAAAGGAACATGGACCGAACCCGGCCACCATTTCGAATGGGCCTCGCTGCTCGCCGATTTCGCCGCCCGCAGCGGCCAGGCCGAACTCACCGGCTTCGCCCGCAAGCTCTATGCCTCGGCTGTCGCCAACGGCCTCAACCGCGCCACCGGCCTTGCCTATGGCGCCGTCTCGCGCCAGGGCCTTCCGCTCGACACGGTCTCGCGCAGCTGGCCGCAGGCCGAGGCGATCAAGGCTGCGACCGCGCTCGACGGCTCGGGTGGGCCGGACCTCAAGCCGGAGATCGAGGCGCGCGTCGGCCACCTGTTCCGCTGGCACATCGACCCGGCGCCGCTCGGCCTCTGGATTGACCGAATCGACGAGCGCGGCCGGTCATTGGCGAGCGACGTGCCAGCCAGCATCTTCTACCATCTGGTTTGCGCGCTGACGCAGTATCTGGACGGGACGGCCGAGAAGGGGTGAGGGGGCAACTGGCGGCAACGCAGAAGCTGCCAATCTACCCTTGCGGGGGAGATTGCTGTCACTGCGGGCTTTTGGCCAATCGCCAAGTCAATACGGGCTCGCCACATCCCCCGTCTCGACATAGACCGCCTTCAGCTGCGAATAGTGCGCGAGCGCCGCCAGCGAGTTCTCGCGGCCGATGCCGGACTGCTTGACGCCGCCGAAGGGCATTTCCACCGGCGTCAGATTGTAGGCGTTGATCCAGCAGGTGCCTGCCTGCAGCTCGGCGATGACCCGATGGGCGCGGGGCAGGTCGCGGGTGAAGACGCCCGCAGCGAGGCCGAATTCGGTATTGTTGGCGCGTTCGATCACCTCGTCCTCGTTATCGAATTTCAGCACGCTCATCACCGGTCCGAAGATTTCCTCGCGCGCGATGCGCATGCCATCGGCCACGCCGGTGAACACGGTGGGTTCGATGAAGAAGCCACTTTCGAAGCCCTGCAGCGACGGCACGTTGCCGCCGCAGGCAAGCGTCGCCCCTTCCTCTCTGCCGGCGGCGATGTAGGAAACAACCTTTTCCTGCTGCGCCTTGTTGACCAGCGGCCCCATTTGCGTTTCCGGATCGAGCGGATCGCCGATTCGGATTTTTTTGGTACGCTCGGTCAGCCGCTCGACGAAGCGGTCATGCAGGCCCTTCTGCACGAAGACGCGCGTGCCGTTGGAGCAGATCTGGCCGGTCGAATAGAAATTGCCGAGCATGGCGCCGCCGATGGCGTTTTCGAGATCGGCATCGTCGAAGACGATCAGCGGCGACTTGCCGCCGAGCTCCATCGTGGCGTGCTTCATTTTCGAACCGGCAAGCGACAGCACCTTGCGGCCGGTCGGCACCGAGCCGGTCACCGAGACCTTGGCCACGACATCATGGCCGACGAGGCCGGCGCCGACATCGCCATAGCCCTGCACGACGTTGAACAGCCCGTCGGGCAGGCCCGCCTCGCTGTAGATTTCGGCCAGCGCCAGTGCCGAGAGCGGCGTGTTCTCCGACGGCTTGAACACCATGGCGTTGCCCATGCCTAAAGCCGGCGCCGACTTCCAGCCGGCGATCTGGATCGGATAGTTCCAGGCGCCGATGCCGACGCACACACCAAGCGGATCGCGCCTTGTGTAAGCAAACGGTCCGCCGAGATCGATCATCTCGCCGTTGAAGGCCGCCACTGCGCCGGCGAAATATTCGAGGCAATCGGCGGCCGAAGGCGCGTCCGCCACCAGCGTCTCCTGGATCGCCTTGCCGGTGTCCAGGGTCTCGATGCGCGCCAGGTCGGCATTGCGGGCGCGCAGGATATCAGCGGCGCGGCGCAGGATGCGGCCGCGCTCGACCGGCTTCATCCGGGCCCAGGCCGGCTGCGCCGCGCGCGCGGCCTCGATCGCCAATTCCAGCACATTCGGCGTCGCCGAGTGCAGCGTGGCGATGGTCTCGCCCGTCGCCGGATAGACCACCGGCAGCGGCGCGCCGCCTTCGTCCTCGATGTAGCGGCCGTTGACGTAGTGCGATGCCGTTGGCTGGGCGCGCATGGTCTTCTCCGTTGGTAATCGCCGGGGCGGGGGAGGGCGCCCGCCGGATCATGCGCTATCTGTCTGCCACCTGCCAGCGCGGATTGATCCAGGGTTCCTGGTTGGATGGCGCGAGCGGCGTGCGGCCAAGGATGTGGTCGGACGCCTTCTCGCCGGTCATGATCGACGGGGCGTTCAGGTTGCCGTTGGTCACCCGCGGGAAGATCGAGGAATCGGCAACGCGCAGCCCCTCGACGCCGATCACCCGGCATTCCGGATCGACGACGCTGGTCAGGTCGTCGGCGCGGCCCATCCTGCAGGTGCCGCAAGGGTGATAGGCGCTCTCGGCGTGATCGCGGATGAAGGCGTCGAGCTCGTCGTCGGTCCGCACATGGGCGCCCGGCGAAATCTCCTTGCCGCGGAAGCCGTCGAAGGCCTTCTGGCCAAAAATCTCGCGCGTCAGCCGGATGCAGTGGCGGAACTCGCTCCAGTCGTCGGGATGCGACATGTAGTTGAAGCGGATCACCGGTTTCGCTTTCGGATCGGGCGAGCGCAGGCTCACCGAGCCGCGCGACTTCGACCGCATCGGCCCGACATGCGCCTGGAAGCCATGCGACTTCGCCGCCGCCTTGCCGTCATAGCGCACCGCCGCTGGGATGAAGTGATACTGGATATCGGGGTAGTCGACACCGGCCTGCGAACGCACGAAGGCCGCCGCCTCGAAATGGTTGGTGGCGCCGAGGCCGGTCTTGAAGAACAGCCACTGCGCGCCGATCATTGCCTTGGAGAACGGGTTGAGCACCGAATTCAGCGTGATCGGTCTGGTCGCTTCCTGCTGGATATAAAGCTCCAGATGGTCCTGCAGATTGCGGCCGACACCCTGCCGGTCGGCAATGACCTCTATGCCGATTTCCTGCAGATGTGCGCCCGGACCGATGCCGGACAGCATAAGGATCTTCGGCGAATTGATCGACGACGCCGCCACAATCACCTCACGTCGCGCCTTAACGACCTGAATCTGTTTGTGAGCTTCGATCTCGACGCCGACGGCACGTTGATTCTCGATCACCACGCGCCGCGCGAAACCTTTGAGCAGGCTAACATTTTTTCGTTTGAGCGCCGGCTTCAGATAGGCATTGGCCGCGGACCAGCGGCGGCCGCGCCAGATGGTCTGCTCCATCGGCCCGAAGCCTTCCTGCTTCGATCCGTTATAGTCGTCGGTGAGCTCGAGGCCGGCCTGCCGGCCCGCCTCGAGGAAGGCGCCGTAAAGCGGGTTCTTGCGCGTGCCGCGCTGCACATGCAGCGGGCCGCCCTGACCGCGCCAGCCGTCCTCACCGCCGTCGGAATCCTCCATGCGCTTGAAATATGGAAGCACGTCGGCGAAGCCCCATCCGGCAGCACCCTGTTCGGCCCAATGGTCGAAGTCGCGCGCATGGCCGCGAACATAGACCATGCCGTTGATGGAGGACGAACCGCCGATCACCTTGCCGCGCGGGGTGGCGAGCACGCGGCCGCCGAGATGCGGCTCCGGCTCGCTGGCGAAGCCCCAGTCGTAAAGGCTCATGTTGAGCGGGATCGACAGCGCCGACGGCATCTGGATCAGCGGCCCCATATCGGTGCCGCCGAACTCGATGACGATCACCGAATGCTTGCCGTCTTCCGACAGCCGGTAGGCCATGGCCGAGCCGGCGGAGCCGGATCCGATGATGACGAAATCCGCTTCAAGCATTGTTCATATGCGCCATAAAGTCGGCGAGCGAGACATTGCCGCCGGTAGCCACCACAAGGACGGTTTTGCCCGCCACATCCACCTTGCCGCCGAGCAGCGCGGCAAGCGAGGCCGCGCCCGAAGGCTCCAGCACCAGCTTCAGCCGCTCGAAGGCGATCTTCATTGCATTCCGCACCGCGGCATCTTCGACGGTGACGCCGCGAACGCCGGCAGCACTCACCGCCGCGAAGGGCGCCTCGCCTGGCTTGCGCGCCATCAGCCCGTCGCAGATCGATCTCGGCCCGATCGGCATCGTCTCGATCGCGCCATGCGCCAGCGACAAGCCCATGCCGTTGAAGCCTTCCGGTTCGACGGCGATGATCTCGGTGTTCGGTGACAGATAATGGAAGGCGAGCGAAACGCCGCCGATCAGCCCGCCGCCGCCAACCGAGCAGAACACCAGATCGGCGTGGGCCTGCTTCGCCGCCAACTGGTCGAGCGCTTCCAGCCCGGCCCCTGCCTGGCCGGCGACGATCTCGGGATCGTCGAAGGGGTGGAGCAAGGTGAGGTGCTCGGTCTCGGCGATCTCGCGCGCCTTGGCGGCGGCAACTTCCTCGCGGGCACGCTCCCCATGATCGGTCAGCACCACGCGCGCGCCATAGCCGGCGGTCGCGTCGCGCTTGGCGGCAGGCGCGTCGATCGGCATGACGATGGTGACGGGAATGCCGAGCGCCTGGCCGGCAGCCGCAAGCCCTTGCGCGAAATTGCCGGAGGAATAGGCGACCACGCCCTTCCTCGCTTCGTCCGGTGACAGCCGCTTAAGGCGCCAATAGGCGCCGCGCACCTTGAAGGACCCCGCCCATTGCAGCGATTCCGGCTTGACGAACACCCGCGCGGCGCCGGCTTCCCTCGCAAGTGCGGGCGACTCCAACAGCGGCGTGACTTGCGTCGCCGTCGAGGTCACCGCATAGGCCTGCTTCAGGCGGTCGAGGGTGGGAACCAGAACGTCTGCCATCATTCGCCTCGCGGATATCGTTTGCTCTCTTCGAGGTTGTCGAGATTCATGTGATTGCGCATGTAGCGCTCCGAGGCTTTCTGCAGCGGCTGGAAATCCCAGGGGTAATAGGCGCCGTTGCGCAGCGCCGGGTAGACGACCCAGCGGCGTGCCTGGCTTTCGCGCACCGCGGCATCGAACGCGGCCATGTCCCAGCGCGCCCGGACCTTTTCCATGAACGCCGCCACCAGGGCAGCGTTCGCCGGATCCTCAGCGAGGTTGTTCCGTTCGAGCGGGTCGGCCTCCAGGTCGAACAGCTGCGGCGCGTCGAGCTCGCAATGGACGAATTTGTATTTGCCGTCGCGGATCGCGGCCAGCGGCGCATAGGAGCCTTCGGCGGCATATTCCATGACAACGGGTGCGGTGCGCGGCTTGCCGCCGAGCAGCGGCAGCAGCGACTGACCGTCGGTCCACGGCGCGATTGCAGCGATATCAATGCCGGCGAGGTCACAGAGCGTCGGCGTCACGTCGAGATTGGAGACGGGCGCCTCGATGAGGCCGGCTGGCACGCCGTTGCCGGCGATCATCAGCGGCACGCGCGCCGAGCCCTCGAAGAAGCTCATTTTGAACCACAGGCCGCGCTCGCCCAGCATGTCGCCGTGATCCGAGCAGAACAGGATGATGGTGTCGTCAAGCATGCGAGTGCGCTTGAGGACGTCCAGAAGCTCGCCGAGCTTATCGTCGACATAGGAAATGTTGGCGAAATAGCCGCGCCGGGAACGGCGCACCTGCTCGGACGTGATCTCGAAGGACTGATAGTCGCTTGCCCGGTAAAGGCGCTGCGAATGCGTGTCCTGTTCGTCATGCGGGATGAACGGCGTTTCGGGATCGAGCGTCTGGCAGTTCTCGTAAAGATCCCAGTACTGCCTGCGCGCGACATAGGGATCGTGCGGGTGCGATAGCGAAACGGTAAGGCACCAGGGCCGATGTCCCGCATCGTCCTGCTCGCGCGAAAGCTGGTACAGCTTTTGCTCGGCCAGAAACACCACCTCGTCGTCATACTCCATCTGGTTGGTGGTCTCGGCAACGCCGGCGCCGGTGACCGAGCCGAGATTGTGATACCACCAGTCGATGCGCTCGCCGGGCTTGCGGTAATCCGGCGTCCAGCCGAAATCGGCCGGATAGATATCGGTGGTCAGCCGCTCCTCGAAGCCGTGCAACTGGTCCGGTCCGACGAAATGCATCTTGCCGGACAGGCAGGTGTAATAGCCGGCGGAGCGCAGATGATGCGCGAAGGTCGGGATCGAGGAGGAGAATTCGGCGGCGTTGTCATAGACCCCGGTGCGCGACGGCAGCTGGCCGCTCATGAACGAGGCCCGGCCGGGCGCGCAAAGCGGCGAGGCGGTGTAGTTGTTGGCGAAACGCGCCGAGCGAGCGGCGAGCGCCTTGAGATGCGGCACGTGCAGGAAATCCGCCGGGCCGTCGGGGAAGAGCGTGCCGCTGAGCTGATCGACCATGACGATCAGGAAATTGGGTCGTTCGGTGGTCAAGGCAGGCTCCGTCCGCTGAGCTTGGTTTCGAGATAATCTTCGACGAGCGCGATCGCTGTCTGCGCATCGGGCACGCCGTCCTTCAGCGCGCGCCGAATGTAGAGTCCGTCGATCAGCGCCGCCGTCGCTTCCGCAGCGCGGTCCGCTTCGGCCCTCGGCAGAATGCCGGTCAGCCCGCTCATCAGGTTGGAATTGAGCCGCCGCGCATAGATACGAAGCAGCCGCCGCAACTCGGTCGATTTCTGCGCCTCGACATAGAAGGCGAGCCAGGCCGCGATGATCTCCGGCTGGAACTGCTCGTCGGAGAAACTGACCGCAACGACCGCCGAGACGCGCTGGCGCGGTGTCGCGGCGACGCGAAGCGCTCGTCTTGTATCGATGTTGAGCTCGGCAAGGATGTGCCGCATCGTGGCGAAGAGCAGCTCGTCCTTGGCGCCGAAATAGTGATGGGCGAGCGCCGACGACACGCCGGCGCGGCCGGCGATCTCCGACATGGTGACGTCCAGCGAACCGCGCTCGCCGATTGCCGAGATCGTCGCGTCGATCAGCGCCTTGCGGCGCAGCGGTTCCATTCCGATTTTCGGCATGCGATGGGTCCGGTTCGAAGCGAGATTATTTTTTATTGACGCATCAATCAATAAAAAATCGGCATCGGATCAATCGATCGTATCGCTCTGGCCCCATCCCTTCGGCTGGAAAACGGTTCACTACTGAACAATATTGAATGTCATGCCGCGACCGGACGTGGTAGGCTGCGCGGCAGATGGAGGCTGTCATGACCGCATGCATCGTCGGCTGGGCGCATTCGCGTTTCGGCAAGCTCGAAGGCGAGACGCTGGAGGGCTTGATCACCAAGGTCGCCGTGGACGCGCTCGATCATGCCGGCATCGGCCCTGACGATGTCGACGAGATCGTGCTCGGCCATTTCAACGCCGGCTTCTCACCGCAGGATTTCACCGCGAGCCTGGTGCTGCAGGCCGACGATCGGCTGCGCTTCAAGTCGGCGACGCGCGTGGAGAATGCCTGCGCCACCGGTTCGGCTGCGGTGAGACAAGGCGTCCGCGCCATCGATTCCAACGCCGCCCGCGTCGTGTTGGTGGTCGGCGCCGAGCAGATGACCACCACACCTGGGCCCGAGATCGGCAAGAACCTGCTGAAAGCCTCCTACCTGCCCGAGGATGGCGAAACGCCGGCCGGCTTTGCCGGCGTCTTCGGCAAGATCGCGCAGGCCTATTTTCAGCGCTATGGCGACCAGTCGGATGCGCTCGCCATGATTGCCGCCAAGAACCACAAAAACGGCGTCGACAATCCCTATGCCCAAATGCGCAAGGATTTCGGCTACGAGTTCTGCCGTCAGGAAAGTGAGAAGAACCCCTTCGTCGCCGGTCCGCTGAAGCGCACCGACTGCTCGCTGGTCTCGGATGGCGCCGCCGCGCTCGTGCTCACCGACACCGCGACGGCGCTGAAGATGCGCCGCGCCGTGACCTTCCGCGCCAATGAGCACGTCCAGGATTTCCTGCCGATGTCGAAGCGCGACATCCTTTCCTTCGAGGGCTGCGAGCGGGCTTGGGGCCAGGCGCTGAAGAAGGCCGGCGTCACGCTCGACGACCTCTCCTTCGTCGAGACGCATGACTGCTTCACCATCGCCGAGCTTATCGAATACGAGGCGATGGGCCTGGCGAAGCCCGGCGGAGGCGCGAAGCTCGCACTGGAAGGCGTGACGGCCAAGGACGGCCGGCTGCCGGTCAATCCGTCCGGCGGGCTGAAGGCCAAGGGCCATCCGATCGGAGCCACCGGCGTCTCCATGCATGTGCTCACCGCCATGCAACTGACCGGCGAGGCCGGCGGCATTCAGGTGCCTGGGGCAAAACTCGGCGGCATCTTCAACATGGGCGGTGCTGCGGTGGCCAACTACGTTTCCATCCTCGATCGGATCAGGTAGAAGCGGCCCGCATTGAAGCGGCGCCCGGCGCGCGCTTGCGGGAGGCAGCATGGCAAATCCGGTTCTGGTCGAAGTCACGCGCGGCGCGGTGGTCGAAAGCGCCCATCGCGGCGCGGTTTCTGTCTTCGACGCCGACGGCAAGCCTGTCTGGGAGATCGGCGATACGGCGCGACCGGTGTTTCCGCGCTCGGCGGTGAAGGCGATCCAGGCGCTGCCGCTGCTCGAATCCGGTGCTGCCGACGCCTACGGCTTCGGCGATCGCGAATTGGCGCTGGCCTGCGCCTCGCATTCAGGCGAGCCGGCGCATGTCGAACTGGCGCAAGCAATGCTCGCCAAGGCCGGTCTCGATAAGACGGCGCTCGAATGCGGCGCGCACTGGCCGTCGAGCCACGTTGCGACGATCGCGATGGCCCGCACCGGCAGCGCGCCCAACCCGCTCCACAACAATTGCTCCGGCAAGCATGCCGGTTTCCTCTGTACCTGCGTGCATTCCGGCATTGCCCATGGCGGCTACGTCAAGGCCGGCCATGCGCTGCAGGAGATGGTGCGCGACGCGATGCAATCGGTGACCGGCGCCGCGCATGATGTCGACCATTGCGGCACCGACGGCTGCTCGATCCCGACCTATGCAGTGCCACTGAAGAGCTTTGCGCTGGGCTTTGCGCGTATGGCGACGGGCAGGGGCTTTGCGCCCGAACGCGCCAAGGCGGCGAAGCGCCTGCTCTCGGCCTGCATGGCCGAACCGTTCCTGGTGGCCGGCACCGGTAAGGCGGACCTCGCGCTGATGCGGGCCGCGCCCGGCCGCATCTTCGTCAAGACCGGCGCCGAGGGTGTTTATTGCGCGGCCTTGCCCGAGCACGGTCTCGGCATCGCCTTGAAATGCGATGACGGCGCCAGCCGCGCCTCCGAGGTGATGATCGCCGCCGTGCTGGCCAAGCTGCTGCGCAGCGACGAAGCGCTCGCGGCAAAGCTTGCCGAACTCGCCAATCCGCCGGTCGAAAGCCGTATCGGCGCCAAGGTGGGCTTGCTGCGGCCGACGGCGGCGCTGGCCTAACTGACCTTGTTCCGCTCGACGGTCAGATGCGCGTAGCCGGTAAAGGTTGATCTTGCCAGATCGCCCGTCACCGGATTGGCCCAGCGCTGGCCGATGATGGCGCCGTTCTGCGCGGCGTCGATGATATTGTCCGAAATGACCGCGCTGCCGGAACCCTCGACGACGCTGACGACGATGCCCGTGCCGGACTTGCGGATGATGTTGCCCGTTGCAACCACATTGCGCAGATAAGGACCCCAGCCGAGCTGCATGCCGTAGAGGGGCGCGTTCTCCACGACATTGCCGCAGACGGAGGTTTCGGCCTCGGCGCTGATGCCGACGCCGAAGCCCGGCGGGTCGGCGGTGTAGGGGCCGACGGTCGAGAGGTTGCGCACGATATTGTTCGAGCACACGGCCATGCGGCCGCCTTCGTTGAAGTTTACGATCGAGATGCCGTTGGCGGCACCGTCGACCAGATTGTTGCTGAGGATCGCACCCTCGAAGGAGAATTCCGAATAAATCCCCGTCTCGCCCGAGCGCGAGCAGGTGTTGCCGGTGATCTGCAGATTGCTGGAGCTGTTGGCGCGGATCGCCGAGAAGGCGCAGTCCGACACGACGTTGGCGGAGATAATGACATTGCCGGCGCGGAAGGCGTTGATACCGTTGCCGTTCTGGCCGGTGCCGCCGCTCCTCGCGCCGATGCGCTGAACGCGGTTGCCGCTGACGATGGTGCCGTCCTCCGCCTGCTGCCAGCGATGCACCAGAATGCCGCCATTGGCGCAATCTGAGACGGTATTGCCCGAGATCTCCAGCCCGCCGGCCTCGACCGAATAGATGCCGGCGTCTGCCGCACCCGAAACATCGCAGCGCCCGATGCGGCCTGAAACATGTTCCAGCGCCAGCCCGTTCTTGCCGCTGCCTGTGACCTGGCAATTGTCGATGGCGAGATGCGCGACGCGGCGCAGATCGAGCAGCCCTTGCGTATAGTCGGCCAGCCAGCGGTTGCTGCCGTCCAGCACCAGCCCGCTGAGCTCGACATGCTCGGCCTGTTCGGCCATCATCAGGTGGCCGTTACCGCCATAGACGATGCGGGTCGCGCCCGGGACGCCCGAAAGGCGCACGCGGGCAGGCAGCTTCAGGTTGGAGACAAGATAGGTGCCGGGCGGAAGAAACACCGGCGCATCGCGGTCGCTGGCGTCGCCGAGCATCTTGGCGAAGGCCTTGCTCTGGTCGTCCAGCGCGCCCGGCTGCACGCCGATTTCGATGGCGTTGATCGAGCCGCGCATCGTGGCCTTCTCGATGCCGGGCAGCATCTTCGCCGATGCCTTGCCGGCAAGGAGGCCGGCAGCGGCGAGGCCGGTGGTGTGGGCAAGCAGCGTTCGTCTGTTCAACATCGGCACAGGTCCTGGCGTTTCGACCGCTCCATCGCAGGAATCGTGCCAAGGCAGGCTCGCAGGCAAACCGCTTGTGCAGTTGCCTCACCAAGCTTAAGTTCATGTTATGAGTAGAGCTTTCACCCGCGAGGAAGACAGTGAAAACGCCATTGCCGGGGTCGGCGAACGGCCGATCAGTCCGCACCGCAATCTGGTAACGGAGCGGGGACTCGCGATGATCGAAGAGAATCTCTCCGAATTGCGAGATCAGATGGCCAAGGCCGAAAGACGCGGCGATCGCGAGCGCCTCGCAATAGTGTCCCGCGACCTGCGCTACTGGACCGCGCGGCGCGAGAGCGCGGAGCTTTCGGTGCCGGAGTCCGGCAGTAATGTGGTCCGCTTCGGCATGGGCGTCACGTTGGAAAACGGCGACGGCAAGAAGGTCCACTGGCGCATCGTCGGCGAGGACGAGGCCAACCCGTCGAAAGGCAGCATCTCCCATGTCTCGCCGATGGCGATGGCCCTGTTCGGCAAGAAGGTCGGCGAGGTCGTTGCCGTCAACGGCAAGGAGTGGGAGATCGTCAAGCTGTCGGACAAGGCCGAGAACTAGGCCTTGAGCTTGACTGTATGGTCGCGGAAAAACGCCGCGGCTCCGGTCTCATCGATTTCGCCGGCGGCGACCATCATCACCAACTGGATAACATCCTGCTGTTCGGCTTCTACGCTTAACCCGTTGAAATAGAGAACCAAATCGGCCGCGGCAAAAGCCGTGCGCTTGTTCCCGTCAACGAAGGGGTGGTTCTTCGCAATGCCGAAGAGGTAGGCCGCCGCGAGTTCACAAAGATCGGGCTCGCCGTACGCTTCCTTCTGTTGGGGGCGGGCGAGGGCAGATTCCAGCATGCCCTGGTCGCGTATACCGGAGGCTCCGCCATGGAGGCGCAACTGCTCAGCGTGCATCGCCTCCACGAATTCTCGCGAATGATGCTCGGTCATTTAGCGAGCGCGCGGTAGGCAACCTCGTATTTCTTCATCCGTTCGCGCGCGATCTTCATCTTACGCTCGAATTCTTCGGCAGAGTCTTCAAGACGGCGCAAGCGCAGCTCCTGGCCCTCCTGAACGACGATGACGTTGTCGCCCGCCTTCAGGTTTAGCCGGTCGAGAAGCTCTTTCGGCAAAATCAGACCTTCGGAGTTGCCAATCTTTCGAATGGTGATGTTCATGGTAGGTCGTCCTGTTGCAACGGCAATTATAACTGGAGGGCCTGTTGTTGCAACGGAAATTATAACAACCGATTGGGATCTACTGACATGGTCGCCATCAAGAAGCGGGTTGAGGACGGGATCCTCTTCCTCTCTCGATTGGCGCATTAGCTGTGCCGACAAGCCTTAGCAATGAGTTGCGTTTGACCAGTTCCCGACACAGGGCATTCACTCGACCGACAGCAGCCTGTCCATCAGCCTGTCCGCCGCTTGCGGGATGACGGTCCCCGGCGGGAAGATTTCGGCCGCCCCAGCCTTCAGCACCGCGTCGTAATCCTGTGGCGGGATGACGCCGCCGGCGACGATCAGCATGTCGCCATGGCCGAGCTTCCTCAGCGCCTCCTTGAGCTCGGGGATCAGCGTCAGATGTCCGGCCGCGAGCGAGGACGCGCCGATGATGTCGACATCATGCTGCACCGCTAGCTTTGCGATCTCCTCGGGCGTCTGGAACATCGGTCCGACGGTGACGTCGAAGCCGAGATCGGCAAAGGCGCTGGCGATCACCTTCTGGCCGCGATCATGGCCGTCCTGGCCCATCTTGGCGACCAGGATGCGCGGCTTTGCACCGGACTTCTTCTCGAAGGCTTCGAGCTTGTCCTTGAGCCGATCGACCGCCGGATTGTCGCCGAGCGCGTCGCGATAGACGCCGGAGATGGTCTGCACGGTGGCTGCATGGCGCCCGAACACCTTCTCCAGCGCCAGCGAGATCTCGCCGACGGTCGCATTGGCCCGCGCCGCGCGGATCGCGAATTCGAGCAGGTTCTCGCCGCTTTCAGCCGCGCGGGTGAGGGCGGTTAGCGCATCCTCCAGGGCCGCGACGTCGCGCGTGCCTTTGAGCCGCTGCAGCTTCGCCAATTGCCGGGCCTTGACCTCGGCATTATCGATCTTCAGCACATCGACCTCGATGTCGGCTTCCGGGCGATGCGCATTGACTCCGACCAGCACCTGCTCGCCGGAATCGATGCGTGCCTGGGTGCGCGCCGCCGCTTCCTCGATGCGCAGCTTCGGAATGCCTTTCTCGATTGCCGCCGCCATGCCGCCGAGGTTTTCGACCTCCTCGATATGGGCGAGCGCGCGGGCCGCCAGATCATGTGTCAGCCGCTCGACATAGGCCGAGCCGCCCCACGGGTCGATCATGCGCGTGGTGCCGGATTCCTTTTGCAGGATGAGCTGCGTGTTGCGGGCAATGCGGGCCGAATGGTCGGTCGGCAGCGCCATCGCCTCGTCGAAGGAATTGGTGTGCAGCGACTGGGTATGTCCCTGCGTTGCCGCCATCGCCTCGATCATCGTGCGCGTGATGTTGTTGTAGGGATCCTGCGCCGTCAGCGACCAGCCCGATGTCTGGCAATGGGTGCGCAGCGACAGCGAGCGCTCGTCCTTCGGCGCAAAATTCTTCTTCATCAGGCTCGACCAGAGCAGCCGCGCGGCCCTGAGCTTGGCGACCTCCATGAAGAAGTTCATGCCGATCGCCCAGAAGAAGGAAAGGCGCGGCGCGAACCGGTCGATGTCGAGACCCGCGGTGACGCCGGCGCGCGCATATTCGATACCGTCGGCAATCGTGTAGGCGAGTTCGAGGTCGGCCGTCGCGCCCGCCTCCTGCATATGATAGCCGGAGATCGAGATTGAATTGAATTTCGGCATGTGCCGCGAGGTATAGGCGAAGATGTCCGACACGATCCGCATCGAAGGCTTCGGCGGATAGATGTAGGTGTTGCGGACCATGAACTCCTTCAGAATATCGTTCTGAATGGTCCCGGCGAGGTCCTTCTGCGCGACACCCTGTTCCTCCGCCGCCACGATATAGAGCGCCATGATCGGCAGCACGGCGCCGTTCATGGTCATCGACACCGTCATCTCGTTGAGCGGAATGCCGTCGAACAGCTGGCGCATGTCGAGGATGGAATCGATCGCCACGCCCGCCATGCCGACATCGCCGGCGACGCGCGGATGGTCGCTGTCATAGCCGCGATGGGTCGCGAGGTCGAAGGCGACCGACAGGCCCTTCTGGCCGGCCGCGAGGTTGCGCCGGTAGAAAGCGTTGGATTCCTCCGCCGTCGAGAAGCCGGCATATTGCCGGATCGTCCAGGGCTGCTGGACATACATGGTCGGGTAGGGGCCGCGCACGAAGGGCGGCAGGCCCGGATAGGTGTCGAGATTGGCCAGGCCCTTGAGGTCGCCCTGCGTGTAGAGGTGTTTCACGGCGATGCCTTCCGGCGTCATCCGCTGGCCCTTGAGCTCGACCGGCCCGCGGCGCGGCGCCGACCAGCCGATCTGGCTGAAATCCGGGATCATGAGCCGGCTCCGATCGACTGATCGATGCGAACTGGAAACAGCGGCTCACAGGTCGCCACACCCTCTGTCAGCGCGGGCCGGCGTTCGGCTTTCAATGTCTCGACGCGGCGCTCGCTGCCGGTGCGGAACAAGGTGGTGCCGATGATGCCGCGTTCACCGGCCCGATAGGCGACATTGCGCTTCGCGGCGGCCGTCTGCACACGGTTCTGGATATAGCCCTGCTGCAGGCTGTTGAGCACGCCGCCCTCGGCCTCGATGCGCTGGAATTCTTCCCAGGCCGCCGCGCAAAGACCGTCGGTCAGCGCCTCGACCGCTCCGGAGCCGCTGGCCGGATCGGCCACGTGATGGAGATGGCTCTCATGCGCCAGGATCAGCTGCGCGTTGCGGGCGACGCGGCGCGCAAAACCGGCCGGCAGTCCATGCGCGATGGTGTGCGGCAGGATCGAGACGGAATCAGCCCCGCCGGTCGCCGCGGCAAAAGCGGCAATCGTGGTGCGCAGGATGTTGGTTTCCGGATCCGCCATCGCCATCATGCGATAGGAGGTCTCGGCGTGGACGTTCGCCGTCGAGGCCGGGATCGAGCAGGCTTCCTGGATCCGCGCCCAGAGCTTGCGCAACGCCCGCACCTTGGCCATCGACAGGAACTGGTCCTGGTCCACGCTGAGGGCAAAGCCGATATAGGGCGCGGCATAGACCAGCGGCTGGCGCGCCTTCTCGAACATCCTGAGATAGGACACGGCGGAAGCCATCATCGTGCCGAGCTCCTGCGCCTCGGTGGCGCCGGCATTGTGGAAGACGCGGCCGTCCGCTTCGAGCAGCACGCCGGGCACGCCCATCGAGAAGAAATGCGCCAGCGATTGCGGCATTGACTCCTGCAGCGCCTCGATTGAGGTGCGCAGCCGTCCGGTGCCGGCGAAGATCGCCGCCGGGTCGATGCCGAAGGAAAGGTTGAGCTTCGCCGGATCGGAGCGGCGCCGGGTCAGGAAGGCGAGCAGCCAATCCGCCACGGCGCGGCTCCACGGATGCGCATCGATGCGCACCTGGACCCGGTTGAGCGGCACGCCGTCTAGCACCGTTTCCAGCGCCTCCGCGGTTCTCGGCAGGCCAAAGCCGAAGGCATTCGGCGCACCCTCGAAAACCAGCGACAGGCCGGTCGCGCCCTCAGCGATGTCCTGCAGCGCCTGGGCGCTGGCGCGGGCGATATCGGGATCGTCGATGCGCTGGCTGACGATCCATGGCGACTTCGGATTGGTGCGCACCAGCGGCTCGGCTGTCGTCGAACGCTCGCTGAGCGGCTCGATGCGGATGCCGTCATCGGTGTGCGAAACAAGCTTCTGTTCGAAAGCGCCGCCGGCAAGCGCTTTTTCCGCCAGCGCCAGCCAGCGTTTGGCGTCCGGGTCTGGAAGGTCGACATCCCTAGTCAAGGCGCCGGCGCCCATCGCACTCCTCGTCTATCGGCCGCATCAGCCACCAGTCTATGGTCCCCCGCCGCATATCACAATGCGACATCCGTCGCGGTTGTTCCGGCAGCCGCTAACCGATTGCCAAACATGCGCAAAATCCGCAAGCTAAGTAAGGTGGTTTCGCTGCCAGGGTCAAATTCGAATAGCGCCAAATTTGATGGTGGGCATTGTCGCCCGCCGATCGCGTTATTATCCTCCATGAGACCGGGCGTTTTTGGCGGAAGAGATTGCGGAGACCGGACATATGGCTGACCACACCAGCATCTTCATCGGCGCCAGCCGCAAGCCTGATGATTCCTACCAGCGCGCCGAGGAACTCCTGCTGCGCTACGGCAACCGCCACGGCCTGATTACCGGCGCCACAGGCACCGGCAAGACGGTCAGCCTGCAGGTCTTGGCCGAGGGCTTTTCAAATGCCGGCGTCCCGGTCTTCTGCGCCGACATCAAGGGCGACCTTTCCGGCATCGCCATGATGGGCGAGGCCAAGGATTTCCTGGTCAAGCGTGCAGAGCAGGTGAAGCTCGATCCCTATCAGTTTCAGGAATACCCGGTCATCTTCTGGGATCTGTTCGGCGAGCAGGGTCACCCAATCCGTGCCACCATCTCGGAAATGGGGCCGCTGCTTTTGTCGCGGCTGATGAACCTCACCGAAGCGCAGGAAGGTGTCATGAACATCGCCTTCCGCATCGCTGACGAAGAGGGCCTGCTGCTGCTTGATCTCAAAGACCTGCAGGCGCTGCTCGCCAACATCGCCGAGCGAGCCGACGAGCTCAGCGCACGCTACGGCAATGTCACCAAGCCTTCCGTCGGCGCCATCCAGCGCACGCTTCTGGTGCTTGAGCAGCAGGGCGCCGCGAACTTCTTCGGCGAGCCGGCGCTGCGCATCGCCGATTTGATGCGCACCACCCGCGACGGCCGCGGCGCGATCAGCGTTCTGGCCGCCGATAAGCTGATGATGAATCCCAGGCTCTACGCAACTTTCCTGCTCTGGCTGATGTCGGAGCTGTTTGAGGAACTGCCCGAGGTCGGCGATCTCGAGCGGCCGAAGCTGGTCTTCTTCTTCGACGAGGCGCATCTTTTGTTCGAGGACGCGCCGAAGGTGCTGGTTGATCGCGTCGAGCAGGTGGTGCGGCTGATCCGCTCCAAGGGTGTCGGCGTATATTTCGTCACCCAGAACCCGCTCGACATTCCGGAAAAGGTTTTGGCCCAGCTCGGCAACCGCGTGCAGCACGCGTTGCGCGCCTATACGCCGCGCGAGCAGCAGGCGGTGCGGACGGCGGCCGACACCTTCCGGCCCAACCCGGATTTCGACTGCGCCACCGCGATTACCCAGCTCGCCACCGGCGAGGCGCTGGTCTCGATGCTGGAGGATAAGGGCGTGCCGGCCATGGTACAGCGCACATTGATTCGCCCGCCGTCGTCGCGGCTCGGGCCGATCACACCCGACGAGCGCCGCAAGGTCCTTGCCGAGAGCCCGGTCGCCGGGCAGTACGATCAAGCGGTCGAGCGCGACTCGGCCTTCGAGATACTGCAGAAGAAGACCAGGGAGGCGCAGGAAGCCGAAGCGCAGGCGCAGCAGGCGGGCACCGGCGGCTCGCGCTGGACAATTCCGGGCTTCGACGATGTGTTGGGAGGGTCGGGCCGCCGGTCCTCCAACCGTCAGACAGTGGCCGAAGCCGCGATCAAGTCGGTGGTGCGTTCGGTGGGCTCTTCCGTCGGCCGCGCGATAGTGCGCGGGATACTAGGCAGCCTGGCGCGCGGGCGGTAGCGCCCAACTGAGGCGCGGCAATCAGAGGGCAGGGCGCTTGGCTACGGCAAGGCCGATGCCCAGCGCGATCATCGCGCCGCCGGACGCCTCCCGGAGCCGACGTATCATGCCGGACCGGCCTGCCGCGCCATCCCTGATGCGGCCGGCCGCGAAGGCGACCACGATATCGGCCAGCGTGTTGAGCGTCACCGACACGAAGCCGAGCACCATGAACTGCAAGGCGACGTGGCCGGCGCCGAAATCCAGGAATTGCGGAATGAAGGCCAGGAAGAAGGCGGCCGTCTTCGGGTTCAACGCCTCGACCAGCACCCCTTCGCGAAACGCTCGGCCAGCGCCGACCGCAGGCGTCGGCGCGCCACCTTCCAGCATTGTCTTTGCCTCGCGGCGGGCGGACTGGAAGGTGCGCAAGCCGAGCCAGACGAGGTAGACGGCGCCGATCAGCTTCAGCGCCGTAAAGAGTTCGGCGCTCGCGAGCACGAGGGCGGAAACGCCCAGGCTTCCGGCAAGCACATGAACCATGCCGCCCAGGCCTGTCCCGAAACTGGGGGCGATGCCTTCAGCGCGGCCTCCGGCCAGGGTGCGCGCGGCGACATAGAAGATGCCCGGTCCGGGCGTGATGGCGAGCAGCAGCGCCGCGGCGAAGTACAAGGCGAATTGTGTCAGGTCCGGCATGATCGGCTCGCTGGCAATTGGACTGGGTCGGATGTCAAGACGGGATCAGTTGGGCGACGTCGCGATCCGAAGGCCGGTCGCTCGCTGCTAGACCAGTGGCGACACCGGCGCGATCGGCCGCGTTTCGGTTCTGGCTCATCTTGCGCTTGCCTTGGAGCCGCGTGATCGGCATGCGCAAGCCGACAATGCCTTTGAGTTGCGCCTGGATGAAATCCGGCGGCGCATCCGATACGGACCAAGGCGAGGGGCGTCCGCCTTCATGGAGATTGGTCAGGCGCGTGACGATCTCGAGCAGCCTGTCGGCGTCCTCGAAGAAGTCGATCGGCCCATAGGCATGAACGGCCAGGTAGTTCCAAGTCGGCACTACCTTTCCGGTCTCCTGCTTGGTCTGGTACCAGGCCGGCGTCACGTAGGCGTCGGGGCCCATGAAGATCGCCAGGCCATCGCCCAGCACCGGTGCGCGCCACTGCCGATTTGCCTTCGCGACATGGCCGTAGATCGTGCCATGCTCGCCCTCGCTCTCGTTGAGCAAGAGCGGCAATGGCGTCGCCTGCGGTCCTTCCGCCGTGGCGGTGACCAGCGTCGCCAGCCGTGCCGCGCGGATCGTCGCCATGAGGCTCTCCCTGTCGTTATCGCGGAAGGCGGGCGGAATGTACATGGCGAAAACTCCTTGCATTGCATTTAAAGATGCCGGCAAGCTGGTTTGCTTGGAACATCCAGTTTTGAAGGTTTTCGGTGGTCCAGTTGGAACAGGAAGGCGTGGCGCGCCGGATCATCGCGGCGATCAAGGCGCAGATCCACAGCGGCGTTTACCGGCCCGGCGATCGGCTGCCGTCGTCGCGGGCCTTTGCCGCCGAATGGGGCGCGTCGCGAACCACGGTGACGGCGGCCTACAACCAGCTCGACGCCGAAGGCTATCTGATCATCCGGCAGGGCGCGCGTGCCATCGTGGCTCCGGGACTGGAGAGGCCGTCAGGGGCGGCTTCCATCGCGGCTGCCTCGCCACGCAACCTCTCGACGTTCGCGCGCAGGCTGCTGGCTCTGCCTTCGCCGGTGGAACAGCAGCCGGCCAAGGTTGCGGATTTCCGCTATGGCGACCTGTCCGGGGCGGACTTCCCGGTCCTGGCTTGGCGACGGGCCTCGAACAAAGCCATTCTGCGGCGCGGCGCGCGGCTGCGTTATGGCGACCCACAGGGATCGCTTGTTCTTCGCGGCGCCCTGCAAACCTATCTCTGGCGCGCTCGCGGCATCAGCTGCGCGCCGGACCAGATCGCCATCGTCAACGGCTCCCAGCAAGGGCTCGACCTCTGCGCGCGGCTGCTGCTCGACTCCGGCGACCCGTTCGTGATCGAGAATCCGGGCTATCTGCTGGCCCGCCATGCCTTCACGGCCGCGGGCGGCGTCGCCGTGCCAGTTGCGGTCGACGCTGACGGGCTAAGGACGGATGCGCTGCCGCCGGCCCGTCTGGCTTACGTCACGCCATCGCACCAGTTTCCGCTCGGCGGCGTGCTTTCGGCGACGCGGCGCCATTCCCTCCTAGCCTGGGCCACGGCATCAGGCGCCTATGTCGTCGAAGACGATTACGACGGCGAATACCGCCACGACATAGCCCCCATCCCGCCTCTGCAGACGCTCGATCCAGGCTCGGTCATCTATGTCGGCACGCTGTCCAAAACGCTCTCGCCCACCTTGCGGCTCGGTTATCTCGTCGTCCCCGCCGGCCTGCGTCGGGCCTTCAGCGAGGCAAAGCGCCTGACCGACCGGCATGCTCCGATGCTGGAGCAGGATGTGTTGGCCGACCTGCTGACGGGCGGCGCTTACGAGCGCCACGTCCGCAGCATCCGCAGGAAAAATGCCGAGCGCAGAGAGGTCTTGCTGCGGGCGCTCGCCGATCATATCGGGCCAAAGGTGACTGTTGCTGGGGCCGACACGGGCCTGCACGTCGTGGCCTGGTTGAACGGCTTCGATCCTGCGTGCGAGCCGGCGATCGTCGCCGACGCACGTGCTGCGGGGATCGGCCTCTATCCGGTATCGCCGCTCTATGATCCGGCCGAGCCGCGGCCCGAAACGGCGGGCTTCATCATGGGATATGCTGGTCTCGACGCGGAGGCGTTGCGCCGCGGCGTTGCGGTGCTGGCGGACATCCTCGCCAAGCACCGCTGACGAACGCCGGATCAAAAGATCTCGTCACTCTCCTGCGGCACCGGCCCCAGCAGGACAGAGTCGTCCGGCACGCCGTTGTCGATCGGAATGGCCCGGCGCTCGGGCATATCGGCCATCGGCTGGCCGACATCTGCTGTGACAACGACCGGCGTCTTGTTGGGCACGCGGTCATAGAGGTCGATGATGTCCTGGTTGATCAGGCGCACGCAGCCCGACGAGACCGACTTGCCGATCGACCACCATTCCGGCGACCCGTGCAGACGATAGAGCGTGTCCTGGTTGCCTTTGAAGAGGTAGAGCGCACGCGCCCCGAGCGGGTTCTTGAGTCCGCCGGGCATACCGCCGTTCTTGGCGCTGTATTCCGTCAGTTCCGGCTGGCGGGCGACCATCTCGTCCGGCGGCGTCCATTTCGGCCACTTCTGCTTCCATTGCACCACCGCATCGCCCGACCATTCGAAGCCGGCGCGGCCGAGACCGACGCCGTAGCGGATCGCCTGGCCACCCTCACGCACCAGATAGAGGAAGTGGTTGGTGGTATCGACGACGATGGTGCCCGGGCGCTGTCCGGTCGGATCTGGAACGATCTGGCGCAAATATCTGTGATCGATCTTGTTTACCGGGATGGCCGGCAGGTCGAAGCCGTTGTCGGACATCGGCCCATATATGGTGGCGTAGTCGCCGAGCGGCGGCTCGACAGAGGCCGGCGGTGGCGGCTGCACGGCTGCCGGGCGAGGACCGGTGGTGGAGCAGGCGGAAATCGCCGAAGCAGCGCCAAGGGCCGTGAGATTGAGGAAGCCACGGCGGCTGATGCGGAAGGAAGCGTCTGACATGGTTGCCTTTTCTAGGTCTTGAATTCGCAAGAATGCATGAATCCGCTGGCCGGCGCCGACAGCTGCAATAACAGTCGGCGGTGATAGGCGGTTCCAATTCTGGCCTCAGGGTGGACAAACAAAGGCGAAGCTGTGACCGCGACACATCTGTTGCGCTGCAGCAACAGCACCCTCAAACGCCTGCCAGAAGGCCTTCGAGCGAGGGCAGGATCAGCCCCGGCGGAAAATCCCGGTATTCGTCGGGCTGATTGGCGCGATTGATCCAGACGGTGCGGAAGCCGAACCTGGCGGCGCCCGCGACGTCCCAGCGGTTGGAGGACTGGAACGACACCGCCCCCGGATAGAGCCGCCAGCCAGTGACCACCATGTCGTAGACCGAAGGATCGGTCTTGAAGCGCTTGATCTCGTCGACCGAGAAGACGTCGTCCAGGATCTGGTCGAGGGCGGCCGATTTCACCGCCGCCCGCAGCATTTCCGGCGAGCCGTTGGACAGGATCGCGAGCTTCGCTCCCGCTGCTTTCAGCGCCTTCAATACCGCCGGCACTTCCGGATAGCAGTCGAGCCGCCAATAGGCTTCCAGCAGCCTTGCCCTGAGCGCCGGATCGGCCGACGGCACCTTGCGCAGCGCGAAGTCCAGCGCCTGCTCGGTCAGTTGCCAGAAATCGGCATAGGCGCCCATCAGCGTCCGCACCCAGGAATATTCGAGCTGCTTGGCGCGCCAGATTTCGGAGAGAAGCTGGCCGTCCGGCCCGATCTCGCCCGCATGGCGGCGCACGGCGGCGTGCACGTCGAACAACGTGCCATAGGCGTCGAAGACATAGGCTGCATGGTGCATAGGAAGAGTTTTGCGGCGCCCGGCCCTGCCGCGCAAGCGCTGATTGCGGTTAATGCATGTCGCCCAAAAGTGGGCAGCGGTTTTCGGAAAGGATCGCATAACACAAAACCCAACACACATGGCCCATCCCTTTCCGTGCCCCGTGCTTTAAGTGCCTCTGGCCTCAAGGATTTTTTCCGATGTCGGTTGACGCCGGCCGTCAAAGCGTCGTCCTATGGCGGCCGGAACTTATCCATACGGACGGCAAACGATGACACTAGCGGCGGCGGCGCAGTCCGCGACATGGACCTATGTGGACGGCGACTGGTACGAGGGCAATGTTGCCATTCTGGGACCGCGCAGCCACGCCATGTGGCTGGGCACCAGCGTGTTCGACGGCGCCCGCTGGTTCGAAGGCGTGGCGCCCGATCTCGATCGTCACGCCGGCCGCGTCAACGCCTCGGCGATCGCGCTCGGCCTGAAGCCTTCCATGACGACGGAGCAGATCGTCGGGCTGACCTGGGACGGCCTGAAGAAATTCGACGGCAAGACCGCCGTCTATATCAGGCCGATGTACTGGGCCGAGCATGGCGGCTATATGGGCGTGCCGGCCGACCCGTCCTCGACCCGCTTCTGTCTCTGCCTTTACGAGTCACCGATGATTCCGCCTTCGGGCTTTTCGATCGGCGTCTCGCCGTTCCGGCGGCCGACCATCGAGACCATGCCGACCAACGCCAAGGCCGGCTGCCTCTATCCCAACAATGGCCGCGCCATCCTCGAGGCCAAGATGCGCGGCTTCGACAACGCGCTGGTGCTCGATATGCTGGGCAATGTCGCCGAGACCGGCACCTCCAACATCTTCCTGGTTAAGGACGGCCATGTGATGACGCCCGCCGCGAACGGCACCTTCCTCTCCGGCATCACCCGCTCGCGCACGATCAACCTGCTCGGCGACTATGGTTTCAGGACCACCGAGAAGACGCTGTCGATCCGCGATTTCCTCGAGGCGGACGAGATCTTCTCGACCGGCAACCATTCGAAGGTGGTGCCGATCACGCGCATCGAGGACCGTAGCATTCAGCCTGGACCGGTCGCCAAGAAGGCGCGCGAGCTCTATTGGGATTGGGCGCATTCGACTTCCGCCGCCTGAGCGGATAAAAAGGCGTTCGGCGCTTCGTTCCGGAGTTGTCCCAACCCATTCCAGACCTATCTTAGTCCGGTAGTTTCACCGGACTTTTCCTGAGGGAGTACCATCCATGGCTTTTGAGTTGCCCGCTTTGCCCTACGACTACGAGGCCCTGCAGCCTTACATGTCGAAGGAGACGCTGGAGTATCACCACGACAAGCACCACAAAGCCTATGTCGACAACGGCAACAAGCTGGCCGCCGAGGCCGGAATGGGCGACCTGTCGGTCGAAGAGGTCGTGAAACAGTCCTTCGGCAAGAATGCCGGGCTCTTCAACAATGCCGCCCAGCACTACAACCATATCCATTTCTGGAAATGGATGAAGAAGGGCGGCGGCGGCAACAAGCTGCCGGGCGCGCTGCAGAAGGCCGTCGATGCCGATCTCGGCGGCTACGACAAGTTCAAGGCGGACTTCGTCGCCGCCGGCACCACCCAGTTCGGCTCCGGCTGGGCATGGCTTTCGGTCAAGGACGGCAAGCTCGCGATCTCGAAGACCCCCAATGGCGAGAACCCGCTGGTTCATGGCGCTTCGCCGATCCTCGGCGTCGACGTGTGGGAGCACTCCTATTACATCGACTACCGCAACGCGCGGCCGAAATATCTCGAAGCCTTCGTCGACAGCCTGATCAACTGGGATTATGTCCTGGAACTCTACGAGAAGGCGAAAGCTTGATCGACCCTTCCGAAAAGCCCCGGCATGACCGGGGCTTTTCTTTTGCCGGTGCAGGAGGGCAATTCCAGTCAAGAAAATCGTTGCGGCGCGGAGGGAATAATTCCACTGCATCGCCCGTTAACGTCTAGTCGCGAACTCTCTTCACCATGGAGCCAATTGAATGAGAAAGCTTGTCATCGCCATCTCTTTGCTCGCTTTTGCCGGCTCGGCCGCTTATGCCGACCCGATCAAGGATCGCCAGGCCCTGATGAAGGAACGCGGCAAGCTCGCCGGCCAGTTGTCCAAGGTCGTCAAAGGCGAGGAGGCTTTCGACGCCGCCGCTGTGCTGACGGCGCTAAAGGCGCTGGAGGCGAACGCCGAAAAATTCGATGCCGAGAAACTTTTCCCGGCCGGCAGCGACAAGGGCGACACCACGGCGGCGCCGAAGATCTGGGAAGACATGCCAGGCTTCAAGGCGGCCGGGGACAAGTTCCTGGCCGACGTCAAGGCGGCAGTGGCTTCGCCGCCGGCCGATGTCGATGCGCTCAAGGCGCAGCTCAACACCATCGGCGGCGACTGCGGCACCTGTCATGAGACCTACAGGATCAAGAAGGGCTGATCGCCTGATATGGCGTGGCTGAAGAAGCTCGTCGGCGCTGTCATCGTGCTGGGCGGCGCCGGCGCGGTCGCCGGCTGGGCGTTGTCAGCGCCCGTCAGGCTTGATGCCGCGACGGTCGCGCAGCTTGGCCCCGGTGATGCTGCGAAAGGCAAGCGCATCTTCTTTGCTGGCGGCTGCACATCCTGCCACGCCAAACCGGGATCCAAGGGTGATGCCCGCCTGGAGCTTGCCGGCGGGCTGGAGCTGAAGACGCCGTTCGGCACCTTCGTACCGCCCAACATCTCGCAGGATCAAAAGGACGGCATCGGCGCCTGGAGCGAGGAGGACTTCGCCAATGCGATGCTGAAAGGCGTTTCGCCCTCCGGCGAGCATTTTTATCCGGCCTTCCCTTATGCCTCTTATGCTCGCATGAAGCCGGCCGATATCGCCGACCTCTATGCTTTTATGAAGACGCTGCCGGCGGTCGCCGGCAAGGCGCCCGGCCACAAACTCTCCTTCCCCTTCAACATCCGTCGCGGCATTGGTCTTTGGAAGCGGCTCTATGTCAGCCCTGAACCGGTCATTGCCTTGCCCGGGGGCGCGCCCGACAAGGTGCTGGCCGGCCGCTATCTGGTCGAGGGCCCCGGGCATTGCGGCGAATGCCACACGCCGCGCGACTTTGCCGGCGGCGTCAAGAAGGCCGAATGGCTGGCGGGAGCCGTGGCCGCCGAGGGCTCGGGCGTGGTGCCCAATATCACCCCGCAGGGCGGCACGAAGGACTGGTCGGAGGCCGACATCGCCAACTATCTCGAAACCGGCTTCACGCCGGATTTCGATTCCGTCGGCGGTGCCATGGTCGACGTGCAGCGCAACATAGCTCAGTTGACGGCCGATGACCGCGCCGCGATCGCGGCCTATCTGAAGGCCGTCCCGCCGCATCCCAACAGCTATCCGGCGCGCAAGCCGGCGAGCTGACCGATGCATATCGGCTGCGCGACACCATCGATGCGATCTGCCTGTGATGTCTCAAGTCCATATTAGTTGACTTTAATAGTCATGTATCATACGCGCTTCGGCCAGTTTCCAGGCGGACCGAAGCCTTGCCCATGCACTCTCTCGACCTTGTGTCTGAATTCGCCCGTGGCGAGCAGCGCGCAGCACTTCTCTTCGCCGACGGGCGCAGCCTGTCTTATGCGGAGCTTGACGACCTTGCGCAGCACTTCGCCACACGTCTGGGGGATGAGGGAAAGCAGCTCGTCGCTATCTCAGCGGAACCCTCCGAGCATGCGGTCGTCGCCTATCTTGGAGCCCTGCGGGTGGGTCATGCGGTGGCCATGCTGCCGCCTTGCGACAAAAGGGTCTGGGACGATTTCCTGGCAGCCTTCCAGCCGGATTTCACCTATCGCCGAGCCGATGGCCGCTGGCGTCTCGTGAAGGAAGCCTGGCCCGCGAGGGACATTGAGCCGCTGCATCCCGATCTCGCGCTGCTGCTGATGACGTCCGGCAGCTCGGGCGCCGCCAAGGCGGTCAGGCTCTCCTATGCCAATCTCGAAGCCAATGCGCGCGCGATAACGACCTATCTCGAACTCTCGTCCGCCGACCGGGCCGCTCTCATGCTGCCGCTGCACTATTCCTACGGACTGTCGGTTCTCAATTCGCATCTGATTGCCGGCGGCAGCATCCTCTTCCCCGGTGTTTCCGCAATGGACGGCGATTTCCTCCAGATAATCGCCGACGGTGGCTGCACCAATCTGTCCGGCGTCCCGTATTCCTACGAACTCCTGGAACGGATGCGTTTCCGCGACGCTAAGCTCAAGGGTTTGCGCATGATGACGGTGGCGGGTGGACAGCTCAGCCCCGACGTCATCCGCCTGTACAGGGATCATTTGCGCGCCGTGGGCGGGCGTTTCTTCGTCATGTATGGTCAAACCGAGGCGACGGCGCGTATCGCTTTCGTGCCGCCGGAGAGCCTGTCCGACCGGGAGGAGCGGATCGGCGTCGCGATCCCAGGCGGCAGCCTCGGCCTTGTCGACGACAAGGGGGAGCCGGTCAGCCGCTCGGGCATCCCGGGAGAACTTGTCTATCGCGGCCCGAACGTCATGATGGGTTACGCCGAGCAGCGTTGTGATCTGGCGCGCGGGGCTGAGGTCGAGACACTGAACACCGGCGATATTGCCGTCCAGGACGAGCAAGGTTTCTTCCGCATCGTCGGGCGCAAGAGCCGCTTTGCCAAGATTGCCGGCCTCAGGATCGGCTTCGATATCATGGAGCAGGCGCTAGAGCGGGCGGGCATTGCGGCCGCGGTGCTCGGCGACGATCGAGGCCTACAGGCCTATGTGACCGGCCCCGGCTCGGCAGGCAGGGCACAGCGTATCCTGGCCGAAGTCAGCCGCTTGCCCGCCAATCTGGTTCGAGTTTCGACGCGTGTCGACCTTCCCAGGCTAGCCTCGGGCAAGATCGACTATGGCTGCCTGCAGCGCGAGATGTTGCTGGGACGGGCGGAAATCCGCTCCGAACGTGGCGGCGTGCCCGGAGCCTATGCCCGCGTATTCTATCCGCTTCCGGTGGGCCGCGCTGACAGCTTTGTGTCGCTCGGCGGAGATTCCCTTCGCTTCTTGCAATTGGCTCTGGAACTCGAACGGCTCGGCTTGGAATTGCCGGACGGCTGGGAACGGCTAAGTGTTGGAGACCTGACAAATCTTCATTCGGCGAAACGGTCTTTCATGCGGGACCAGGCAAACGAGACGCCTGTCGATATCGTGCTGAGGGCCTTCGCCATCCTGCTGGTGGTCGTGCATCACGAGACGCTGTGGCCTATCCCGGGCGGCTCCGGCATCATGATGCTGCTTGTCGGCTACAGCCTTGCGCGTTTTCAGTCGGTCCATTTGCTTGCCGGTCGGATCCGGCACGCGCTGAAACCTGCGATCAGCGTCCTGATCCCTTATTTTCTCATAGTCGCCGCTTACTCCCTCGCCTGGCAGGCGATCCCTTGGGCCTCGATGACCCTTACCGGCAACTTCGGCTATGCCGAACCGGAACGTCACGAGATGATCCCGTATCTCTACTGGTTCATCGAGGCCTATGCGCAGACGCTGTTGGTCTTCGCCCTCGCCTTTGCCGTTCCGGTTCTACGCAAGCTCGCCCAGGCTCGACCCTTTGCCTTCTCGATCGGACTATTGGCGTTTGCCGCCGCTGCGCGCTTTGCAGTCCCATTGTTCGTGGACTTAGGCAGCCGCCAGATCTTCGCGATCTACTGGGTCTTCCACCTTGCGGTCTTCGGCTGGTGCGCCGGTTTGGCCGACACTCCCGCCAGAAAACTCCTCGTGACCGCATTTGCCACTGCCGTATTGGGGTATCTAGCCTTTTGGGAGTCGGTCTGGCTGGGGACGACGGTCAAGTATTTGACGATCTTCGCGGCGCTCTCGGCTCTTCTTTACCTGCCGCGTGTTCGCCTGCCTGCTGGGGTGGGGCGGGTGGTTACGCAGATCGCCGTCGCGGCTTTCCCGATCTACTTGGTCCATCGCTTCGTCCCGGAGCTTTTGATGGCACCTGTCGCAGGCTGGCTCCCGGCTCCAAGCTTCCAACTGCTTGCGATCGCCGGCGGCGTCGCTTTAGGCGTCATCGCCGGCAAAGCCTTGGCCGCCATCCGACACCTGCGCGGCAGATTGGCCATGGAGCGCTTGCCGGAATTGCTCTCGGCGTGAGACGCTTCGACCGCGGTCGCTCCGATTACGCGTGGCGGTCGCCCAAAAAATCGAAGCCGTTTTCGAAGAAGTGGTTGTAGTCGCAGGTCAGTTCCTCGCCGGGCGCGATGTCGCGCAGCGCGTAGGTTTCCTCCGGCGAGGAGACGTCGCAGTTCGGCTCGTCGGCATGGTTCATGTAGCGCGCATCGTCCGCCTCGAAGACGATATAGTTCCGGTCGCGCCTGTCCGGATAGGAGTACCGATCGAGGTAGGACTTCACCGGACCGCTTTCGTTCTCATAAGTGTCGACCGAAATGCGCCGGTCGAATCTTGGATCGAGCTTCCAGATCAACGTGCCCTTTGGAATGCGGTGTTTGGCGAAGACACCGATGCCCTGGATGGGCGATTTGTCGAGATAGACGTCGACGAGCAGCATGACGAACCCTGCGAATGACGGATGGCGCGGCCCGAACCGGCCGCGACCAAAAACGAGGCGCATTGCGTAGCGCGAGGTGCTCGCGATTGCGAGGGAAAAATCAGGCCTTGCCGGTCACTTTCAACGCAAAGGCGTAGATATACGCGATCTCCTCCAGGCGCGAGAACCGGCCCGAGGCGCCGGCATGGCCGGACTCCATGTTGATCTTGAACAGCACCGGATTGTCGCCCGCCTTGCGGTCGCGCAGCCGCGCCACCCATTTGGCCGGCTCCCAATAGGTGACGCGTGGGTCGGTCAGACCTGCCAGCGCCAGGATCGGCGGATAGTCGAGCGCCGCGACATTGTCGTAGGGCGAATAGGCCGCGATCGTCGTGTAGTCCTCGGCCGAGGCGATCGGATTGCCCCATTCGGGCCATTCCGGCGGCGTCAGCGGCAGGCTGGCGTCGAGCATGGTGGTGAGCACGTCGACGAACGGCACCTCGGCGACGATGCCGCCAAAGCTTTCGGGTGCCATGTTGGCGATCGCCCCCATCAGCATGCCGCCGGCCGAGCCGCCCTGCGCGACGATGCGATCGTGCGACGTGTAGCGCTCGGCCACGAGATGGCGCGCTGAGGCGATGAAATCGGTGAAGGTGTTCATCTTGTGCCGACGCTTGCCGTCGTCATACCAGCCATAGCCCTTGTCCTTGCCGCCGCGCACATGGGCAATGGCGTAGACGAAGCCGCGGTCGACCAGCGACAGGCAATTGGTGTTGAATGCGGCGGGAACCGTGATGCCATAGGAGCCGTAGCCGTAGAGCAGGCAGGGCGCCGAGCCATCAAGCGGCGTGTCGCGATGGTGGATCAGCGAGATCGGCACCAGCTCGCCGTCGGCAGCCGGCGCCATCAGCCGGCGCGTGACATAATGCTCCGGATCGTGGCCCGATGGCACCTCCTGCGTCTTCAAGAGAACGCGCTCGCGGCTGCGCATGTTGTAGTCGAACACCTGTGCCGGTGTCGTCATCGACGAATAGGTGAAGCGCATGACTTCGGTGTCGTATTCGTAGGAGCCGGAAAGGCCGAGCGAGAAGGCCTCCTCGTCGAAGGCAATGAGGTGCTCCTCGCCGTTTGCCCGATCGCGCACCACGATGCGCGGCAGGCCCTCCTTGCGTTCCAGCCTGACCATGTGGTGCCTGAAGCCGAGCACCGACAGGATCAGCCGGCCGGGCTCGTGCGGCACCAGTTCCTTCCAGTTGGCCTGCACCGGATCTTCGACCGGCGCGGTCATGATCTTGAAGTCCTTGGCGCCGTCGGCATTGGTGAGGATGAAAAAGACGTCACCACCTTCCTCCAGGTCATATTGCAGGCCGGTCTCGCGCGCCGCCACCAGCTTCGGCTCGGCGAACGGCTCGTCGGCGCGCAGAAGCCGGTATTCGGAGGTTTCATGATCGTTGATGCCGATCATGATCCAGTCGTTGGAACGCGTGCCGCTGACGTCCATGAAGAAGCCGGCATCCGTCTCTTCGTAAATCAGCCGATCGTTCTCCGGATTGTCGCCAAGCGCGTGGAAGAACACTTTTGACGGGCGGTGGCTGTCGTCGAGGCGGGTGTAGAAAAAGCCGTCGTCTCCGGCATTCCACACGCCGCCGCCACCTGTATCCGGAATCCGATCGGTGAGTTCCTTGCCGCTGGCGATGTCCCGCACGCGCAGCGCGAAGAACTCCGAGCCCTTGTCGTCGAAAGCCCAGAGCAGCTTGCGATGGTCGGCCGAATGGTCGAATCCGCCAAGACGGAAATAGGGCTTGCCTTCGGCTTCCGCATCGCCGTCGAGCAGGATCTCCTCAATGCCGCCATCACGCGGCGTGCGGAAGTAGCGCGGTTGCTCGCCGCCGAGCTTGAACGACGAGCCATAGGCGTAGGGACCGTCCTTCATCGGCACGGTGGAGTCGTCCTCCTTGATGCGCCCCTTCATCTCGGCGAACAATTTGCGGCGCAGCTCGGCCGTGTCGACCATCAGCGTTGCCTGGTAGGCATTCTCGGCCTCGAGATGAGCGCGGATCGCGCCGTCGAGCAGTGCAGGGTCCCTGAACATCGCCTGCCAGTTGGCGGCCCGCATCCAGGCGTAGTCGTCGGTGCGGGTGATGCCGTGATGAACGTCGAAGATGGGGCGTTTCTCGGGCCGCGGCGGGATGGCGGTCGGGAAGACGGAGGTTCTGGTCATTGCGTCTCGCTGTGGAATTGCCTGAAATCTGCTTGAATGGCGAATGAACGCGTCGCTCAGCAGCGGTTCAAAGGGCGGGGTTCAAGGTGGTCTACACAAAGTAAGTCGAAAGGGGAAAAGATGAAATCCTATGTTCGAGCCGCCGTGGCTTTCGCTGTCGCTTCGGCGGTCCTGGCCTTTTCCGGCCAGTCTCATGCAACCGTGTTCGCGGCCTGGCAAGTGGCTGGCGTGCCGTTCGGCGACACGCTCAACGCGCGCAAGTATCCGTCAAACACATCGCAAAGACAGGCGGCCTATCCGAATGGCACCGTCTTGCAGATGACCGGCCGTTGCACGGGCGGGATAGATCTGCTCGACATTGCCGGCCAACCGCACTGGAAGCAGCGGCAGGCGATCCGCTACCGCTGGTGCGAGGTCTGGCACGATCCGGCGCAGAACGGTCATTTTGTTACCAGCTGGGTCTACGGCAAGTACATCAAACCCCACTGAGAGGTTCGTCGAGGCGACTTGGCTGTTCGACGCGAGGATGAATGTCCGCGCCATGATCCATAGGATTCTTCGCTCACCGGGCGGCAAAACATTAGTTTAGCCAAGCATAAAGAACCTGTTTTGACGCGACCAGAGGTGTAAAAGCGTGCTTGGCGCCACGTCAGGCTGCACTGGTCCGGCCAGAAAAATCTCGCTAAGTTACACGGCACACGAATTTTTGAGGCTGAATCGGCAATATTTGATGAATATCGCCGAATATAATTCAGTAGGTGAATTGACTTACTTGCAGCACAGGGTCATTAAGATGACGCGACGCGAATCGCAGGGCTTGCCTGCATGAATTTCGCGCGATGCCCGATCCAGAAAAAGGGCGCAGTCTAGAAAACAAACTCTCGTTGGGGCCTGAGCACAATGGATATCGTCGAAACACCTTCAAGGAATGGGGACGCGCTAATCGAGCTGACTGCCGATGTCGTCGCGGCCTATGTCAGCAACAACCCGGTGCCGGTCGGCGAACTGCCGAACCTGATTGCCGACGTTCATGCCGCGCTCGGCCGCGTCGGCGGCACGACGGAGCAGCCTTCGGCCGAGAAGCAGAAGCCGGCCGTCAACCCGAAGCGCTCCGTCCATGACGACTACATCGTCTGTCTCGAAGACGGCAAGAAGTTCAAGTCGCTGAAGCGCCACCTTATGACGCATTACAATCTCACCCCGGAAGAATACCGCGAGAAGTGGGGCCTGGACGCCAACTATCCGATGGTTGCTCCCAACTACGCAGCCGCCCGTTCGCAGTTGGCCAAGAAGATGGGCCTCGGCCGCAAGCCCAAGGGTCGCCGGTAGCAGCTTCCGCAAGTCGGCAAAAGCGACGGCGCCCGCGGGGCGCCGTTTTGCTTTTGAGGTATTTCAGGGATGTCTTGCTGCGAACGGGTGAACCCGCCGCAGTGCGGCTTGTTGCCGGGCTTGGGGCAGAGTCAGGCGGTTTGCTTCAAGGCGGCTTCGGCGTCGCGCTTGATGCGCTTGACCATCGAGCGAAGGCCGTTGGCGCGCTGCGGCGACAGATGCTCGTCGAGGCCGAGCTCTTTCAGCGTCACTTCCGCATCGGTGTTCTGGATTTCACTGGCCGGCCGGCCCGAGAACAGCGCCAGCATGATGGCGACAAGGCCGCGCACGATGTGGGCGTCGGAATCGCCGCGGAAGCTGACCACCGGATCGACGCCTTCTCCCTGCTCGGTGGTCAGCCACACCTGGCTGACGCAGCCCGGCACCTTGTTGGCCGGTGTGCGTTCCGCCTCGGGAAACGGAGGCAGCGCCTCGCCGAGCTCGATGACATAGCGGTAGCGGTCCTCCCACTCGTCGAGCAGGGAGAAATCGTCGCGGATCGTTTCGATCGAGGTCGTCATTGCCCGCATATAGTGACCCGGCGCCGCCACGTCACGGAAAAAGAAAGACGCCGCGGGCGTCGAGAGGTCGGGCGGGCCCGCGGCGTTAGAGCATTTCCAGAAAAAGCAATCTCAGTTCTTCGCCGTCAGCATCGCCGGAATGTTGACCTTGGCGGGCAGCACGATGTCCTCGGCGACGCTGCCGGTGGTCTCGCCAGACGTCTGCGCTACCTTCGCAGCGGGCGCGGCCGTCTTTTCCGACTGCTGGTCATCAAGCATGGCGGCGGCGATCTTGGCTGTCTCCTTGGCGCGCACGGTGATGGTGTGCATGGCCGATTTGCCGGTCTCGCAAACATCCGGCTTGCGCTCGCAGATGCCGGCAATGTCGCCGACCGCCTCGCGCGCCGCAAACAACGCCTGGATCGGCCCGACCGCCTCGCGGCCATCCTCGTCGGGGCCGACGCTGAGCGGCAGCGCCAAGAGCACCAGCGAAAACCAGAAAGCCATCCTGATCAGAAAGCCCATCTCGATGCCTCGTCGTGATCGGATCATGCATCCATCGGCATGATCTCTTTTTATGGACATGACAATGGCACGAAGGCGCGAAGCGTGGCTTGCGCCGAAGCCGCGAATTTTCTTCAAATTTTAGATGAATTGGAAAGGATTGGTTTTCGCTATTGATCTAACTCAAATCTGATCCACTGTATTAACTTTGAAATAGCCATCTATGCGGCTGTTTCAAAAGAAAAATTCTGGAAAGGGCGAGCATCGGCACTGGGTTTTCAGGAAGCCAGGCGAGCCGCGCTGTGGCTAACGCTCCATTTACCATGGCGGCAGATCGACGGGCTTTGGGGTGTCGGCGTCCCGATATTTGCCGCGGGCAGGGCGCTCGCCTTCTCTGCCTTATCCATTCCTTAAACGCTGGATGCGACTTTCAATCCAATCAAGAGTCACCTGCAGAAGCAGGGCAATTCACGACCGGGTCCGAGTGCGTTGAGTTCGATTACGGCCAGATACGTTCCTCTGCCTGGCGCGGTTGCCGCCGGCTGCGAACGCATGGTTCATCCGACCGTCACGGACGAGGCTGAGCGCCAGCGCCAGCGCCGCTTCATCGGCGTCATGCTCGCCACTCCCTTCCTCGCCGCGGGTGCGGCGGTGACGCTGGTCACCTCAAGTCTGGGCGCCGCCGTTACCGTGGCTGCGATCTTCGGCGCTTTCGGTCTGTGCTGGTTCGCAGCGCTTCTGGTTGCCGCCACCGGACGCATGACGCTCGCCGGCCGTGCCTCGGTGGCGACGGGCGGCCTCGCGCTTGCTGGCGCAATTGCCGCGGCGGGTGGTCTGGCGTCGCCAGTCGCGCTGCTTGCCGTGGCTTTGCCGGTCGAGTCTTGGTGGATCGCCGGGTCGCGCCGCGCAGCAATTTCGGGCGCGCTGGCGGCATTCGGCGCCATCCTGCTGCAGCCTTTCGCAAACCAGTTCCTGCCGCTCGGCGAGTCCGCGATCGCCGGTTGGCACTGGCTGCTGCCGCTTACCTGGGCGCTTACGCTCCTGCCGCGCGCGGCGGCCTTCGCCAATCCCGCCGACGCGCGTCAGGCTGAGCCTGCGGTGGACCGTCTCGAAGAGACGATCGATGCCGTCGTGCTGCGCGTCGGCCGCCAGGGCGAGGTGCTCGACGCTTCGGCCAAGGCGCGTTCCATTCTGAAGTTGGCGCCGGAGCTCCTGCTCGGCGCGGGCTTGTTCGAGCGCGTCCATCTTTCCGATCGCGTCGCCTATCTCACCGCGCTCGCGGACATGCGCGAGGGCGCGCCGAAGCGCCGGCTCGACCTGCGCATCCGCTTGCCGCGCGACGGTGGCGGCTCGGCCGACAATTTCCGCCCGTTCCGCCTTGAATTGCTGCGCGGCGCGCGAGAGCAGGACATCTTCACCTTCGTCCTTCGTGAGAATGACGAGATCGCCGCGCTCCGCGAAGAGCTTGCCACGGCGAGGGAGGCTGCGGCTGCCGCCGAAGTGGCCAAGGGGCGTTTCCTGGCGGTGGTCAGCCACGAGCTGCGCACGCCGCTCAATGCCATCATCGGCTTCTCCGACATGCTGCTGCACGAGATGTTCGGCGCCTTCCGCGATCCGCGCCAGAAGGAATATGTCGCCCTGGTCAGGGAGTCCGGCCAGCATCTTTTGTCCGTCGTCACCTCGATCCTCGATGTCTCGCGCATAGAGGCAGGCGCCTATGCCACCGAGCTCGAGCCGTTCCGCTTCGCCGATGCCGCCGACATGTGCCGCTCGATGATGCGGCCCCTGGCGGAGGCCAAGAGCATCGCGCTTGGCGCGCAGATCGCGCCTCACGCCGGCGAGATCAATGCCGATCGCCGCGCCGTGCAGCAGATCCTGATCAATCTCGTTTCGAACGCCGTGAAGTTCACGCCTGATGGCGGCAGCGTGGTGATCGGCGCCAAGCGGGTCGGCTCGCGGCTGCATTTCTGGGTGAGTGACACCGGCATCGGCATCGCCGACGAGGATATGGCCAACCTCGGCAAGCCGTTCATGCAGATCCAGAACGACTATACGCGCCGCTTCGAGGGAACCGGGCTCGGCCTGTCGCTGGTCAAGGGGCTGGTGGCGCTGCATGAGGGCACGATGTCGATCGAGAGCGCCCCGGGCGAAGGCACGACGGTGACGATCAGCCTGCCGGTGAACGGACCGAAGCGGCGCTCGGGCGCGCCGGCCGACGTGCTGCCGGTGCCGATTGCAAAGCCGAAGGGGGATGCAAATGGGGACAGCAATGGCTCGCTCCGCAAGACGGCCTAAAGTGGTCGAACCCGAGCGCGGGTTGCTTGCCGAGAGCGCTGGGGCGCTCGGCCAGATGATCTCGCGCAATCCGGTTCTGGTCGGCGGCTCGACCGCCTTCCTGGTGACGCTCTTCTACGTTTCGGCCAACGCGCTCTGGTACCAGCCTTTTCCGCACACGGGCGCCTTCTTCGCCACCAGGAGCATCGAGAATTTCCCGCATGCCGTCTCGGATGAGCCGGAGACCACCATCAACATCGTGCGGCAGGCGCAGCCCGCTCCCAAGCCCGATCCGGTCGTCCAGCAGGTGCAGGGCATATTGAAGGACCTCAATTTCTACGACGGCACCGTCGACGGCCTCACGGGCCCAGCCACGCGCAAGGCCATCCAGGCCTATCAGCTCAAGGTCGGGCTGCCCGCCTCCGGCGATGTCGACGGCGCGCTGCTCGATCAGCTTGGCGCCAGGCAAACGACTGCGGCCATTCCGCATCCGGCCCCGAGACCGGCCGATAGGGCGACGGCCCAGGCCGCCGGACCAGCGGCCATTCCGGTCGCCGCCCAGGCCAGCGGCGCAACGCAGGCGCCCGACGCCCGCATCGTCAAGATCCAGGCTGGCCTGAAGGCCTTCGGCAATGACGATATGCAGCTCGACGGCGTCGTAGGCGCCCGCACCAAGTCTGCGATCAAGGAATTCCAGGCGCTGTTCGGCCTGCCCGAGACCGGCGAGCCGGACGAAGTGGTCTATGCCAAGATGCGCGAGATCGGCCTGACAAACTGAGGGCTGCCGGCTTTTCGGTTCCATTGCCGATGCTGTAAGGAACCGGGCATGCCATCCGGAACCCTGCCATGCGCGTGACTACCGATCTGTGGGTATCGGCCCTTCTGCGCCGTGTCTTCACCGCCGGCGGTTTTGCTGCCGTGGTCAAGCGCGGCGCGACCGAGGCCGGCGCCGTCTTCGTGTTGTCGCGCGACCGGCTCGGCGAAGTGGCTCTGTACGGACCGGCGCCGCAAACGAGCTACGATTCGGCCAAGCCCGACGAGCGCTTCTTCACCTTGCTCGATTCTGGCGACGATAGCTCGGCATTCGATGCAAGGCTGGAAAAGGAAAAGAGATTCGATCCCGACATCTGGGTGGTCGAGATCGAGGCCGGCTCCGTTCCGGTCGAGGAGCTTGTGTCCGTGAAGGCGGAATAGAGGCGGCGGCCCGGCGTCCCGACCGGCCACGGAAACGCTGTGCACTTCCCTGGAATTGGGTCAGGACGCCTTGCGGCCGGCGGCCTTGTCATCGCTGTTCGATGCGTGGCGCCCTGTCTCGATGGCATTGCCGCGGATCGCCCGAGACAGCGTTTCGGCTTTCCAGGCCCGCACCTTGTCGAGCGCTGCCTCGCGATGCAGCAGCCGATAGCGGTCGAGGAACAGACGGATTGCCTGGGGATGCGGAAACTCGCCGGGATGGACCGCGACCGCGATCAGGAAGGCCCTGTCTTCGCTTAGGTCGAGCGCCTTGAGCGCCGCAAGCAGCGCTGCGTAGCCCGATTGCTCTGTGATTGAGCGGGCTGTGGCAAAATCGATGTCGAGCGCATCGGCAAGCGCTGTCTGGAAGAAAGCAAGGTTGCCCGTCAGCGCCGTCTCGCGCAGCTTCAGATAAGTCGGCTGTCCGAGGAACAGGTTGACAGCGGCACTTTCGCCGGCGGGCCGCATCATCGAGCGCAGGCGTCGCCGCGCGTTTTCCTCAGGCACGCCGGGATTCGGGCGGTTGTCTTCTGTTGCGGAAGCTGGCGCCGGTTTCACCGGCGCGAGCTTCGTGACCGTCTCCGGCGGCCGCGTGTTGACCAGCGTCGGCTTCTCCAGCGCGCGGATCAGGTGGGCGATGGTTGCGTTGAGTTCCTTGCGGCGAGCGATTGCGCGCGCGTGCGGCAGGCCATGGCGGCCGATCAGCGCGATGAGGTCGATGTCGCTCAGCGCGTCCGAGCGGGTAAGCAGCGGCGCCGCGATCTCGACCGGCTCCTCGGCCAGCCGCCGCACCAACGCGGCCGGCGCATATTCGCATTCGGAAAGGGCGGCGGCGACATAGCGGCGCGATTCGACCGACACTTCGTCGAACAGCGGCAGCGTCAGATCCTCGAGTTGGGCGATTTCGCGCCGCGACGGGCGCGTCAGCGAGCAGAAGGCCGACACGGCGGCGCGGAACAGCCTTTCGGCTTTTCCCGCTTCGGTCCGGATAGCGATGTGCCTGAAATCCGAAGAAGACACGGAGGATACGCCCGATACTCGACACAGACCCGGCCCCGCGCCTCCGGCCGGGCCGGTTTCGCGTCTCCAGGGAACAAACATCAAATTAGCCGCGATCCGTTAGCGCTCCGTTAACCCTCTGCCCGCCTTAATCGACTTTGGAGGCGTTGCGTTGTGCTCCGGTCAAACCGAGAGGAATACGCGAACCATGGGCATGGTCTTGTCTTTCGTGCCGCGAGCGGCACCCGTCAATCGAGTAACCCACGACACCGACACGGCAGCGGCTGTCATCATCTTCCCCGGCGTCCGCTATGAGCCACAGCCGCAGGTCGGCGCGGCGCGTCCGGACGGCCCGGACAAGCCTGGGTCGCCACGGCCACTAGTGCCGCATCACTGAGCTGACTCTTCAGTATTCCTGCAGCTCGCAGGCACTCTGTTCGAGAAAGCGCGACACGATCGGCTTCCAGCTATCGTCCGGCACGAAGGCGCGGACGACAAAGATTCCCTCCTCGATCGGCGCCTCGACAAAGATCGCGCCCTGCAAGTCCTCGGGAAGATCGCGCCGCACGTCGATCATCTGCGCCGGTGTCAGCACCACGGCATCGAGCTTCTCGCTGTTCGCATTGTGGTCGTTGAAGGAATAGATGTTGTGGCCGCTGCGGTCATACACCGAGGCCGACCAGAACGGCACGTCGCCGGGCGCCCGGATCCGCACCAGCCCGTCGGCGAGATTGAAGCGGCAGGCGGCCGCGTAGAACATGGGGTCGACCGACTTCACCACAGGCGCACCAGCGACCTCCGCGTCCAGGCGCGTCATCTTGTAGAGGTCGGAGGCCATTGCCAGCCGCGACCAGGCATCGCGCTCGGAAAATTCCGGCACCAAAAACAGCACCGCGATATGCACGATACCGGCGCCGAGCAGGCCGAGGACCAGGGCGTGCAGCAGGCTACGCATGGCAGCCCGCCTTCAGAATGCGCGGCAGCGTCACGTCGGAAAGCCCGGTGCTGCTCGCGATCGGCGTGTCGTAGAAGGTCAGCACGAAATACATCTTGCCGAAGCCAGCCGTCAGGAGCCAGTTGCCCGGGGCAGGGCGGTCGCCGACGGAGATGACGACCGAATTGTCGGGCCGGCGCAGCACTTCGTAGGATTGCAGGGCCGCCTGTCTCGCCTTGCCGGTGTCGATGACGCCAAGCGACTGGTCGGCGGCATAAAGCGTCCAGAACCGGGCCGTCGGGTAGCCGCCTTCGATCGAATAGGCGCATTCCCGCTTCAGCGGCTGGCCGGCTGCGTCGCGCTCGGCGACGAAGGACAACCCCTCCGCCCGGCCGAGCGCCAGCACGCCCTCACGCGCCACGCGCGCCTTGGAGTAGGGGTCGGAGCCTTCCGTGCCGATTTCAGGAAAAGCTGTCCATTGGCCGATGCGGATCGCGCCGACGCCGTCCTGCGCGTTGAGCGCGTACCAGACGCTGCCGCCGCCAAGGCCGATGGCCATGGCAAGCGAAAGCAGCGTGAGGGAGACGGTCTTGAGCATGGAAGGCCGGAACTGAGGAGGTTGCCCGGGATATCGCGGCGCGGGGCCTCGTGGCAAGCCGGCTTGCCTTGGGCATGGCGATATTCAGGTGGTTGCGGCCTGCAGTAGTATGACGTTCCCATGTCGGCGACCGGCCTGTCACGGACAAGTCCGCACCGCGCCCCTTCTGATTCTCGGCGGCGCTGCACGTAGCCATCCAATCACTGACTTGTCAGGCGCCGATCCGATGCCTGTGCTTGAAGCCGCCGCCATTTCGTTCCACATCGGTCGGGATGATGGGCGAGACAGGAGAGCGGCGTCGGAATTTGGCGTGGGCTTTGCCCGCATCGCTGATGCTGCATGCGCTGATCGCAGCGTTTCTGGTCTATACCTTGCCCAAGCCGGCCCAACAGCCGGATGAGGAACAGCCGGTCAATGTCGCGCTTGTGCCTCCGCCCGAGCAACCTAAGCCGAAGCCTCCGCTCGCACCGCAGCCGAAGGAACTCAAGGCCAAGAAGCCCCCGGAACCGAAAGCCAAAAAACCGCCCGAGCAAAAAGTCGAAAAGCCTCCAGTGCCGGAAAAGCAGCCGCCGAAGCCACCGCCGATCGCGGTGCTAAAGCCCGTTTTCCAGTATGGCAACAAGGACACCGGCCCCAGGAAATCCCTGGATGGAGCCGGCAACCGGGACAACACGCCGTCGCCGGCCAAGGATAGCGATACCAAGCCGCCCGCCGTGGCGAAGCCTGCACAGAAGCAATCTGCCGCGCCGGCAGATGCCGATCAGCCGGCGGATCAAAGCACGGCTGACGAGAAGCCGGTAATCGCCGCGACGGACGCCGAGCCCACGCAAAGTGAGGAGAAGGCAGCCCAGGACACGGATAAACGGCAGGCTGCCGAGCAAGAGGCAGGAGCGCCAACCGCCGAAAAGCAAACAGCCGCGGCGCCGACGCCGATGGATGCCAAGAGCGGCGATAGGGTCGATCTTCCGGCCGTGACCGAAAAGCAAAAGCCCAAGCAAGCAAATGCGCTGAAGTTCAGGCCCGCGAAGGTCTCGAAGTCCCGAAGCAAGAGCGCCGGGACGCCAGGTTCCACCAACGCCGCCGTTGCTGCGTCGCCGATCTATTCCGGCCTTCCGGGTGTTCGAAAGCTCTATTCGCAGGGCGCTACCGGCGACGCGCTGGCCACAAGCTCTATGAGCGAGGTGCCTCGCGACCAGCGGGTTGCCAATCTTTGCGGCAGCGTTTTGAACGAGGAATTGCAGGGCGCCTCCTATTCTCCCAAATGGCTGCCATCCATTCCGCTGAAGGTGGGCAATGTCCTTAACCCTCCGGTGGCCGCCTTCAGCACGGCAACCACATGGTACCGCCTGAGCTTCCGGTGCGAGGTCGACGCCGATGCGACAAGGGTCTTGTCGTTCAACTTCCGTGTCGGGGCTGAGATCCCACCCGGCGAATGGGCCGGGCTGAGATTGCCTAGTCTCCGCTAAGTATTTCACTCGAAAGTGGGACCGGTTTCGGGGCAAGCGCATGCGTCGAACGAAGGTTCAAAGCGCGGACAGCGTCTCCGGCAGGGTAGGTGCGTTGAGAGCGGGTGCCGCCTGGAAGGCTTTGGTCATTGCCCTCAGCGTCTGCGTGGTGCGGCTGGAAAGCACTGGCGGGCGCTCGGCCTCTGCCTGCGCCGCGGCATCAGCGGCCTCCTTCTTCGCCTCTTCCTCGGCCTTGGCCTCCGGGTCGACCCAGGGATGATCGAGGCCAGGGATCGGCTTCAGATCGATGTTCTGGTGTGCATAGGCCATCAGCCGCTGCCAGACCATCGCCGGCAGCGACCCGCCGGTCATGTTGTTGGTCGGCGTGAAATCGTCATTGCCGAGCCAGACGGCGGCCGTGTAGTTGCCGGTGAAACCGACGAACCAGGCGTCTCGGTAGGACTGCGTGGTGCCGGTCTTGCCCGCGACGACGATGTTGGGAAGCTGCGCGCGCCGCGCCGTGCCGATCGCCGGCACCGCGGCCAGCATGGTGTTCATGTATTTCAGAGCTTTTTCCGACAGCACACGGTGCGGCGGCGGCGCGTCCTTGGCCCAGTCATAGACGACGTCGCCGGTGCGGGTAACGAGCTGCGTGATGCCGTGCCGGGAACCGACGAAGCCGTTCTGCGCGAAGACGCTGTAGCCTGTCGCCTGGTCCATCACCGTCATGAGGGACGTGCCGAGCACCATGGTCTTGTGCGATTCCAGCGGCGATTCGACACCCATGGATTCGGCCATCGCCTTGATCGGCCCGATACCGAGATAGTCCTTGGCGAGCCGCACCGGCACGGTGTTGATCGACTTGGCGATAGCCGTGAGCAGCGTGACGTTGCCGGCCGAGCCGCCATTGTAATTGTGTGGCGACCAACTGCCCCAACTGACGGCGCCGCCGGAAACCACCGAGTCCGGCGTGAAGCCGTGCTCCATCGCGGTGGCATAGACATAAGGCTTGAACGACGACCCGGTCTGCCGCAGCGCCTTGGTGGCGCGGTTGAACTGGCTGGCGCCATAGTCGCGGCCGCCGACAATGGCGCGCACCGCGCCGTTGGTCTCGATCACCACCACCGCGCCCTCGGTAACGTTGTATTCCTTGCCGAACTGGCGGAGATGGAATTCGACCGACTCTTCGGCCGCTTTCTGGATATTGGCGTCGAAGGTCGTATGGGCGACCAGCGAGTGTTGGCCGGGCTTGGCGATCTTCTTGACCTCGTCGAAGGCCCAGTCGAGGAAATAGTCGGGGCTCTTCTGCTCGCCGCGGTCGACGACATCTGCCGGATGCAGCCGCGCCTGCAGCACCTGGCCCTCGGTCATGAAGCCGGCGTCGACAAGGTTGGAGAGCACCACATTGGCGCGCGCACGGGCGGCCGGCAGGTTGATGTGCGGGGCGTATTTGGTGGGCGCCTTGAACAGGCCGGCCAGCATTGCCGCCTCGGCGAGGTTCAGGTCCTTGACGCTCTTGCCGAAATAGAAATCCGCCGCCGCCTCGATGCCGAACGTGCCGCCGCCCATATAGGCGCGGTCGAGATAGAGCTGGAGGATCTCCTTCTTGGAGAGATTGGCCTCCAGCCAGAGCGACAGGAAAGCTTCCTTGATCTTGCGCTCCAAGGTGCGCTCGTTGGACAGGAACAGGTTCTTGGCCAGCTGCTGGGTGATGCTGGAGCCGCCCTGGACCACCGAATTGGCGCGCACATTCTCGAAGATCGCGCGCGACAGGCCGAGAACGTCGATGCCGTAGTGATCGAAGAAGCGGCGGTCCTCGGTCGCCAGCACCGCCTTGATGACGATATCCGGCATCTCGTCGACCGGCACGGAATCGCGCTGGATGATGCCGCGCTGGCCGATCTCGTTGCCGTAGCGGTCGAGGAAGGTGACGGCGAAATCGCCCTGGTTGCGCCAATCGCCGGCGGTGATCTCAAACGCCGGCATGGCCAGCGCCAACAGCACCACGAAGCCGCCGGCTCCCATGGTGAACCCTTCGCTCAGCACCTCGATGATGGCGCGCCGCCAGCCATGCAGGCGGAAGCGGCGGGAAAAGATGGTTGCGGCCTCCCAGAATTCGCGCGCTTTGAAGCTGATCTCGTAGAGCGAGGAATCGAGCCACGCATCGACGGCAAGAGCCGCCGAGGCGATCCGGCCTCTTCTCTTGCGTGGTTTCGAAGGAGTTGGCATTCCAGACTTCCGCCCCAATGCGCTTTCGCCCGAAAACAGCATGCGGGCAGTTTCAGGTGGCACCCTGCCAAACTATTCGACCATTTTATCACTGCTCACAAGGGCAGCGAAGCCACAGCACAAGCTTTGTTGAATGGAGGTCAATCGGCCGTGAACGGCGGGTAGTCATCAGCGCGCCGCGATGAAGCGCATGAAATGCGCCACATCCGCTTCGGTCGGCTCCTGGCCGGTGAAGGAGCGCAGATAGGCGGCGAGATGGCTGACGCGGGCCTCGACCGGTTCCTTGAGGTCGAGCACGTAATAGCCGATCTGCATGTAGTAGAGCACACGCGCTCGGATGAAGGCGTCCTCGTCGTCGTAGCCGTGCCGGCGGTACATGTCGCGGATGGCGCTGAGGCGCTCGTCGTCGGCCTGGTCGATCATCTGCCGCACGTCTGCCGAGCGCCTCGCCCATTCGCGCACGGCGAAATCGAGCCTCGGGTCGAAGAGGCGCTCGTCGGCCCAGCATTCGAATACGTTCATCACGCCCATGATGATGGTTTCGGCGGGGCGCCGGGCGCGCTCGACGATCGCAGTGGTGTTGGTGTCGTGCCAATGCTTGAGCAACTGGTCGAGCAGATCCTGCCGGCTTTCGAAATACCAGTAGAAGCTTGAGCGCGACACGCCGAGCTTCTGGCCGAGGGTGAGCACGCGCACGCTCTCGATACCGTCTGAAACCAGCGTCTCAAGCGCCAGATTGATCCAGTCCGAGCGCGTGACCTTGATGTTGCCGAGAACCGGTTCGGCCTGCGGGGCGGTCATGATCATGGCCGCACAATAGGCATGGCGGGAAGCGGCGCGCAAGCGATCTGTACACTTGTGTCTAGACACTCCTGTACAGGACGTGTATCGTAAGGCTCTCCAACGAGAGGGAGAGGCTCGTGAAATCGCATTACCGGGCAGTCGTCATCGGGGGAGGCGTGGTCGGCGCCTCGGTGCTCTATCACCTGACGCGCTTCGGCTGGAGCGACGTGGCGCTTATCGAGCGCGCCGAGTTGACGGCCGGATCGACCTGGCACGCGGCGGCCGGCTTCCATGCGCTGAACGCCGATCCCAATGTCGCGGCGCTGCAGGACTACACGATCAAGCTCTACCGCGAGATCGAGGCCGAGTCCGGCCAGGATGCCGGGTTGCACATGACCGGTGGCGTCAACATGGCAAGCGATCCGCAGCGCTGGGAATGGCTGAAATCGGCCTGGGCGGTGTTCCAGTCGGTGGGCATCGAGACGGCCCGCCTGGTGACGCCCGAGGAGATCAAGGAGATCTGCCCGATCGTCGATGTCAGCGATGTGCTGGGTGGCCTTTACGATTCCAACGAAGGCCATCTCGACCCTTACGGCACGACGCACGCCTATGCGGGCGCCGCAAAGAAGCGCGGCGCCGATGTGATCCTGCGCAACCGCGTGATCGAGCTCAGGCAGCGCGCGGACGGCGGCTGGGATGTGGTTACGGAGAAGGGCGCGATTGTCGCCGAGCATGTCGTCAACGCCGGCGGCCTGTGGGCCAAGCAGGTCGGCCTCATGGCAGGCGTCGACCTGCCGGTGACGCCGATGGAGCACCATTATTTCGTCACCGAGGACATTCCGGAGGTCGCTGCCCTGGACAACGAGCTCGGCCTTGCCGTCGATCTCGACGGCTTCTCCTATCTTCGGCAGGAGCGCAAAGGCGTGCTGCTCGGTGTCTACGAGCAGAACCCAAACCATTGGAACATGGACGGTGCGCCCTGGGACTACGGCATCGAGCTGATCCCCGAGGACATCGACCGCATCAGCCCGGAGCTTTCGAAGGCGTATCAGCGCTTCCCCTGCCTGGCCAAGGCGGGCATCCGCAAATGGGTCAATGGCGCCTTCACCTTCACCCCCGACGGCAATCCGCTGGTTGGCCCGGTGCGTGGCTTGAAGAACTACTGGGTCGCCTGCGGCGTCATGGCCGGCTTCAGCCAGGGTGGCGGCGTCGGCAAGTCGCTGGCCGAATGGATGATCTACGGCGAGCCGCAGGCCGACATCTTCGGCATGGACATCGCCCGCTACGGCGCCTTCGCCGCCAACCGCGAGTATCTCAGGCAAACCACGCGCCAGTTCTACGCCCGTCGCTTCGTCATGACCTTCCCCAACGAGCGGCTGCCGGCGGGCCGGCCGCTGAAGCGGCCCGGCGCCTACGACGGCATGAGCGCGGCCGGCGCCGAGTGGATGGCCTCATGGGGGCTGGAAATCCCGGCCTATTTCGCGCCAATGGGTTTTCGCGAGGAGACGACGCTGAAGCGCTCCAACGCCTTCGACATCGTTGGCGATGAGGTGCTGCAGGTGCGCCGCGCCGCCGGCCTCGTCGACACCACGGCCTTCTCGCGCTACGCCGTGTCCGGTCCCGGCGCCGAGGCCTGGCTCGACCGGCTGCTTGCCTGCAAACTGCCGAAGCCTCGGCGCGCGAAGCTTGCCCCGATGCTCGGCCATGACGGCAGGCTGAAGGGCGACCTTACCGTGCTCAACTGGGGCGGCGGCGACTACTGGATCATGGGCTCCTATTACCTGCGCGAATTCCACATGCGCTGGTTCGAGGCGCACATGGCGGACGGCGTCTCGGTTAACGACATCTCGGACGCGATGTCCGGCTTCCTGGTGACCGGGCCGAATGCAAGGAAGGTCGTCGAACGCACCACGCACCAGGACGTCTCCGCCAAAACCCTGCCGTTCATGGCCTGCGCCGAGTTCGACATCGGCATGGTTCGCGCCCGGGTCGCCCGGCTGTCGATCGCCGGCGAGCTCGGCTTCGAAATCAATTGCCCGGCCACCCTGCACGGGACGCTGCGCGAGACGCTGCTCGCCGCCGGCGAAGATCTTGGTCTCGCCGAGATCGGCTACTACGCGCTCAACGCGCTGCGGCTGGAGAAGAGTTTCGGCATCTGGTCGCGCGAGTTTACCCAAGGCTACACGCCCGGCCAGACCGGCCTTGACCGGTTCGTCGCCTTCGACAAGGGCGATTTTGTCGGCCGCGAAGCAGCTCTCAAGGAGCACAAGGCGGGCGTCGCCCGGCGGATCGTGACCCTGGAAGTCGATGCCGTCGACGCCGACGCCAGCGGTTTCGAGCCTGTCTGGCACAAGGGCCGGCGCGTCGGCTTCGTCACTTCCGGCGGCTACGGCTACACGGTTGGCAAGAGCGTCGCCCTGGCGTTGCTCGATGACGATTTCGCCGGGGAGGGGACGCAACTTTCCGTCCACATTGTCGGCGTCGAACGGCCGGCGCGCGTCATCGCGGCCTCGCCCTACGACCCCAAGGGCGAGGCAATGCGGCAATAGGGAGGATTGGGCATGATTGATGAGGCCGCACGCGATCAGAGGCGCGAACGCCGGCGCGGACGCACCGGCGAGGCCGGTAGCGAGTCCAGCCGCCGCCCGAACTATCGTTCGCTGAAGAACCCCTTCCTGCCGCAGCCGGTCTTTTCCGACGATCAGGTCGCCGCAATCCACGACACGGCGCTGCGCGTGCTGGAAGAACTCGGCATCAAGGTGCTGCTGCCGGAGGCGCGCGCCATTCTTGCCAAGGCCGGGGCCCTGGTCGACGAGGACAGCCAGATGGTGCGGATCGGCCGCGACATGGTCGAGGCAGCCTTGGCGTCCGCGCCGCGCTCGATCCCCGCCTATGGCGGCGCCCGCTCCCGTGACCTTATCCTCGAGCTTGGGTCCATGACATTCCTCGCCGGCTCCGGCGCGCCCAACGTCACCGATCTCGAGCGCGGAAGGCGGCCGGGCACGCTCGCCGCCTTCGAGGAATTCATGAAGCTCCTGCAGCATTTCGACGTGCTGCATATGCTCGGCCCTTGCATCGAGCCGCAGGACGTCGACACGCGCTTTCGCCACTTTGCCACCGGCCGCGCGCAGCTCACCTTGTCCGACAAGTTTCCCTTCGTCTTCGCGCGCGGCACGCCGCAGGTCGAGGACAGTTTTGAGATGGTCCGGCTGGCGCGCGGCCTCTCGGAGGACGAATTTCGCAACGGCGCCTTCTGCTACACCGTCATCAACACCAATTCGCCGCGCCAGCTCGATATCCCGATGGCGCAAGGCATCATCGACTTCGCCAGGTTCGGCCAGGTGTCGATCATCACGCCCTTCTGCCTGGCGGGCGCCATGGCGCCGATCACGGTCGCCGGCGCGCTGACCCTGCAGCATGCGGAGGCGCTGGCGGGGCTGACGCTCGCCCAGATCGTGCGCCCCGGCGCTCCGGTGGTCTATGGCTCGTTTTCCTCCAATGTCGACATGAAGTCGGGCGCGCCGGCCTTCGGCACGCCGGAGCACATCAAGGCGACCTTGGGCGCCGGCCAGCTCGCGCGCTTCACCGGCTTGCCTTGGCGTTCCGGCGGCGGCAGCGCCGCCAATGTCTCCGACGCGCAGGCGGCGCATGAGACGCAGTTCGCGCTATGGGGCTCGGTGCTTGCCGGCGCCACCGTCTGCATCCATGCGGCAGGCTGGCTGGAGGGCGGCTTGAGCGTCTCGTTCGAAAAGCTGATTACCGACATCGAGGCGCTGCAGACGGTCGCCGAGCTTTGCGCCACGACACCGGGTGATGCCGACGCCATTGGTTTCGACGCCATTGCCGAGGTGCAGCCCGGCGGCCATTTCTTCTCGGCCGCCCACACCATGGTCCGCTACCGCACCGCCTTTTACGAACCGCTGGTGGCCGACTGGTCGAATTTCGGCAACTGGACGCAATCCGGCGGCAAGACCGCGACGGAGCGCGCCACCGGCATCTGGAAGCGGATTCTTTCCGATTTCCAGCCGCCCGCATCCGCTGCCGCCACCGCCGGCGTGCTCGACGATTTCATCGCACGTCGCACCGAAGAGGGCGGCGCGGCACCGGTGTCGTGAGGTCAAGGCAGCAGGGCAACCGCTGTACGCGAATAGGTCTTGTCGCTGACTTGATCGAGCATGAAGGCCGCCACGTCGGCGCGCGCCAGCGTCGGCAACAAGGATCTGGCCCGGATGCCGTGGCCGTGGCGGAACCGGCCGATGGCTGGACCGTTGCCGAGCTTTGGCGGTCGCACGATCGTCCAGTCGAGGCCGGACTGCGCGATGAGCCTTTCCTTCGCTTCGTGATCCGCCGCTTCATGGCGCAGCACGAGCGGCACGAGGATGCCGCCGAGCAGTGGCCCCAATTGCCGCCGGCTGTCGCGGACGCCGAGGAAGGACTGATAAATGAGCCGGGTTGGCCCGCTCCGTTGCATCGCCTCGACGATGAAGCCGATACCGGCAATCACCGCCGCGTCGTGCTTCAGTGGCACGCCGACACCGAGGCAGCTCAACACCGCGTCGTGACCGGCAATCGCGCCCTCCACCGCCTTGCAGTCGGCGACGTCTCCGACGATCACGCTCAGACGGTCGTGGCTGATGGCGAGCTTGCGCGGGGTGCGGACGAAGGCGGTGACCAGATGGCCTTCCGCCAGCGCCGCCGAGACGAGGGCGCGGCCGGTCGCGCCCGAGGCGCCAAAGATCAGAAGTTTCATCTCCGGCCTCCCTGGCCAGTCTGCCCCGCTCGTCAGCCAGGCTTGCGCCCTGCGGCGAAAGCGACCGGCGCCCCAGCCGGGCAGCAGCCTTGTGTAGACGTAGTCGCATTGCTCCACCAGACCCTGCGCGGCGCCTCCCTCAAAAACCGTGTCGCCCCACATCGTGACACGCGTGATGCCCTGCATGCCCGCCGAACCGGAACCGCGCATGGTGCGGCTCGCCCCCGAAACTCTCGGCAGCCGCCCGGTTTTGCTTGTCTATCGCCGCGAGATCGGTGATGAGGCGCCTGTGCGCCGTCATCCGTTTCGTAACTGTGGTGATCAGGGATCAGGCAACGGTGATCAGCGGCAAGGCTTGATGGCATTGCCTCAAGACGCCGTCCGACGATCTGGCGAAACGGGTGCAAGGCGGCTACGCTGCGATGAGGACAAGGCAGGCGAGAGGAACCACATATGACGGCGCCTGGCGATTTGATGCAGGCCTTGTTCCTGCGATTGAAGACCGATGCGTCGCTGTCGGCGCTGCTGGGCGGCGCCGGCCTGCTCGAGCGCGCCGACGCCAAAGCCGCATTTCCGCACGTCACCTACGGCCGCACTAGCGCCTTCGACCTGGACACCGGCGCCGACGACAACGACGACCAACTCATCACGCTCCACATCTGGTCGAAGGCGCAGGGCGAGGCCGAGACGCGGCTCATCATGGACAGCATCAAGGCGCGCCTCGACGGCGCGGCCCTCTCGATCGGCCCGCGTGGCCAGACGCGGCTGTCGCTGGAATTCGCCGAGGCGCGCTATGACGACGACCTCGCGGTGCACCACGGGCTGCTGCGCTTCCGCGCGCTGACGCAAGAAAGTGCCTGAGAGACCAGCTTTTCCTTCAGCAATTCCAGGAAAGGTGCGCAGCGGTTTTCCGTCCGGAAGTACAAAAAAAAGGAGTTAGAGCAATTCCGCGTTTCCTTGAAACGATGGACTTCTCTAGAGCTGGGCCTGGATGGCGGCCTTGTCGATGACGGACCAGACCTCGCGTATCCGCCCGTCCTGGATTTCATAAAAGACGTTCTCCGCGAAAGTGACTCGCCTGCCGTTCACCGCCAGGCCGAACAGCATGCCCTTGGGCCTGCAGTCGAAATGCAGACGGGCCGCCACGCGTGGTGGCTCTGAAACCAGAAGCTCGATGTTGAAACGCAGATCGGGAATGGCCTGAAAATCGCCTTCCAGCATGCGGCGATAGCCCGAAAGCCCCACCGTCTCGCCATTATACTGCACCTCCTCGCCGACAAACTGGCCGAGATTGTCCCAATCCTGTTCGTTGAGGCAGGCAATGTAGCCCTTGTAAAGACTGGCAAGGTCGTCATGGCTCATGGCATTCTCCCCGTCCTCAACTGCTTCACGGCGCAAATTAGAGCATATGCTAGCCGCGAAAACCGTAGCCGCGCCCGTGATTTTCCGGCTATCAATCCATGCTGGTCCTGATGGGCCCAGGCAGTTGGACTCGCATTTGTTCGTCTCGCGGGCAGGGGGTATGGCGGGCATGGATTTTCGGCCGTTCACCGTTCATTTCATGTTCAGCACAAATGCGTTAGTACCGTGATCATGAAAACGTTCCGCTCCCTTACTCGCGCCGCGACGCTGGCGCTTGCCGCAGCCGGGATTTTTGCGTCGCAGGCGACGGCGATGCCGCCCGTCGAGCCATCGGTCGATCAGCCGCTCGTGCTTGCTGCCAGCGACTGCTATGCAATCGGCCAGCAGATCGCCGCGCAGAACGGCGGCACGCTCGCCAAGGCCTCGCAGGCCACGCGCGGCGGACAGCAGGTCTGCGTGATCGTGGTACTGGTCCCGGGCAAGGAGGGCCAGCGGCCGCGCCGTACCGAGATCGTGGTGCCGCTGGACTGACGCCCAATTCCCTTTAACAGGCTTAAGTTTCCTGGCCGGCGGAATCGGCCTATACCTCCACCCTTCAACAGGCTACGAACCATGCGCGTGCTCGTCGTCGAGGATGACAAGGATCTCAACCGGCAGCTTACGGATGCGCTGGTAGATGCCGGCTATGTGGTCGACCGCGCCTATGACGGCGAAGAGGGGCATTTCCTCGGCGACACCGAGCCTTACGACGCCGTCGTCCTCGACATCGGCCTGCCGCAGATGGACGGCATCAGCGTCGTCGAGCGCTGGCGCCGCGGCGGGCGCAAGATGCCTGTGCTGATCCTGACCGCCCGCGACCGCTGGAGCGACAAGGTTGCCGGCATCGACGCGGGCGCCGACGACTACGTCACCAAGCCTTTTCACATCGAGGAGGTGCTGGCCAGAGTGAGGGCGCTGATCCGCCGCGCCGCCGGCCATGCCTCGTCCGAGCTCACCTGCGGGCCGCTGAGGCTCGACACCAAGGCCTCCAAGGCCGACGTCAACGGCGTGCCGCTGAAGCTCACTTCCCACGAGTTTCGGCTGCTTGCCTATCTGATGCATCATATGGGCGAGGTGGTATCGCGCACCGAATTGGTCGAACATCTCTACGACCAGGACTTCGACCGCGACTCCAACACCATCGAGGTGTTCGTCGGACGGCTTCGCAAGAAGATGGGCATCGACATGATCGAAACCGTGCGAGGCATGGGCTATCGCATGCGAGAGCCGGAGGCGTGACGCGGAACCGCTGAAGCCGACGATGAGAACGTGGCTTTCAAAGCTGCGGCTCTGGCCGCGCTCGCTGACCTTCCGCGTCATCGCCTTTTCCACGATTTGGGCGATCCTGACGCTCGTCGTCATCTTCACGCTCATAACCACGCTCTACCGCCAGGCCAGCGAGCGCGGCTTCGACAGTCTGCTTTCGGCGCATCTGTTCAACCTGATCGGCTCCGTCGGCATTTCCGACAATGGCGCGCTCATCGGCTCGCCCGACCTTGGCGATCTGCGCTTCTCGGAGCCGAATTCCGGCTGGTACTGGTCGGTCGAGCCGGCCTCCGAAGACGTTCACGGCGAACTCCATTCCTCCTCGATGACCTCCTCGATCCTGTCGCCGAGCGTCGCCGAGGTGCCGTTCAACGCGAACTTCCAGCGCAGCTATTCGACCGAGGGCATCAAGGGCGAGGAGTTAGAGGTTTTCGAGAGCGAGTTCGTGCTCGATGCCAAGAACCGCGCCGCGCGCTTCCGCGTCATGGGCAATCACAGCGAGCTCGAGCAGGAGATCGCGAGCTTCCAGCGCCGGCTGCTCACCTATCTGTCGCTGTTCGGCGTCGGCATGATCGCCATCAACGCCATCGCCATCCTTTTCGGCTTGCAGCCTTTGCGCCGCGTGCGCAATGCTTTGGCGATGGTGCGCGAGGGCACGGCGCAGCGGCTCGACGGGCGCTTCCCGGCCGAGATCGAGCCTCTGGCCAGCGAGACCAATGCGCTGATCGAGAACAACAGGCGCATCGTCGAGCGTTCGCGCACCCAGGTCGGCAACCTCGCCCATTCCCTGAAGACGCCGCTTGCCGTGCTGATCAACGAGGGCCGCGCGCTCGGCGGCGCCAAGGGCGAGCTCATCGCCGAGCAGGCTGCCTCGATGCAAAAGCAGGTCGACCATTATCTGCAGCGCGCCCGCGTCGCCGCCCAGCGCGACAGCGTCGTCTTCCGCACGCCGGTGGCGCCGCTGGTCGAGCGCATGGTGCGCGTGCTGCGCAAGCTCAACCCGCAGACACAGCTTTCGCTGTCGCAGCCTGCCGCCGGGATCGTCTTTGCCGGCGAGCGCGAGGATCTTGAGGAATTGCTCGGCAATCTCCTCGACAATGCCATGAAATGGGCGAAAAGCGCCGTTGCCGTCTCGGTCGCCACCGTTGCGGGAAGCCCCAACCTTTTTGAAATCGTTATAGAGGACGACGGCCCCGGCATTCCCGAGGACAGCGCGCGGGAAGTGTTGAAACGCGGCAAGAGACTCGACGAGACGAAGCCGGGAACGGGGCTTGGATTGGCCATTGTCGCCGACCTCGTCAACGAGTATGGAGGCGCCCTGGCGCTGGAACGGTCCAGCATGGGCGGCTTGAGGGCAGTGGTAAGATTGCGGAGCCTTCAATAATGTTTTTATCGATTTCCGTGCGGCCGCTCGCGGCCAAATTTCCGACAAATATCAATACTATGGGCTCGCTATCCTTCCCGCTGGCGCGGTTCCCGATCCATCTCGCTCCAGAAGTGCTTTTCGCCCAAGAAGCCCATCCCGCTCAAGAGAACCGGTTGCTGGCATGAAGATTCGCGTTGCGCTCGTTTCCGCCCTGATGGCCGTGTCGGGCTGCACCACGCTGGGCAGGACCGGCCCGACCTCTCCGGTCACGCCCGTCGCCACGCCGCCGGCCGCCGGTAAGGTGGGAGCCGGCATCGTCGCGGCCATGAATGGCGGGCTCATCGGCGGCTCGATCGGTTCGGGTCTGAGCGATGCCGAAAAGCGCAAAGGCCTCGAGGCCGAGTACAAGGCGCTGGAATACAACGCCAGCGGCCAGAAGGTGACGTGGAAGGGCGACAGCTCGACCCATTATGGCGAGGTCGTTGCCGCCCAGCCCTACCGGGTCGGCTCGCAGGACTGCCGCCAATACACCCACACCGTTTACACGAGCGGTTCGGGCGTCACGGCGCGCGGCACCGCCTGCCGCAATGCCGACGGCAGCTGGACGCCGCTGACCTGAATTAGCAACGATCGGCGCAATTTGACATTGATCAAGGACGGCCGGCGCGTCTGCCGCCAAAGCGTCGCAGGGCGTCCGTGTTGGCAGGGCAGGGCTCTGCCTTTATTGGAATAGCCATGCTGTTCTGGGTCATAGCTGCAATCCTTACGCTGGGCGCCAGCCTGGCGGTGCTTTTGCCGCTGGCCGGCGGCACGAAAGCCGCATCGACAGCCGGCGATCACGATCTCGAAGTCTATCGCGACCAGCTTTCGGAACTCGACCGCGACATGGCGCGCGGTCTCATCCAGCCGGGTGAGGCGGAGGAAGCGCGCGCCGAGATCGGCCGCCGCATTCTGCGTCTCGGCTCGGACAGCCAGCCAAACGCGCGAGCGCCGCGCCCTTCGCGCGCCGCAAGGCTGGTCGCCACCGCCGCCGTGCTGGCGGTGCCGCTGGTCAGCTGGGGGCTCTACGGCTCACTCGGCTCCCCGGATCTGCCCTCGCAGCCGCTGGCCGAGCGGCTGGCCAAGAACCCTGCCGAGTCCTCGGTCGACGAGTTGGTTGCCCGCGCCGAGGCGCATCTCGCCGCCAACCCTTCGGACGGCAAGGGCTGGGACGTGCTTGCGCCGGTTTATCTGCGCCTACAGCGCTACGCCGACGCGGTGACCGCCTATCGCAACGCCATCCGCCTCGACGGCGACAGCGCCGTGCGCCAGGCCGGCCTTGGCGAGGCGATCGCCAACGCTGCCGGCGGGATCGTCACGGCCGAGGCTCAGGGCGCCTTCGACGCGGCCTTGAAGCTCGATCCCGCCAACGCCAAGGCCAATTTCTATCTGGCGATGGGCCTGGCCCAGGAAGGCAGGAAGGCGGAAGCCGCCGCCGCTTGGCAAAAGATGCTCGGTCAGCTTGCGCCCGATTCGCCCTGGCGCAGCGCCGTCCAGCAGGCGCTCGCCGAAACGGCCGAGCCGCCGGCGGCGGCAGGCAAGCCGGCGACCGGCCCGGATGCCGGGCAGGTCGAGGCGGCGCAGCAGATGGCGCCGCAGGACCGGCAGGTAATGATCGAGACCATGGTCGCCAGCCTCGACGACCGGCTGAAACAAAATCCGCGCGACGAGGAAGGGTGGATGCGGCTCATTCGTTCCTATGTCGTGCTCGGCGAGGCCGACCGGGCCCGCGACGCGCTCGGCCGCGCGGTTGCCGTCTTCGGCGCCGACAGCGAGCAGGCCAAGAAATTCACCGCCTTTGCCGCCTCCCTCGGCGTGACGGCGACGGAGTAGGCCATGACGCGCAAGCAGAAGCGATTGTCGGTGATCCTCGCAGGGCTGGCCTTCCTCGGCGCTGCTGCCGGTCTTATCTTCTACGCGCTCGGCCAGAAGGCTTCGTATTTCTACATGCCTGCCGACCTCGCCGCCGCAACCGTCCAGCCCGGACAGCGCATTCGCCTTGGCGGGCTCGTCGAAAAAGGCACCATCGTTCGCGGTCAGGGCGCGACCGTCGCCTTCTCGGTCACCGATGAGCAGAAATCGGTCAAGGTCACCTATACCGGCATCCTGCCCGACCTCTTCCGCGAGGAGCAGGGCGTCATCACCGAGGGCGCTTTCGGCCCGGACGGCGTCTTCGTCGCCGATAGCGTTTTAGCCAAGCACGACGAGCGCTATATGCCCAAGGAAGTCGCCGACGGCTTGAAAGCCAAGGGCGTCTGGCAGGAGAGCAAGAGCCAATAATGGTTGAGACCGGACATTTCGCGCTCGTCCTCGCCTTCGCGCTGTCGCTGGTGCAGATGCTGGTGCCATTGGTCGGCGCCCGCGCCGGCAACCAGCGGCTGATGGCGGTCGGCGGCCCGGTCGCGGTCACCGGCTTTGCGCTGACCGCGCTGTCCTTCACCGCTCTTGCCACCGCCTATGCCGGCTCCGATTTCTCGGTGGCGAGCGTCTGGGAAAACTCCCATTCGCTGCAGCCGATGATCTACAAGATCACCGGCACCTGGGGAAACCACGAAGGCTCGATGCTGCTCTGGGTGCTGATCCTGACCTTCTTCGGCGCGCTCGTCGCTGTCTTCGGTTCCAACTTGCCAGCGACGCTCAAAGCCAATGTTCTGGCCGTGCAGGGCATGATCGGCGCCGTCTTCTTCCTGTTTATCCTGGCGACGTCCAATCCCTTCATCCGGCTGAACCCGGCGCCGATCGAGGGCCGCGATCTCAACCCGATCCTGCAGGACCTCGGCCTCGCCATCCATCCGCCGCTGCTCTATCTCGGCTATGTCGGTTTCTCGATCTGCTTCTCCTTCTCGGTCGCAGCCCTGATCGAAGGCCGCATCGACGCCTCTTGGGCGCGCTGGGTGCGGCCCTGGACGCTGGTCGCCTGGATGTTTTTGACCGGCGGCATCGCCATGGGCTCCTATTGGGCCTATTACGAGCTTGGCTGGGGCGGCTTCTGGTTCTGGGACCCGGTCGAGAACGCTTCCTTCATGCCCTGGCTCGCCGGCACGGCGCTCCTCCATTCGGCAATCGTCATGGAAAAGCGCTCGGCGCTGAAGATCTGGACGCTGCTGCTTGCCATCCTCACCTTCTCGCTGTCGCTGCTCGGCACCTTTCTTGTCCGCTCTGGCGTGCTGACTTCCGTGCATGCCTTCGCCACCGATCCGGCGCGCGGCGTCTTTATCCTCTGCATCCTGACGCTGTTCATCGGCGGCTCGCTGGCGCTGTTTGCGCTGCGCGCTTCCACCCTGACCGCAGGTGGCCTGTTCCAGCCGATCTCGCGCGAAGGCGCGCTCGTGCTCAACAATCTGTTCCTGACCACGGCGACCGCGACGGTGCTCGTCGGCACGCTCTACCCGCTGGCGCTTGAGGCCATCACCGGCGGCAAGATCTCGGTCGGCGCGCCCTTCTTCGACCTGACCTTCGGCCCGCTGATGCTGCCGCTGCTCGCCATCGTGCCGTTCGGTCCGCTGCTTGCCTGGAAGCGCGGCGACGTCCTTGCCGCCTCGCAGCGCCTGATGGCGGCCTTCGGGCTGGCGATCGCCGCGATGCTGGTCACCGGCCTGTTCATCGATGGCGCCTCGGTCTTCGCTGCGCTTGGCGTCGGCCTCGCCGTCTGGCTTGTCGCCGGCGCGCTGACCGACCTTGCCGTCAAGTCGGGCATCGGCTCGGTGGCGCCGGCCGACGTGCTGAGACGCTTTGCCGGCCTGCCGCGCTCGGTCTTCGGCACCGCGCTTGCCCATCTCGGCCTCGGGCTCACCTTGCTCGGCATCGTCGGCACGCTTTCGTTCGGCACGGAGAAGATTCTCACCATGCGCGCCGGCGAGACGGTGGAACTTTCCGGCCACACGCTGCGCTTCGAGGGACTGTTTCCTCAGAAAGGCCCAAACTTCACCGAGCAGCGCGGACGCTTCCTGCTGATTGGCGCCGATGGCAATGCCGATGGCGAGATCACCTCGGCAAAACGCCTCTATCCGGTGCGGCAGACTGTAACGACCGAGTCCGGCATCAGGACGCTGGGTGTGAGCCAGCTCTATCTGTCGCTCGGCGATGAGGGCAAGGACGGCTCGGTCGTCGTGCGCCTGTGGTGGAAGCCGTTGGTGACGCTGATCTGGGACGGCGGGCTGGTGATGATGGCGGGCGCCGCCATGTCGCTGCTCGACCGGCGCCTGCGCGTTGGCGCCCCCGCGAGGCGCCGCAAGCCGGCTGCCGCTGCCTTGCCCGCGAGCCCGACATGAAAGCGAAGTTTTCGCTCGCCCCGCTGATCCTCCTGCTGGCGTTGGTCTTCGCCGGCACGGCACAGGCGGTGAAGCCCGATGAGGTGCTGCCCGATCCGGCGCTGGAGGCTCGCGCACGCGCGCTTTCCGAAGGCTTGCGCTGCATGGTCTGCCAGAACCAGTCGATCGATGAATCCGACGCCGATCTGGCCCGCGACCTGCGCATCCTCGTGCGCCAGCGCCTCGTCGCCGGCGATACCGACCAGCAGGTGATGGATTACATCGTGTCGCGCTACGGCGAGTTCGTGCTCTTGAAGCCGCGCTTCAGCCTGCGCAACGCGCTTTTGTGGGGCACCCCGGCGCTTTTGCTTCTGGCCGGCGGCATCTTCATCGTGCTCAGCACCCGTTCACGCCGCGCGCCGGGCAGCACGCTCAGCGCCGAGGAACAGGCGGCGCTGGACAAGCTGCTGCGCGATTAAAGCGCCAACATTACAAAATTTTCATATATCGGAAATGGCGCCGTAATGTGCGCCTCACTAAGTCTCTTTTCCGAGGATGCTCTCCTGAGCGCATCCACTTCGAAAGAGGAAACGAGACCCATGAATATTGCCCCCGATTCATATTCAAGCACCCGCAAGCGCCTGATGGCGGCTGTCGCGTCCCTGGCCGTGATTGGTGCTGTCGGCGCAGGCGCGCTTGCCACCGGCACTGCGCCCGTGCTGGCCGATGCTGTGCGTGTCGAGGCTCCGCAGGTTCCGAGCTTCGCCGACGTCGTCGAGCGCGTCTCGCCGGCGGTGGTCAGCGTCAAGGTGAAGGCCAAGATCCAGCCGACGGCCGATGACGGCTCCGACGATCAGAACGGCTTCGACAACCTGCCGGATAATCCGCAGCTGCGCCGCTTCTTCAGGGAGTTCCGCGGCTTCGGCGATCAGGGCGGCCAGTTCGGCATGCCCCGGTTCAACCACCGCAACCACGGCAATGGCGAGCCGCGCCCCGTGGCTCAAGGTTCGGGCTTCTTCATTTCTGAGGACGGCTACCTCGTCACCAACAATCACGTGGTTTCGGAAGGCTCCGACTTCACCGTCGTCACCAATGACGGCAAGGAGCTCGACGCCAAGCTGATCGGCACCGATCCGCGCACCGACCTCGCCGTGCTGAAGGTCGATGGCGGTGGCAAGTTCACCTATGTCGACTTCGCCGACGACTCCAAGATCCGCATCGGCGACTGGGTCGTGGCGGTCGGCAACCCGTTCGGCCTCGGCGGCACCGTCACCGCAGGCATCGTTTCGGCCCGCGGCCGCGACATCGGCGCCGGCCCCTATGACGACTTCATCCAGATCGACGCCTCGGTCAACCGCGGCAATTCGGGCGGTCCGACCTTCAACCTCAACGGCCAGGTGATCGGCATCAACACCGCCATCTTCTCGCCGTCGGGCGGCAGTGTCGGCATCGCCTTCGACATTCCGGCCTCGACCGCCAAGCAGGTGGTCGAAGACCTGATGAAGAACGGCTCCGTCCAGCGCGGCTGGCTCGGCGTCGAGATCCAGCCGGTCACCTCCGACATCGCCGAGTCGCTCGGCCTGAAGTCGGACAAGGGCGCGCTGGTTTCGAGCGCGCAGGACGCTGGTCCCGGCAAGAAGGCAGGCATCGTCGCCGGCGATGTCATCACCCAGGTCGACGGCAAGGACGTCGCCTCGCCGAAGGAACTCGCCCGCATGATCGGCGCTTATGCGCCGGGCAAGTCGGTTGATGTTACTGTCTGGCGCAACGGCAAGAACGAGACGGTCAAGGTGGACCTCGGCACACTGCCTTCGAGCGACAAGCAGGCCTCGAACGAAGACGGCAACAAGCAGGCGGCTCCCGCCAAGGCCGATACGCTCGCCGATCTCGGCCTCACCGTCACCAAGTCGGAAAACGGCAAGGGCCTGGTGGTCACCGATGTCGATCCGGACAGCGATGCGGCCGACCGCGGCATCCAGCCCGGCGACGTCATCACCTCGATCAATTCGAACGAGGTGAACACTACCGACGACGTTTCCAAGGCCATGACCGATGCCTCCAAGTCGGGCCGCAAGGCCGTGCTGATGCAGATCACCCGCGACGATAGCAACCGCTTCGTCGCGCTGCCGGTCGGCAAGGGCTGATCTGAGAGAGCGGTTCAATCGCTCCTCGAGAACGCAGAACCGCTCTAACTCTCTGTTTGACGCAATTCCGGACGGAAACCCGCTTCACGCCTTTCCTGGAATTGCTCAGCGACTTTTCCTTGCGGCGGTTTCAACACCCCCGAGCCGCCGCCGGGAAAACATGGGGCCGAGCACGTCAGTCAGTCACCGTGTTTCGCTCCTGCGGCAGCGGGTTTCCCATCACCCGCTGCCGCTTGCCAAGCACGGTGCCCGCAAGTGGGTACCGGTCTGGGATCACGACATGCGGCTGGCGAACGCAAAGGCGCTGAGTCATGGCTGCCCCTCAACCTTCCAGTGAAATCGCGTATAACGGCTCCATGAAGATTCTCGTCATGGAAGACGACCGCGAGGCTGCGGACTACCTGCAGAAAGCCTTCGCCGAGGCGGGCCACACCGCCCATGTCGCCGGGGACGGCGAGACCGGCTTCGCGCTTGCCGACGCCGGCGACTATGACGTGATGGTGGTCGACCGCATGATGCCGCGCCGCGACGGGCTGTCGGTGATCGCAGCGCTCCGCTCGCGCGGCAACACCACGCCGGTGCTGATCCTGTCGGCGCTGGGCGAGGTCGACGACCGCGTCACCGGGCTGCGCGCCGGCGGCGACGATTATCTCACCAAACCCTACGCTTTTTCCGAATTGCTTGCCCGCGTCGAGGTGTTGAACCGTCGCGCCGGCGCCCGGGAAACCGAGACCGTCTACCGCGTCGGCGATCTCGAGCTCGACCGTCTGTCGCATTCGGTCAAGCGCGCCGGCCGCGAGATCACGCTGCAGCCGCGCGAGTTCCGCCTGCTGGAATATCTGATGCGCCACGCCGGCCAGGTGGTGACGCGCACCATGCTGCTGGAAAATGTCTGGGACTATCATTTCGATCCGCAGACCAACGTCATCGACGTTCATGTCTCGCGCCTGCGCGGCAAGATCGAAAAGGGTTTCGACAAACCGATCCTGCACACCATCCGCGGCGCGGGCTACATGCTGAAAGGCGGCTAGAGCATGATCCCAAACCGAAAGTCAGGGAACGTTTCGGAAAAGATGCTGCAACAAGGGGTTACCGTGCAGCCAATCGTCATCCTGATCTAGGCGCACATGGCTCTTTCCCTGCCGGCCATCATGAAGACGACGGCGGCCCGGCTCTCGGCGCTTTACCTTCTGCTTTTCGCTCTCTGCGCCGTGCTGCTCGTCTTTTACATGACGTCGCTCTCGGCGCGCATGCTGACGGCGCAGACCCAGGACACGATCAATGACGAGATCCTCGGCTTGGCTCGCGCATACAAAAATGGCGGCCTGCCGTTGCTGGTGCGCGTGGTTGAAGCCCGCTCGCGCCAGCCTGGCGCCAACCTCTATCTGATCGCCGACGCCAACGGCCAGATCCTGACCGGCAATGTGCAGAGCCTGGAGCCGGGAATCATCGAGACCGAGGGCTGGACGACGGAGCCCTTTTCGTACCATCGCTTCGGTGAGGGCGAACTCGACCGGTTGCGTGGTGGTGGCACCGATCAGAGCGCGCCGTCCCCGGGCGACAGCAGCGCTCGGTCGGAAGGCGAAGAAGGCCACAACGCTATCGCGCTGGTGCTGCGACTGCCCAATCAGATGATCTTGCTGGTCGGCCGCGATCTTGGCGAGCCCGAGCGCTTCCGCGCCGTCATCCGCCGCGCGCTGATGCTGGCGCTAGGCATGATGGGGCTCGGCGGCCTCTTGATCTGGTTCTTCGTCGGGCGCGCCGCGCTGAAACGCATCGACAGCGTCTCCGACGCAAGTCGCCGCATCATGGGCGGCGACCTTAGCGGACGGCTGCCGGTGACCGGCGCCGGTGACGAATTCGACCGCCTGTCCGAAAACCTCAACACGATGCTTGCCCGTATCGCCATGCTGAACGAGGGGCTGAAGCAGGTCTCCGACAACATCGCTCACGATCTGAAGACGCCGCTGACCAGGCTGCGCAACCGCGCCGAAGCCACCCTTGCCGGCAAGCGCAAGACGACGGACTACCGTCAGGCGCTGGAGGGAACGATCGCCGAGTCCGACCAGCTCATCAAGACCTTCAACGCCATCCTGATGATCTCGCGGCTGGAGGCCGGCTATTCCTCCGAGACAACCGGCCCGGTCGACCTCGCCGCCACGGTGAGCGATGTCGTCGAGCTCTACGAGCCGGTGGCGGAAGAGGCGGGCGTCGTGCTGGAAACCGCGGTGCCGGAAGCGGTGACCATCAACGGCAATCGCGAGCTGATCGGCCAGGCGCTGTCGAACATCGTCGACAACGCCATCAAATACTCGACCGGCGCCGCCGAGAGCCCGAAGGTGCGGGTCACGCTGGAGCGCATCGGCGGCGAGGTCAAGCTCGCCGTTTCCGACAATGGCCTTGGCATTCCCGACGATGCCGACCGCGCCAGGGTCACCGAGCGTTTCGTGCGGCTGGAGAAGAGCCGTTCGCAGCCGGGCTCGGGCCTGGGCCTTAGCCTCGCCAAGGCGATCATGACTTTCCACAACGGCAGGCTTGATCTTCTGCCCGCCAATCCCGGATTGTCCGTAGTCATGAGTTTCCCGGCCCGGGAGACGCATTGATGGCGGCAAGGATGGCAAAAAAGAAGATCGATACGGAATGGCAACTCCGACCGACGCTGGCGCTTCGCCCGCTCGGCGGCGACCATGCCCGGAGGGAATTGTCCGAGATCGCTGACGCGGCCGAGCAAGACGGCCTTCCGCGTCTGGCCGCGTTCCTCGCCGGCCAGGGAGCACTGCAGGAATTGCTCGCCGCCATCTTCGACCTGTCGCCGTTCCTGCGTGATACGGCCCGCCGCCGTCCGGCCATTCTCGACAAGCTGTTCGACCAGACGATCGAAGCGCGTCTCAACGAGATCGGCGAGGCGGTCGATCGCGCTGCACGGGCCGACAATGTTTCGGAATCGAGCCTGATGATGGAACTCAGGCAGTTCAAGGCCGAAGCGCATTTCCTGATCGCGCTGGCCGATCTGTCCGGCGAGGCCGAAACCGCGCTGACGGTGCGCCGTCTGAGCGACCTGGCGGATGCTTGCACACGCGCCGCCGTCGATTTCCTGCTGCTCGACGCGCACGGGCAGGGCAAGCTCAAGCTGCCCCATCCGGAAGACCCGGCTCGCGGCTCGAGCTGGATTGTGCTCGGCATGGGCAAGCTCGGCGCGCATGAGCTGAATTTTTCCTCCGACATAGACCTCGTCGTCTTCTTCGATCCGGAGGCGCCGGCGGTGGTCGATCCGCTCGATGCGACGGAGCTGTTCTCGCGCCTCACCCGCCGTCTCGTGCGCATCCTGCAGGACCGCACCGAGCATGGCTATGTCTTCCGCACCGATCTGAGGTTGCGCCCCGATCCCGGCTCGACCCCGCTGGCGATCCCGGTCGAGGCGGCGCTTCGTTATTATGAGGCCCGCGGCCAGAACTGGGAGCGCGCCGCCATGATCAAGGCGCGGCCGGTGGCCGGAGACCTTGCCTCGGGCTCGGCCTTCCTCAAGGAATTGCAGCCCTATGTCTGGCGGAAATACATGGATTACGCCGCGATCGCCGACGTCCATTCGATCAAGCGCCAGATCCATGCCCACAAGGGCCACGGCGAGATCGCGGTGAAAGGCCATAACGTCAAGCTCGGCCGCGGCGGCATCCGCGAGATCGAGTTCTTCGTCCAGACGCAGCAGCTGATTGCCGGCGGCCGCTTCCCGGAACTGCGGGGCCGCGAAACGGTGCCGATGCTGGACGCGCTCGCCGCACGCGGCTGGATCACCGCCGATGCGCGCGATGCGCTCACCCGACAATACTGGTTCCTGCGCCGTGTCGAGCATGCCGTCCAGATGGTGGCCGACGAGCAGACACATGTCCTGCCGGAAGAGGACGAGGAACTGGAGCGTATCGCGCTGATGCTCGGCTTCACCGGCGAGGCGGAATTCGCGGAAGCTTTCCGCGCCTCGCTGCAGCAGGTCGAGCGCCATTATGCGGCGCTGTTCGAGACGGCACCCGAACTGTCGGCCGGCGTCGGCAATCTGGTCTTCACCGGTGATGTCGACGATCCCGACACGCTGCAGACCTTGCATCGCCTCGGCTTTCAGCGGCCGAGCGACATCTGCCGTGTCATTCGCGGCTGGCATTTCGGCCGATACCGCGTCACCCAGTCGGCGGAGGCGCGCGAGCGGCTGACGGAACTGACGCCGGCGCTGCTGAAAGCCTTCGGCCAGACGCGCCGCGCCGACGAGGCGCTGATCCGCTTCGACGAGTTCCTCGCCGGCCTGCCGGCTGGCATCCAGCTCTTCTCGCTTTTGCAGTCCAATCCGGCACTGCTCAAGCTGATGGCGACGATCATGGGCGCCGCTCCGCGGCTCGCCGCCATCATCACGCGCCGCCCGCATGTGTTCGACGGTCTGCTCGATCCGGCGTTGCTCGCGGAACTGCCCGACCGCGCCTACCTCTCGGCGCGGCTTGCGGCCTTCATCGAGGGCGACCGCGCCTATGAGGATGTGCTTGACCGGCTGCGTATCTTCGCCTCCGAGCAGAAATTCCTGATCGGCGTGCGGCTGCTTGCGGGCTCCATCGATCCCGGGCGCGCCGGTCGCGCCTTCTCCGACCTGGCCGACCTCACGATCGAAGCGGCGCTCAACGCAGTCATCGCCGAGTTCGCGTTGCGCCATGGCAGGATTGCCGGGGGCAGGGTCGCGATCCTCGGCATGGGCAAGCTGGGCAGCCGCGAGCTCACTGCCGGCTCGGATGTCGATCTGATCCTGCTTTATGACCACGATGCGGATGCGGAAGACTCCGATGGCGAGAAGCCGCTGGCGCCCTCACACTACTACACCCGCATGACGCAGCGGCTGATCGCCGCCGTCTCGGCGCCGACGGCCGAAGGCGTCCTGTATGAGCTCGACCTTCGCTTGCGCCCCTCCGGCAACAAGGGGCCCGTCGCCACCCATGTCGACGCCTATAAGAAATATCAGCGGCAGGATGCCTGGACCTGGGAGCATATGGCGCTGGCACGAGCACGCGCCATCGGCGGTGACGCAGCGCTTTGCGCCGAGGTCGAAGACGAGGTTGCGGCGGTTCTTGCCCAGCCGCGCGACGGCGCCAAGGTGAAGGCGGATGCCTCCGAGATGCGGGCGCTGATCGACACGGAAAAGCCGCCGCGCGATCTCTGGGACATCAAGCTGATCCCCGGCGGCCTGATCGACCTTGAATTCATCGCCCAGGTCGCGGTCATCACCGGCGCGGTCGAGGCTGGTAGGCGGGCAACCGCGACGGCGGAAGTGCTGGCGCGGCTGGCCCCCGGTTACGCGGCGCCTGATGTTCGGCAGGAGCTTTGCGAGGCCTGGAGGCTCTATCTCGCGCTGACCCAGATGATCAGGCTCTGCCTTACCGGCGAGTTCCAGCGCGACGATGTTCCGCCGGGGCTTTCTGATCTGCTTCTGGCGGCCACCGACCTGCCGGATTTCGGTGTGCTCGAAGCGCATCTCAAGGAGACGTCGCGAAAGGTTCGGAAGGATTTCGAGCTTCTGCTTCGCGCGGGAGCGTCGATCTCGCGCGGTTAATCCACGCGTCATTCCCTGGCGCCGGCGTTTCGAATTTCAGCGCGCCAACTAAGCCGCCACCTTGACCATGGGCGGCGCCTTCTTCAGCGGGATGCGGACCGACACGATCGTGCCGACGCCTTCGGTGGAGCGAATCTTCAGCGCGCCCCCCTGCAGTTCGGCGAGCGAACGCGAGATGGCGAGGCCCAGGCCGGAACCGGTGTGGTTCTTGGAGAACTGGTTTTGCACCTGCTCGAACGGCCGCCCGAGCTTGCTCAGCGCCTGCTTCGGGATACCGCAGCCATTGTCCTCGATGGTGAGCACCAGCGCGCCTGAGGCGCTGCGCGCCCTGACCGTGATCTTGCCGCCCTGTCCGGTGAACTTCACCGCGTTGGAGAGCAGATTGATTGCGATCTGCTTGATCGCGCGGCGGTCGGCGTAGAGCCGCATCGCATCGGCGATGCGCGTCTCTACCGTGATCGACTTCTCCGCCGCCTGCAGCGAGATGACGCGAACCGTTTCCCTGATCAGCGGGCAGAGGTCGATTTCCTCGCGGTCAAGCGAGAACTGGCCGGCCTCGATCTTCGACATGTCGAGAATGTCGTTGATGACGCCGAGCAGGTATTTGCCGCTGCCGTTGATGTCGCTGGCATATTCCTCGTAGCGCTCGGAACCAAGCGGTCCGAACAGGCCTTGCTGCATCAGCTCGGAGAAGCCGATGATGGCGTTGAGCGGCGTGCGCAGTTCATGCGACATATTGGCGAGGAATTCGGACTTCGCCCGGTTGGCGGCCTCGGCGCGCTCGGTTTCCTTCATGTATTTGCGATTGAGCTCGACAAGCTCCTTGGCGCGTTCCTCCTCGGCGCGGCGGGCGAGGCTAAGATCGTGGATCGTCGCCATCAGGCGGCGCTCGCTGTCGACCAGCTTTTCCTGATGCAGCTTGATCTGGGTGATGTCGGAGCCGACCGAGACGATGCCGCCGTCTCTGGTCCTGAGCTCGTTGACCTGCAGCCAGCGTCCGTCGGCAAGCTGGCGCTCCAGCGTGACACCGCCATGCGGCCCGTTGGCGTTGGCCAGCCTGCGCTCCGAGGCGAAGGCGAGCATGCGCTCCTCCAGCATGTCGCGGGTCGCGCCCGGCATCACGTCACGGTCCGAGAGCCCGTTGTCCTGCTGGAATTTGGAGTTGCACATGATCAGCCGTTCGGCGGCATCCCACAACACGAAGGATTCGTTGATGTTCTCGATCGCCGTGCGCAGCCGCATGTCCGCCGCTTCCGAGCGCAGCGCGAGATGCCGCTGCTCGGTGACGTCGACGGCGATGCCGATCAGCTGGATCTCGGGCGCTTCCGGGTCGATCACCTGGGCGCGGGCGCGCATCCACACCCACTGCCCGTCGGCGTGGCGCATGCGGAACACCTGGTCGATATGGTCGATCTCGCGCTCGACGATGCGGTTGGCGAGCTCGAAGAGGTCGCCGTCGTCGGGATGGATGATCTCGTCGACCTCGCCGAAGGACAGCATCGTATCGCAGGGCTCGTAGCCCAGCATGTCGTACATCGAGCGCGACCAGTACATCTTGCCGCGCACCATGTCCCAGTCCCACAACCCGCAGCGGCCGCGCACCAGCGCCATGTCGATGCGCTGATGCGCTTCGAGATAGATGCGGTCGGCCGCCTGGGCGCGCGCCGCTTGGCCGAAATAGGCGTAAAGGATGACGATCAGCACGCCGGCCGTCAGCACGAACAACGTGACGTTGAGCGACACCGTCTTGCGCCAGCTGTCGAACACCGCCTCCTTGGGCACCAGCACCGCCGCGGCGTTGTTGCGGTCGCCGGTGAGGCTGACGGCGGCGAACCAGTCCTTGCCGCCGATGCTGACATCCATAACGCCGGCGCGGTCGCCGAACATGAACAGCGGCTGGCCGCCGAGCACGAGGCTGTCCAGCGAGCGTCCCTGCCAGCCGGTCGACAATGGCGATACCGCGAGGATCTTGAAAGCGCCGTCGGTGATGGCCAGCACGTGGCTGCGGCCCATGGCACCCTGGCGGCTGGTCTTCTCCAGAAGGTCCGTCGCATTCACGCCGGCTGCGTTCGGGTCGGCCGTAATCGCCTGTGCCATCTGGCCGGCGGCTAACGCCAGCACCGACTTGGCGTCGCGTTCGACCTCGTCGCGGTCGTTCACCAGCGACAGGAAGCGCAGTGCGGCGATGACGATCAGGAAGATGATGATCAGTGCGGGGATGGAGCGGCGCAGCAGCGGTTCCGCCGCCAGCAGCCGCTGGTAGGCGGGTTCGGCGATCAGACGCGCATTGCCGGCAGGCCCGCCGCTCCTTGCCTCGCGACGCGCAAAAGCTCTCCCTCCGGGCGCGCCCCACGCGTCCGTCTTGGCCATAAATGGCACTCCCCGATTTGCCGCATACTTGACGATCCGGCTACGCCGCACGTCCGAATCGTCAATAAGGAATCAAAGGTGATTCGCCTTGTCCAGAGGCGCGGCCAAAAAAGATTAAAAGTTGATTGAAATTCGTCGAAACTGCTGATCTCCCCCACGAGGGAGATTGCTAATCACACCAGCGTCCGCTCCACGATGTCGCGCAGGTCGGCCGACAGGTTGTCGGCGTTCGCGATCTGCAGCAGTGCCTGCCTTGCCTTGTTCTGTCGGACCGGTTCCAGCGAGCGCCAGGACCTGAGCGCCGTCGCCAGCCGTGCTGCCACTTGCGGGTTGCGCTTCTCGACCTCCAGCACGGTCTCGGCGAAGAAGCGGTAGCCCTGGCCGTCGGCGAGATGGAAGCCGGTCTGGTTGGCGCTGGAGAAGGTCCCGATCAGCGAGCGCACCCGGTTCGGATTCGCGATCGAGAAGGCAGGGTGCTGCATCAGCGCGCGCACCTTTTCGACGGTCAGCGGTCCCGGCACTCCGGCCTGGATCTGGAACCATTTGTCGAGCACCAGCGCATCGCCGCTGTATCTCGTTTCGAAGGCCGACAGCGCCTCCTCGGCTTGCGCGGAGCCGGCATGGCGGTGCGCCAGCACGGTCAGCGCCGCGGCGCGGTCGGTCATGTTGGTGGCGGCGTTGAAATGCCGCGCGGCAAGCGCCGCGCCTTCGGGCAGGAGCGACAGGTAATCGAGCAGGATGTTGCGCAGCGCGCGGCGCCCAGCGCTTGCCGAGTCGGGCGTGAACGGACCGTTGTCGGCCAGGCTGGCGTAAAGGGCCGAGAAGATCTCGCGATTCGCCATGGCAATCGTCCGCGCCAGCGCCTCGCGGGCGACGAAAATGGCGTCGGGATCGATGCCCTGGCCGATGTCGCGCGCAATATCGGCCTCGCCGGGCAGCGACAGAGCCAGCGCCCGGTAGGCCGGCTCCAGCGTCTCGTCGCGGGCAATGCTTCCGGCAAGCTCGGCGAGCTTTGCGTCGAAGGCCGACTCTTTGCCGCCCAGCAGCTGGCGGAACGCCGCTATGAGCGCGTCGGTGAGCAGCGTGTTGAAGGCCTGCCAGCGCGAGAAAGGATCGCTGTCATGGCTGGCCAGGAAGAACTGGTCGTCGGCCTTCTGCTGCACCGAGAGCGTGATCGGCGTCGAGAAGCCGCGGTTGAGCGACACCGAAGGTCGCTCCGAAACCCCCGAGAAGCGCACCGTGTGCCGCCGCTTTCGGACATGGATGATGCCGTCCTCGACGGTGGCGCCATCGACGGCTGTCCAGGCGACAGGCTTGCCGCCGGCGCCGACCAGGCCGAAGGCGAGGGGAATATGCATCAGTCGCTTGCGGCTTTCCGACGGCGTCGGCGGCACCGACTGTTCGATCTCCAGCGTGAATGCCTTGGCCGCCGCATTGTAGGAGGAACTCACCGTCAGGTTCGGTGTGCCGGCCTGATGGTACCAGAGCGCGAACTGCCCGAGGTCTCGGCCCGAGACGTCCTCGAACACTTTGAGGAAGTCCTCGATCGTCGCCGCTTCGCCGTCATGCCGCTCGAAATAGAGGTCCATACCGGCTCGGAAGGTTTCCGCTCCGAGGATGGTGCGGATCATGCGCACCACTTCCGAGCCCTTCTCGTAGACTGTTGCCGTGTAGAAGTTGTTGATCTCGCGGTAGCGGCGCGGCCTGACCGGATGCGCCAATGGCCCCTGGTCCTCGGGGAACTGATGCGCGCGCAGCGTGCGCACCTCGGCGATGCGCTTTACCGCGCGCGAGCGCTGGTCGGCCGAGAATTCGTGGTCGCGGTAAACCGTCAGCCCTTCCTTCAGGCAGAGCTGGAACCAGTCGCGGCAAGTGATTCTGTTGCCTGTCCAATTGTGGAAATATTCATGCGCGATGATCGCCTCGATATTGGCGAAGTCGGCATCGGTCGCCGTCTCCTCGTCGGCCAGCACATATTTGTCGTTGAAGATGTTGAGGCCCTTGTTCTCCATGGCGCCCATGTTGAAGTCTGACACGGCGACGATGTTGAAGACGTCGAGGTCGTATTCGCGGCCGAAGACCTCCTCGTCCCATTTCATCGAGCGCTTCAGCGCATCCATCGCGTAGCCGGCGAGCCGCTCCTTGCCGGGCTCGACATAGATTCCGAGCTCGACCTTGCGGCCGGATAGGGTGGTGAAGCTTCCCGCGACCTTGCCGAGCGCGCCAGCCACCAGCGCAAAGAGATAGGAAGGCTTCGGGAAGGGGTCGTGCCAGACGGCATAGTGCCGGCCATCCGCGAGCGCCCTGCTTTCTACGGGGTTGCCGTTGGACAGCAGCAGCGGCGCCTCGTTGTGCGGCGCCTCGATGCGCACGGTGTAGACCGAGAGGACGTCTGGACGATCGAGGAAATAGGTAATGCGGCGAAACCCCTCCGCCTCGCATTGGGTGCAATAGACATTGTTGGAGCGATAAAGGCCCATCAGCGCCTCGTTGCTGGACGGCGCGATCTCGGTCTCGAGACGAAGCTCGAAGCGCCGTGCCGCCGGCGGCGTCGGAATGATCAGCTGGTCGGGCGTAGCCTGATAGTCGGCTTCCGGGAGTACCTGCCCGTCGATGGCAACGCTGAGCAGCTTCAGCCCGTCGCCGTCGAGTGCCAGCGGCGCGGAAGCGGCGACCCCCTGGCATCGCTCGACGGTGAGCACGGCAGTGACGCGGGTGGCATCCGGAGACAGACGGAAATCGAGGCTGGTCCGCGGAATGAGATAGTCGCTGGGGCGGTAGTCTTCGAGCTTGAAGACATGGCCGGTATCTGTGCGCATTCCGTCGTTTTTCCTATCAATTCGGGTGGGCAGCAGGCTTTGCTGGTGGGGGAATTCTAAAGTCCGCGTTCTTTACACCAAACGGTCACTCGACAAAACTGCGCCAAGGTCTATTTCTGGGCTTCGTTTTCCGACCATCGTCACGAGGCAAGATGACCGTCGATCATGCCGTCGGCCACAATATGCTGCGCGGCATTGCGCTGAAGATTGTCTCCGTGGCGGTCTTTGTCGGCATGCAGACCTGTATCAAGGCGGCCGGCGCCGTGCCCGCCGGACAGATCGTCTTCTTCCGCTCCTTCTTTGCCATCTTGCCGATCATCGCCTTTCTGGCCTTCAAGGGCCAGCTCGCCACCGCATTCACCACGAAACGGCCGTTCAACCACATCGCGCGCGGCGTCGTCGGCGTCGGCGCTATGGGGCTCGGCTTCTTCGCGCTGACCAGGTTGCCACTTCCCGAAGCGATCACGCTGAATTATGCCCAGCCGCTGCTGGTCGTGGTGTTCTCTTCAATCTTCCTGGGCGAGACGATCCGCGTCTATCGCTGGAGCGCGGTCGCCTTCGGCCTCGTCGGCGTGTTGATCGTTTCCTGGCCGGAACTGACGCTGTTGAATTCCGGCGAGGCGCTCGACGACCAGGAGGTGCTTGGCGTCATGGCGGCGCTGATCGCCGCGACGATCTCGGCCGTCGCCATGCTTCTGGTGCGCAATCTCGTGCAGACCGAGAAGACGGCGACCATCGTGCTGTGGTTTTCCTCGACGGCGAGCGTGCTGGCGCTGCTCACCCTGCCTTTCGGCTGGCAGATGCTGACGCCGATGCAAGCCGCGCTGCTTGTCATGGCAGGCTTCTGCGGCGGGCTCGGCCAGATCCTGATGACGGCCGCCTACCGCCACGCCGAGGCTTCGGTCGTGGCGCCTTTCGAATATAGCTCGATGATTCTCGGCGTCGTCATCGGCTATCTTGTGTTCGGCGATGTGACGTCGCTCAACACGCTGATCGGCGGCGTGATTGTGGTTGCCGCCGGCATCTTCATCATCTGGCGCGAAAGGCAACTTGGCCTCGAGCGCACGCGCACCCGAAGGGCGACGCCGCCGCAGGGGTAAGCCTACGAAGCGGCCGTCCGCTCCTTCGCCAGCCACACCAGCACGGTCCGCGTCTGGTCGTCGGCGGGGAAGAAGGATTCGATCGCCAGCTCCGACAGCGTCACGTCGAGCGGCGTGCCGAAGACGGTGATCGTGCTGATGAAGGACAGCACCTGATCGCCATGCGCGAGCCTGAGCGGATGGACGATGCCGCTTGGCTCGACGGGCGCCGGCCGGCTGCTCCTCAGCCCGGACGGATAGCCGCGCAATTCCTTCTCCAACTCGATCAGCATGGAGTCGCCGGTGGCGTCGTTCTGGTGCTTGAGGCGCTCGAGCAGATGCGCGCGCCATTCCGCGAGGTTGACGATGCGCGGCGCGACGCCACCGGGATGCAGGCTGAGCCTCAGCACATTGACCGGCGGCTTGAGCAGCCACGGCTCCGAGACGTCGGCCAGGAACGGGCCGATCGCCGCGTTGGCGCAAACGAGGTTCCAGTGCCGGTCGACCGCCAGCGCCGGGAAGGGCTCGTGGCCCTTGAGCACCGTCTCGACCGCAGCCATCGCCGGCGCCAGCGTCGTATCGGTCAGCGGCCTTTCGCTGAAGCTCGGCGCGAAGCCGGCCGCGAGCAAAAGCTGGTTGCGCTGGCGTAGAGGAATGGCAAGCTGCTCGGCCAGATGCAGCACCATCTCGCGCGAAGGCTGGGCGCGGCCGCTTTCGACGAAGGAGAGATGCCGCTGCGAGATATCGGCTTCCATGGCGAGGTCGAGCTGGCTCATGCGCCGGCGCGTGCGCCACTCGCGAATGAGGCTGCCGGCGGAGACGTCGGGTGTTGTCATGGGGGATGAGTAGGCCGGCGAGGGGAGTAATTCAATTACCTGAGAGGTTATCGCTCCCCTTCTCCCTTGTTGTGGGAGAAGGGAAGGTGCTTCACCCCAACGCCCTCAGTTTCGCCTTCACCTCGAGAAAATCCCGCCACGCCAGCTTCTTGTGTGCAGGCGTGCGAAGCAGATACGCCGGATGCAGCGTCGGCATCGCTGGAATGGCAATGCCCGACTGGGTTGTGTGGACGCGCCAATTGCCGCGCAGGCGCAGGATGCCCTCGGTCGTGTTGAGCAGCGTCTTGGCGGAAGGGCCGCCGAGATTGACCAGCACCTTCGGATTGACCAGCTCGATCTGCCTTTCGATGAACGGGCGGCAGATCTCGGTCTCGTGCGGCGTCGGCGTTCGGTTGCCCGGCGGGCGCCACGGGATGACGTTGGCAATATAGGCCGATGTCCGGTCGAGGCCGATCGCTGCCAGCATGCTGTCGAGCAGCCGTCCGGAGCGGCCGACGAAGGGCAGCCCTTCGAGGTCCTCGTCGCGGCCCGGCGCCTCGCCGACGAGCATCAGGTCGGCATTCGGGTTGCCGTCGGCGAAGACCAGGTTCTTGGCGGTGAATTTGAGATTGCAGCCGTCGAACGCCGCCATCTGCTGGCGCAGTTCGTCAAGCGTCGAGGCGCTCGCCGCCAGCTGCCGCGCGAGCTTGATCTGCCCCTCGTCGGGGACCGTGGCGGTGGTGAGCGTCGGGCGCCGCGGCGCATCGGGCACTTGGCTTGCGTCAAGTCCCGTCGATGCCGCCGGCCGTTCCGCCGCCCGGCCTGCCTCCAATCCGGGCTCCGATGCCGGCCGCTCCAGGGGCATGCTTTCACGCGCGGTTGCGGCCTGCGCCGGCGCGCGCTCGGCTTGCTTCGGCTTGGCCTCGGCGAAGCGGTTGACAGGTGTGTCTTCCAGCGCCTCGTCAACGCCGGCGATGGCATAGAAGGCCAGCAGCTCTGCGATATCGATCGGGTTGTTGGGGGAGGCGGCAGTCATGGCGCCACCATCGTCCGCGCGGCAAAGATTTGCAACCGCCGGGAATTCGCCATTCAGCGCAATGTCTGTCAGCCCGTCGGTATGCGCGGATCCTGCACTAGGAAAAATGTCCAGCGCGGCGTGTAGTCGGTGATCAGGAACTCGAACGTCGCCGTCTTCAGCGGGTCGACCTTGCCGTTCTTGAACAAGAGCCGGTCATAGGGTTCGAACTGGCGGTCGAAATCGGCGAAGTTGCTCGAGACGATGTTGTCGGGATTCTTGTTGCGCTGGTCGAAGGAGAGACCGTCGCCGAACACGCTCGGCTGGTCGAGGATTTCCTGCAGCTCGAACTGGAACTCGACCCAGGGCAGGGAGCTGTTGTTGAGCACGTCGATGCGCATGTACATAACCCCATTGGCCACGTTGCCGGCCCTGCCGAAGGCTTCGATCGGCCGGATCGCGCGGATGGTCAGCGTCACTGGCGTCGCCGAATTCAGCTCCTCGGTGATGACCAGCGGGTCATCCTTGGTGCCAATTCCGGAAGCGCCGGTGATGCGGAAGCCGCCGAGCTCGTCGGAAAAGGAGTAGGCGCCGGCCGCCCAGACTTTTTGCGGATCGGCCTGGGCGGCGCCGAGCGAAAAGAGGAGCGGAAGAACCGCGCGGCAGAGCACGCCGAGCGTGAAGAGTAAGCGCTTCAATGAAAAGCCGATTGGCTCGGGAGTGCGCATGGGGCCAAGTATTGCCGATAAGCAAGCCGTCGAACAATTAAAAACGTGCCGGACAGGCCTGGCCTTCCAACTGCATGGCCCTGGCCTATGCTTCGCCGTCGCCTGTCCGATGGCCGTTTCGTATGGAACACCGCGACTTTTTGTCGAAATCGGCTTTGTCACGTCAGCGCCGGTTTCGCGTCGCGAATTGATGCGCTATGCAGCGCGTGAGCCAGCAAAATGCGAGAATAGGGCAAGCCAGCGAGGGGCAGATGAGCGAAATCGAACGCGAGAGCATGGAATTCGACGTGGTCATCGTCGGCGCCGGTCCGGCCGGCCTTGCCGCGGCGATCCGTCTGAAGCAGCTCAACCCCGACCTTTCCGTCGTCGTGCTGGAAAAAGGCGGCGAGGTCGGCGCCCATATCCTGTCCGGCGCCGTCGTCGACCCGATCGGCATCGACCGCCTTTTGCCGGGCTGGCGCGAGGAGGAAGGGCACCCTTTCAAGACGCCTGTCACCGACGATCATTTTCTGGTGCTCGGCCCCGCCGGGTCCTTCCGCCTGCCCAACTTCCTGATGCCGCCGCTGATGAACAATCACGGCAATTACATCGTCTCGCTCGGCAATGTCTGCCGCTGGCTGGCGACCAAGGCCGAGGCGCTCGGCGTCGAGATTTATCCGGGCTTTGCCGCGGCGAGCCTTGTCTACAACGAAGCCGACGCCGTGACCGGCGTGATCACTGGCGACATGGGCGTCGAGAAGGACGGCACGCATGGCCCGGCCTACGCCCCCGGCATGGCGCTGATGGGCAAATACGTGCTGATCGGCGAGGGCGCGCGCGGCTCTTTGGCCAAGCAACTGATCGACAAATACCAGCTTGCCGACGGCCGCGAGCCCGCCAAATTCGGCATCGGTCTCAAGGAACTCTGGCAGGTCAAGCCTGAGAACCACAAGCCGGGGCTGGTGCAGCACTCCTTCGGCTGGCCCCTCGACATGAAAACCGGCGGCGGCTCCTTCCTCTACCATCTCGAAGACAACCAGGTGGCGGTCGGCTTCGTCGTCCATCTGAACTATAAGAACCCCTGGCTCTCGCCCTTCGAGGAATTCCAGCGCTTCAAGACTCATCCGGCGATCAGAGGCACCTTCGAGGGCGCCAAGCGGATCGGCTATGGCGCGCGCGCCATTACCGAGGGCGGCTGGCAATCGGTGCCGAAGCTTTCATTCCCGGGCGGCGTGCTGATGGGCTGCGCGGCCGGCTTCGTCAACGTGCCCCGCATCAAGGGCTCGCACAATGCGGTGCTGTCGGGCATGCTGGCGGCCGAGCATGTCGCGGACGCCATTGCCGCCGGCCGGGCCAATGACGAGCTCGCCTCCTATGAAGACGCCTGGCGCGGCAGCGACATCGGCAGGGACCTGAAGAAGGTGCGCAACGTCAAGCCGCTGTGGTCGCGCTTCGGCACCATCGTCGGTGTCGGCATCGGTGGTCTCGACATGTGGCTGAACACGCTGTTCGGCTTCTCGCCCTTCGGCACGCTGAAGCACGGCAAGGCCGACTATGCGACGCTCGAGCCCGCCTCCAAGCACCAGAAAATCGCTTATCCGAAGGCGGATGGCGTCTTGACCTTCGACCGGCTCTCCTCGGTGTTTTTGTCCAACACCAACCATGAGGAAAATGAGCCCGTGCACCTCATCGTCGGCGACATGGCGCTGCAGCAGCGTTCCGAGCACGACGTGTTCGCCGGGCCATCGACCCGCTACTGCCCGGCCGGCGTCTATGAGTGGGTGGACAAGGACGGCAATGCCGCTGCCGACCCGTCCGCCAAGGACGTGCGCTTCGTCATCAACGCGCAGAACTGCGTCCACTGCAAGACTTGCGACATCAAGGACCCGAACCGGAACATCAATTGGGTGCCCCCGCAAGGCGGAGAGGGGCCGGTCTACCAAGGCATGTGAGCCCCACGTCTGGCCGCGCCGGCTCGCCAGCCGCCATCCTGCGGCTGGCGAGAGCCGGGTAACAGGCGGCACCTACGAGCAATACCGGTTGCGACGGCGCAACCTCAAGGCTGTTGAATCCGCTGCCTGCTTGTGTTCCCTTTCCCTAAGGATAGGGAGGAGACGGTTATGCGCATGGCGGTTCTGACATGCCTTGTCGCTCTCGGCGCGCTCTGCGCGCCGCAGGCTTCGGCCGGCACCAGGGTGCTGGTCCAGACGCGCACCTATGACATTGCCGGCAATTCGGGCGCGGCGCTCATCGAGGCGATGGGCAGCAAAGGTCCCAAGCACGGCTTCATGACGCATGCCATCGCCCAGACCGCCTATACGGCCGACTGGGAGCTTGGCGTTATCCAGGACAAGGGCTCGTGCCGGATACGGCAGGCAAACGGAACGCTCAGTCTCTTCTACACTTTCCCCCGCTTGGCGTCGCCAGCCACGCCTGCATTGAAGAAGCGCTGGAACCGGTTCTTCGCCGGCGTGCGCGCCCACGAGGGAACCCATGGCCGCATTGCCCGGGAAATGATGCGCGTCACCGATCGCTCGATCACCGGTCTTAGGGTCGCTAACGACCCTTATTGCTACAAGGCGCGCAGCGAGGCGCGCCGGCGCATCCAGGCCGTCTATGCCGAATACGAGGCCAGGCAAAATGCCTTCGATGCCCGCGAGCACCGCGAAGGCGGTCATGTCGAGCACCTCGTCGCTGCTTTGATCAGGCCTTAGCGGCACAAGCAGAAACCGGCGATGCGGCGGGAAGCAATGCGACGCTAACCGCCCGTGTTGCCAAGTTGTGCGTTTGCCGCCAGCGCCGACTGATGCTCGTCCTCGGGCTGTCGGCCGTCGGACCGCAACGAGAACTCGATCAGCACCGGCAAGTGGTCGGAACCGGCGTCTTCCAGCCGCGTCGCCGAGTGGATGGTCACGGCGCCCTTGCTGAACACCTGGTCGATCGGCAGGCCGGCGAAGCGCCGGATGAAATCCGGTAGCTTCCGATGGATCCAGGTCGGCCCGGCCGACGGCATAACGCTCAGTCCGCCGAGCGAGGCGACACGACGCACTGCAGCGCTCCACGGCACGGCGTTGCAGTCGCCGGCCATGATGGCGGTTTCGCCGAGCGCGGCAAGCGGCCCCGCCAGCTCGCCGATCTGCCAGTACTGCTCGCGCGGCCACGGCCAGCTCAAATGGATTGCCGCGACATCGACGCCGGTGCCGCCGAAATCGATCGTGGCGGTAGCCATCGCGCCGCGCGGCTCGCAATGCGGCGCCGTGCCGGCGGCAAAAGGCCGTCGCGAGAGCAGCGCGACGCCGAACACGCCGTTGGGGTAGGGGCAGAGGATGCGGTACGGATAGGCGCCGGTGATATAGCCGAGCTCTCTCGTCCACATTCCCGACACCTCGTCGAGGGTGATCACATCAGGGTTGGTGCGGCCGATCAGCGACAGCACCTTCTTGGGCGTCGGATTGTCGAAGCGAAGATTGATCTGCAGCAGGCTATAGACGATACGGTCGGCAGGTTTGGCGACCGCCTGCTGCGGCCACAACCTGGGCAGCGCGCTGGCCGTCGTGGCGAGGCAGGCGAGGGCGAAGAGCAGCGCTGCTGCCGCCTGCAGCCGGTAGGAACTGGCAAGCAGCGCCACCGCCAGCAGCGCCGTGAGCACGCTCAGGTGAATACGAAAATGCGAGAACGAATCGAGGGCCGGATGCAGCGCGCCGAGGAATCCGGCCAGCAGCGCGGCCGTGAGTGCCGTCATCGCCAGGAATGCCACCCCAGCCGTCATGTTTGAGCGCGCGCCGCCTGTTGTCATGGTCAGTCGTGTTCTGCCGAATGTCGCCGGCATCTTTTTGCAGCGACATACTCTCGCTCAGGCCTGCTTATCGGCAAAATTGCGGCCCGGGCAAGACGATGAGTTGCCTCGGCTACTGGAAAGCAGTCTCGGAGAAGCTTCTCAACTTGCGCGAATGCAGCCGCTCCATCGGCATTTCGGCCAGCTTCTCCATCGCCCTGATGCCGATGGTGAGGTGCTGCGCCACCTGCCGCTTGTAGAATTCCGTCGCCATGCCGGGCAGTTTCAGTTCGCCATGCAAAGGCTTGTCGGAGACGCACAGCAGCGTGCCGTAGGGCACGCGGAAGCGGAAGCCGTTGGCGGCGATCGTCGCCGATTCCATGTCGAGCGCGATGGCGCGCGACTGCGAAAGGCGCTGCACCGGTCCGCGCTGGTCACGCAGTTCCCAGTTGCGGTTGTCGATGGTGGCGACGGTGCCGGTGCGCATAATGCGCTTGAGATCGTAGCCGGAAAGTCCCGTTACCTCGGCGACCGCTTCCTGCAGCGCCACCTGGATCTCGGCCAGCGGCGGGATCGGCACCCAGACCGGCAGGTCGTCGTCGAGCACATGATCCTCGCGCACATAAGCATGGGCCAGCACATAGTCGCCCAGTGCCTGCGTATTGCGCAGGCCGGCGCAGTGGCCGAGCATCACCCAGGCATGTGGCCGAAGCACCGCGATATGGTCGGTGATGGTCTTGGCATTGGACGGGCCGACGCCGATATTGACCATGGTGATGCCGCCATGGCCCGACTTCTTCAGGTGGTAGGCCGGCATTTGCGGCAGGCGCTGTGGCGGGGTGCCTTCGCTCGCCGCGCCGGCCCCGGCCTTAGTCACGAGGTTGCCCGGCTCGACGAATTCGCTGTAACCGCCGCCGCCGCTCTCCATCAGCTCGCGGGCCCGCGCCACGAACTCGTCGATGTAAAACTGGTAATTGGTGAACAGCACGAAATTCTGGAAATGCTGCGGGCTGGTCGCCGTGTAGTGCGTCATGCGGTGCAGCGAATAGTCGATGCGCTGGGCCGTGAACGGCGCCAGCGGCCTCGGCTCGCCGAACGCCACCTCGAAAGTGCCGTTGGCGATCTGGTCGTCCGTGCCGTCGAGATCCGGCACGTCGAACAGGTCGCGGATCGGCCGCCTGATCCGCTCGGCAGCCGTGCCATCGACATAGGTGCCCTCCAGGAAGGCGAAATGCAGCGGGATCGGCGTCGTCGATTCCGACACCGTGACCTGGACGCCGTGATTGCGCATGATGAGCCGAAGCTGCTCGACGAGATAGTTCTCGAACAGCTTTGGCTGGGTGATGGTGGTGGCAAAATGCCCGGGCGTCGGCATATGGCCGTAGGCCTGGCGCGAGTCGATCTGCGTGAACGAGGTGGTGGTGACGCCGATCTGCGGATAGAAGGCCCGGTAGCGCCTGCTCTCGTCGCCGCCGGCGGCGAGCTTGGCGAAGGAATCGCGCAGGAATTTGGTGTTGCGGTCGTAGAGCGCCTCCAGCGCCGCGACCGCCTTCTTGGCGTCGTCAAAACTCTGCCTGCCGAAAGGCTCCGGCATGACGACCGATTCGATGGCTTGGGGGTAGATTCGCTTTTCCATGGCCCAATATAGGGATTTGGAAGAGCGCTTGGGAGGGGGAGGCGGGCGCGAAGCCCGCCTTGCGGAGTATTTTTCTCTGGCCGTGTCAGCCACGCTGCAGGCTGACCAGCAGCACGAAGCCGATGCCTGCCTTCTTCGGCGTTGGCGCCTCGATGACCGAACCGGCGTCGGCGCGCATCATCGGCACCGCCAGCACAGGAGCGGCAAGCACCATCAGGATGAGCATCGCCCGCGGCAGGAGCCGAAGAGCTTTGAGGGTGGAGGCAGCGATGCGGTTCATGGTGGTCGTTCCGGTTTCGAGTATTGGTCGTTTCAGCGGCCGAAATGGTTCATGCAGTCCAGCCGGCAGGTATCGGCCATTCGCGGTGAGCGCGCCGGACGGCCGGCTTCGGCCACGAGGATGGCGAAGAACATGCCGAACAGGCTCATCAGCAGGCAGACGATGGTGAAGCGGCGGACAAGCATTGGTCTCTCCTTCAATGGCGAGGAGAATGCCCGAACGCCTCTGAACCGGTTCTGAGACCGATATTCATCTGCCGTTCAAATTGGCTGATGGGGTCATGACCGGCCGAAGGCCTGCGAAGTGCCTTGTCCAGCGTTGCGCTCAGAAACGGCGCTCAAAAAGAAAACGGGGCGCCGGGCCCCGTTTTTGTATCGTCATCCGTTCGACTGTCAGAGCTTGTGCCAGGTCTGGGTCTTGCAGATCAGTCCGCCCAGAACGCAGCCGCTCATCTTTAGCGAGGTGCCGGAAAGCGTCGCCTTGCCGGAATAGGTCTTGTCGGTTTCGGGGTCCGTTATGGTGCCGGTGTACTTGTTGTCGCCGGCCGCCTTGAAGGAGCCGATCGTCTTGCCGGCATATTTGCCGGACTTGAGCGTGATGGAAAACGCCCCGCCGCCGGCGATCGCCGCCGTCGATCCGGCCTGCGTCTTCCAAGCGCCCTCGATCGGGTCGGCCGACGCGGCGCCTGCCATCATCAAGGTGGCCGCCAGGGCCAGGCTGACTTTTCGAAACATGCTTGTCCTCCCTTTAGGGTTCCGGCGGGCCTCGTCCCGCCTCTCTGTCCCTTACGCAAACGTAAAGCTAATCCAGCCATCGCCAAAACGAAAGCCGTGCCGCGACGGAAGCTTGTAAGGATTTCGGCCGCGTCGGTCGCTGGAAATGAACGGATGGCGAAAAAGGCTTCGGTTTCCGTGGTTAGCGAAGTCTTGATTCCCGCGCCTCAAATTTTCGACGAATTTGGCGCAGATCGGCTGAATTGCTGGATTCCTATGCTTAACGGTTCTTCGCGTTTACCTCTTGTTTTAGCTTTGTTTTCTTCAAATTAAGCAAGCCATTTAACGACGGATTCAAGGCGAGCCGTCATCCTCGAAAGCATCGAAAGAGCGGCCCGCCCAGGGGAATTCCAGGGACAGAAGGAGGCAGCTCTCGGGAGCAGACAGGGGATTGAAATGGCACGCTTTGAAATGCTTGAAGCCGGCTTCGGCGCCATGGGGGCAACTGCCCAGGCCGACATTCTTTTCGAACTGGGCATGATGTATGCGACCGGCCGCGATTGCGAGACCGACGTCATTGCCGCCCACAAATGGTTCAACATCGCCGCGATCAAGGGATCGCTCCGCGCCGCCGAGCTGCGCTCGGAATTGTCGGCATCGATGTCGAAGGCCGAGATCGCCAAGGCGCTGCGCGAAGCGCGCGAATGGATGACGATGCACTGATTTTGCGGGGTAAGGGCCGGAGCTCTTAAGGGACAAGGCCGCAAAAGGCCGGTTAACCAGACCAAGAACGCGGCAGGTCAACGAACTCAAGCCGTGCGACAACACAGGGAAGCGAGCGGGTTCAGGTGCGCGGGGCGCCGGGAAGCTCGACTGCAAAAGCCGCGACCGGCCGGGACAAGGCCGGCGCGGCTTTTGCATTTGCGCAGTCTCCGGCTGTATGGGAACGGCGGCTTGGCCCAAGAACTCCCCGTCGGAATGAACCAAATCCCGATACATTGTGCTCTCGACAGTTCCGGCGAAGGGTGAAATTGTCCCGGCTCTCTGGAAGAAGCGTGGCCGGAACGGCCGCGCGCAAGTGGAGGAGTTCTATTGTCATGAAAAGATTGGGTATTTTGAGCGCGGCCGCATTGGGCCTGACGATGAGCGCATCGGTTGCCTTCGCCGACGACATCACGATTTCGGTGGTCGGCCCGATGACCGGGCAGCTCGCCAACATCGGCGACCAGTTCAAGCAGGGCGCGCAGGCCGCGGCGGATGCCATCAATGCCGCCGGAGGTGTCAACGGCAACAAGATCAAGATCGACATCCAGGACGACCAATGCGATCCGAAGCAGGCCGTGTCGGTCGCCAACCGTATCGTTGCCAACGGCGTCAAGTTCGTCGACGGCCATGCCTGCTCGGGCTCGAGCATTCCCGCTTCCGCCGTCTACGCCGAAGCCGGCACCCTGATGATGAGCCCGGCCTCGTCGAATCCGGAACTGACCGACGCCGCGGCCAAGGCCGGCTGGCCGACGATCATGCGCCTCTACACGCGTGACGATGCGCAGGGCGCTTTCATCGGTCCATGGATCGCCAAGAAATATGCCGGCAAGAACGTCGTCGTCCTGCACGACAAGAGCGCCTACGGTCAGGGCGTTGCCGATGCTGTCAAGGCGACCATGAATGCCGGCGGCCTCAAGGAGGTCGACTATGAAGGCATCAATGCCGGCGAGAAGGACTATTCGGCTTTGGTCACCAAGCTGAAAGAGCTCAAGGCCGACGTCGTCTATTTCGGCGGCTACCATCCGGAGGCCGGCTTGATCCTGCGCCAGGCAGCGGAGCAGAACGTCAAGTTCCAGCTGATCATGCCGGACTCGATCGCCTCGCCGGAATTCTGGCAGATCGCCGGCCCGGCCGGTGAAGGCACAATGTTCGTCTTCCCCTCGGATCCGCAGTCGAAGCCGGAAGCGAAGGAGGCCGTGGCCAAGATCAAGCAAGGCGGCTTCACACCGGAAGGTTTCACGCTGTTCTCCTATGCAGTGATCCAGGCGGTGGCCGAAGGCGTCAAGCGCGCCGGCACCGACGACCCGGCCAAGGTCGCCGAGGCGCTGAAGGACGGCAAGCCGATCAGCACCGTGGTCGGCGACGTGATCTTCGACGAGAAGGGCGACCTGAAGAACGCCAGCTACGACATCAACCAGTGGCACGACGGCAAATACGCGCCGATCAAGCCGTAATTCGTTCTGCAGATCGATTGGAAATGGCCGGGATTTGTCCCGGCCGTTTTCGTATGTGCCTTGGCACTGATTTGGAGGCCAGTTCGGCGCTCTACGGCGCCCCCCTGGAGTTCTGCCGCCCCAGCCAGTTTGTCCCGTTGCCGATCCAAGGCGACCGGCAGCTCAGCCCCGTGCGTCCTCGAACCGCACCAGCACCGTGCCGTCGCTCACTTGCGCGCCTTCGGCCGCGATCTCGGCAATCACCCCATCATGGGGTGCGGCGATCGTGTGCTCCATCTTCATCGCTTCGAGGATTAGGAGCGGCTGGCCCTTGATAACGGTATCGCCCGCTGCCGCGCGCACCAGCTTGACCAATCCCGGCATCGGCGCGCGCAGGCTGTCCGACGCGGCCGCGGCCTCATCCGCCTTGGCCAGCGGATCCGGCACCGTGAATGTATATCCGACCGCTCCTACGAACACCGTGACATGGCCCGGCCAGCGCGCGCTGCGCGGCATGCTCCTGAGGTCGTGCGCGTTGATCGCGTCATGCGGCGCCTCCAGCGCCACCTGGAAGCGGCCGTCAGGCCGCGCCGATACCCGGGCCAGGATGTTCTCCTCGCCGTAACGCAACCGGGTGCGGCGCGCCAGCGTATGGAAATGCGCATAGCCGGCGAGCGAGGACCACGGATCGGCGGCCGGACCCGCCGTGCTTGCGTCGGTCGCTGCCAGCGCCGCCGCGGCGATCGCTTCATCGCTTGGCGGGGGAACAGCGACGAGAGCATCCTGATGCCGGCCGATCAGGCCGGTGTCGATATCGCCCGCCGCGAAATCGGCGTCGGCGGCGAGTGCTGCAAGGAAGGCGGTGTTGACCGTCGAGCCGGCAACTTCGGTTCGGGCCAGCGCCTTGCGCAGCGCGCCAAGCGCGGTGGTTCTGTCCCTAGCGTGCACCACCAGCTTGGCGATCATCGGATCGTAGAAGGGCGAGATCGCATCGCCGGCCCGCACGCCGGTCTCGATGCGCATGGCGGCATCCTCCGGCGGCGTGTCGGGGAATTTGAGATGATAAAGCGTGCCCGTCGCCGGCAGGAATCCCTTGGCCGCGTCCTCGGCGTAGATGCGCGCCTCGAAAGCATGTCCGGCAAGGGCGATCTCGTTCTGCGCCTTCGGCAGTTTTTCGCCGGCGGCGACACGAAGCTGCCATTCGACCAGATCGACGCCGGTGACCATCTCGGTGACGGGATGCTCGACCTGCAGCCGTGTGTTCATCTCCATGAACCAGAAGCGGTCGGCTTTGAGGGCCTCGGAAGCATCGACGATGAATTCGATCGTGCCGGCGCCCGAATAGCTGATTGCCTTGGCGGCCTTCACCGCCGCTTCCGTCATCGCCTTGCGCAGCGCCGGCGTCATGCCGGGGGCGGGCGCCTCCTCGATCACCTTCTGGTGGCGGCGCTGCGCCGAGCAGTCGCGCTCGAAAAGATGCACGACATTGCCGAAATTGTCGCCGAACACCTGGACTTCGATGTGTCGCGGCTTGTCGACATATTTTTCGACCAGAACGCGGTCGTCGCCGAAGGCAGCCTTGGCCTCGCGCCGCGCTCCGGACAGCGCCTCGGAGAAGTCGTCCGGATGGTCGACGCGCCGCATGCCCTTGCCGCCGCCGCCGGCGCGCGCCTTGATCAGCACCGGGTAGCCGATCTCGCGCGCTTTTGTGGCAAGCAGCACAATCTCCTGCGCTTCGCCGTGATAGCCGGGCACCACCGGAACGCCGGCCTTTTCCATCAACCGCTTGGCGGCATCCTTCAGCCCCATGGCGCGGATCGAGGCGGCGGACGGGCCGATGAAGATGAGGCCCGCCGCCGTCACCTGGTCGACGAAGTCGGGGTTCTCCGACAGGAAGCCGTAGCCGGGGTGGATTGCCTCGGCGCCTGTGGCAAGCGCCGCGGCAATGATCCTGTCGCCGCGCAGATAGCTGTCACCGACCGGCGAGGGGCCGATATGCACCGCCTCGTCGGCCATCTCGACATTCAGCGCTCGCACGTCGGCATCCGAATAGACGGCGACTGTTCGCACGCCGAGCTTGCGCGCGGTGCGGATGACGCGGCAAGCGATCTCGCCGCGATTGGCGATCAGGATCTTGCCGAACATGGATCATCCCGAGTTTGCGACGGGCAGCGCCAATTCGGCAGGCGCGGGCCTACTTCGATGCGGCGATCTCGCAGGCGCCGCCCGTAGTCACCTTGTAGTGCGCGCGCGTGGCCAGGCAGGATTTCATCGCCAGCTCTTCCGCAACCTTTTGGGACGGCGCATTCAGGTGTCCACCACAGATGATGTAAGACGACATGATCCGGGCATAAGGCGTGGTCGCGTAGGCTGAATGGCCGCTCGCCGCCAGATAGGCCTTGTATGCCCTGTTGCACGGATCCTTGGGATTGCGTGGGATGTAGGGTGGAAAGCGCTTGTCCCCCTCGCTTCCAGCCAGCGACCCGGCGACGACAGCGCCGCACGAGGCGCATATAAGCATTCCTGCAAGTATCGACGCGGATGCTTTCCGCAGATATTCTCGTATCATTTTTACCCCATCCCCATGAGACAATGCAGGATGAGCAATATCGAATATTTGCCGGCGTCGCTAGATGGTCACTCAAGAATCTCGATCTCGTGAACGGGTGGAACGTCTTTGTCATAAAGTTCAGGCTCCCCCAATCGCAGCAACGGCTGAGCTGTATAGTCTGGCAGTCAGATCGTCGAAGCAGCAGAAAGTTACCGTCTCGGGGATGGCGTTTTCGCCTAGAAAAACAGCAACCGTGCCGACGGCTACTTCGGTAGCCTGATCTTTCGGATAGCCGTAGATGCCGGTCGAGATCGCCGGAAATGCTATCGTTCGACAGTCTTTACCGGTGGCAATCTCCAGCGAGCGCCGATAGCAGGAGGCGAGCAACTCCGCCTCGCTCTCGCCCCCGCCGTGCCAGACCGGGCCGACAGTGTGAATGACATAGCGCGCCGGCAGCCGGTAGCCTTTCGTCAGTTTGGCATCCCCGGTCCTGCAGCCGTTCAGCGTGCGGCATTCGGCGACCAGCTCCGGCCCGGCGGCGCGGTGGATAGCGCCGTCGACACCACCGCCGCCGAGCAGCGAGGAATTGGCGGCATTGACGATGGCATCGACCTTAAGCCTGGTGATGTCGCCGGTATGCACGCGGATCCTATCGCTGACGCCGCTCATCGTCACATCCTGAACACGCCGAACTTCGTTTCCTCGACCCCGGTATTGAGCGCCGCCGAGAGGCTGAGCGCCAGCACCTCGCGCGTCCTGGCCGGATCGATGATGCCGTCGTCCCAAAGCCTTGCCGAAGAATAGAGCGGGTGACCCTCATGCTCGTATTTCATCAGGATCGGCTTCCTGAATTTCGCTTCCTCTTCGGCGCTCCACTCACCGCCCTTGCGCTCGATGCCCTCGCGCTTGACCATGGCGAGCACCGTCGCCGCCTGCTCGCCGCCCATCACCGAAATGCGCGCATTCGGCCACATCCACAGGAAGCGGGGCGAATAGGCGCGGCCGCACATGCCGTAATTGCCGGCGCCGAACGAACCGCCGATGATCACCGTAAGCTTCGGCACGCGTGCCGTGGCGACCGCCGTGACCAGCTTGGCGCCGTCCTTGGCGATGCCGCCGGCCTCATACTTTCGCCCGACCATGAAGCCGGTGATGTTCTGCAGGAAGATCAGCGGAATGCCGCGCTGGCAGCAGAGCTCGATGAAATGCGCGCCCTTCAGCGCGCTTTCCGAGAACAGCACCCCATTGTTGCCGAGGATGCCGACCGGCATGCCGTGCAGATGCGCAAAACCGGTGACCAAGGTGGTGCCGTAATTCTGCTTGAACTCGTCGAACTCGGAACCGTCGACCAGACGCGCGATCACCTCGCGAACGTCATAGGGCTGGCGCAAATCAGTCGGCACGATGCCGTAGAGTTCATGCGGATCGTGAAGCGGTGATACTGGTTTCTGTAAGTTCAGGCTTACGGCCTTGTTCCGATTCAGGTTCTTGACGATGCGTCGGCAAATGGCCAGCGCGTGCTCGTCATCCATGGCATAGTGGTCGGCGACGCCGGAAAGCCTGGTGTGGACCTCGGCGCCGCCGAGCTCCTCGGCGCTGACGTCCTCGCCGGTGGCAGCCTTCACCAGCGGCGGGCCGCCAAGAAAAATGGTCGCCTGGTTGCGCACCATGATCGTTTCGTCCGACATCGCCGGCACATAGGCCCCGCCCGCCGTGCAGGAGCCCATGACGCAAGCGATCTGCGGGATGCCGGCTGCCGACATGTTGGCCTGGTTGTAGAAGATGCGGCCGAAATGCTCACGGTCGGGGAAGACCTCGTCCTGGTTGGGCAGGTTGGCGCCGCCGCTGTCGACCAGGTAGACGCAAGGCAGCTTGTTCTGCAGCGCGATCTCCTGGGCGCGCAGATGCTTCTTCACCGTCACCGGATAATAGGTGCCGCCTTTCACCGTCGCGTCGTTGACGACGACCATCACCTCCCGGCCTTCGACACGGCCGATGCCGGTGATGATGCCGGCCGACGGAATATCCTCGCCATACATCGACCATGCCGCGAACTGGCCGACCTCGAGAAAAGGCGAGCCGGTGTCGAGCAGTTGCGCCAATCTTTCGCGCGGCAGCAGCTTGCCGCGGCTTTGGTGGCGCTCGCGCGCCTCGTCCGAGCCGCCGCGCTCGATGCCCGCCGCCTTCTCGGCGATATCGTCGACCAGCGCCCGCATGCGCTCGGCATTGGCGCGGAAGCTTTCCGAGGAGGGGGAGATTTGGGTTTGGAGTGTGGCCACGTTAATCCTCACACCTCTTGATGCCGCAACGCAACCAGTGTAACAGCCCGCACCCGGATGCTGCGTGCGCAGCGCGGCATCTTTTGTACGAATGACACCTCAGGAGGCGACGATGAAAGGCATCGATATGCGTTTCACCAAATGTCTCCCCTCGGCCATGGCCTGACGCCGCCGAAGGGCGGCTTTCCACGTCCCGGATTCGAGCAAAAGGAACACGGCGCCTGCAAGCGCTGTGGGTGTCACTATGTATGTGCGGTTTGTAACGCCGCTGATCCATCCGAAGAGCCGGGTAGAGAGCGGCTTTTTCCATGCGTCCTGGTACTTGTACCGGAATGGCTGCCCGGACTGGATCCATGGCGAACTGGAGGATTAGTTCGACTGGTTCAATCGGCATTTGCCCATTCCTGGCCGGGTTGGGCGGCATTTCAAGCGCCGTGAGTCGATTTGGGGCGTCTGCTGGTTCCACCCGAACGCCAAGGAAGCCATCAGCCGTGCGCGCTATTGCGCCTGGCTGATCGAGGAGGGCGGCTTGCCTGTGCGCTCGATCACGTCCCGGCGCGAGCGTGAGGTTCTGTGGCGCGATGAGCATCAGATCGTCGCCAAGCCGACCGACGACCTGCCCAAGGCGTTCGGCCGAGGTGACGGAGGGAGACATCACACTCCCTCCGCCATGATCTCGCGGCCGATCAGCCAGCGGCGGATCTCGCTGGTGCCGGCGCCGATCTCGTAGAGCTTGGCGTCGCGCAGAAGCCGCCCGGTCGGATAATCGTTGATATAGCCGTTGCCGCCGAGCAGCTGGATGGCATCGAGCGCCATCTGCGTCGCCTTTTCGGCCGCGAAGAGCACGCAGCCGGCGGCGTCCTTGCGCGTGGTCTCGCCGCGGTCGCAGGCACCGGCCACGGCGTAGACATAGGCGCGCGCCGCGTTCATCGTCGAATACATGTCGGCAAGCTTGCCCTGCACCAGCTGAAAACTGCCGATCGGCTGGCCGAACTGCTTGCGCTCATGCACGTAAGGCACCGCCACGTCGAGGCAGGCCGCCATCAGCCCGATCGGCCCGCCGGAGAGCACGGCGCGCTCATAGTCGAGGCCCGACATCAGCACCTCGACGCCGCGCCCTTCCTCATGCAGCACATTCTCGAACGGCACCTCGACATTCTCGAAGACGAGCTCGCCGGTGTTCGAGCCGCGCATGCCGAGCTTGTCCAGTTTTTGGGCCACCGAAAACCCGGCAAAGGTTTTTTCGATGATGAAGGCGGTGATGCCGCGCGAATTGCGCTCCGGATCGGTCTTGGCATAGACCACCAAGGTCTCGGCATCGGGTCCGTTGGTGATCCACATTTTCGAACCGTTGAGCACATAGCGGTCGTTGCGCTTTTCGGCGCGCAGCCGCAGCGACACGACGTCCGAGCCTGATCCGGATTCCGACATTGCCAGCGCACCGACCTTTTCGCCCGAGCAGAGCGCAGGGAGGTATTTCTCCTTCTGTGCCGGCGTTGCCCAGCGGTTGATCTGGTTGACGCAGAGATTGGAATGCGCGCCGTAGGAGAGGCCGACCGAGGCGGATGCGCGGGAAATCTCCTCCATCGCCACGACATGCGCGAGATAGCCCATACCGCTGCCGCCGAACTCGGGATCGGCGGTGATGCCGAGCAGGCCGAGCGCGCCGAGCTCCCCCCACAGATGTGCCGGGAATTCGTTGGAGCGGTCGATATCGGCCGCGATTGGCGCGATCCTGTCTTGTGCGAAGCGCCTTACGGTATCGCGCAACGCCTCGATGTCGGCATCAAGCCCGAAGTTCAGCGTATTGGTGTACATGGCGTTCCTCCCGGCGCATGAACCCGAAATCGACTTCGATAAGGATAATGCGCGAAATCAAAGTGCCGCGGCCTCCTTTGCGCGTCGGACGGGACGCGTTGCGCTGCCGGCGCCGATCTTCGCGCCGACGAGCCGCCTTGTCATCGAAAGATATGTCGTGGTGACTTCAGAGATCGACAGCCGCTCGCCCGGACGGAACCAGACGATGACGCCGGTCATCATCTGGATCAGCGCCATGGCGGTCAGGCCGACATCATCGATCTCGAAGATGCCGGCGTCGGCGCCGTCGCGCAGGATCGCGCGCAATTCCTTCTCATAGGCCGTGCGCATCTTGAGGATCTGCGTCAGTCGCTCATGCGAGAGGCTGCGCAATTCCATGTTGGAGACATGTGTGGCGCGGCGCCGCTCGATATGGAAGGCAATGTGGTTCTCGACATAGGCGGCGAGCCGCGCCGCCGGATCGGCCGCTGCCGGGCGCGCGTCATCCCAGGCCTTGAGCAGGCCTTCCATATGCTCGCGCATCAGCGTGAACAGCAGATCCTCCTTGGTGGGAAAATAGCGATAGAGCGCGGCGGCCTGCACGCCGACTTCGGTCGCCAGCTGGCGCATCGACATCGCCTCATAGCCGAGCCGCGCGATCAGGCCGACCGCCGCCTCGCGAACGGCCGCCTCGGTTTTTTCGCCATCTGAACCCGTGGTGCGTGCCATGTTTGCCTCTGCGAAGCAGATAATAAAACGAACGTTCAATTAATTCAAGCGGGCAAGCGAAGGTGTTCAGGCCGAAGGGCAATGGCCTGCACTCGGTCTGACGCAAGCCTCGGCTGGATCTGTAGAGCGGAGCGACTTAATCGCCGCGGAAAGCGCGGCTCGCCTGATCGGTCAGGGGCTTAAGCAGATAGGAAAGCACCGTGCGGTCGCCGGTTCTCAGGAACACCTCCGCCGGCATTCCCGGCTTCAGTTCCAGCGATCCCGCCTGTTTGAGGCTGCTTTGCGTCAGCACGATGCGCACCGCGTAATAGGCGACCCCGGCTTTCTGGTCCTCGATGAGGTCGGGCGAGATACGGTCAACCTGGCCCTCGACTTCCGGCGTGATCTGCTGGCTGAAGGCCGAAAGGCGAAGCGTGGCGTTCTGTCCGATGCGCACCTGGTCGATGTCCTGCGGCGCGACGCGCGCCTCGACCACCAGCGCGTCGGCGCTCGGCACGATCTGCATGATCGCCTCGCCGGGCGCGATCACGCCGCCGATCGTGTGCACGGCCAGCTGATGCACCCGGCCCGATTGCGGGGCGCGGATATCGATCTGCTTCAGCGTTTGCTCGGCCGCGATCTGACGCTCGCGCAGTTCGCTCATCTTGCCGTCGATCTCCCTCAGTTCGCCCGCCACTTCGCTGCGCAGGTCCTGATCGATCTGGATGATCGCCAGTTCCATCTCGCTGATGCGCCCGCGCGTCTGCGCGGCGGCGGCGATCAACTGCCCGTTTTCGCCGTCGAGCCTTGCCTCGGCGCGTTCGCGATCGGCCAGACGCGAGATCGGCACCAGCTTCTTTTTCCAGAGGTCCCGCATGCCCTCGAGCTCGATCTTGGTGAGGGATATCTCCTGCTGCTTGCTCCTGAGCTGGGCCTCGATACCCGCGATCTCCTGACGGAACTGCACGATGCGCTCGCGTAGCTGTGAAATCTTGCCCTCGCGCGCCTGCCGCCGCAGCGCGAACAGCCTGTTCTCGCCGTCGATGAGATGACCGATCTGAGGGGCATGCGCGTTTCCCGACAGCTGCTCGGGATAGAGCACCGCCTGGGCGCCGTCGCGTTCGGCAATCAGCCGGGCGCGGCGGGCAGAGAGCTCGTCGAGACCGTTGTCGACGATGGCGAGATTGGCACGCGCCACCGTGTCGTCCAGCCGCACCAGGACGTCGCCCGCCTCGACCGTGCTGCCGTTCTGCACGTTGAGAGCGCCGACGACGCCGCCTTGCGGATGCTGGACGGACTTCACGTTCGAGCCGACGACCAGATGGCCGCCTGCGACCACGGCTCCGGCAAGACTGCTTGATGCCGCCCAAAGGCCGAGCCCGCCGACAAGCAGCGCCGCTGCGATCGCTCCCGCCCGGACGTTCCTGCGAATGGCCTGACGCAAGCGCTGCTGCTGGGGCGAAGCACCTTCGATCGGCTTCGAACCGCGGTCGAGCAGCGCGATCGCGCGCGCCCTGGCGGACAATGCGATGTCGCGCACCACGCGCAACGCATCGGCTTTGAAATAGGGAGTTGCCGACCTCATCTCAGCCCGCCGATCCGACCGCATGCAGCGGTTTCGTCGCCGGCTGCAAAGCCTGCCGTGCGATCTCGCTCTTCAGCCCGAATGCCTGCTGCCTGCCGCCATTCAGCACCAGCAAGTGGTCGAGCGCGGCGAGGGCGCTGGGACGATGCGCGACCACGATGACGATGCCGCCGCGCGCTTTGATGCCTTCGATGGCACGCGTCAGCGCTTGGTCGCCCGCGGCATCGAGGTTGGAATTCGGCTCGTCGAGCACGACGAGGAACGGATTGCCGAACAGCGCGCGCGCCAGGCCTACACGCTGACGCTGTCCGGCGGAAAGTGCCGCGCCGCTCTCGCCGATCTCGGTTTGATAGCCTTCGGGCAGGCGCAGGATCATGTCGTGCACGCCGGCAGCCTGGGAGGCCTCGATGATCGCCTCCGGCATGGCGTTCTCGTCGAAGCGGCTGATGTTCTGGGCGACCGTACCGGCGAGCAATTCGACATCCTGCGGCAGATAGCCGATATGGCGGCCAAGCGCCTGCGCCGGCCACTGCTCGATTGCAGCGCCGTCGAGACGGATCTTGCCGCGCATCGTGGGCCATACGCCGACGAGCGCGCGCACGAGCGAGGATTTTCCGGAGCCGCTCGGGCCGATCAGGCCCATGCCGGAGCCGGCGCCGAGCGAGAAGTCTATATCCTCCAGCAGGATGCGCCGTCCACCAGGCGCCGTCACCCCGACGGTTTCCACAGCGAGTGTCGCGTTTGGCGCCGGAAGCTCCATGCCGCCATCGTCGACCGGAAAGGCGGCAAACAGATCGACCAGCCTCTGCCAGCTCTGGCGCGCGCTGAGGAAGTGCTTCCAATACGCGGTGGCGAGCTCGATCGGCGCCAGCGCCCGCGATGTCAGGATTGAACTGGCGATGATGATGCCGGGCGTGGCCTGCTGGTAAATGACCAGATAGGCGCCGAGCGCCAGGACCATCGACTGCAGCATCATGCGCATGATGCGCGAAGCCGCACCCAATGCGCTCGTCAGGTCGCTCGCCTGCGCCTGCGCCTCGCGGAAGGCGTTGTTTGCTTGGCTCCAGCGCCCGGCCAGCCTCTCGCCCATGCCCATGGCGGCCAGCACTTCGGCGTTGCGGGCGCTCGCCTGCGCGAGCGCGCCGCGCCTTGTGCCGAAGCCGGACATTGCCTTGGTCGGGGCGCGGACCAGGCGATCGGTGAGCCCCGTAAGCGCGATCAGCAGCAGCGCGCCGATGAGCGCCGCGACGCCGATCCACGGATGGAAAAGAAAGCAGATCACAACATAGAGCGGCATCCATGGCAGATCGAACAGCGCACCCGGGCCGGGGCTGGAAAGGAAGCCGCTGACCTGGTCGAGGTCGCGCAGCGCCTGCAGACCTTCGCCGCGATCAGGCGTTCTGAGCGGCAGCCGCACGAGGCAGTTGAAGACGCGGCCGGCGATGAGCTCGTCGATGCCGGCGCCGATGCGTGTCAGCACGCGCGCACGGATCGCTTCGAGGACGCCCTGGAATGCATAAAGCACGGCGACCAGAATGATCAGCGCCACCAGCGTCGGCACGCTGCGGCTAGGCAGAACGCGGTCATAGACCTGCAGCATGAACAGCGAACCGGACAGCATCAGCAGGTTGATGAGGCCGCTGAGGCCGGCGACGGCCGCATACGGGCCGCGGAAGGAGGCGAGCGCCTTGCGAAGCTCGGAAGGTTTCAGGTCAGCTAAAGGCGAGCGTGTCAGATGGTGTTCCCCCCGAAAAACCGCGCCCGGCTTGAGGCGGGCTGGCGGGCCGCGATCGAGGCGCGGCCCGCGGTGAATGGATCAGCCGACGAGTTCCGTCGTCTGATGGTCGGAATGGCCGGCAATCTGCGCCAGGATCTTGGTGATCGCGGACTGCGCCGCATCGGCCGCGTCGGCAAAGACCGGATTGTCGGCCGGCAGGTGGTCGTGCAGCCCCGCTGCCGCCCGTTCCACAGCCTGCTGGACATGGTCCAACGGATCCGGCGCGTTGTCCGGATTGGCGTGCGAGGCGTGACGGAACAAGAATTGGTCGCTGTCCAAGGCCACCGCATCATGCTTGGGCGCGTCGGTGGAGTCGGTGAGACCAGGCGTGCCCCGGTCGCCAACAGGATGCTTGCCGAAGAAGTCGGCGAGCCAGTTTTTGGTGCCGTTGCCCGTGTTCGGTCCGCTGGTCGGCGCGGCCGGGGCGTGGCTTGAATCGGATCCTGAATCTTCTGCCGATGCCGTCGCCGCGAGCGTGCCCGATTTCATTGCCGGGTCGATCAGGTCGCGCTTGACGTTCTTGGTGCCGATTGTCGCCGTCTGCGTCGAAGTGGCGATATTGGCGCCAGAAAAAGTGACGTTATAGGTGCCGGGCTTCAGCGCTAGATCATAGCCGCCGGCGGCCGAGGTCGTGGTCTTAAAGGTCTGGCCGGCTGAGTTCCTGGCGGTCACAGTGATGGTGCCCAGCCCTTCGCCCGGATCGTAGAAACGGTCGCCGTCCTTGTCGTCGAAAGCGACGCCGGTGAGGAAGAGATCCGTGCCGCTCTTGGCGAAATCCTCGGTGACGAAGGCGCTGCTGCGGCCCTTGTAGTCGCCGACCTCGAAGGCGAGCCCAACTTCACGGAAGTTGGAATTGAGGATGTTGGCCCGGTGCCCGGGAGAATTCATCAGATTGGTGTGGAGAAGCTTGACCTCGTCGACATAGCCGGTCGGCGCGCGGGTCGTTGCCCAGGCGATGTTCTCGCCCGTGGCCCATGAGCCGCTCAGCGTATAACCGGCATTCGTCATGCGCGTCGTCGGCGACGAACCCCCGGAACCGGTGTGGGAGAATGTGTCGGTGGCCAGCATCCACTTGTCGTGGCCCTCGGCGGCTTCGCTGAGATCGTTGTCGAAGGCCAGGGGCTGGGCGCCGGTCTTGGCGCGCTCAGCATTGATGAGCTCGAGCAGATACTGCTCGTTGGCACTGTGCTGCGGCATCGGATATCCCCGTTGATACTGTTTGGTGAGCCCCCTGATCTCCGTCACCCGCCTTTCCGGCTATGGAGCAAATATGTTCATCATGCGGCGCTAAAGTAACAAATCGGAATATACGCACATATATCGTGTGCGTATCGCACCAGAAGCAATGTCGGACGGTTTGCCGATCGGTGGATGGAAGCTGATTTCGGCGGACTTGCCTAGGCGATGATCCTGAAGTCGATAGGTGCACTGTCGTCCGTGCGTTCTTCGACCTCGACCCTGATGACCGTCGCGCCCCTAGGCCCCCGCCACAGCCGATCGACCATCGAGTCGATCGCTGCGTCGGCGCCGGCGATGAGCGCCGTGACCGAACCGTCGTGCTCGTTTCGCACCCAGCCCGTCAGTCCGAGGCGCACGGCTTCGTCCCGCGCCCAAACCCGATAGCTGACCCCTTGCACCTTGCCGGAGATGCGCGCCCGAACGGTTCTCTTCTGCTCGACCATGCTCGTCTCCGCCTTCGAAGCCTTACGGAATCCGGCTCGGCGCCGCGCAAACGCAACGGCTGTGGATCGCCGTTAGTTCCCCCGCGCCGTCGCCAGCGCGCCAGGCAATTCCTCGGCGAAGATGTCGAGCTCATGGTCGAGGCCGACGCTGACCCGGATGCAGCGGTCGAGCCGCGGCGCCATCGGCTTGCGGATGAAGACGTCGCGCGAGAGCAGCGCCTGCATCACCTTCAGCGCGAAGGCGCCGTCGCGGCCGCAGTCTATGGTGACGAAATTGGTCGCCGAGGGCAGCGGCTTCAGTCCGTTTTCCTCGGCGATGGCCGCAATGCGCCGGCGCCCCGCGGCCACGCGCGCCACCACCGAATTCAGATAGTCCTGATCGGCCAGCGCCTCGAGCCCGGCGATCTGCGCCATGCGGCTGACGCCGTAATGGTTGCGGATCTTTTCGAAGTCGCGGATCACTTCCCGTTCGGCCACCGCATAGCCGCAGCGAATGCCGGCAAGCCCGTAGGCCTTGGAGAAGGTGCGCATGCGCACGACGTTCGGCCGCGCGACGTCGATCGGCGGCAGCGCCGATGCCGGTCCCAGCTCGCCATAGGCCTCGTCCAGCACCAGCATGGTGGTTTCCGGCAGCGCCTCGATGAAGCGGACGAGGTCCGGCGCCTCCCACCAGCTTCCCATCGGATTGTCCGGATTGGAGAGATAGACGAGCGGCGCTCGTTCCCTGGCGACAGCGGCAAGCAGCCCGTCGAGGTCCTCCTTGTCGTCGGCGTAGGGAACCGTCACCAGCCGGCCGCCGACGCCGGCGATGTGGAAGTTGAAGGTGGGATAGGCGCCAAGCGAGGTCACCACCGCGTCGCCCGGCGCGACATACATGCGCGCCACAAGGCCGAGCAGTCCGTCAATGCCTTCGCCGACCACCACGTTCTCGACGCCGACATTGTGATGCGCGGCCGCCGCGACTTTGAGGTCGAAATTGTCGGGGTCGCAATACATCCACTGGTCGCGCGCAACGCTCTCCATGCGGGCAATCACGCGCGGCGAGGGGCCAAAGCTGCTCTCATTGGCGCCGATGCGGGCGCGGAAAGGCCGGCCGCGCTCGCGCTCCTGCGCCTCCGGCCCGACAAACGGCACCGTGGTGGGAAGCGCGCCGACGATCGGCGTAAGGGAAGGGCGCGGGCGCATGGCAATAGCTCGGTTGAGAGGAGGCTTCTTGCTAGCGTGGGCGAGGGGTGGGTGCAAGCTGCGCGAACGCAATCAATGGGGCGCAGCGTGGCTTGGGCTGGATTCGTGCCACTCTTTTTGATAGCGAGGCACCATGAACAATCGTCTACCGCCCGCCTGGTCAAAACATCTCAAGCCCGGGCCCACGCCGAAACCGAGATTGCCGCAGGTAAGCCTGCCGAAAGCCAATTCGCCCTCTCGCGCGCAAGCCGACGAGCTGCTGTTAAAGCAAGCCTATGAGCATCAGCAGGCCAAACGGCTCGATGAAGCACAGGACTTGTGTCTTCGGGTTCTGGCCCGTACGCCAAACCATCCCCTCGCCCAATATATCCTTGGAACCGTATATTTGGGCTATGACGACGAAAAGGCGTTGCGATATTTCGCACGCGCTGTCGGGGAGGAACCTAACAACCCCTACTACCATCTTAGCCTCGGCGAGGCCTATGCAAAGGTAAGTGAATTTTCCGCTGCGATCAAACATATCCAGTATGCCTTGGAACTGCAGCCGGACCTTGTCGAGGCACTTTGTGCTCTGGGGCGCGTTTACACCCAATTCGACAAACCCGACTTGGCTTTGCCGCTTTACGAAAAGGCGCTGAAGATTAACCGGGATCATCCCAGGGTGCGGGTGGGGATGGCCGCGGCGCTCACCGGCCTGGGACGCATGGACGATGCCGCCCTCTATCTGAAAGAGGCGATCGAACATCGCGTCGACATACCGGCTGCGTATTATGACTTGGTCCAGACCCGAAAGTTCACCCAAGAGCCCGCGGAACTTCAGTCCATCCTTCGCGAACTCGGCAATCCGAGACTTGCTTCGGAAGCCACGCAGATTCTCCATTACGCGGCCGGCAAGGTGCTGAACGACCTCAAGCGCTATGGAGATGCATTCGACCATTTCAACAAGGCGAAACAGGCTTCCGGTTACAAATTCGATATCGACTTGCATCGACGCTGGGTCGATTCGCTGATCGAGACCTTCACGCCGGACATGTTCGCTGCCAGGGTGGGCTACGGGAACGCTTCCGAAGTGCCGGTATTTGTGGTTGGCATGCCCCGCTCGGGGACGACCCTCACCGAACAGATATGCGCCAGTCATCCCGACGTTCATGGTGCTGGGGAACTGAGCAAACTGAGGCGAACCGCGAATGCGATTGGTCTCAGAACCTCGTCGGCTGATGATTTGAACCAGTCGATCATGTCGATCACGGAAGACCTGTCCAAGACGTTGGCCGAGGAGCACCTCTCCTATCTGAGAGAACGCGCTCCTGCCGCCCTTCGCATAGTGGACAAGATGCCACATAATTTCGAGCTGATCGGCCTAATTTGCCTCCTCTTTCCCAACGCGCGCATAATCCACTGCCGTCGTGACGCTATCGACAACTGCGTGTCTTGCTTTGTCCTGAGATTCACCGAGGGGCACAGCTACAATACGGATCTGGAAGCGCTGGGCCTGTATTATCGTGAATATGATCGCCTCATGCAGCATTGGAACAAGGTTTTTCCGGGTCGCATCTTCGAGAATCGCTATGAAACTCTGGTTGAGGATCAGGAAGCGCAGTCACGCCGCTTGATAGACTATCTTGGGCTGCCTTGGGACGATGCGTGCCTGCGCTTTTTCGACAGGGATGGTTCGGTCAACACCCCCAGTCGTTGGCAGGTTCGTCAACCGATCTATAAATCGTCCGTAAAGCGCTGGAAGAATTATGCGCGCGAAATCCAACCCCTGATCGAAGCGTTGGGTGACCTTGCCGACGTCTGATTTCGATGTTGAGCCCGAAAGTGGCGTCGGTTTCGGGACAAGGACACACGCAAAATCAAAAATATAAAACGAAAAGCCTGTTCTGCAGCACCGACAAATCGGCTTTTTCCTGTCACGAGACGGGAAATGCTGCCTGGCAGGGCAATCAGGGCAGCGCCGCCACCAACCTGTGATTGCTAGAGGGGGCGTGTCGAAACGGGTTCCCGCTGGACTTTGTTTCGTTGGGAGTCGCACTCCAATCTGAAAGCATCGCTCTTGCCCCGATCAGCCTGCCGGCACTGTGGAACGAGAGAGCGATCTGGCGCGACGATGGCACTCCTTCTGCAGCGTCGACAACAGAAAACCCGGCGGCTGCCCGCCGGGTTCCGTTGCGACCCTGTGGAGATCTTAGAAATCGCGCTGGAAACGGATGATACCGCCGACGCTGTTCTTCTTGGTGGCACCGGTCCAGTTGGAATTGTCCAGATCGCCGAACCTGCCATTGTGGAGGAAGTCAACTTCGGGCGTGATAGTGAGTCCGGGAACGACGGTGTAGGCAACGTTAGCTGCAATACCGTAGTTCTTGAACTGATCGCCCGACACCTGGAGGTTGAAGGAGGCCTTGTCGCTGAACTTGTAAGTGCCGCCGGCCCAGAAGCCCCAGTGGCCGCCCCACGGCTTGTAGAAGGAGCGAGCGAGTCCAACATCGCCAAGCTTGCCGTCGCTGCCGTAACCGAACATGCCGAACAGCGACAGTTCATTGGTCACGTTCACATCCAGGCGAACCTTGCCGGATACGTTTTCGTAGTTGCTGTCGTAGGCAACGACACCGACGATGTCGCCCCAGCCCTGCGTGTACTTCACGCCGCCGACGACATGCGGAACATAGCTGTCGATCGTGCCAATGGCCCCATCATATCGACCCGAACCCTCTTCCAGCGAGACCACCGCCGAGAAGCCGTTGCCGGCATCGAAGTAGTACTGGATTTCATTGGTCTGGAAGCCGCCGTAGGGGACCAGCGTGTCGTTGATGACGTTGCCGGCGTAACCGACGAAGGTGTCGAAAGCCGATTCGTCGAGACCGACGCGCAGTCCACCGAGCTGAACCCAGGCGAAGTGCAGGTCGAAGGTCTTGTTGCCGGCTTCGTTGTACTCAAAGTCCCCGTTGCGGTTGCCGAAATTCATGCGCATTTCGGTGTAGGTCTTCAACGTGCCGAGCTCGGTTTCCTGGCCGGTCCAGGTCTTGAGCGTGAAGCGGGTGTTTTTGAACCATGTGCCCTGGTCCTTGCCGGTTACGACATCGCTCGTGCGGGCGCCGTCGAACGAGCCGATGTCGCCACCAGCGGCGTCGTAGCGGACATAGCCGCCGATGCGCAGGCAGGTCTCGGTGCCGGGGATATAGAAGTAGCCGGCGCCGTACACGTCGCAGATCTTGACGTATTCAGCCGGTTCCGGCTCGGCGACGGTCACCGCGTCGGCGGCGCGAGCACCGGAAACTGCGATCAGGGCCGCAGCTGAGCCGAGAAGAAGGCTCTTGATGTTCATTTTCTGACCTCCAGTCAGAATCGAACGGACAGCGTCGATTTCACTCGACTGTCACCGGTGTCAGTGCTTTGTTATTGTTGTATTTTTTTCCGAGTGGCCGCTACCACAGACGTTTGCTGGCGAACGCGTGCCCGGATCCCGATTTGAGATAGCGCTCGAACGAAGTCGCCTTTGCTCGGCTTGAAAAGGCCATGTAGGTCACGATTCGCCACGGGAGAAATTTGGAAGTGTGACTGGACTTTCCGGCGTTATGCTCAGCAATTCGTCGCCGATGTTATGCCGAAATAACGCTCGCCTACGAAAGCCTCGCTCTCAATCAGGTATACGCACCACACGGACCGGCCCTCCTTCGCCAAGGCTTCGGAGGGCATCCTCTCCGCCATCCTGCTTCGCACGAGACTGTAGGGCTTGTCCTGCGAAGCGCGCAGCGCGAAGCAGGATGGCGGAGAGGATGGGATTCGAACCCACGAGAAGCTTTTGACCTCTACTCCCTTAGCAGGGGAGCGCCTTCGACCACTCGGCCACCTCTCCGTCGCGCCGCTGGATAAAGAAAAGCATCGGCACAATCAACATTCCCGCGCCGTAATCACTGAAAATTCCGCGCGGGGCAGCAGGATGAGTGTTCCCATGCGGCGATTCCATGGCGATTCCCTGCCCGGCGACTCGCACGCTGGCGCCGCAATTTCGGCCGCTCATCGCCGGATTCGACCGGCCGCAAGGCCTTAATGGTTAATGAGAACTTTCGGAGTGAGGCCAAATCGTGTCATTTGTGCAACAACGTTCGGGGATAGCGTCCGGACTGGGCTTCTGCCGATACGATCATGGTTGAACGCCGCCGCCGCCTGGGTAAAGGTCACGTTCGAAGGAGCGGCGCGGTGCGCATCTTTTTCGGTAAGTGGGGATGGGGCAGGGAACGCTGTCCTTCAGCAAAAAATACCCAGACCCGTTTTTTAACTTTTGACTGGAGGTCAGAAAATGAACATCAAGAGCCTTCTTCTCGGCTCAGCTGCGGCCCTGATCGCAGTTTCCGGTGCTCGCGCCGCCGACGCGGTGACCGTCGCCGAGCCGGAACCGGCTGAATACGTCAAGATCTGCGACGTGTACGGTTCGGGCTACTTCTACATCCCCGGCACCGAGACCTGCCTGCGCATCGGCGGCTATGTCCGTTATGACATCGGCGCTGGTGATATCGGCTCATTCGACGGCGCTCAGGCGACCGATCACGAGGATGGCGACACTCAGGACACCTGGGCCAAGCAAGCCCGCTTCACGCTGAAGACCTGGACCGGCCAGGAAACCGAGCTCGGCACTTTGAAGACCTACACCGAGACCCGCTTCAACTTCGGCAACACCCGGTCGAGCGGTCTCGCTACTGCTTATTATGACCCCGCTGACGGCCTCTATCACGGTGTCGCCGGCGCTGGCGCTTTCAACAAGGGCGTCTCGCTGAACTTCGCGTGGATCCAGCTCGGTGGTCTCCGTGTCGGTAAGGACGAATCGGCCTTCGACACGTTCATCGGCTATGCCGGCAACGTCATCCAGGATACGCTGGTCCCATACGGTGGTTTCGACACCAATGTCGTGCAGTACTACTTCGACGCCGGCAACGGCTTCTCGGCGGTGGTCTCGCTCGAAGAAGGCTACGGTCCCTTCACAATCGATAGCTACGTCCCGCATGTCGTTGGTGGCGTGAAGTGGACGCAGGGTTGGGGTGCCATCACCGGCGTCATCGCTTACGACAGCAACTATGAAGAAGTCGCCGGCAAGGTCCGCTTGGACGTGAACGCCACCGACGCTCTGTCGCTGTTCATCATGGCCGGCTACGGCACCGACGACAACCTCAGCGACGACAGCTGGTTCATCCGTGGTAATGGCCGCGGCTTCTACAAGCTCTGGGGCGGCAACTGGGCAGTCTGGGGCGGCGGCACCTACAAGTTCAACGAGAAGACCTCGTTCAACCTCCAGGTGTCGGCTGACGAAGACAAGAACGTGGGCGTTGCTGCTAACATTGCCTATGACGTGGTTCCTGGCCTCACGGTCACGGCCGAAGTCGACTACGTCCATGCCGGCAGCTTCCCGGAATCCAACTGGACCGGCGCTGACAAGGAGAACAGCGTCGGTGGTATCCTCCGCTTCCAGCGCTCCTTCTAAGGGCTGGACTGCTACAACTGGAATCCGGCCCGGGCATATCTACGCCCGGGCCGTTTTGCTTTCGCGATGGATCAACGCAACGAAAGGATGGGGGTGAAAACGGTAAGCTGATCGGGTCTGTAGAGCGACTTTGTGGGATCCGCCGTGGCGGATGGGGTCGGAGGCCAGACTCGAAAACTCTTGAAAGGATGCTCCCGAGCGGTTAGGGCTGGTCCCTTAACCACAGGGGGTGTGGCTAAAAATGTCGAATGAAGCGATTCAAGAGGGGGAGCCCTCTGGTCATTTTGCGGTATTTTCTTCTCAGAATTCGAAGTTTAGGTACACCTATAACAAGATCCGGGAAGTAAAATCGTACAGGGTCAGTGAGCTCTTTACAGCATACCGGGATATACTCTGGGATGATGGGCGGCATAAATACAATGTCAGCTCATTCATTGGTGAAATAGACGAGATCCTTCTGGGAGAGCGTTTCAGCACCTTTGACCAGAACACCCTGGACAATCTTATCGGTACCTTGCGCCAGCGCGGGAACAGCAACGCAACCATCAATCGCAAGATGGCTGCACTCAGCAAGCTGCTGCGCAAGGCTCATAAGATGGGAGATATCCACAGCCTGCCCGAGTTCCGCCGCCAGAAGGAGCGGGCGGGACGGATTCGTTTCCTCGAAAGGGACGAAGAGACAAGGCTGTTCGCCGCCATCAAGAGCCGCAGCGAAGATGCTTACAGACTTTCCGTCTTCCTGGTCGACACCGGCTGCCGTCTCGGCGAGGCGCTCGGCCTGATCTGGAACGACATCCAGGAACACCGCGTCAGCTTCTGGATCACAAAGTCGGGCCGCAGCCGCACCATCCCGATGACCGAACGGGTCAAGGAGGTGATCAAGCTGCCGCCGACCACCGAAGGCCGCCGGCCAAAGGGTCCGTTCACCAAGCTCACCCAGGCGCAGTACCGCGCCATCTGGAACGAGGCGAAGGCCGAAGTCGGTCTTGGCGCCGATGAGCAGGTGGTGCCGCATATCCTGCGCCACACTTGCGCTTCGCGACTCGTCCAGGGCGGCATCGACATCCGGCGCGTGCAGATGTGGCTCGGTCACCAGACGCTGTCGATGACCATGCGTTACGCGCACCTCGCCACCAACGACCTCGATGGCTGCGTCGTCGTGCTCGAGAAGCCGCGCGCCGAAGAGGCGCCGCGCCCGGCGGAGAACTCGGTGTTTGCGTCCCCGTTGACCACGCCTTCATCCGCCAAAGCCGCCCGCAAGGAGAGCGGCTCGGAGCCGGCGAAGGCAGGCCGCAAGAGCTCGAAGGGCAAATAGGCGGCACGCCACGCGCCGGGAATCTATATCAAAAACAAGCCAGGGGCGGAGTTAGTCTCGGGCTTTACTTTGCGTGGACTTGGCTTCGGCGCGATCGAGGAAATCCGCAATCTTCTTCGGCAGGTTGCCGGTTTCCAGGAAGGGCGCGTGTCCCTGGCCTTCGACCGTGATGGTCTCCATGCCGGGATGACGCTCTGCCATCTCCTCGAGCGTCGCGGTGGAGAGAAGCGTCGAATTGCCGCCGCGTATGGCGAGCAACGGCACGGCGGCAAGCGCGTTGAACTGTGGCCACAGATCTGGCAGTGGCTTGCTGAAGTCGACTTTGGCCAGGGTCTCGACCAGGGCAGGATCGAAATCGGGCACCAGCCCGGCATCCGTGTCGCGGCAGATGGCGCCAACCATACGCGCCCAGTCGGCATCGGTGAGCGCAGGGAAGCCGGCACCATGCACGCGCCGCTGCATGTCGACCGCCTCGGCGAATGTCTTCGGCCTCGGCGCGCGATCGAGATATGAGCGGATATGGGCCAGACCTTCCGCCTCGATCACCGGGCCAATATCGTTGAGGACAATGGCTTTCAACGCAGCCGGCTTCAGCGCGCCGAGCACATGGATGATCAGTCCGCCGCGCGAGGTGCCGATGAAGCCAGCCTCTTCGATACCCAGCGCCAACAAACCAGCGAGCACGTCGCCGGCTTCGACCCCGACATTATAGTGGCTGATATCGGGATCGTAGTCGGATCGGCCACGGCCGCGATAGTCGAAAGCGACGACCTTGCGCCGCGTCTTCGCCTTGCTGGAGAGGTAAAGCGCGATCTCATGGAAGTCGCGCGCATTGCGGGTGAGGCCGGGCAGACAAACGACCGGCCAGCCACCGTTCGCCTCGCCATAAATCCGTGCATGCAGTTTCAGCCCATCGGGTGCGGCATAGAAGAAGTCGGAGAAACCGTCGTACGCCACCCGGTTGCTGCTCCTCGCTGAGGTGACCGACAGCTACAGGCGGGGGCGGCCGCGGTCAAATGATGGGAAGGCACGCTACACAACTTTGCCACGCTGGCGGGACAGCATCTCCTCTGTTCTGTCGGACATCTCCCCGCAAGGGGATTGACTGTCATCTAAGCTTTTACCCATCGCCAAAGCGGCATGAACGAGCCGGCAGCGAAACTGCCAATCTCCAAGTGCGGAGGCTGTCCGGCAGGACAGAGGGGGCGCGAAGGATCGCCAACCTGAGGCTTGCATACGCCCCTCGGCGATCAATTCCGCCCGTTCACCAGATCCCCGACGATGTCGTATTTGCCGGAAATACGCATCTTGTAGACTTCATAATTCTCCATCACGCGCTGCACGTAACTTCTTGTTTCCGTGTAGGGGATCCGCTCGACCCAGTCGACGACGGCGTCCACGTCCTTGCCGCGCGGATCACCGTATTTCGCCACCCACTGGGCGGCGCGGTTTGGGCCGGCATTGTACCCCGCGAAGGTCAGCACATAGGAGCCGTTGAAGCGGTCGAGCTGCTCGCCGAGAAAAGCTGACCCCAGCGTCGCGTTGTAACCGGCATCGGTCGTCAGCCGCGTTTGCGAGAAGGTCATGCCGGCCTTCTTCGCCAGTTGCTTGGCGGTACCCGGCATCAACTGCAAGAGGCCGCGCGCGCCCGCGCTGGAAATCGCCGCGACATTGAACTCGCTCTCCTGGCGGGCGATGGCATAGGCCAGCGCCTTGCCGGAGCCGGAGATATCGGCCGAATCGGGAATGACACCCAACGGATGCGAAAGCGCACCCACATCGATGCCGCGCTGGGCGGCGATCTTGCCGACCTTCAGCGCCATGAAATGGTTGCCCTGTTTTTCGGCAAGCCCCGCCAGCAGCGCAAGCTCGCCGGGGCTGGTCAGCTGCCCCGCGAGGTCGCGGTAGAGCGTCTCGGCATAGCGGTCATACCCTGCCTCCTGCAGCCGCTTGATCGCTTTCACCGCCTCGCGGCCCTCGAAGCTTTGGCGGTCGGCCGCGCTGGGCGTGGGATGGACGATGCTCAAGGTTCTGAGGCCCACACGCTCGCCGGCAAGCTGGCCGTAGAAGGTGGTGCCGTAGCTGGCGGCCCGGGTGAAATAGTCCTTGGCGCTGCCCGGGCCGCCGACTTCCGCGGCGCGGCCAAGCCAGTAATAGGCGCGCGACAGCGACACCGGTCCCTGGGCGAGCTCGGCGATGCGTGAAAAATGCGAGGCGGCTGCTGCCGGGTCGTTGAGACCGCGCAATGCATACCAGCCGGCATGGAACTCGGCTTCCGCGGCGCTGGCCGCGCTTTCGGCCGCATGCATGGAGGCAATCTTGTAGGCGGTCTTTATGTCGCCCTGATCGACCAGCTCGCGCGAAAGAACGCGCCGCTCCACCCACCAGGCATCGGGATCGACCAGCGCGTCGCGATTGGTCGGCGCCTTCATCACGACTGCCGCGGCATCGGCAAGTTTTTGCTGCTTGCGCAGATATTCTGCCTCGGCGAAGAAATAGCCGGCCGAACGCTGCGCCGCCGGCACCGCCTTCAACAGTTTCGCCGCGTTTTTTTCGCCTTTATCGACCGCCACCCAGGCATCCGCCAGTTGCTGGGCGCCGGCAATGCCGGCGACGCGCAGCGCCGAGGACGGCCGGTCGGCATAGAACATGCGCTCCATGCGATAGCGATGATCGGCCGCAGGGATCAGCGTGCCGAATTCCTTGATGATGGAAGTTTCGTCCTGGGCATCCAGCTTCTCCGTGCGCCAGAAGGGCACCAGCACCGCGCGCGCCGCCGCTTGATCGCCCAGCGCCACCTGCGAGCGGGCAAGGATGATCACGCCTTCCGGCGTCAGCGGCTGGCTGCGGCCGAAGGCCCGCACCACCACTTGCGGCGGCGGGTTCTCGCGATAGAGCGCGCGCTCGCTGTTCCTGCGCAGCGCGATCGTGCCCGGCCATCCAGGCAGCATCTTGGCGGCATCGGCGATTTCGCCGCTCGGCACCTGGTCGCCGCCATACAGCGCGATCGCCCAGGCCAGAATGTGCCGGTCGAGCGAAGTGGAGGGCAACGTGTCGCGGGCATTGCGCGCCGCGGCGATGTTGTTCACCGCGAGCGCGTCGAGTCCGCTCTTCAATTGCCCGATGCTGGACGGAGGCTGAAGCTGCTGCGCCTGGTCCGCGGCCGACGGCGAGCCCGGCGCGGCAATCGCCGCCGTCACGCGCACGTCGACGCTGCCGCCGATCGCCATACCCGGTATCAGCGCGACGGCCGCGCTCAAAAGCGCGAACAGATGAGGCCGACTTGTCGGCATTGTTCCACCCCGGCACATTGTCAGCAGGCAGGGCCTTCGAGGCCGACCCGGAGCCTAAACTTAGGTCGTGAAAGGCTCGTAAACAAAAGGTTATCGAGGCCGTTCGAATTACGCTTGCTGGCACTACAGCAATGCTTGCCGCTGAACCGTGTCGAGACTATGGTGCGCGGCTTCGCTTTCGATTAGAAGGCGCGGGAATTTACGCATCGACAAAACGCTGATGCATGTCGCCCAAAGTGGGCACCCGGCTTTGGGAGAACGACATGCTTGGACCAACAAAGTCCCAAGGAGTTTGGACAATATGCTGAGAGGCTCCATGACTGCGCTCGTGACACCGTTTGAAAAGAGCGGGCGTTTCGACGAGAAAGCCTTTCGCGCGTTTGTCGAATGGCAGATCGCCGAGGGCACCAAGGGCCTCGTGCCCGTCGGCACCACCGGCGAGTCGCCGACGTTGTCGCATGACGAGCACCGCAATGTCGTCAAGGTCTGCATCGAGGTCGCCAGGGGCAGGGTTCCAGTTGTGGCCGGTGCCGGCTCCAACAACACCGAGGAAGCCGTCGGCCTGGTGCAGTATGCCGAAAAGGCCGGCGCCGATGCAGCCCTGGTCGTCACGCCTTATTACAACAAGCCGACCCAGCGCGGCCTCTACGAGCATTTCGCAGCCGTTGCCAGGGCAACCAAGCTGCCGATCATCATCTACAACATCCCACCGCGCTCGGTGATCGACATGACCCCGGAGACGATGGGCAGGCTGCGCCACGACTTCAAGAACATCGCCGGCGTCAAGGATGCGACCGGCAAGGTCGAGCGCGTCTCGGAACAGCGCATGACCTGCGGCAAGGATTTCATCCAGCTTTCCGGTGAGGATGCGTCCGCGCTCGGCTTCAATGCGCATGGCGGCGTCGGCTGCATCTCGGTGACGTCGAATGTCGCGCCGCGCCTTTGCGCCGAGTTCCAGGAAGCCACGCTCTCCGGCGACAGCGCCAAGGCGCTAGAACTGCAGGATCGTCTCCTGCCGCTGCATAAAGCAATTTTCGTGGAGCCCGGCGTATCCGGCGCCAAATACGCCCTGTCGAAGCTGGGCAAGGTCGAGAACGTGGTCCGCTCGCCGCTGGTGACGGTCGAAGCTTCGACCGCCGAGAAGCTCGACGCGGCGCTGAAGCACGCCGGCTTGATTAATTAGGGATGAGGCGCCACCTCTCCGCATTATGAATCAAGTCAAGAAAGCCGACCCCAACAACAGGACGGTCGCCGAAAACCGCAAGGCGCGCTTTTCCTACGAGGTGCTCGACACGATCGAGACCGGCTTGGTGCTGACCGGCACCGAGGTCAAGTCGCTGCGCCAGGGCCAGGCGAACATCCAGGAAAGCTATGCCTCCGCCGAAGGCGGCGAGATCTGGCTGATCAATTCCTATCTGCCGGAATATCTGCAGGCCAACCGCTTCAACCATGAGCCGCGCCGGCGCCGTAAGCTGCTCGTCAGCAAGCGCGAGATGGCCAAGCTTGCCCAGAGCGTGGAGCGCGAAGGCATGACGCTGGTGCCGCTGAAAATCTATTTCAACGATCGAGGCCGCGCCAAGCTCCTGCTCGCCATCGCCCGCGGCAAGAAGCTGCACGACAAGCGCGAGACCGAAAAGCAGCGCGACTGGTCGCGCGAGAAGGGACGGCTCCTTAAGGAGCGCGGATAGAGCCACCGTCGATATGCGGGCAAGGCGAGCAGCGAGCCAAGGCTTGAGGAACGGCTTGATTGCCCTGGCCTTGGCTTTCGTGGTTCTGGCGCTTGCCACATGGGCAGAGGGCTTTTTCCGACCCCGTGCTTTCCCGCCGGATCGCAGCGAATTCCCCATAAGGGGCATCGATGTTTCGCATCACCAGGGCAGGATCGACTGGCCGCGCGTCGCGGCCGACGATGTCGTCTTCGCCATCATCAAGGCGACGGAAGGTGGTGACTATGTCGATGATGCCTTTGCCGAGAATTTGCGCCAGGCCCGCGCGGCTGGCCTCGCTGTCGGCGCCTATCATTTCTTCACCTTCTGCCGCCCGGGTGCCGACCAGGCCAGGAATTTCATCTCGGTCGTGCCGCGCGGCGAGCAGCTCTTGCCGCCGGTAGTCGACATCGAGTTCCACGGCAATTGTCCGCGACGCCCTTCGCCCGCCGAGCTGAATGCTCAACTGCTGGCATTCCTTGGCCCGGTCGAGGCGGCTTACGGCAAGCCGGCCATTCTCTATATTACCGATGAGACGGCACCGACCTATGCCGCTCATATCGCGGTTCGCCAGCGCTGGCTGCGCTCTGTGCGGGGGCCGCTGAACGACGACGACTGGGTCTATTGGCAATATCTCGACACAGGCCGTGTCGACGGCATCGACGGCGACGTGGACCTGAATGTGCTGAAGGGCGGGCCGGCGAGGCTGTCGGAGTTGTTTGCCGCGGCGCCGGACCCTAGCTCTTCAGGAAGGCTGCTATCTCCTTGAAGACATCGACGAACATCGCTTCCGTCAGGACACCGGTGTTGGTGTTGTAGCGCGAGCAGTGATAGCTGGAGAACAGCGTGATGCCGCCGGCCTGCTGGCGTCCGCCGTGGCGGAACGGAAGGGTGGCGACTCGCCCGCCCAGCGCCCGCACCGTCGATTGATGCGCGATCGAGCCCAGCGTCAGGATGGCCCGCAGGTTGGCAAAGCGCGCGATCGTCGGTTTGAGGAAGGTGCGGCAGGTGGCGATCTCGGCGCCCACCGGCTTGTTTTCCGGCGGCACGCATCGCACCGCATTGGTGATCGCGGTGCCGACGAGCTCCAGCCCGTCATCGGGCCTGGCCTTGAATTCCCCGCGCGCCAACCCTTGGGCGATCAAAGTTGCGTAGAGCAGGTCGCCGGCATAGTCGCCGGTGAAGGGACGCCCGGTGCGGTTGGCGCCGCGCAGGCCGGGCGCCAGCCCGACGATGAGGAGCCTGACCGAGTCCTCGCCCTCCGGCGGCAGGAAGGTCGGCACCGGTGCATTGAACCAGCCCGGCTCGCGCTGGCGCCAGGCGGCGATGAAGTCGTGCAGCCGCGGGCAAAGCGGACAATCGCGGTCAGGCTCGGGGGAGGGCGCGGCGCTCAAGGCTGCCGCGCTCAATAATCGTCCTCGTCGGCTTCAGCAGGCTCAGGCCGGCGGACCGGCCGTTCCGATGGATCGCGGCCGACTTCATTCTTCAGCGTCATGAGGTCGATGAAGTGGTCGGCCTGGCGGCGCAAGTCGTCGGAGATCATCGGCGGCTGCGAGGCCATGGTCGAGATGATCGACACCTTGCGGCCACGCCGCTGCAGCGCCTCGACCAGCGTGCGGAAGTCGCCGTCGCCGGAGAAGATGACATAGTGGTCGACGACATCGGCAAGCTCCAGCGCATCGACGGTGAGCTCGATGTCCATGTTGCCCTTGATCTTGCGCCGGCCGGTCGAGTCGGTGAACTCCTTGGCTGGCTTGGTCACCACCTTGAAGCCGTTATAGTCCAGCCAGTCGATCAGCGGCCGGATCGAGGAATATTCCTGATCCTCGACCAGCGCGGTGTAGTAATAGGCCCTGAGCAGGTAGCCGCGTTTCTGAAAGCTCGACAGAAGCTTGCGGTAGTCTATGTCGAAGCCCAGCGCCCGCGAGGTGGCGTAGAGGTTGGCGCCGTCGATGAAAAGAGCGATCTTTTCACGGGGATCGAACATTGAAAAATATCCCTTTTCAAAAATTTCTGTCGTCTAAAAGGACGTGACGGGTAGGCCCGATAATAGTCCCTCTTCCCGCCCCTTTCGAGATAACGCCAGATTTATGGATATCCAAGGGCAGGGCGCGCATTGCAAGCAATTGTGATCGGCACCAGGTAAGCAAGGCGAAGTCCGATATTGAGCCGGGCAGGGGCTCGTGCTTCGGCGGTGCCCGCCATAAAGCTTGTATTTCGGCGGCGTCCTTGTTATGGAGCCCGCCAGTTTTCCATCAAATCCACGCATGAAAGGGGCAGTCCATGGCCCGCGTAACCGTTGAAGATTGCATCGACAAGGTCGACAACCGTTTCGAGCTCGTGCTGCTCGCCGGCCACCGTGCCCGCCAGATCAGCCAGGGCGCGCAGATCACCGTTCCTCGCGACAATGACAAGAATCCGGTCATTGCGCTGCGCGAGATCGCCGACGAGACGCTGTCGCCGGACGACCTCAAGGAAGACCTGATCCACTCGCTGCAGAAGCATGTGGAGGTCGACGAGCCGGAGGCCGAGGGCGAGGCCATCGCCGACCAGACCGGCGCTGCCACCGCTGGTGCCGACACCGACGATGCCGAAGAGAACATCGCCTTCGACCGCATGAGCGAGGAAGACCTGCTCGCCGGCATCGAGGGTCTGGTGCCGCCGGAAAAGAGCGACGACTACTAAGCTCTTGGACACGGGCCTGGATCAAGCATCCGGGACTTCCGTATCGTCAGTTTCGTGGCTATCTATGGGATGCGTCGCACGCCGGTGCGGCGCATCAATCATTTCATCACCGCGAGATTTCGCCCATGATGCGTCAGTATGAGCTTGTCGAGCGCGTGCAGCGCTACAAGCCTGACGTCAACGAGGCGCTGCTCAACAAGGCCTATGTCTACGCCATGCAAAAGCATGGCCACCAGAAGCGCGCCTCGGGCGATCCCTATTTCTCGCATCCGCTGGAAGTGGCGGCCATCCTCACCGAGATGCATATGGATGAGGCGACCATCGCCGTTGCCCTGCTGCACGACACGATCGAGGACACGACCGCCACTAGGGCCGAGATCGATGAATTGTTCGGCCCCGAGATGGGCAAGCTGGTCGAGGGACTGACCAAGCTGAAGAAGCTCGACCTCGTCTCCAAGAAGGCCGAGCAGGCGGAGAACCTGCGCAAGCTGCTGCTGGCGATCTCCGAGGATATTCGCGTTCTGCTGGTCAAGCTCGCCGATCGCCTGCACAACATGCGCACGCTCGACCATATGCCCGAGTCCAAGCGCCTGCGCATCGCCGAGGAGACGATGGACATCTATGCGCCGCTCGCCGGCCGCATGGGCATGCAAGGCATGCGCGAGGAACTTGAGGAGATCGCCTTCCGCTACATCAATCCGGAAGCCTATCGCGCCGTCACCGCGCGGCTCGCCGAGATCTTCGAGCGCAACAAGGGGGTGCTGGACGAGATCGAGAAGGCGCTGTCCGGCCTGTTCGAAAAACACGCGATCAAAGCCGGCGTCAAGAGCCGGCAGAAAAAGCCGTGGTCGGTGTTCCGCAAGATGGAGGCCAAGGCGCTCTCCTTCGAGCAGCTCTCCGACATCTTCGGCTTCCGTGTGGTCGTCGACACCGTCGAGGACTGCTACCGCGCGCTTGGCGCCATCCACACCACCTGGTCGATGGTGCCTGGCCGCTTCAAGGATTACATCTCGACGCCGAAGCAGAACGACTACCGCTCGATCCACACCACCATTGTCGGCCCGTCGCGCCAGCGCGTCGAATTGCAGATCCGCACCCGCGAGATGAACAAGATCGCCGAATACGGCGTCGCCGCGCATTCGATCTACAAGGACAGCGGCGGCAAGCCGAACGGCGCAGCGCACGCGATCTCCAAGGAGACCAACGCCTATGCCTGGCTGCGCCGCACCATCGAGCAACTGGCCGAGGGCGACAATCCCGAGGATTTCCTGGAAAACACCAAGCTCGAGCTGTTCCAGGACCAGGTGTTCTGCTTCACGCCCAAGGGCATGCTGATCGCCCTGCCGCGCGGCGCCACCCCCATCGACTTCGCCTATGCCGTCCACACCGATGTCGGCGACACCTGTGTCGGCGCCAAGGTCAACGGCCGCATCATGCCGCTGATGACGGAGTTGAAGAACGGCGACGAGGTCGAGATCATCCGCTCCAAGGCGCAGGTGCCGCCGGCAGCCTGGGAATCGGTCGTCGTCACCGGCAAGGCGCGCGCCGCCATCCGCCGCGCCACCAAGAATGCCATCCGCAAGCAATATTCCGGGCTCGGCGCCCGCATCCTCGAACGCGCCTTCGAGCGCGCCGGCAAGAACTTCACCAAGGAAAGCCTGAAGCCGGTTCTGCATCGCCTGGCGCGCAAGGATATAGAGGACGTGCTGGCCTCTGTCGGCCGCGGCGAGCTTGCCTCGACCGATGTCATGAAAGCAGTCTTCCCCGACTACAAGGACGAGCGCGTCACGGTCGCGGCGCCCAAGCAGCGCGAGGAAGGCTGGTCCAAGATCCGCAACGCCGCGGGCATGCTGTTCCAGATGCCCGGCCGCGCCGCGCGCAAGGGCAAGGACCAGCAGCGCGACGGTGCGGTGCCCATCCGCGGCGTGCGCGGCGACCTGCCGGTGCGCTTCGCGCCGGAAGGGGCGGTGCCCGGCGACCGCATCGTCGGCATCATTCAGCCAGGAACCGGTATCACCATTTATCCTATCCAGTCGCCGGCCCTGCAGGCTTTCGACGACCAGCCCGAGCGCTGGATCGATGTGCGCTGGGACATCGACGAGCGCACCAAGGAGCGCTTCCCGGCCCGCATCTCGGTCACAGCCATCAATGCGCCGGGCTCGCTCGCCGACATCGCGCAGGTCGTCGCGTCTAACGATGCCAACATCCACACGCTGTCGATGGTGCGCACCGCGCCCGATTTCACCGAGATGCTGATCGACCTCGAGGTTTGGGACCTGAAGCACCTCAACCGGCTGCTGTCGCAGCTCAAGGATAATTCGAGCGTCAGCGACGCACGGCGTGTGAATGGGTGAATAGTAAATAGTGAATAGTGAATTAGGTTGCCTATCACTACCATTCACCATTCACTCATCGCTATTCTATTCACTACTCATTACTCACCACTCGCCAAGAGCATGGAGCGAACAATGAACACCGATGAAGTGCTGGGCATTTTCCGCGAGGCCGGCGCGGTTTTCGAGGGGCACTTCATCCTGACGTCCGGACTGCGCAGCCCGATCTTCCTGCAGAAGGCGCGCGTCTTCATGCATGCCGACAAGACCGAGCGCCTGTGCAAGGCGCTGGCCGAGAAGATTCGTGAGGCGGTGCCGGGCAGGATCGACTATGTCGTCGGCCCGGCGATCGGCGGCCTGATCCCGGCCTACGAGACCTCGCGCCATCTCGGCGCGCCGGCGGTCTGGGTCGAGCGGGAAGGGGGCGAGTTCCGACTGCGTCGCTTCGAGATCGCAAAGGGATCGCGCGTCGTCATTGTCGAGGACATCGTCACCACGGGTCTCTCGATTCGCGAGACCATCGACTGCCTGCGCCAGCTCGGCGCCGAGGTGGTGGCGGCCGCCTGCATCATCGACCGCTCGGCCGGCAAGACCGATGTCGGCGTGCCGCTGATTGCGCTCGCCGAATATGAGGTGCCGGCCTACCCGCCCGACCGCCTGCCGCCGGAACTTGCCGCCATCCCTGCCGTTAAGCCGGGAAGCCGAAATATCTGACCTGGCGATGAATGAAAACAAGCACCTGAGGGTGCCGGTTGAATCTCTTTGCCAGCGAAGCGCGCAGAGGCCCCATGATAGCCGGCATCGATCATTTCGTCCTGACGGTCCGGTCTGTCGAAGCGACTTGCGACTTCTATCAGCGCGTGCTGGGCATGGGGCGGCTGGACGAGCCGAGCCGGCCGACCGCGCTTCTGTTCGGATCGCAGAAGATCAATCTGCACGAGGTCGCTCGCACCTTTGAGCCGAAGGCGAAGGCGCCGACGCCGGGCTCCGGCGATTTCTGCCTCATTGCTGCGGTGCCTCTTGCCGACATCCGCGCCAGCCTCGAAGCCAACGGTGTGGCGGTCGAAGTCGGACCTGTCGAGCGCACCGGTGCTCGCGGCAGGATGATGTCGGTCTATTTCCGGGATCCCGACGACAACCTGGTCGAGGTCAGCGAATATCGAACTTAGCTGAAAAGCCCAGGCTGACCGCGTCCGATACCTCGGCGCCGCGGTCGCGCAAGGACGAATGGCCAAACATGCTTTGCCCAGTCTTCCTCAGTTTCGCCAGAATGGCGCTCATGTAAGAGCCTGCGGCAGACCATCGCGGCGACGTTTCGCTGTTCCGTGGTCTGGCAATCGCCGCTATAGCAAAGTTTTGTTGCCTTCCTGCGCCGGTGAAGCGCAAGATAATGTTGGCGCGACCCGGCTGGCAGGGAAGCGTGTGTTGGACCAGGAACCGAAACAGAGTGCTTTTTCGACGCCGAGAGCCTGATGGCCTCCTGGAGCGGGTGCGTACTTACCTATGGCCGCGCCGCTCGTTCTCGCGCTCCGTTCAGTATTTCTCCAAGCGCATTCTGCGGCTGAAAGCGACGCCCCATTCGGTGGCCGCCGGAGTCGCGGCAGGCGTTTTCGCCTCCTTCTTCCCGCTGGGCTTCCACTTCATCATCGCCGCCGTGCTCTGCTGGGTGATCGCCGGCAATCTGGTGGCGGCAGCCCTCGGTGCGGTGTTCTTCGGCAATCCGCTGTCCTTCCCGCTGCTCTGGGGCGCGTCCTGGGAGACTGGCAAGCTCATCCTGCATGAACATCTGCCCAGGCATGGGCCGCCGGAGCATCTCGGGGAAATGATGCACACGCTTTCCTTCGCCAAGCTGTGGCACCCGATCCTGGAGCCGATGCTTCTCGGCGCGGTGCCCCTCGGCTTGGTCTTTGGGCTCGTCTTCTATGGTGTCACGCGGTGGGGCATGACCGCTTTTCGCGCGCAACGGCAGCGGCGAATGACCGAGCGAGCCAGGAAGGCCCGGCAGGGCGGACGGGAAGTTCCCGCGGAATGATCATCGGCATCGGCAGTGACCTGATCGACATCAGACGTATCGAGAAGTCCCTGGAACGGCACGGCCAGCGCTTTATCCAGCGTATCTACACCGAGGTCGAGCAGGCCAAGTCGGAGAAGCGCGCGGCCCGTGCCGCTTCCTACGCCAAGCGCTTCGCCGCCAAGGAGGCCTGCGCCAAGGCGCTTGGCACCGGCATGGCCGAGGGCGTCTTCTGGCGCGACATGGGCGTGGTCAACCTGCCCAGCGGAGCGCCCACCATGGCGCTCACCGGCGGCGCTGCCGCCAGGCTGGAAAAAATCCTGCCCAAGGGCCACCATGCGCTGATCCACCTCACCATCACCGACGATTTTCCACTTGCTCAAGCCTTTGTGATCATCGAGGCAGTGCCCGCCGAACAAGCGCCACATTGATTCCATCTGACCACGGGCGGCATGACGTTGCCCAGCGCGCGCCGAGACTCTATACCAACCAACGCACAATCGAGGACGACATGAGCGTGGCTGAAAAATCGCAGAAGAAATCCGGCGGGCTTGGGGAAACCTTTTCCGTCATCATCCAGGCTCTGCTGCTCGCGCTTGTCATCCGCACGCTGCTGTTCCAGCCCTTCTCCATCCCCTCCGGCTCGATGCGGCCGACGCTGCTCGAAGGCGACTATCTGTTCGTCACCAAATGGGCCTATGGCTATTCGCGCTACTCGCTGCCCTTCGGCCCCAATATTTTCTCCGGCCGCATCTGGGGCTCTGAGCCCAAGCGCGGCGACGTGGTGGTGTTCAAGTTCCCGCCGGATCCGTCCGTCGACTACATCAAGCGCGTCGTCGGCCTGCCCGGCGACAAGATCCAGGTCAAGGACGGCCAGCTCTTCATCAACGGCACCGCCGTGCCGCGCGAAAAGGTCGGCCAGATCGACAATCCCGACATCACCGAGGTCGACCGTCCCGTCGACGTCTATCGCGAGACGCTGCCCAACGGCGTCACTTATCACACGCTCGATCTGACGCCCAATTCGATCGGCGACAACACGCGCGAGTTCGACGTGCCGCCCGGCCACTATTTCATGATGGGCGACAATCGCGACAATTCCTCCGACAGCCGCTTCACCGTCGGTTTCGTGCCGGCCGTGAACCTCGTCGGCCGCGCCAACGTCATCTTCTTCTCGATCGCCGACGGCGCAAGCCCGTTGGAAATCTGGAAGTGGCCGTCGCTGATGCGTGCCGGCCGCCTGTTCCATCTCGTCCACTAAGGTCATGGCGGCGACCAAGCGTTTGACCGCCGATGCCCTTGCCGAAGCGCTTGTCGAGCGCACCGGCCACGCCTTCGCCGACCGCCAGCGTCTGCAGCGCGCGCTGACCCATGCCAGCGCGCGTTCGACGCATGCCGGCGTCGACTACGAACGCTTCGAATTTTTGGGCGACCGCGTTCTCGGCCTGGTCGTGGCCGACATGCTGCTCGCTGCCTTTCCGGATGCCGCCGAGGGCGAGCTGTCGCTTCGCCTCAACGCGCTGGTCAATGCCGAGGCGCTCTCCGAGATCGCCGAGGAGATCGGCCTGCCGGAGCTGATCCGCGCCGGCTCCGACGTGCGCAATCTCGAAGGCCGCAAGCGAACCAATCTGCGTGCCGACGCGCTGGAGTCGCTGATCGCCGTGCTTTATCTGGATGGTGGCCTTGAGACTGCCCGCGCGTTTATCCATCGCTACTGGCAGCCGCGCTCGCAGGCGATCGGTGCTGCCCGCCGCGACGCCAAGACCGAGCTGCAGGAGTGGGCGCACCAGGCGGCGTCGGGCGCGGTGCCGGCCTACCGGGTGGATGCTCGCGAAGGGCCCGACCACGACCCGCTGTTCACCGTCAGCGTCAAGGTCGGCTCTTTCGCGCCGGCGATCGGCAGCGGCCGTTCCAAGCGGGAAGCGGAGCAGGCGGCGGCGGCCGCGTTGCTGCTGCGCGAAGGCGTATGGAGCGCTGCATGACCGCCACCGAAACCTCCGAAACGCCTCCTACGCGCTCAGGCTTCGTCGCCCTGATTGGCGCGCCCAATGCCGGCAAGTCGACGCTGGTCAATCAGCTGGTCGGCGCGAAAGTGTCGATCGTCACCCACAAAGTGCAGACCACGCGAGCCATCGTGCGCGGCATCGCCACGCATGACAACGCGCAGATCGTCTTCGTCGACACGCCCGGCATCTTCAAGCCGAGGCGGCGGCTGGACACGGCCATGGTCACCACCGCCTGGGGCGGCGCCAAGGATGCCGATGTCGTGGTGCTGCTGATCGATGCCGAACGCGGCATCAAAGGCGACGCCGACGCGATCCTCGACCGGCTGAAGGACGTCAAGCAGCCGATGCTGCTCGTCCTCAACAAGGTCGACCGGGTCAAGCCGGAGACGCTGCTTGCTTTGGCCGCGGCAGCGAACGAAAGAGTGCCGTTCAAGCGCACCTTCATGGTCTCGGCGCTCACCGGCTCCGGCTGCAAGGACCTGCTCGATTATCTTGCCGAGACCCTTCCAGCCGGTCCCTGGTACTATCCGGAAGACCAGATCTCCGATCTGCCGATGCGCCAGCTCGCGGCCGAGATCACGCGCGAAAAGCTTTATCTGAGGCTCCATCAGGAGCTTCCCTATTCCTCGCATATCGAGACCGAGAAGTGGGAGGAGAAGAAGGACGGCTCGGTGCGCATCGAGCAGGTCATCTATGTCGAGCGCGAGAGCCAGAAGAAGATCGTGCTTGGCCACAAGGGCGAGACGATCCGCGCCATCGGCCAGGCCGCGCGCGCCGAGATCGCCGAGATCCTCGAGCAGAAGGTGCATCTTTTCCTGTTCGTCAAGGTGCGCGAGAACTGGGGCGACGACCCCGAGCGCTATCGCGAGATGGGATTGGAGTTTCCCAACTGATGCATGTCGCCCCAAAGCGACGCGGTTTTGGGATAACGACATGCACAGCCCGAAGATGGATATCGACACCGCTCTCGTGCGGCGGCTCGTCGACGCGCAGTTTCCCGAATGGCGGCATCTGCCTGTGAAGCCGGTCGCGTTCGGCGGCTGGGACAACCGCACCTTCCATCTCGGCGACACGATGGCGGTCAGGCTGCCAAGTGCTGCTCCCTATGCGCTGCAGGTCGAGAAGGAGCATCGCTGGCTGCCCAAGCTCGCGCCGCTTCTGCCGCTGCCGATTCCCGAGCCGCTCGCCATGGGCGAGCCGGCGGCGGGCTATCCCTGGCACTGGTCCGTCTACCGCTGGATCGAAGGCGAGACGGCGAAAACCGGGCACATCGCCGACCTTCGCGCGTTCGCGGTCTCCCTGGCTGAGTTCCTCGTTGCCCTGAAACGGATTGATCCGACCGCCGGCCCGGCACCTGACCAGCACAATTTTTATCGCGGCGGCCCGCTGGCCGTCTATGACGGCGAGGCGAGACAGGCCATCGCCGCGCTTGAAGGCCGGATCGATACGCAAGCCGCCACTGCCGTCTGGAAGGCGGCGCTTGCTGCCGGCTGGCACGGCTCGCCCGTCTGGTTCCACGGCGATGTCGCCTCAGGCAACGTGCTGGTCGAGGGCGGCCGTCTGAGCGCTGTCATCGACTTCGGCACGTCGGGCGTCGGCGATCCCTCCTGCGATCTGGCGATTGCCTGGACGCTGTTCGAGGGCGAGAGCCGCGAGGCATTCCGCGCGCGCATCGCCGTCGATGACGCGACCTGGGCGCGCGGACGCGGCTGGACGCTGTGGAAGGCGCTCATCACCGTTGCCGGTCACGACGCCAACCAGGCCGAGGTCGGGAGGCAGCGCCGGGTGATCGACGAAGTGCTCGCCGATCATCGCAAATGGGGATGACGGCGCCGAGCAGGCGCTCTCACCGGTCGAGTATCCATGCAGTGGCAAGTCGCTTCGCAGGCCGCCGTACAAAGCTTTCCGTGCCGTAATAGGCAACGATCGCGACCGCGATGACCGCCCAGATCGCGACGCCGAGCCATTGCTGCTGGATATAGTCGCCGTCGACGAACGCCTTGGCGAGGAAGCGTACGCTGTTCTGGTGTGAGACATGCATCAGGATGGCCAGCAATACGCTGCCCGTGTTCTGGTAAAGCCAGGTGAAGACGATCCCGGCCAGCACGACGTTGATCGTGCTGTAGAGGCTGAGATCGCCGAGCAGGCCGAGCGGCAAGTGCCAGATTGCCCATATCACGCCGAGGATCAGGCTGCCGGCGAGCGCGGGGCGACGGCCAAGAAGATGCGGGGTCGCGAAGCCGCGCCAGCCGGGTTCCTCGCCCAGCGGACCGCTGAATACGGCATAGAGCGCGATCATGGGCGCCACCTCGGAGAAGGTAGGAATGTTCCCCCACGACGGCTCCGCCGAACCGAGGAACGGATTGATCAGGATCGAGGCGAGCTGTGTCCCGAACGGCAGGCCGACCGCCACCAGATACCAGATCGGGCGAACGCGCCATTTCACCATCGAGGCGAGGATGGTCTTCACCGCGCCCCAGCCGCCGGCGAGTGCCGCGACGGTGAAGCCCGAGATTGCCGGTCCGAAGGTGAACCAGGGAATGCTCTCGCCATGCGACAGATAGAAGGGAATGAACGCCAGCCATGTCAGGCCGAGCGCCAGCGAAAAGAAGATGGTCAACTGGTGCCCGCGCACCACGCCCAGGAAGGAGCTCATATCGATCCTCTCATCGGGCCATTGTAGCGAGAGGTCGCCTGCCCGAGAGGTCGACGCTTCGGGAAATAGCCAGCCGAGCCGCTCGGCGGTCTGCGCCGGTTCACCCGGTCAACGCGCCGATATTTGGCGCTGGCGCGGCCGAAAAATCCCGAACGGTTTCTGAGAATTTTCCGATATTGCCGCCGCGGCGGCAGCGGCGGATGTTGCCTGCCATCACTGTCAGGACAGATTATGGGTCACGGGCGGCAATCTTGATTTCGCCGCCCAACAGGTGAAAAGCTCGACGTATGGAATGGCGCGACGAGGGAATCATTCTCGGCACCCGCAGGCATGGCGAAACCAGCGCCATCCTCGAGGTGATGACGCGCGCCCATGGCCGGCATCTCGGCCTGGTGCGGGGCGGCCGCTCGCGCAAGCAGCAGCCGGTGCTGCAGCCCGGCAATCGCGTCGACCTTTTGTGGCGGGCACGTCTCGACGAGCATCTCGGCATCTTCCAGGCCGAGGCGATCGAGATGAACGCCGCCCGGCTGATGGACAGCGCAGTCGCCGTCTACGGCCTGCAGACCATGGCCGCGCATCTCAGGCTTCTGCCCGAACGCGATGCCCATGGCGGCCTCTACGAGGCTCTTGCGGTGATGATCTCCCATCTGGGCGATGCCGATGCCGCGGGCGAGTTGGTGGCGCGCTTCGAATTGCTGATCCTGGATGAACTCGGCTTCGGCCTCGACCTCAGCCAGTGCGCGGCGACCGGATCACGGCAGGATCTCGCCTATGTCTCGCCGAAATCCGGACGCGCCGTCTCGCGCGCCGCGGGCGCGGCTTGGCACGACAAGATGCTGGCGCTGCCGGCCTTCCTGCAGCGCGGCACCGGCGTGCGCGCCGATGCCGCGGCGCTCGAGGACGCCTTCCGGCTGACCGGCTTCTTCTTCACCCGCCACGTTTATGAGCCGCGCGGCATCGAGCCGCCCGACGCCCGCGCTGGATTCCTCGCGGCGCTGCGCCGGCATCAGGTGGCGGTGAAGGTGATTGCCGCGAATGAGGCGAGGATCTAATCGGCTCGCCGTCGTTCCAGAAAATCGTCGAGGATGGGACGCTGGCCTTCCAGGATCTTGAGACCTGCCTCTGGGAGCGAGAACCAGCCGGCTTTGTCCACTTCGGGAAATTCCTTCATGGCGCCCGACCTTGGCGGCCATTCCATGGTGAACATGTTGCTCCTGACGGCATTCACATCGATGTCCGCTTCGACGCTCCAGGCGATCACGATTTTACCGCCCGGCTGCTTGTAGCTGCCGACTGGCTGGAAATCGCCGTCGATCGCGACGCCTAGCTCCTCCTCGGCCTCACGCCGAGCGGCCACGAGATCGTCCTCGCCATCGTCGATCAGCCCCTTCGGGATCGACCAGGCCCCTTCATCTTTCCTTGCCCAGAACGGTCCGCCGGGATGGACCAGCAGGAACTCGAACACACCGGCGGTTTGCTTGAAGATCAGCAGGCCCGCGCTTCGTTGCGGCATCGGTCATCCTCTTGTTAATTCCCGCTAGCGTTCGAGGATAGCACGAGTGGTCCGCGGCGAGCGGCCGGCAATTTGCGGCCCGAGCCTCAGCCGCTTCGACGTATCGCCGTTGGATAAAGCCTGCGGTCGCTGGCAATCGGCGCCGAAACATGCTCGATCTTGCAGGCCGGCAGGGCGCTGATTGGGTAGCCGTCTCATCGCCGCATTTGTCGGCCACGACTGGCACGGTTTTGAGGGAAAACCGCCATGTTTTTCGGCCTGATCGCCATTGCCGCCGTCATCGCTCTATTCGTCATCATTTCACGCCAGCAAACGCGCCTCGGACTGATCGAGCGCGAGCTTGGCGCGCTGCGCAGCTTGGTGCTTTCGGGCATCCCGCAGCCCGCGCCCCGGCCTGGCGAGGTCGCGGAAGCTGCTGCAGGCGAAGCTACCGCCGTGATTGCCGCAGCGGCCGCGCCGTCGGCAGGTGAAGCAGCCCCGCAGGCCACAGCCGCCGCGACGCCCGACGAACCAAAAGCCGAAGCGCCAGCCCAAGCGGGCGAGGGGAGTCCGTCCGAACCCGCCGGAGAGGGACAATTGACGCAACCTGCCGCGCCGGCCGAAGCGGCAGTACCTGCAAGGGCCGCCCGCGATGTCGAGACGGCCCTCGGCACGCGTTGGGCGGTCTGGGTCGGCGGCATCGCGCTGGCGCTGGGTGGCCTGTTCCTGATCCGCTACACGATCGAGGCCGGCATTTTCGGCCCCGGCGTGCGACTGACCATGGCCGGCGTTCTCGGCCTTGTGCTGCTTGCCGGCGCCGAGTTCATCCGCCGCACCGGCTTCCGGGTGCCGGTGCAGGGAGCTGCCGGCGCCTACATCCCGGCGATTCTGACGGGCGCCGGCGCCTTCATCCTGTTCGGCACCGTCTATGCAGCCTATGGCATCTACGGCTTTATCGGCCCCGCGCTCGCCTTCACGCTGCTCGGCGCGATCGGCGTCGCCACCATTGCCGTCTCGCTGGTCCACGGCCTGGCGCTGGCCGGCATCGGCCTCGTCGGTGCCATGGTGACGCCGGCCCTCGTCGCCTCGGAGGCGCCGAACCCGTGGGCGCTGTTCGTCTACCTGGCGATCGTGCTTGCCGCCACGGCGGCTATCGCCCGCATCCGCGATTGGAAGGCGCTTGTCGCGGCAGCCTTCGCCGGCACCGGCATCTGGACCATCGTCTACATGACCGATGCACCGGAGGTGAATCTCTCGACGGTGCTGTTCATCAGCCTGGCCTCGCTTGCCGTGCTCGGCTTCGTCTGGCTAGCCGATTTCTTGACTGCTGGCCGCGACGACGCGGAGCCCTGCTTCGACTGGCCATCAATCGCGCCCGGCTTCTTCGTTGCGCTGACCGCGCTCGGGCTGTCGGTCGATCCGGTGTTTGCCAAGGCGGGTTATGCCTCGCACGGCGCGGTGCTGCTCGCCGCGCTGCTGGCAGTGGCGCTCTACCGGCCGCGCGCCTTGCCGCTCCTCTTCGCCGCCGGCCTGGCGACGGCGCTGATCTATCTCGGCATCATCCCGCCCGCCACCATCGGCGCCGATGCGCTGGATGTCGGCCTGGGCGCCGAGCCGCTGGCCGCATCCGACACGCTGACCTTCCGCCTCGGCATCGCGCTTGCCCTGGTCTTCGTCGCAGCCGGGTTCTGGGCCGCGCGCCGCTTTGCGGCTGCTGCGCCCATCCGCGCCGCGTCCTGGGCGGCATGGGGTGGCATTGTGCCGCTGGTCGTGCTCACCGCGCTCTGGCTCACCTTCGGCGACATCGACCGCGATTTTGGCTACGCGCTGCCGGCCCTGCTTCTGGTGCTCGTCTTTGCCGCCGGCGGCGAGTGGATCGCGCGCGCCGAGGAACCGCCGCTCCGCGGCGGCCCCGCCGTCTCCTTCGCGCTCGGCGGCGGCGGCGTCGCAGGCTTGTTGATGCTGCACATGGCCTTCGGCTCCGACTGGACGACGGTGCTGCTCGGCGCCGCCGCCGTCGTGCCGGCGCTCGCGACGCGCTGGCGCAGCTTCCCGGTGCTGGGCTGGATCGCAGTCGGCGCGGCGGTCGCCGTGCTCGGCCGCGTCGCCTTCGATCCAACCATCGTGGGCGCGGCGGCACTGTCGAGGACGCCGGTCTTCAATTGGCTCTTGCCGGGCTATGGCGTTCCGGCGCTCGCCTTCGGTTTCGCCGCCTGGCAACTCGCGCGCACCACCAACGGACGGCCGCGTCTTGCCATGGAAGCGGCCTCGGCGCTGTTCGGCCTGCTCACCATTGCGATGCTGGTGCGCCATGCCATGCATGGCGGCGTCATCGACACCGGCCCCGTCACCCTTGCCGAGCAGGCGATCTACACGCTGATCGCGCTCGGCGCCGGCGCCATACTGGTCGCCATCGACCTGCGCTCGCCGAGCCCGGTGCTGCGCTATGGCTCGATGGCCGCCGGCGTGCTCTCGGTCGCCTTCATCGCGATCCGGCATTTCGTGGTGCTGAACCCGCTGCTGACGGATGAATCGACCGGCGCCGTCCCGTTCTTCAACCTGTTGTTGCTCGCCTATCTGCTGCCGGCGGTCGCAGCAGGAGCATTGGCGCTTTACGTCCGCGACAGCCGCCCGAGATGGTATGCCGCGATGCTGGCGCTGGTCGCTTCGCTGCTTGGCTTCGCCTACGCCACGCTGTCGGTCCGACGCCTGTTCAAGGGCGAGTTCATCGGCCTGTGGAGCGGCCTCGGCCAGCTCGAGACCTATACCTATTCGGCGCTCTGGCTGATCATCGGCGTGGCGCTGCTGACAGCCGGCGTCTGGCTGAGGTCGCAGGTGCTGCGCATTGCCTCGGCCGTGCTGATCGCGGTCGCCGTGCTGAAGGTCTTCCTCTTCGACATGTCGGAGCTGGAAGGCGTGCTGCGCGCGCTCTCCTTCATCGGTCTGGGCGCCGTGCTGATCGGTATCGGACTTTTCTATCAGCGTCTGCTGACAAGGGCGGCGAGGTTAGGAGCCGACTAAAGGTCAGGCCAGATCGGTCTGCGAGAAGTCGTTGCCTTTGTAGAGCAGAGGTACGCGATAGGCTTTGGCGCATGCGTAGCTGAAGCAGTCGCCGAAATTCAGTTTGGCTGGGTGGCCCACATATCGACCATAATCTTGCGCGGCCCTTACAGCGAGTTCTCGGATCCGCGTGTCCAGCGGGACCTCAACGGCCTTGAGTTCGGCCAGGAAACCCAAGACGATCATTTGACATCGTTCGATCAGGGCGGGTGGCGTCGGAAGCTGGTCGCCGTTTTCCGCTACGGATTTCCTGCGAGCTATCCCAACAATCGCCTCGAATGCGGAACTCGGCGAGAAATAAAGCTTCTCGGCGGCTTCCATTTTCCTAAGAAGGCGGTTCGCACCCGGCTCTTCCGATATGATAGCGATGATAGCGGAAGCATCGAGAAACATCAGAGGTCATCCCATCCTTCGTCCATGAATTTCTTCATGTCGAAGTCCAGGTCGTCCGGACCGAGCGCCCTCGCTGCGTCCTGATACTTTCTAATGCGCTCGCTTAGTGGGAGGACGGCATGTGCCCGTTCGAGCTCACGCTTGAGCGCGATCCGCACGGCTTCAGTCTTCGTGGGCGCCTTGATCGCGGACTGCAGCTGACGAGCCAGCGCGTCAACCTCGTCATCGCGGATATACAAAGACATTGTCGAATTCCTCCGGCGTATATTCTAAGATGAATATGCAAGATATTCAATGACGAATATACAATGGCAAGAACCGGTATTCAACCTTGGTTCCGGTTCCGCTCGCGCCGGGAATAAACCGGCATCCGCCGGCGTTATCCAGGTGCTTGGGTACCGGAGCGGGTGGTCCGCTTCGTGCTGGCTGCTTGCGCCGCGCCGGGAAGGCGCGTTCAATCGAATGGAAGACGACGACGAAACAAGCGGTCATGGACGACAAGAAGGCAGCGATCCTGAGCGAGATACCGCGTCTGCGCCGCTACGCGCGCTCGTTGCTGCGCGACCGCGATTCCGCCGACGATCTCGTCCAGGACTGCCTCGAGCGGGCGCTTGTGCGGCTCGACAACTGGCAAACTGGAGAAAGCCCCAGGAGGTGGCTGTTTACGATCATGCATCATCTGTTCATCGACCAGATGCGCAAGGTTAACCGGCGAGGCGAGGCGGCAATGTTGCCTCTGGAAGCCGGCGAAGCCCAGGCCGCGCCCGCCGATCAGGTCGAAAGCATAGCCTCGCGCGAGATCATGGATGCCCTGCAGGCGATCGGCCCCGATCGGCGCGCGGCATTGGTCATGGTCGCTATCGAAGGCTTTTCCTATGCCGAGGCCGCCAACATCCTGGGTGTGCCGGCCGGCACGCTGATGTCGCGCATCGCGCGCGGCCGCGAGGAACTGCGCGGCCTGCTGGACGACTCCTCGCGCCGCCGCTCGATAAGGATCGTCGAGCGATGACCCGGCGCGATTTCACCGAACGCGATATCCACATGGCCCTCGATGGCGAGCTGCCGGGCGAGGAGCGCATGGCCTATGACGCCTGGCTCGAAGCCAATCCCGAAATGAAGGCGAAGAGCGCCCGTTACATAGCCGACCGTGCGGCGCTCCGCGCCGCCCTGGCCGGCGTGATGGACGAACCGGTGCCGGCAAGGCTACGGCACGCGGTGCTTGGCGAAGCGCCGGCGCGGACGCCTGCCTGGCGCTCGCGCTGGTGGCTTTCGGCGGCGGCGGCAGCCGTGCTGATGGTCGGCGGGTTCGGTGGCTATCTCGCCGGCATCGACGGCATTGGCCGCAGCGGTGAGAGCGACGACCAACTCGCGGAGCAGGCGATTTCCGCCCATCTCATCTACGCCGCCGAGAAGCGTCACGCGGTCGAGGTGCCGGCAAGCGACAAGGACCATCTGCAGACCTGGCTGTCCAACCGGGTAGGGCTGAAGCTGGTGGCGCCCGATCTCGCGGCCGAGGGCTTCGCACTCGTCGGCGGCCGGCTGTTGCCGGCGGGCGAGCGTGGCAAGGCCGCGATGTTGCTTTACGAGGACGCCAAGGGCGAGCGCATCTCGCTCTTCGTCACCGCCGAATCATCGCAGACCACCAAGGGAACCTATACGGCCGAGGCTGACGGTCCGGAAGCGGTGTATTGGCTGGACAAGGGCTATGGCTGCGCCGTCGTCGGCACATTGCCGCCGGAGCGTCTGTCGGAGGTCGCCAAGAGCGCCTATGGCCAGCTTCTGGCCGGTATTTCGAGCTGAGGAGGCGGCTGTTTTCAACGGCCTACGCTGTTTCGAATTAGTGGTTCAGTTCAAAGCCGTGGTGCTTTTCTGCCGCCGCGGAACCTGTCACAATTCGGCCCTAATCAAGGAGCGATAGCGCTTGATGAAGACCGGCGCTTCGGCCGGGGTGCTGCTTTTGACCGGGGCCGTTTCCTTTAATCCAATCGAGGTTCTCCCAAACCCCGCATGCCTGCCGAGATCCGCAAGGCCCGCGCGTCGGACGTCGATGACCTCGCCGCCATCGAGAAGGCTGTTTTCTCAAGCGATCGCCTGTCGCGCCGCTCTTTTCGCCAGTTGATCGAGCGTGAGACCGCCGAGATGCTGGTGGCCGAGAATGACGGCCATGTCGCCGGCTACGCGGTGGTCTTGTTTCGCAAGGGCAGCGGCGTGGCCCGGCTCTATTCCATCGCCGTCGGTCCGTTCTTCGGCAATCTCGGCATCGGCCGCCAACTGCTGGCCGCGGCCGAAGAGGCGGCTTATGAACACGATCGCATGATGCTGCGGCTCGAGGTTCGCGAGGACAATCAGCGCGCCATCGGCATCTACGAGCAGGCAGGCTACCGAAAAATCGGCCGCGAGCCCGACTATTACGAGGACGGCGCCACCGCGCTGCGTTACGAAAAGACGCTGCGCGGCGATGTCCCGACCAGCACCGGGGTGCCGTTTTACCAGCAGACCTGCGAGTTCACCTGCGGTCCGTGCTGCCTGATGATGGCAATGGCCAATTTCGATTCCGGCTTCGTGCCCGATCCGGTCATGGAAATACGCCTGTGGCGCGAGGCGACCACGGTATTCATGATGTCGGGGCCGGGCGGCTGCGAGCCTTTCGGCCTGGCCGTGGCCGGCTATGAAAGCGGGCTTGCCGCCGAGATCTTCGTATCCTTTCACGGCGCGCTGTTCCTGCAGTCGGTGCGCAGCGAGGAAAAGCGCCGGGTGATGGAGCTCGCCCAGGTCGACTTCCGCCGGCGAGCGGAACTTTACGGCATCCCGGTGAATTACCGTTCGTTCGGCATCGACGACATCCGCGCCGCCCTTGCCGAGGGCAAGCTGGTGCTGGTGTTGATCAGCGGCTTCCTGATGTTCGGCAAGAAGGTGCCGCATTGGGTGCTGGCCATCGGCGACGACGGCGACCATATCCTCATCCACGATCCTTGGGTCGAAGACGAAAGGCAGGAAACCATCCTCGACGCCGCCAACATTCCCGTGCCCTATGGCATCTTCATGAACATGGCTCAGTTCGGCCGCGACGGGTTGCGCGCCGCCATCAACCTGGGAAAACGCTGACACAATGACCTGGGTCATCCTTACAGGCAGGCAGAACGATCTCGACCAGGTGGCGACGCCGCACAAGATCATCACCAACCGCGACTATCTCGCGCATCCGGCGCTGTTTCGCGGCCAGCGCCCTAAGGTGATCAACCTGTCGAACAACTATGGCTATCAGAGCCGCGGCTATTATGCCTCGCTGCTCGCCGGATCGCGCGGCCACAAAGTGATCCCGACCGTCGAGACCATGATTGATCTGTCGGAGCGCAAGCTCTATGAGCATGCGCTGCCGGAACTCGAGCTCGCGCTCAACAAATGCCGCAAGGATCTCGACGGAACCTTTCCGACGAAGGTCGCCGTCTTTTTCGGCATCGGGCCCTCGAAAGTTTGGGACCGGTTCACCAAGCTCTTGTTCGACTGGTTTCGCGCGCCGGCGCTCGAGGTCCACATCAAGGACAGCGCCGAATGGGCTTCGATCCGCAAGATCGGCTTCCTGCCGCTCGCGCGCATGAGCGAGGAGCAGGAAGAAGTCTTCCTGCAATGCCTGGAGACCTACACCAACCGCGAGTGGCGCGACACCAAGGGGCGCACGCCGGCGCGCTACACGTTCGCGACGCTCGTCGATCCGCATGAGGAATTGCCGCCTTCGGAGATTTCGTCCCTGCGCTACTGGGCGAGGATCGCGGAGAAGATGGGCGTCGAGGTCGAGCCGATCACCAGGAAGGATTTGGCCAAGCTCGCCAATTACGACGCGCTGTTCATCCGTGAGACGACATCCATCTCCAACCACACCTACCGTTTCGCGCGCCGCGCCCAGCAGGAGGGCATGCCGGTGATCGACGACCCGCTGTCCATGATCCGCTGCACCAACAAGGTCTATCTCAACGAGCTGATGACCTACAACAAGGTGCCGGTACCGCCGACGGTGATGATTGCCGGCACCTCCGATCTGGAGCTCGCCGCCCAGACGCTGGGCTTTCCGCTGGTGCTAAAAATCCCGGACTCATCCTTCTCGCGCGGGGTCAAGAAATGCGAGAACCTTGCCGATCTGACAAAGCTGGCGACCGAGTGGCTGGAGGATTCCGATCTCCTCATCGCGCAGAAATTCATCCCCACAGAATATGATTGGCGCGTCGGTGTGCTCGGCGGCCAACCGCTGTTTGCCGTGCATTACCTGATGGCCAAAAAACACTGGCAGATCGTCAACCACAAGGCTAACGGCAAGCCCGATCAGGGCGGCATCAAGACCTTCACGCTGAAGCAGACGCCGCCGCACGTGGTCGAGACGGCGGTCAAGGCGGCGCGCTGCATCGGCGACGGGCTCTACGGCGTCGACCTCAAGGAAACCAAGGACGGCGTCTTCGTTATCGAGGTCAACGATAACCCCAATCTCGACCATGGCTGGGAGGATTCCGGCGAGAAGGACGAGCTCTGGGTGCGGCTTACGCAATGGTTCCTGGAGCGGCTGGAGCGCACTGGCCGCTAAAGCATTTTGCAGCCGGACGGGATCACCTGGCGTCGCTGAATACGGCTAAGACAATCAACTGAATGGGGGCAAGATGCTGTTTTTCGTTGTCGAGGATTTTCGCGGCTGCGACCGCAAGGAAATCTACCGGCGGTTCCGCGATCGGGGCCGGCTGAAACCGGACGCGCTTGTCGTTCACCATAGCTGGATCGCAGGCGACATGAGCCGCTGTTTCCTGCTGGTCGAAGCCGATGACGTCACGCTGCTGCAGCGTTGGGTCATCGAATGGGCCGATCTGGTGGAGTTCGAGATCGTTCCGGTAGCCACCAGCAAGGACATGGTCGCGGCCCTGGCCGGGCATCTCTGACTGCTAGGCAATGAGCGCTGGTGATCTGACCGCGCGCACGCATTCCGCGATCAGCCACTCGCGAAACACCGCCACCACATCGCGCCTTGCGCTGCGTTCAGGGATCGTCAGGCAATAAGGCTGGCGCAATTCCAGCGCTCGGGCAACCGGCCGGACCAGCCTGCCGTCTTCCAGCGCTCGAGCGCAGTAGATGCCTTGCGCCAGCGCCACGCCAAGTCCCGACATGGCGAGATCGAGTGCGGCCCGCGACGAGTTGGCCGAAAGCCCGCGCTGGGCCGACCGGCCCGGCGCGATGCCCCCCGCCTCGAGCCAGTTGCGCCAGGACGGAAAGGCGGCACCGGTCGGGCCCCAGTCGGTGTGGATCAACGGCAGGCCGGCGAGAGTTTCCGGCTTGGCTGCGCCGGCAAGGCTGGGCGCGCAGACGGGATAGACCGCATCCCGGGCGATCTCCTCGGTCGGATGCTCGCGATAGTGCGGGCCGTAGGATAGCCGGATGTCGACCATCTCATGGTCGAACGGCACAGGGTCGTCCTCGCCTCTCAGCGAAATATCCGCGGCGCCGTGGCTGGCGACAAAGCCGGCGAGGCGTTCGGAAAGCCAGCCCATCGCCATCGAAGGCGGCACCGAGATGACGAGCCTCGGCCGGAACGCATCGCCGCCTACATCCCGCGCGACGCTGCCGATTTCCTGGAAGGCCATGGTAAGCCTCGGCAACATCTCGACGCCGGCTTCGGTGAGCAGGACGCGCCGGTTGACGCGGTGGAACAACTTGCGGCCCATCTGTTCTTCCACGGTGCGGATGAGCTGGCTGACCGCCGCCGCCGAAATCGACAGCTCTTCCGCCGCTGCGGCAAAGCTGCCGCTGCGCGCCGCCGCCTCGAAGGCTTGAAGTCCGCGCAGGGAGGGAAGTGCGACCATGGCGACCCGAAAAGATAAGCTAAGCTTATCTATTTTGCAGAATTCCTCGTTTTTCGAAAGCTTTCTTTCTGCAGTACGGTAGCCTCATGAGCGCCATCGACCACACCATCGACCACCGCGACGTCATCGCCTCGCTGACCAATGAGGAGCGCAGCCGGCTGACCGGCAAGTCCGATCTGCCGGGCATCATCCAATTCGCCGTCCATCTCGGCGCCATCGTCGCTCTCGGCGCGCTGATCGCGGCCAAGGTGCCGTACTGGCCGGTTCTGATGCTGCCGCAGGGCATCCTGATCGTGTTCCTGTTCACGCTGCTGCATGAGACCGTGCATAGGACGGCCTTCGAAACGCAGTGGCTGAACGATGCCGTCGCGCGGCTCTGCAGCCTGGCGATCGCGCTGCCGGCCGACTGGTTCCGCTATTTCCATTTCGCCCATCATCGCTTCACTCAGGACCCGCAGAACGATCCGGAGCTGGCTTTCCCGAAGCCCGAGACCTTGCGACAGTACATCGTCCATGTGTCTGGCCTGCCGGTGTGGTGGGGTCATTTCAAGACGCTCTACAGAAATGCCAGCGGCCGCTGCCGGGACAGCTATGTGCCGTCGAAAGGCTTGCCGAAAGTCCAGGCCGAAGCGCGGGCGATGATCGCCTTCTACCTCGTCGTGCTGACGCTTGCGATCTCGCTCAAGGCGACAGTGCTCCTCTACATCTGGCTCGTACCGGCGCTGCTCGGGCAGCCCTTTCTCAGGCTTTATCTGTTGGCCGAGCATGGCCGCTGCCCCTTCGTCGCCAATATGCTGGAAAACACCAGGACGACGCTGACCAACTGGCTCGTGCGCAAGCTCGCCTGGAACATGCCCTACCATGCCGAGCACCACGCCTATCCGGGTGTGCCGTTCCATCAATTGCCGGCTTTTCATCGGCTGATCGCGCGGCATCTCAAAGTGGTAGAACCCGGCTATGTGAGCTTCCACGAGAAATATTTCGAGACGCTGCGCTGACCGGTGCCTGGCATCAACCGGATCGGCGAAGCTTTTCCTGCGAGCGCAGCAGGCGGCTCATCTCCGAGGCCCTGGCCGGCGCGCCGATCAGAAAACCTTGCGCCTCGCCGCAGCCGGCCTTGCGCAGCATGTCGAGCTGCGCTTCGGCCTCGACGCCTTCGGCGGTGACGGTGATGCCGAGCTCGGCGCCGAGCCCGATAACCGTGCGCACGATCGCCGCCGTGTCGCGCTTGTCGAGATCGTGGATGAAGGAGCGGTCGATCTTGATCTTGTCGACCGGGAAGCGCCGCAGATAACCGAGCGAAGAATAGCCGGTGCCGAAATCGTCGAGCGCGATGCGCACGCCGAGCCCGCGCAATTGCCCGAGCGTCCTCAGCACGCTGTCGCTCTCGTCCATCATCACCGTTTCGGTGATTTCGAGTTCCAGCCGGCTTGCTGGCAGGCCGGAAAAGGCGAGCGCCGCAATCACGCTGCGGGCGAAGCCGCCGCTCTTGATCTGGGCCGCCGAGACGTTGACCGCCATGCGCACGTCCTGCGGCCAGCCTGCCGCCACGCCGCAGGCCTTGCGCAGCGCCCAGTCGCCGAGCTGCACGATCAGCCCGGTTTCTTCGGCCGCGGCGATGAAGTCTTGCGGCGGCACCAGCCCGCGCGACGGCGAGCGCCAGCGCATCAGCGCTTCGGCGCCGACGATCTCACCGGAGGCGATGTCGAGAATCGGCTGGAAATCCAGTTCGAACTCGCGCCTCGGGAGTGCAGCTTCGAGGTCGGCCTCGAGCGCCAGGCGCTCCCGCACCATGGCATCCATGCCCGGCTCGAAGAAACGGTAGATGTTGCGCCCCTCGCTCTTGCCCCGGTAGAGCGCCATGTCGGCATTGGTGAGCAGCGTATCCGCATCCTGCCCGTCGCTGGGATAAAGCGCGATGCCGAGGCTCACCCCGACATGCATTTCGCGGCCCTTGTCGCGATAAGGCTTGCCGATCACCTCGATAATGCGCTTGGCCAGCTTTTCGGCGTCGACCGCGTTTCTGATATTGGATTGAATGATGGCGAATTCGTCGCCGCCGAAACGCGCCACCACGTCCTTGTCGCTGCGCAGGCAGCGCTGCAGGCGCTCGGCCACCCTTTTCAGCAGCCAGTCGCCGGCCGGATGCCCGAACGTATCGTTGACGGCCTTGAAGCGGTCGAGGTCGAGCGAGAAGATCGCCACCGGCGCGGCCTTGGCCTCGCTCAATGCCTGGTCCAGGCGCTCGCGGAACATCGAGCGGTTGGGCAGGTTGGTCAGCGTGTCGTGATGCGCAAGATGCGTCATGCGCTCTTCGGCGCGGCGACGCTCGGTAACATCGTCGAAGGTCACGACCCAGCCGCCGCCGCTCATCGGCTGCCGAACCACCAGAAAAGTCCTGCCGTCGGCAAGATAGCGGTAAGCCGACTGCATTTTCCCTGCTCGCAGGCAGGCTTCGGTCCTGGTGACTTCGCTGTCGACGTCGATCTTGGTGTAGATGCCGAGTTCCAGCAGTCGTTTGAGCGCGTCGCGGTGTGTCGTTCCAAAAGGGAAATCTGTCGCGGCGACGTTGTAGAGCTCGAGAAAGCGCTGATTGCGCACGATCATCTTGCCGTCGGCGTCATACATCAGCAGGCCTTGCGACATGTTGGCCAAAGCGGCGTCGAAGCGGCGATGCTGCTCCTTCAGTTCCTCTTCGGAGCGCCGCTGCACGGTCACGTCCTCGTAGATCGACACCCAGCCGCCGGAGGCCAGCGGCCGATGCGAGATGACGATGATGCGCCCGTCCGCCAGCGTCTCCTCATAAGTCGAGGGCTTGGCGCCGTCGATATAGGGTTTGCGGACGGCGTAGAGCTGCTCGGCGGTTTGCGAGGCGATGCCGATTTCGACGCTGTGCTGCAAGATGTCGAAGAAGCGAATGCCGGGCTTCGTGACTTTGGCGTCGAGGCGGAAGAGGTCGATGTAGTTTCGGTTGCAGATGATCATGCGCTCGTCGGCGTCGAACATGCACAGGCCATGCGACATGTTCTCGACGGCGGCCGAAAAGCGCTCGTTTTGTGCGCGAAGTTCCTCCGCTATTCGTCGAACCGGGCCAATACCGGTTGCCTTCCGCCTGACTGCGGCCGAACCAGCCTTGACATGAGCAACGGGCATGAGCGCGCCTGCCGACCGTGACTGAACAGTTTACTGTCGTGGCCGCCGGTTAATTTAGCGTTCTTTTATTTGACGGAATTGGCAGCAAGAAAAGGCTGGCGTTTAGCTTCCAGCGTCGCGAATCGTTTCAGAAATGCCGCCTGCGCCCAGGTCACCGAGCGTGGAGTGAAGTCGAAATGGTCGGCGGAAAAGCTGCGCGGCCGGCCGAAATACTCCGTCGCCTCCGCGGTCGAGAAGCCGGCAAGCAGCGTCGCTTCGTAATAGGCGGCGATCTGGTCGGCGCGCTTGATGTCCTTGCGCAAGGTGGAACCGAGCTCGGCCGGCAGCGAGAAACGTTGATGGATGGCGCGCTGCAGCCTGAGCTCGCAGTCCTTGTAGGAGCCGCCCATCACCGATTTGAAGGGGGAGATCATGTCGCCGATGACATATTCGGGCGCGTCGTGCAGCAGCGCCGCGAGCCGCGCCTCGGCGGAGGCGGCCGGCACCAGCTCACCATAGAGTGCCTCGACCAGCAGCGAATGCTGAGCCACCGAAAAGGCGTGCTCGCCGCTGGTCTGGCCGTTCCAGCGGGCGACGCGGGCGAGGCCATGCGCGATGTCGGCGATCTCGATGTCGAGCGGCGAGGGGTCGAGCAGGTCGAGCCGCCGGCCGGACAGCATGCGCTGCCAGGCGCGCGGCGGCGCTCCCGCCCTGTCGGCCGCCATCAGGCCTCCTCCGCGCTGACGGTGTCTTGCGGGAAGGAGAATTTCGCCCAGCCCGGGATGGCGAGCGTCACCGGGACGTCGCCGGCCATGATCGGGTCACGGGCATCGAGCGCTGCCTTGACGCGGTCGATGCGGGCAATGACGAGGCCGCGTCCGCCGCTTACCGAACCCAGCGTTCCGACCGGGCGGCCTGCGACGGTGAGCTCGGTACCGGACGCAGGCAGGGAACCCCCGGCTGTGGCGATCAGCACGCGGCGTCGCGCGGTGCCGCGATGCTGCATGCGCGAGACGACTTCCTGGCCGACATAGCAGCCTTTCTTGAAGCCGACGCCGCCGGTCTCGTCGAGGAGAACGTCATGTGGGAAAGCGTCACCGAGCTGATAATCGCTGCCGCTTTCGGCGATGCCGTTGGCGATACGCAGGGCCCGCCATGCGCCGGCATCGCCGCTGTCCTGAACTGCGCCGTCATATGTGCGCCTGACCTCCACCTCGCGGAAGCGCGTGTCGGCGAGCGAAGTTGAATCGGCAAATGAGGCGGTTGAATCATCATCCCACGCAACCGTGACAAGCGCCTGATCCTGCTTGGCAATCTCGGCCTTTGCCCTCAGCCGGTAAAGCATCAGCCGGCGCACGAAGTCATCGGCTATGTCGGTCCGGCATTCCAGCCGGAAGCCGTTCTCGCCGGCGCGAGAGATGAGAAAATCGAACAGGATCTTGCCTTGCGGCGAAAGCAGCGCGCCAGGCTTTGCCTCGCCGGCGCCGAGCGCATCGAGATCGGTGGTGAGGATGTTTTGCAAAAAATGTTCGGCATCCTGGCCTGACACGGAAATGAGCGCGCGGTCTTTCAGCAGGGCAAAGGGCATGGGCGTGAAGTCGGCCTGATCTTGCAAAAATGATGGTCATTACGTAAGCCGGCCACACTCCCCCCGCAAGAGATTGGACCAGTCCATGGCAACCACCTTCGACCTCATCCTGACAGGCGGCACGGTAGTCAACCATGACGGTGAAGGCCGGCGCGATGTCGGCGTGAAGGCCGGGCGTATTGCCGCGATAGGGGATCTCGGCCAAGCGTCGGCCGGCGAGACGATCGATTGCACGGGCCTGCACATCCTGCCCGGCGTCGTCGACAGCCAGGTGCATTTCCGCGAGCCGGGACTGGAGCACAAGGAAGATCTGGAAACCGGGTCTCGCGCCGCGGTTTTGGGCGGCGTCACCGCGGTCTTCGAGATGCCCAACACCAATCCGCTGACCACCAGCGAGGCGGCCCTTGCCGACAAGGTGCGGCGCGCCACCGGCCGCATGCATTGCGACTTCGCTTTCTGGGTTGGCGGCACGCGCGACAATGCCGGCGATGTCAGCGAGCTCGAGCGGCTGCCAGGAGCTGCCGGCATAAAAGTCTTCATGGGCTCGTCCACCGGCGACCTGCTGGTCGAGGACGACGAAGGCGTCGCCTCCATCCTGCGCAACACCCGCCGCCGCGCCGCTTTCCACTCCGAGGACGAGTTCCGTCTGCGCGAGCGGCTCGGTCTGCGCGTCGAGGGCGATCCCTCGTCGCATCCTGTCTGGCGCGACGAGATCGCGGCGCTGCGCTGCACCGAGCGCCTGGTGCGCATCGCGAGACAGACGCGCGCGCGCATCCATGTGCTGCACATCTCGACGGCCGAGGAGATCGTTTTCCTCGAGCAGCATAAAGACGTCGCTACATGCGAGGCGACGCCGCATCACCTGACGCTCTCAGCTGACGACTATGCGCGGCTCGGCACGCTGATCCAGATGAACCCGCCGGTGCGCGCGGCGCGCCACCGCGACGGCGTCTGGCACGGCATTGCGCAAGGGATCGTCGATGTGCTGGGGTCCGACCACGCGCCGCACACGCTGGCCGAGAAGGCGAAGCCTTATCCTGCCTCGCCTTCGGGCATGACGGGCGTGCAGACGCTGGTGCCGATCATGCTCGACCATGTCAACGCCGGCCGGCTCACTTTGCAGCGTTTCGTCGATCTCTCCAGTCACGGTCCGCAGCGCATCTTCGGCATGGCGGGAAAGGGCCGCATCGCCGCCGGCTACGACGCCGATTTCACCGTCGTAGACCTGAAGCGCCGCGAGACCATCACCAACGCGCAGGCTGGCTCCAAGGCGGGCTGGACGCCCTATGACGGCAAAGAGGTCACCGGCTGGCCGGTCGGCACCATCGTGCGCGGCAACCGGGTAATGTGGGACGGCGAGATCGTCACGCCCGGCCAGGGCAGGGCGGTGGAGTTTTCCGAGGCGCTGGCGGCTTAGGCCACGTTGGATTTCTTAAGCGCGCCCTGCATTATGAGTGCCTGCAGCTGCGGGAATTTGCCCTCGTCGATTTTCTTGTCGAAATGCCGACGGTGGGAGCCAATGCGATTCCGGCTCTGCGAGAGGAGGCAAACCGCATATGGCCGCAGACCAAAATTGGCAAGGGATGAGCTTCTGGCTCAATCCCCGGCGACGAAGAACAGCCACTGGCCGGCGGGCGTGATGCCGACGCGATAGAAGATATAGGCGCCGAACTGCTTCATGTCGTCATAGTCGCTTGCGGTGACGAGCTTGAACAGCTCGACGCGCTGCCTGGGATCCAGCTTGTCGAGCGGCAGCGCGAAGAAATACGGCCAGACATAGAGCTCCTGCGGCGTGCCGGTGTCGACATGGACATAGCCGGCGCTGAGCACCTCTTCCAAAATGGCGAGAATCTCTTGGCCGTCGCCGTCGCCGGAGAGTCCCTTGAGGAAAGCGACCGGGTCGCCCTCGATGTCGCCGAGCGATAGCTGCGTCATGGATTCGCCCGAGCCGATCAGCGGCCGAAGTTTCTCGATATCGCCGCTCTTGCAGGCCTCGATGATCAGGCCGTGCATGCGTTTGACCGGCTCGGGAAGCTTGTCGAGGTCGTAGACGACGGGCGGCGGCGGCGAATCCGGGTCGGTGCGCGGGCTGGTGATGCCGCCGCTGCCGGTTGGCGCTTCGGGCGCGCTCTTGTCCGTCTCGTCGGCCGGCTGGCTGTTGTCGGAGGGTTTGGTGCCGGGCGCGGCCGGCATTGGCACGGTGGTCCCCGGAGCGGTCGTTTCGTCACTGGTGGACGGAGTGACCGGCGAAGGCAACTCCTCGCGTTGGATCTCGCTTAGCGCATAGCAAGGCGTGCTGGCGAGGCAGATTGCCAATGGCCCGGCGCAGGAAGCAGTGATCCAGATGCCGAGGGCCAGCCCGCGCGGCCTGCCTGCCAACGAAAATCTCACCCCTTGCCTCTCCATGGTTCCGGGCTCGCTAGGGCAATTCCAGAAAACTGTGCAATGGTTTCCGTCCGGAATTGCGAAAAACTAATGGCTAGGCGGCGGGTATGATGCCCAAACGGCGCGTCGCCGTCAAAAGCAGCCAAAGCGGGCGGGCTAGTGCCTGAGCCGTTCCGGCTCGAACGCGCCGGAGATCACCTTTTCGCGCATGCGGTCGAGCAGGGCCAGCGCTGAGGTCTCACCATTGGCGCGCAGCATCTCGCCGAAGGCGGTTTCCAGCGCAGCCTCGGCGATGATTTCGGGCTCGATGCCGGCCGACAATCCTTCCGCCCAGGCTTCGCTGTGGCTCTCCACGGCGGTCAGGCGCTTTTCTTCCCTGACCAACGCGTCGATGTCGCTGACGCCATGTTCCATTGCGATGTCCACCTTTTCAAGCGTCGGTCCGGCAAGGCACCGGGCTTGACTTGCCAGTTCATGCGCTGCTCGTACAAGTGCTTGTAAATACGACATTTCTGCAGTCGCAATCTACATATCGAGCAAGGCTGCGATCAATTCCGACCGAGCTTAGCCGATTAGACCAGCTTGCGGCATTAAAACCTTCAGTTTGAGTTAATTCCGCATTTGTCCACTAACGTTTCATTAACATTGTTGCACAAGCGCAACAGATGATTGCACCAAGGCGCAGCCTGATACAATAAGGCCCGGCCACATTGGAGCGATTTGTCGGTGGATAGTCGCGATCGATGCCGGTCCTCAATTCCCGTAGCGGGAAGCGATATCGCGCGACAGCGTCTCGCCTTCCTTCATGTAGCGGGCAATGGCCTCGGTGGCCGAAGGCGTGCACTGCGTGTAGGTGCCGCTGAAGGAGCGGTAGCCGCGATTGAAGGAGGCGATGAAGCGGGCGCGCCGGTTGGGATCGGGATTTTCCGACTCGAGCAGCTTTTCCATCTCCAGCCGCCACTGGTCGCCTTTCTCGCCGCAGAGGTTGCGCAGGAAATGCAGCGAACCCAGCACCTCGGCGAGGCGCATCAGCCCGGGCTCGAACGGCGCCTCGGCCGGCGATGCCGGCTGCACCGTGACGGCCATGCTGATAGCGAGGCTTGCGGCGAGAAAGGGGGAGGCGCGGGTCATCAGGGCCTTGCGATGGAAGAGCAAGGCTTTGTGGCGAAACATTTTGTCGCCCGCAAGGCCATTCTGGGGTCACCGCTCGGCGGCTTGCACAGGGCCAAGCAACTCCTCGGCAACTTCAAACACATCGCCCGCCAGCGGCATCGCCGCCATTTCCGCCAGCGTGTAGAACGCCGCCGTCTCGGCGTCATCGCTCGCTGCCGGCTCGCCGCCGACATAGGCCGCGGCGAACACCGTCAGCAGATAGTCGACCGCGTGGTGCTCAGCGCGGCCGTCGATATGGATGTCGCGCAGCGGGTGGGAATCCTTCGCCTGGAGCCCGGTTTCCTCCTTGAGTTCGCGCGCCGCGGCTTGCGCCAGCGTCTCGCCCGGCTCGACCTTGCCGCCGGGATACGCGTAGAGCCCTTGCGAAGGCGGCCGCGCCCGCTTGACAAGCAGCACCGTCTTGCCGCGCACGACGGCGACGGAGACTGCCGGGATAATCTTGCGAACCTTGTTCATGCGTTGCGAATCGCGCCGGCTGCCGGCTTGGTTGTGGACCGGACAGCTTTAGCGGTTGCGGCGCGGCGGTTCCATCGCCACTTTCATGGCGATCCCGACCGAAGAGCCAATCCATGTGCGGACGCTTTGCCCTGACCGCCTCGCCGGACCAGACCGCCGCCATTCTTGGCCTGGCGGAGTTGGAGGCGTTTCCGGCCCGCTACAATATCGCTCCGACGCAGCCGGTGCTGATGGCGCTCGCCGGTCCGCCAAGAGCGCCAGGCTCCAACCTGCCTGACCGCCAGGCGATGCTGGTGCGCTGGGGCCTGATCCCGACTTGGGTCAAGGATACGAAGGAATTTCCGCTGCTCTTCAACGCGCGCTCGGAAGGCGTGCTGCAGAAGGCCTCGTTCAAGACCGCCATGCGCCATCGCCGGGCCCTTGTGCCGGCCTCCGGCTTTTATGAATGCCAGCAGTCGGGTAGCGCCAAGGGCCAGCCCTACTGGATCCAGCCGCGGCGGGGCGGGGTGATCGCCTTCGCCGGTCTGATCGAGACCTATGCCGAGCCGGGCGGTTCCGAGATGGACACCGGCGCGATCCTCACCACGCGGGCCAACGCCGGCACCGCCCATATCCACGACCGCGTACCGGTGGTGATCGAGGAACGCGATTTCGCCCGCTGGTTGGATTGCCGCACGCAGGAGCCGCGCGACGTGCTCGACCTCCTCAAGCCCGCCGAGCCCGATTTCTTCGAGGCGATTCCGGTTTCCGACCTCGTCAACAAGGTCGCCAACACCGGGCCGGAGATTCAGGAGAGGGGCATGGTCGGGCCTCACCCCGACAGGGTCAGGCGCCAGAAACCCGGCGCGGACGAAAACCAGATGACCCTGTTTTAGCGAAGGCTGCTAGCGGAGGCCTTCCATCTCCAGGACGAGCATTGGCGTCGCCCTCATTGCCGGCACCCCGATCATCGGGGCTGCGCCGGTCCTGCCGTTTCAGGCGGCGCGCGGCGAGATGATCTTCTGCGCCGGCTTCTTCTTCTTCGCGGTGTGAAGAAGGGCTGCGACGATGGCCGCAGGGCCGATCGCGCGGTAGTGGCTGGCGAGCGGCTGTTGCGCCGGTCGGCTTTGTTCTTGCTTACTTCGAGGCATTGTTCTCTTCCCTGGTAACGTTTTCGTGTCTGGGTTTGGTGGTCGATTCGGACCAAATCGTGACGTTTGGCGGTCTAGTCCGATAATGTTTCATCACTGTGCCGAGATGCTTAATAAAATGTTTCGGCCCGTTTTTACCTGTGATGGAACGACAGCTTTCCCGAGTTGAGCGACTTGACGGCAACACCTGCGGACGCGATAAAGCCGGGCATGAAAACGTCTTTCGCCATTTGTGGCATTTGCATTATTGGCTAGCCTCGCGCTGGTCCGGACGTTTTCGCCTTATCTTCCCCTAGATTGGACAAACGCCCCGGCCAGCAGGCTGGAGCCCGATTTGCGCCCGCGCGCGGAGGCTCCGTCCAAGATAAGGGATCGGAAGGGCACGCATGTCTGACGCATCGAAGGGCCTCAGCCTTTACAACACGCTGACGCGGACAAAGGAGCGTTTCGTTCCGATCGATCCGCAAAACGTGCGCATGTATGTTTGCGGCCCGACCGTCTACGACTTTGCCCATATCGGCAACGCGCGGCCGGCGATCGTCTTCGACGTGCTGTTCCGTTTGCTGCGCCAACTCTATGGCGAAAAGCACGTCACGTATGTGCGCAACATCACGGATGTCGACGACAAGATAAATGCGCGCGCCCTGCGCGATTTCGGCACCGAGATCGAAGCCGGGACGCTTTCGCTGAACGACGCGATCCGGCGCGTCACCGAAAAGACCGCCGACCAGTACCACAAGGATGTCGCGGCACTCGGCTGCCTGGAGCCGACCCACGAGCCGCGGGCGACCGAGTTCGTCGCGCCCCGCGCCGACGGCAAGGCCGACATGCTGTCGCTGATCGCGCAGCTGATCAAGCGCGGCCACGCCTACGTCGCCGGCGGCGAGGTGCTCTTCGACACCGCCTCGATGCCCGATTATGGCGAGCTTTCGAAGCGCAATCTCGACGAGCAGCAGGCCGGCGCCCGCATCGCCGTCGACGCCCACAAGAAGAACCCCGGCGATTTCGTTTTATGGAAACTCTCGACGCCGGAAGAGCCCGGCTGGGAAAGCCCGTGGGGCAGGGGCCGTCCGGGCTGGCACATCGAATGCTCGGCCATGTCGGCCGCCTATCTCGGCGAGGTCTTCGACATCCATGGCGGCGGCCTCGACCTGATCTTCCCGCATCACGAGAACGAGATCGCCCAGTCGCGCTGCGCCCACGGCACCAAGGTCATGGCCAATGTCTGGATGCACAACGGCTTCCTTCAGGTCGAGGGCCAGAAAATGTCGAAGAGCCTCGGCAATTTCTATTCGATCCATGAGCTCTTGGAGACCGAGACTTTCGGCGGCAGGAAATGGCCGGGCGAGGTGCTGCGGCTGGCGATGCTGATGACGCATTACCGCGAGCCGATCGACTTTTCCGTGCGCAAGTTGGAAGAGGCGGAAAACACGCTGCGCAAATGGAAACGAGCGGCCGATCTAGCGCCCGCGGCGGCGGGGGACCTGCCGTCCGACGTGCTGGAGGCGCTGTCCGACGACCTCGCCACCTACGCTGCCTTTCAGCGATTGACGCAGCTTGCCGGCGAAGCGGTGGAGTTCACTGGCGCCGGCGAGGACGCCGCCGCGGCTTCGCTGAAAGCGGCGCTTGTCTTCCTCGGCTTCGACGCCGGCGCAGCGAAGGTGGACGAAACCGTGATCGCTGAGGCGATCGCCAGGCGCCTGAAGTTCATCGCCGACAAGAATTGGGCTGAGGCCGACCGCATCCGCGACGAGCTTCTGGCGCAAGGCGTTCAGCTCAAGGACGGCAAGGATCCTCTCACCGGCCAGCGGGTGACGACCTGGGAGATCAAGCGGTGAGGGTGGCGCAGGGGATCGTCTCAGGACTGGCGGAGGCGCTGGTGACGTCCAATCTCCCCCCTTGCGGGGGAGATGTCCGGCAGGACAGAGGGGGGTGCGAAGGAACTCCAGGGTTTGAGTTTTCCCACTCACACACCCGCTATTTCCTAGGAGGGCAGCACTCTCTCGTTGCTACGTCGGCGGGACAGCACCCCCCTCTGTCCTGCCGGACATCTCCCCCGCAAGGGGGGAGATTAGCTCGGGCGTGCGATTTCGTTAATCGCAAACGTGAGGGCGTGTAGCTATGGGCCACGACCTCGTTCCATCCCGTCAGCGCAATAACGCCAAGTCCATGCGGCGTGCCATGACGGATGCCGAGCTGAAACTTTGGAACGAGTTGCGTGCCCACCGCTTGACGGGCATGAGCTTCCGGCGGCAGGTGCCGATCGGACCTTATATCGTTGATTTCGCGTGCTCGGCCCATCGCCTCATAGTCGAGGTCGATGGCAGCCAGCATGGCGATGCGGAACACTTAAACCGTGACGAGGCAAGAAGTGGCTATCTAGCTGCAAGCGGCTGGACCATCCTGCGCTTCTGGAACGACGACGTGATCCGCGATATCGACAATGTCTGCCAGCACATCGTCATTGCGGCCGGCCTGGCCGGCGCCGAAGTGCCTGAGACCGCAACGCAGGAGCTCGTTCCATGATCGATCATCTCGGCATCAGCGTTTCCGATTTCGAAAAGTCCAAGGCGTTCTACGCCAAGGTGATGGCGCCGCTTGGCGCTTCGCTGCTCTACATGGTGCCGGAGGAATATACCGGCGGCGCCAAGGTCGGCGGCTATGGCCGCGACCGGCCGGTGTTCTGGCTGAGCGCGGGCAAGGAGAAGCCGAAGGACCATCAGCATGTCGCCTTCACCGCGCGCAGCCGCGCCGAGGTCGACGCCTTCCATGCCGCGGCCCTTGCGGCCGGCGGCAAGGACAATGGCGGGCCGGGGCTGCGTCCGCATTACCACCCCAATTATTACGGCGCCTTCGTCTTCGATCCCGACGGCAACAATGTCGAGGCGGTCTGCCATGATCCGGAGTGAGCTCGATGGGAGGGATCGATGAGCCTTGATAACCGGCCGGTCTATACGGGCGGGTGCCAGTGCGGCGCCGTGCGTTTCCGCGTTGAGGGCGCCCTGGGCGATGCCTCGGTCTGCCATTGCCGCATGTGTCAGAAGGCGAGCGGCAATTTCTATCTGCCGCTGGTCTCGGTGCGCGGCGCCAGGCTGGACTGGACGCGCGGCGAGCCGAAGCGCTTCCGCTCGTCCAGCGCGGCATGGCGCGGCTTCTGCGCCGAATGCGGCACGCCGCTGACCTTCGAGGCGCCGGACGGCGTGGCGCTGGCGATCGCCGCCTTCGACGACCCGGCCGGCATCGCGCCAACCATCCAGTGGGGCGTCGAAGCGAAGCTTCCCTATGTCGACGGCGTTTCGAAACTGCCCTCCGAGGAGACGATGGGCGATATTTCGTCGGCGCCTTATCTCGCCGAGCTCGTCTCCTATCAACATCCCGATCACGACACGGACCAATGGCCGCCGGAGGAAAAATCATGACCGATGAAATTCGAACCGGCGGCTGCCAGTGCGGCGCCGTGCGCTTCCGCGTCCACGGCAAGCTCGGGCGCCCGTCCATCTGCCATTGCCGCATGTGCCAGAAACAGTTCGGCAATTTCTTCGGCGCCCTGGTGACGGTGCCGAAGGATGGCGTCGAATGGACCCATGAGGAGCCGAGCTATTTCCAGTCCTCGGTCAACATCGATCGCGGCTTCTGCCGCCGCTGCGGCACGCCGCTCACCTACCGCCAGCCGGGCGGGCTGGAGATCGCCATCGGTGCCTTCGACCATCGTTCGGACCTGGCGCCGCAGATCCAGGTCAACTACGCGGTGCGGCTGCCCTGGGTGGAGAAGATCTTCGAGGCGCCGGTCCACGACGACCCCGACTACTATCGACGGCAGGAGCAGATCATCTCCTTCCAGCATCCCGATCACGAGACGGCCAACTGGCCGCAGCAGGGACTGAAACTATGACGATCCACAGCAGCTCCTTGCGCACGCTCTATCCCGAGATCGAGCCGTTCGAAACAGGCATGCTCGATGTCGGTGATGGCCACACCATCTATTGGGAGCGCTGCGGCACCAAAGGCGCCAAGCCAGCCGTGTTCCTGCATGGCGGCCCTGGAGGCACGATCTCGCCCAAACACCGGCGGCTGTTCGACCCGAAACTCTACGACGTCATCCTGTTCGACCAGCGCGGCTGCGGCAAGTCGACGCCCAACGCCTCGCTGGAAGCCAACACCACCTGGCATCTCGTCACCGACATCGAACGCCTGCGCGAGATGGCGGGCTTCGACAAATGGCTGGTGTTCGGCGGCTCGTGGGGCTCGACGCTGGCGCTCGCCTATGCCGAAACGCATCCCGAGCGCGTCAGCGAGCTCGTCGTGCGCGGCATCTATACGCTCACCCGCGCCGAGCTCGAATGGTACTATCAGTTCGGCGTCTCCGAGATGTTTCCCGACAAGTGGGAGCGTTTTCTCGCGCCGATCCCCGAGGCCGAGCGCGGCGACATGATGGCCGCCTACCGCAAGCGGCTGGTGGGCACCGACCGCAAGGCGAAGGTCGAGGCGGCGCTTGCCTGGAGTCTGTGGGAAGGCGAGACGATCACGCTTTTGCCGGAGCCGGAAACCAGCACGCCTTTCGGCCAGGACGACTATGCCATCGCCTTCGCCCGCATCGAGAACCACTATTTCGTCCATGCCGGCTGGCTGGAAGAAGGACAGCTGCTGCGCGATGCCTGGAAGCTGAAGGACATCCCCGGCACCATCGTCCACGGCCGCTACGACATGCCGTGCCCGGCGCGCTATGCCTGGGCGCTGCACAAGGCCTGGCCGAAGGCGGATTTCCACCTCATCGAAGGCGCCGGCCACTCGTATTCGGAGCCGGGGATTCTGGACCGGCTGATCCGGGCGACGGATAAATACGCAGGCAAATAACCATGCAGGTTTGTGCTCTACGGCGCCCCCGGCGCGAAGGATCTCGACTTTTCGAGCTACAGCCATGATGAAGCAACGCCTCTACCTCTTCGACACCACGCTGCGCGACGGCCAGCAGACGCCGGGCATCGACTTTTCCGTCGAGGACAAGATCGCGATCGCCAAGCTGCTTGACGAATTCGGCATCGACTATGTCGAGGGCGGCTATCCCGGCGCCAACCCGACCGACACCGCCTTCTTCCATCAGAAGCGCACGGAAAGCGCGAAATTCGTCGCCTTCGGCATGACCAAGCGGGCAGGGGTTTCGGCCTCCAACGATCCGGGGCTGGCGGCGCTGGTGCAATCGAAGTCGGACGCGATCTGCGTCGTCGCCAAGAGCTGGGACTATCACGTGCGCGTGGCGCTCGGCTGCACCAACGAGGAGAACCTTGAGTCGATAAAGGTCTCGGTCCAGGCGGCGGTCGCCGCCGGCAAGGAGGCGATGGTCGACTGCGAGCATTTCTTCGACGGCTTCAAGGCCAATCCGGCTTACGCGCTGGCCTGCGCCAAGACGGCCTATGATGCCGGGGCGCGCTGGGTGGTGCTATGCGACACCAATGGCGGCACGCAGCCTTCGGAAGTGCGGGCCATCGTCGAGAAGGTGATCGCGGGCGGCATCCCTGGCGACCATCTCGGCATTCATGCCCATGACGACACCGGCCAGGCGGTGGCGAATTCCCTTGCCGCCGTTGAGGCCGGTGTGCGCCAGATCCAGGGCACGCTGAACGGCATCGGTGAGCGCTGCGGCAACGCCAATCTGGTCACAATCATCCCGACGCTCGCGCTCAAGCCGGCCTTCGCCGATCGCTTCGAGACAGGCATTTCGGCCGAAGCACTGACCGGCATTTCGCGGCTCTCCCGCGCTTTCGACGAGTTGCTCAACCGCGCGCCGGAAGCTCAGGCGCCCTATGTCGGCTCATCCGCCTTCGCCACCAAGGCGGGTATCCATGCCTCGGCGCTGGCCAAAGAGCCGGCGACTTACGAGCATGTGCCGCCGGAAGCCGTGGGCAACCGCCGCCGTGTCATGGTCTCCGACCAGGGCGGCAAGGCCAATTTCCTCGCCGAATTGAAGCGGCGCGGCATCGACGTGCCGAAGGACGACAGCCGGCTCGACGCGCTCATCGCCATCGTCAAGGAGCGCGAGGCCGAAGGCTACGCCTATGAGGGCGCCGACGCCTCCTTCGAGCTCTTGGCCCGCAAGACGCTGCACGGCCTGCCGGAGTTCTTCAACGTCACCTCGTTCCGCTGCATGGTCGAGCGCCGCTTCGATGCCAATGGCAACCTGAAGACCGTGTCCGAGGCGATCGTGAAGGTGATGGTCGACGGCGAGGAGAAGATGTCGGTGGCCGAAGGCCACGGCCCGGTCAACGCGCTCGACATCGCGCTGCGCAAGGATCTCGGCAAGTATCAGAACGAGATCGTCGACCTCGAGCTCGCCGACTTCAAGGTGCGCATTCTCAACGGCGGCACCGAAGCCATCACCCGAGTGCTGATCGAATCGCACGATTCCACCGGCGCCCGCTGGTGGACGGTCGGCGTATCGGAAAACATCATCGACGCCTCCTTCCAGGCGCTGATGGATTCGATCATCTACAAGCTGATGAAGAACCGTGATATGGCTGGCTTAGTCGCGGCGGAGTAGGTTGAACCATCACCAAAAGTCCATTGATCCATCAGAATTTTGCGATGGTCTTGGACGGTCCCCTGGGCCATAGCGTTGGGCCATGGTCACCGCAACAGCCGATCTCGATCAAGACGCCAAGGCCCGCCGCGGCTTCCTTTTGGCCCTCGGCGCCTATTTCCTCTGGGGGCTGTTGCCCTTCTACATGAAAGCGGTGGCGCACCTGCCTCTGATCGAGGTGATCTCGCACCGGATCGTTTGGTCGGTACCGATCGCCGCTGCCGTGCTGGTCTGGGCCGGCCGCACCGCCGACTTCAAGGCCGCGATCCGCTCGCCAAAAAGCCTCGCCATGGCGGCGCTGACGGCGACGCTCATCTCGGTCAACTGGGGCATCTATGTCTGGGCGATCGCAGTCGACCGCACGGTCGAGACGGCGCTCGGCTACTATATCAACCCGCTGGTCAGCGTGGTGGTCGGCGCCGTTCTCCTCGGCGAACGGCTCGACCGGCTGCAGATCGCGGCGGTGGCGCTGGCCGCCATTGCGGTGACCGTGCTTACTGTCGAGGCCGGCAAATTACCCTGGGTATCGCTGGCATTGGCCTTCTCCTTCGCCGCCTACGGCTTCTTCCGCAAGACGCTGCCGATCGGGCCGAGCCAGGGCTTTCTGCTTGAAGTTCTTTTGCTGTCGGTGCCGGCGCTTTTCTACATTGCCTACCTGATCGCCGCGGGACAGGACCATTTCATCTCCAGCACCGGCGCCGACACCGCGCTGCTGATCGGCTGCGGCCCGGTGACCGCGGTGCCGCTTCTGCTCTTTGCCTTCGGCGCCAGGCTTTTGCGCCTCTCCACCATCGGCATCATGCAATATATCGCGCCGACGATGGTGTTCCTGATCGCCGTCCTGATCTTCGATGAGCCGTTCGGCACCACGCAGGCCATAGCTTTCGCCCTTATCTGGACTGCGCTGGCCATGTACAGCTGGTCGATGTTCAGAGGGCGCGAGGTTCGCCAGGCGGGTCCCGCGACGAGGTGAGGGCGGCAAATGTACCAGCTTTATATCGGCAACAAGAACTATTCGTCCTGGTCGCTGCGGACTTGGCTGCTGATGCGGACCGTCGACATTCGCTTCGAGGAGCGGCTGACGCCGTTCCCAACCGGTTCAAGTTTCAGCCTCTTCCGGTCATTCTCGCCGAATGGGCGCGTGCCCTGCCTGGTCGACGATGGCTGGGCGGTGTGGGATTCGCTCTCGATCGTCGAATATCTGGCAGAGCGTCATCGAGGCGTCTGGCCGGCCGATGCGAAAGCGCGCGCCTGGGCGCGCTCCGCCGCTGCCGAAATGCATTCGAGCTTTACCGCGCTGCGCAATGACTGCCCGATGAGCTGTGGGGTGCGCGTCAAGCTGGCATCGATGTCCGATGCGCTGAAGCACGATCTCTTCCGCCTGGGCGACTTGTGGAACGACGGCCTTGCGCGCTTCGGCGGACCGTTCCTTGACGGAGACCACTTCACCGCGGTCGATGCTTTCTTCGCTCCGGTCGCTTTCCGGGCACAGTCCTATGGACTGGCATTCGAGGGCGCTGCCGCTGCTTATCCCAAGCGGTTGCTCGATCTGCCTGCCATGCGCGAATGGTATGCGGCCGGTCTCGCCGAGACATGGCGCGAGCCGGACCATGAGGCGGAAGTCCGCGCTGCCGGTACCGTCGTCGAGGATCTGCGCGCAAGCGCATAGGACGCTAAACCCGGCCCAGCCGCCGCACGACCATGTAGACGATGCCGGCGACGACGACCGCTATCGCCGTCACCACCCAGAAGCCGAGCGCCGTGTCGACCAGCGGGAGCCCGCCGACATTCATGCCGAACAGGCCGGAGATGATGGTCATCGGCAGCAGCACCGCGGTCATGACGGAGAGGATGTAGAGCAGCTGGTTCAACCGCTCAGTCAGCTTCGCCATCAGTTCGTCCTGCAAAAAGCCGGGTTCGCGCCTGCAGCTGCTCGCCGTCGTGATGCAGCGTATGCGCGCGGTGCGAGAGCCTTGCCGCCATGTCGCCGGTCGCTTCCGCTATAAAAACACGACTGAACAGTCCTACTCCTGCTGTCCCGCCAACGCCGCCTGAACGGCCGCCATTCCGGGATCGCGACCCTTGAGCAGATCGTCGATCGACCATGGCGCGGCAATGTCGGGCTCCAGCGTCTTGAGCGCAACCGGCTTGCGGCCCTTGCCTTTGTCGATGGTGGCGACAAGCACGGGCGTCGTGCCCGTGGCGGAACTCGGTTGCGCCATGCCGACGAAACAATCGGCGTAGGCCTTGCAGCCGTTTTGAAGGTCATAGCGCTGCGTCGCGGACTGCAGCACGACGCCCGAATGCGGCAGCGTCACCTGCTGCTGATCGGCGAAGAACATCATGCGGTCGCCGGGCGCTTCGCCGACCAGTGTGACCCTGTCCCCGCCAGCCTGCTTGAGATAGGCGACGTCGACAATTCCCGCCGAAAAGGTAATCGGGCTTTCCAGCACGAACAGCCGTCCCGGTGGGCTGACGCGGGACGGCCAGGAACTGAGGACATCGCGGGTCAGCATCAAGTTGCCGCCGGTGTTGAAGCGCATGTCGAGGACGAGGTTCTTGCGGCCGAGGCGGACCCGGGCGGCTTCGACCTCAGCCAGGAAATCGGCGATCTTCCCGGTCTTGCCGTCGACGTTGCGCCTGATCTCGGCGACGACGCCATCGAGTTCGGGCGCATCGCGCCAGCGGAAAGGCTGTTCCTGATCCTGCAGCGGCCAGGGCGCGCGGCCCTTGGGAAAAATCTTCACCCAGTCGCGGCGCTGCGGCTTCGGGGCGAGCTTGCGGTCGATGATGCGGCCGTCGGGCGTCTGGAAGCGAAAGGTCGCGTCGCCGGCGGCATTGGCGAGCCCGAGCGCATGCAGCAGATCGGGCCGGACGATCGCGTCGGTCGCCTCGATGTCGCGCCATGCCGCCACGCCGCCATGCAGGCTGCGCAGCGCCGAGGAGACTTCAGCAGCCGGATGGCCGTCGATGCCGGCGAGTCGGCTGCCCAGCAGATCGCCGTTTTGCGGACTGGCCGCTATGACGTAGAAGGCGCCGCCGATCGGCAGCAAAGACATCGCCACACCATTGGCGCGCGGCAGCTTGCAGGTCGTGTGACCATTGTCGGCCAGCGCCGCGATCTGGCAGAGATGAACGGTGAACATCGCCGCATCGATCGAGCCCGCAGCTGCGTCCAGGGCCTGCAGGCGAAGTTCCGCTTCCGCGCGGGCGGCTTGCGAGTAGGATCGGTCGACCTCGAGAAAGTCATGGCGGAAGACTTTCAGATCCTCGACCTGTGCGTCATGCGAGGTGACCCCGTCCGGACTTTGCGCGGTCGCGTGGCCGAGCGCCAACAGGCTGAGCAGGGGCAAGGCGAGCAGCCGGGCAAAGGTCATGGCTTCCCTCTCGATCGCGATCCGGCCCGCTGCCGATAAAGCTGAGGAATAGGGCAGCTTCGCACGTCGCTGCGTTCACATCTTTGCGAGCGGGCTGGAGTGGGGTCCCGCTCGGAGGCTGCGGTTTTGCGCCGGGACGGGAACGACGTCCGACCGTCGAAAGGCGGTCCGCCGCGCGGGCCGGGTTCACCCCGTTAAAGCCTTGTCATCATTGGCCGGCGCGGCGCGGCCGGTCACTCTCACGCGATGGGGGCACGGTCCCCGAACAGTTCGCCCGGGCGCGCATTTTTGAGTGTGGTCTTCAACCTAACCCATTCAATTCTTACGGGAATTTAATGTCGGGCGCAATTGCATGGCCAGGTTCCGGCGTTATGTTCCCGGCCGGATTGCGTCTTGGGCCAGTGACGCTGGCCAAGGACGTGGTCGACCTGGCCGCTTGCGGTTCGATGGATAGGTGACAAAGTGGACGACGAAGTCGCCAGCCGGTTACAGCCGCTCCGTGAGCCGATGGCAGACATCAAGCCGGTGGTCGTGCGTCGCCGGCGCCGCGGCTGGATGGTCGCGCTGCTGCTGGTGGCGGCTGGAGCGGGCGTCGCCTTCTGGCTCCATCCAGCACCGGTGCACCAGCAAGGCGCGCGCGGCGGCCAACGATTCCGGGGCGGCGATCTCGGCGCGCAGCCGGTCGCAGTCGCCTCGGTGACGCAGGCCGACATCCCGATCACGCTGGAGGCGCTGGGCACGGTCACCTCACTGTCGACGGTGACGGTGCGCCCGCAGGTCAGCGGGCAGATCACCGCGATCGCCTTCACCGAAGGGGAGATGGTGAAGAAGGGCGATTTTCTTGCCCAGGTCGACGACCGCACTCTCCAAGCCTCGCTGCATCAGCTGCAGGGCCAATTGAAGCACGATCAGGCGCTGCTGAGCGATGCCAGGCTCGACCTCGACCGCGATCTGAAGCTGACCTCCAACGCCATCACGCAGCAGGCGGTCGACCTGCAGCGCGCGACCGTGCAATCCGACGAGGGCACGGTCATGTCCGACCAGGCGCAGATCGAGGCCGTCGAGGTCAATATCGCCAACAGCCATATCGTTGCACCTGCCGACGGCCGCATCGGCCTCAGGCTGGTCGATCAGGGCAATTACGTCACGCCTTCCGACAGCACCGGCATTGCGGTGATCACCGAGATGCAGCCGATTTCGGTGCTGTTCTCGCTGCCCGAAGACACCCTCGCCGAAGTGCTGGAACAGACGCATGGTAATGCCGGGCTCAAGGCCACCTTGTTCGACCGCAACGACACCAAGCAGATCGCCGAAGGCACGCTGCAGACGATCGACAACCAGATCGATCCGACCACCGGCACCGTGAAGCTGCGCGCCGTGTTTGCTAACGCCGACGGCGGGCTTTATCCCAACCAGTTCGTCAACGTGCATCTCCTGGTGCGCACCCTGACCGGCGTGACGGTGCTGCCCAACGCCGCCATCCAGCACGGCGCCCCAGGCACTTTCGTCTATCAACTCAACGACGACAGCACTGTCTCGGTGAAGACCGTTTCCCTTGGCCCGGGCGACGCCTCGGTGACGCAATTGCTGTCGGGCCTTCCGCCGGGCGCCAAGGTGGTCGTCGATGGCGTCGACCGGCTGAAGGACGGCGCCAAGGTGACCGTGCCTGACAACAGCGCCGCGCCGACCGCCGGCGCTGGATCTCCCGCGCAGCCGCAAGCGGAGGGTAGGGGCAGCGGGGCCGCCGCGACCAGCAATACGTCTGCCGTCAACCCCGGCAACGCGCCCGCGATCTCAAGCAGCCAGGGCCAAGGCTCGGCAGGCGGCGGCGCGGACGCATCGGGCGATGCCGGCCGCAAGCACCACCGCCACCATCGTCGCGACGGCAACGGCAATACCGGCAGCAGCGGAAATGGTGGCGACAGCGGCGAAGCCCAATGAGCACGCCGAGCGGTCTCGTCTCCGGCTGGCTGAACCCGTCGCGGCCCTTCATCCTGCGGCCGGTGGCCACCACGCTGATCATGGCGACCATCCTGGTGGTCGGCATGATCGCCTATCTTTTCCTGCCGCTCTCGGCCTTGCCTGAGGTCGACTACCCGACGATCCAGGTGCAGACCTTCTATCCCGGCGCCAGCCCGGAGGTGATGACGACTTCAGTCACGGCGCCCCTGGAGCGCCAGTTCGGCCAGATGCCGGGGCTGGAGCAGATGTCGTCGGGGAGTTCGGCCGGCGCCTCGGTCATCACGCTGCGCTTCAGCCTCGACCTCAGCCTGGATATTGCCGAGCAGGAGGTGCAGGCGGCGATCAACGCGGCCGGCAACCTTCTGCCCGCCGACCTGCCGGCGCCGCCGATCTACGCCAAGGTGAATCCGGCCGATGCGCCGATCCTGACGCTGGCGATCACCTCGAAGACGCTGCCCCTGACCGAAGTCGAGAACTATGGCGAGACGCGGCTGGCCCAAAAGATCTCGCAGCTTCCGGGCGTCGGGCTGGTCAGCATCTCCGGCGGCGAGCGGCCGGCCGTGCGCATCCGCGTAAAGCTCAAGGCGCTGGCCGCCATGGGGCTCAACATCGACGATCTGCGCACCACCATCGGCACGCTCAACGTCAACACGCCGAAAGGCAGCTTCGACGGGCCGGCGCGTTCCTACACCATCAACGCCAACGACCAGATCAGCGACCCCAAGACCTATGCGGATATGGTCGTCGCTTACCGCAACGGCGCGCCGGTCAGGCTGGGCGAGGTCTCCGATATCATAGAGGGGCCGGAGAACTCGAAGCTGGGCGCTTGGGAAAACCGCTCGCCGGCGATCCTGCTCAACATCCAGCGCCAGCCCGGAGCCAATGTCATCCGCGTCGTCGACTCGGTGAAGGCGCTGCTGCCGCAGCTTCGCGCCGGCTTGCCGGCGGCGGTCACCGTCGAGCCGCTGACCGACCGCACGACCACCATCCGTGCCTCAGTCCATGACGTCGAGTTCGAGCTGGCGACGGCGGCGGTTCTGGTCGTGCTCGTCACCTTCCTGTTCCTGCGCAACATTCCGGCGACGATCATTCCGAGCCTGTCGGTGCCGCTGTCGCTGATCGGCACGTTCGCGGTCATGTATCTTTGGGGCTTCAGCCTCGACAATCTGTCGCTGATGGCGCTGACCATCGCCTCCGGCTTCGTCATCGACGACGCCATCGTCATGATCGAAAACATCTCGCGTTTCATCGAGCATGGCGACGATCCGGTCACCGCCGCGCTCGAAGGCTCGGCCCAGATCGGCTTCACCATCATCTCGCTCACCGTCTCGCTGATCGCGGTGCTGATCCCGCTTCTGTTCATGGGCGACGTCGTCGGCCGCCTGTTCCACGAATTCGCCATCACGCTTGCGATCGCCATCGTCATTTCGGCCATCGTCTCGTTGACGCTGGTGCCGATGATGTGCGCCAGGCTGCTCAAGCCGCCGTCCGAACGCAGGCAGGGCGCGCTGGCGCGCGGCGCCGAGGCCGGCTTCGACGCTGTCGCGAATGGCTATGCCGCCGCCTTGCGGTGGGTGCTCGACCGTCAGGCGCTGACGCTGCTGGTCGCCGCAGCCACGCTTGCGCTCACCGTTTATCTCTATGTTGTCATCCCGAAAGGCTTCTTCCCGGTTCAGGACACCGGCGCGATTTCGGCGGTCACCGAGGCCGCGGGCTCGGCCTCCTACGCCGACATGGCAGCGCACCAGCAGGCGCTCGCCGATGTCATCCTGAAGGACCCGGATGTCGCGAGCCTGTCGTCCTTCATCGGCGTCGACGGCCAAAACATGACCGCCAACAGCGGCCACATGCTGATCAATCTCAAGCCGCGCGACGGGCGCGCGGCCGATGCCAGCGCGATCATCCGGCGGCTGGCTCGGGAGACTGACGTCGTGACCGGCATCGCGCTGCACATGCAGCCGGTGCAGGACCTGAGCGTGGACTCCACCTCCAGCGCGTCGCAGTACCAATACGTTCTGCAGGATTCGGATCCGGCCGAGCTGGCGACGTGGACATCAAAGCTCACCGATAGGCTGGTGGCACTTCCCGAACTCGCCGACGTAGCCAGCGACAGCCAGCAGAGCGGGCTTGCGGTCGACATCACCATCGACCGAGCGACGGCGGCACGCTTCGGGATTACGCCAGCGACCGTCGACAACGCGCTCTACGATGCCTTCGGCCAGCGCATCATCTCGACGATCTTCACCCAGTCGAACGAATACCGCGTCATCATTGAAGCCGACCCCTCGGTGGGACAGACGCCGGCTTCGCTGGGCTCGATCTACCTGCCGTCCTCCGGTTCCGGCCAGGTGCCGCTATCGGCGATCGCCAATATCAGTGTCCGGCAGGCGCCGCTGCTGGTGAACCACCTTGCCCAGTTCCCGGCCGCGACCATCTCCTTCAACCTCGCCCCGGGCGTGTCGCTCGGCGACGCCACCGCGGCGATCAGCAAGGCGGAACATGACATGCAGCCGCCCGCCGGCCTGGTCACCGGCTTCCAGGGCGCCGCGCTTGCCTTGCAAAGCTCGCTCTCCAACGAGCTGCTGCTGGTGCTCGCGGCAGTCGCCACCGTCTATGTCGTGCTTGGCGTGCTTTATGAGAGCTTCATCCACCCGCTGACGATCCTCTCGACGCTGCCCTCGGCAACCGTGGGCGCGCTGGTGGCGCTGATGCTCGCCGGCCACGATCTCGACGTGATCGGCATCATCGGCATCGTGCTCTTGGTCGGCATCGTCAAGAAGAACGCCATCATGATGATCGACTTTGCCCTGCAGGCCGAGCGCCTGCAGGGGCTGGATCCGCGCGAGGCGATTTACGAAGCCTGCTTGCTGCGGTTGCGGCCGATCCTGATGACGACGATGGCCGCGCTGTTCGGGGCGCTCCCGCTCCTGCTCGGCGGCCTTGCCGGCTCGGAATTGCACCAGCCGCTCGGCATCACCATCGTTGGCGGGCTGATCGTCAGCCAGGTGCTGACGCTCTTCACCACGCCAGTGATCTACCTTGCCTTCGATAGACTGACGCGGTCGGGGGCGCGTGAAGCGAGAGCGCCGGCCGGCGGGCTCACGCCGTGAATCTCTCCGCGCCCTTCATCGCCAGGCCGGTCGCCACGACGCTGCTGGCCATCGGATTGGCGGCGGCGGGCCTGATCGCATACGTCAATCTTCCCGTCGCGCCGCTGCCCAAGGTGGATTTCCCGACCATCTCGGTGCAGGCTTCGATGCCGGGCGCCAGCCCCGACACGATGTCGACCGATGTCGCGGCGCCGCTCGAACGGCATCTCGGCCAGATCGCCGGGGTTTCCGAGATGACGTCGCGCTCCGGCACCGGCTCGACCAATGTTGTGCTGCAGTTCGACCTCGATCGGGACATCAACGGCGCCGCGCGCGATGTTCAAGCCGCTATCAACGCCGCGCGCGCCGACCTCCCGTCCGACCTGCGCAGCAACCCGACCTACCGCAAATACAATCCCGCCGACGCACCGGTGATGATCCTGGCGCTGACCTCGCGCACACTCACACCCGGTCAGCTCTACGATGCCGCCGCGACCGTGCTGCAGCAGCGCCTGTCCCAGGTCGAGGGTGTCGGCAATGTCGACCTCGGCGGCTCGTCGCTGCCCGCGGTTCGGGTGGAGCTCAATCCGGGGGCGCTGTTCCATTACGGCATCGGCCTGGAGGATGTGCGCGCCGCACTTGCCTCGGCCAATGCCCGCAGTCCGAAGGGCTTCGAGGAGGACGGCGCGCTCCGCTACCAGCTCTACACCAACGACCAGGCGAGCCATGCCGCCGACTATCGCGACCTGGTGATCGCCTGGCGCAACAGTGCGGCGGTGCGCCTCGCCGACATCGCAGATGTCGAGGACTCGGTCGAGGACGTGCGCAATCTCGGCCTCGCCAATGGCGTGCCGGCCGTGCTTTTGGTGCTCTATCGCGAGCCCAACGCCAACATCATCGACACGGTCGACCGCGTGCGCGCGCTGATCCCGACGCTGCAGGCTTCGGTGCCGGCGGATGCGCGCCTCAGCATCGCGTCCGACAGCAGCCTCACCATCCGCGGCTCGCTGCGCGACACCGAGCTGACGCTGGTGCTGGCGGTGCTGCTGGTCGTCTTCGTGGTGTTCTGCTTTTTGCGCGACTGGCGCGCGGCGCTGATCCCGAGCGTGGCGCTGGTCGTCTCGATCCTCGGCACCTTCGGGGCAATGTATCTGCTCGGCTACACGCTCGACAATCTGTCCTTGATGGCGCTCACCATCGCCACCGGCTTCGTCGTCGATGACGCCATCGTGGTGCTGGAAAACATCATGCGCCACATCGAGGACGGCGTGCCGCGCGGCCGGGCGGCGCTGGTCGGCGCTCAGGAGGTCGGCTTCACCGTTCTGTCGATGAGCGCTTCTCTCGTCGCCGTGTTCCTGCCGATTCTGTTGATGGGCGGCATACTCGGCCGCCTGTTCCAGGAATTCGCCATGACCTTGTCGCTGGCCATCGCCATTTCGCTGGTGCTGTCGCTGACGGTGACGCCGATGATGTGCGCCCATTTTTTGCGCGCGGGTGCAGTCCGGTCGGAGCGCCGTTCCATCCTCGCCCGCTTCGGCGAAAGCGTCTTCGAGCGCGTCCGCGCCGGCTACGGCCGCTCGCTAGCCTGGTCGCTCGACAATGCCGAGGCGATGCTCATCATCCTGATCGCGGCCGTTGCGCTCAACGTCTACCTCTATACGATCGTGCCGAAGGGCTTCTTCCCGCAGCAGGACACCGGCGAGCTGATCGGCGGCCTGCGCGCCGACCAGGCCATTTCCTTCCAATTGATGCGGCAGAAATTCGAGCGGCTGGAGACGATCCTGAAGAGCGACCCGGCGGTGGCGAACGTCGTCGGCTATATCGGCGGCCGCCAGACCAACTCCGGCTTCGTCTATGTCAACCTGAAGCCGAAGGGCGATCGTGCGCCGCTGCAAGCGGTGCTGGGGCGGCTGCGCGCGCAGCTCAGGCAATTGCCCGGCGCGCAGCTCTTCCTCAACCCGCGCCAGGAGATCAGGGTCGGCGGCCGCCAGAGCCTCGCCACCTATCAATACACGCTGCAGGCCGATACGACCGCGGATCTCGACGAATGGGCGCCGAAACTCGTCGAATTGCTGAAACAGGCGCGGGAGCTAACCGACGTCAATTTGGACCGCGACGAGGCCGGGCTCGAAACCAACATCACCGTCGACCGCGAGAGCGCGGCCCGGCTCGGCCTGACGCCGGCGAGCATCGACAACACGCTTTACGACGCCTTCGGCCAGCGCCAGGTGTCGACCATCTTCAACGCCCGCAACCAATATCACGTGGTGATGGAAGTCGCGCCGCGCTATCTGCAGGATCCGAGCGCGCTCAACGGCATCTATGTCAGCACCTCGGGCGCGGCGGCGAGCGGCACGCAGAAGACCAACGCGCTGGCCGGCAGCCTGTCGGGCTCGCTGCAGAATCAGGCGACCAATGCGATCGCCGTCACCGGCCACGGCAGCGCCTCGAGCGGCGCCGCCGTCAGCACCTCGGCCGAGACCATGGTGCCGCTCGCCGCCTTCAGCACTTACGGTCCGGCGACCACGCCGCTTTCGGTCAACCACCAGGGCCACTTCGTCGCCACGACGATCTCGTTCAACCTTGCCGATGGCGCCACGCTCGGCGACGCCTCGGCGGCAATCGACCGCGCCATGGCGGAGCTGAAAATGCCGGTGTCGATCCACGGCTCGCTTGCCGGCACGGCACTCGCCTTCCGCTCCAACCTGCTCAACGAGCTTCTGCTGATCGCTGCCGCGCTCGCCACGATCTATGTCGTGCTCGGCGTGCTCTACGAAAGCTACGTGCACCCGATCACCATCCTGTCGACGCTGCCTTCGGCCGGCATCGGCGCGCTGCTCGCGCTCATCGTCACCGGCATGGAATTCGACGTGATCTCGCTGATCGGCATCATCCTGTTGATCGGCATCGTCAAGAAGAACGCCATCATGATGATCGACATGGCCTTGCAGGCCGAGCGCCAGGAAGGGCTTGCGCCGCGAGAAGCCATCCACAAGGCGAGCCTCCAGCGCTTCCGGCCGATCATGATGACGACCTTTGCGGCTTTGCTCGGCGCATTGCCGTTGGCGCTCGAGACCGGCACTGGGGCGGAGCTGCGCCAGCCGCTCGGCATCGCGATCGTCGGCGGCCTCATCGTCTCGCAGCTTCTCACGCTCTACACCACGCCGGTCGTCTATCTCTATCTCGACCGGCTCAGCGCCCGCAGACCGATGCTGCGAGTGGCGCCGGCGGAGTGATCGGGCACCGCGACCTTGGACTGTTCGACCGCGCGAAGCGAAACAGTTCGGCCCGGCGCGCCTTCATCTCCCTCAACGCTACCCGAGGCGGTTGATCGTGAGATCTGGGCCATCGCTTGGTGAACTGCAAGATGCTTCATCATCGGATGCGCCCTCGAAGGGCGCGACCAGTTCCTGCTCACCCGGCAATTGCCCAAGCGCTATACAGGGGCGTCGCGGGCGGGCCTTTTGCGTCGCTTCCTTGGTCGCTCATAGGTGCTGCCGGGTGAGCGGCAGCACCTCTCTTCATGCCGGTCTCAGCGCTTCGGGCCGAAGCCGGGATAGGGATTGAGCGGCACGATCGCCGCGATGTCCATCATTCCGGCCTCGACCAGCGGCAGGGTGGCGAGATGGCCGCGCACCTCCTTGTCGTCGGCAGCCTCGAACATCATGCCGCTGCCGGGGATGTCACCGCGGTTCCAGACCTGGCGCACGGCGCCTTGCGCATAGAGCGTGCGCCGCTGCTCGGCTTCGCCCGGAAGCAGCGGCGCGAAATCGCTATCGCTGAACTTTTCGGTGTTGCGGGTGAGAAGGGCAAAGAACTGCATGGCGGTCTCCTTTGTGGCCGGTTGATGCGGAAGATATCGCGCCGGCTGGTCAGACTGTCCAAGACTGATTAGGATAAAGGTCAGACCTTGAACGACTTAAATCATAGAGACGCAGAATGCTCGACCTGCGGCAGATCCGCTATTTCGTCGCCGTCGCCGAGGCCGGCAATGTCGGCCGCGCCGCCGAGCAGTTGCATATCTCGCAGTCCCCTTTGAGCCGGCAGATCATGCAGCTCGAGGAGCAACTCGGCGTCACGCTTTTCGAGCGATCGAAGCAGCGCGTCCATCTCAACGCCGAGGGCAGGGCTTTCCTTGCCGAGGCGCGCGCTCTGCTCGTCAATGCCGCGCGGCTGGAGGAGCTCGGCCGCAAGCTTGCAAGCGGCGCTACCGGGAGCCTCGCCATCGGCTACGTCGAGGGGGCGGTGCATGCCGGGCTGATCGCTGCGATGCTCAGGGAATTCCGCCGCGAGCGGCCGGATTTTCATCTGCAACTGAGAAACCGCCGCACGGCCGCGCAGTTCGAGGATCTGCGCCAGCGCGTGCTCGACCTCGGATTCGTCTACGCGCCGACGCCGCAAGGCGATCCGGATATCGAGAGCATGCTGGTGCGGCGCGAACCGCTGGTGCTGGCGATCCCCGAAGGCGATCCGCTTGTCGATGCGAGCGACATCAGGCCCCGCCATCTTGACGCCCGCGTCTGGATCACCGTCGTGCGCCAACCCGATGACACCAACCGCGCGCAGTTCCTGACGGCCTGCATGGAGGCCGGTTTCGTGCCCGACATCGCCTACGAGACGGCCGATCCCTTGACCTCGCTCGGCCTGGTCAGCGCCGGGCTGGGCCTGGCGACGGTACAGGAAAGCCTGCAAAGCGCTGCGCCGGCCGGCATCGTCTTTCGCGACCTGCCATGGTTCAAGCGCAGCGTTGAAATCCATCTCGCCTGGCGGCGCAATGACCGGAGGGCGGTGATTGAGGATTTGAGGAGGACGGTGAACGGTGAATGGTGAATAGCGAATAGTTACTATCTGGCGGTGGACAGATTTCGGCTCGCGCGATCCGCACTATTCACCATTCACCTTACATTTTGTCGATCACCGCCTGCACACCTTCCGTCGGCGCGTCGACCGACGAGCCCGCCACCATGATGGCGGCGACGATGGCCTCGGGGTCGTTGACCACCAGCGGCTTCACCCTATGTGCGGTGTGGATGAAGCCTTCGCCCGACATGTGCTCGATGAGCGCCAGCATCGGGTCCCAGAAGGCCTTGATGTTGGCGAACACGATCGGCTTGCGGTGATGGCCGAGTTGCGCCCAGGTCATGATCTCGACGATCTCCTCGACCGTGCCGATGCCGCCCGGCAGCGCCACGAAGGCGTCGGATTTCTCGAACATCCTGTGCTTGCGCTCGTGCATGTTGTCGGTGATCACCAGCTCGTCGAGCTTGTCGAGAGCGGTCTCGGTCGCCTCCTTGTTGATCAGGAAGCGCGGGATGATGCCGGTCACCTTGCCGCCGGCCTTGAGTGCCCCGTCTGCAACGGCGCCCATGATTCCCTTGGTGCCGCCGCCATAGATCAGGCGCAGGCCGGACTTCGCCAGCGAGCGGCCGAGCAGGTGGCCGGCCTTGACATAGGCCTCGTCGCGGCCCGGAGACGAACCGCAATAGACGCAGACGGATCGAATCGTGTTCATGTCATGATTGGTGATAGGGACGGTTGGCGCGGTCAAGCCCAAGGACGGGCTTTTTCTTGTGAGCTTGGTGAAAACACGCTAGACCGGCGTTAGGTGGCTAAGGGGCAGAAAAGATTATGGCTATCAATTCTTCCAAGGCGTTTTTGTTCGCGGCGGGCGGCGTTGCCGTCGTCGCGGCGGTCGCCTACGGGTCGGGCGCGCTCGACCCATACATCAACAAGCAGAATCCGCCGCAGGTCGCGTCGCTGCCGCAGGCAGGCACGAAGCCGGCCGAATCCTCAAGCACCTCCACCGAGGCGCGCGTACCGCAGGCGCAAGCCCCGGCCAATACAATGGCGCCGGCCAACAACACGATGGCGCCGGCCAACAAGATGGCGCCCGCCAACAATGCAATGGCGCCTGCCAACAACGCGACGGCCCCGGCGGAATCCGCCCCGGCCGCTCAGGCGCCGGCCGCCGCAGGACCCACACTGCCAACCTTCGATGTCGTGCGCGTCGAAGGCAATGGCTCGATTGTCGTCGCCGGCAGCGCGGCGCCCAATGCCAAGGTCGAGGTCCTGAACGGCGGCACGGTGCTCGGCTCGACCGATGCCGGTCCCGATGGTGCCTTCGCCATTGTGCTCGACGATCCGCTGAAGCCCGGCGACTACACGATCACGCTGCGCTCGACCGCTGGCGGCGTCGCCGTCGCCTCGGCGCAGACCGCCGTCGTCTCGGTGCCGCAGAGCCCGACCGGCCAGGTGCTGGCGATGGTCGAGGAGCCGGGCAAGCCGTCCGAATTGCTGACCATTCCGCAGCCCGCGGCCAAGCCAGCGGCACCTGCCGCCACCGGTCAGGCAGCCGACCCGGACGCGCAGGCCCCGGCCGCAACCGCGCCGGCGGCGTCTGCCCCGGCGGCGGCGCCGGCTGCAACGGCACCGGCAGCTACGGATCAGGCTTCGGCTCCCGCGACCCAGAACGCCGCCGCAGACGAACCGAAGATCGCCGTCGAGGCGGTTGAGATCGACGGCGGCAAGATCTTCGTCGCGGGCAGGGCCGATCCCGGCCGCAAGGTGCGCGCCTATGCCGACGATGTACTGCTTGGCGAGGCGAAAACTTCGCCTGACGGCCATTTCCTGATCGAGGCGGCGCGCGACATTCCGGTCGGCAACCACACCATTCATGTCGACGGCCTGGCCGACGACGGCGTCAAGGTCGTCGCCCGCGCCGCTGTCCCGTTCGAACGCGAGCCCGGCGAGTCGATTGCCGCCGTCGCGCCCAACCAGACCAAGCCCGCCGACAGCAAGCTCGCCCAGGGTGCGGGGTCCCAGCCCGCGGAGGCGAAGTCCGGGGCGGCCAATCCCGCCGAGACGACGGCGCCGGCCACCGCTACCGACGAAGCGGGCAAGCCCGCCGCGACCGCCGACACGTCGGCCGAGGTCGCCGAAGCGAATCCTGCGGCCGACGTGCCTGAAACCATGGCGCCGAAGCTCGAACACGTCGATGGAGCCGTCATCATCCGCCGCAACGATACGCTCTGGCGCATCTCGCGGCGCGTCTATGGCCATGGCGTGCGCTACTCGACCATCTATCTCGCCAACCAGGATCAGATCCGCAATCCCGACCGCATCTGGCCCGGTCAGGTCTTCAAGGTCCCCGGCAAGTCGAAGGAAGGCGAGCCGGCCGACATGAAGGCCATGGGTGACCAGATGACGGCGCCAAAGACGGAGTAAGAGCGCAATCCCCCTCGTGGGGATGCCCGGCAGGGCAGAGGGGCGCTGCCCCGCCGGCGTTCGACACTTCCACCTGCTGCCCATCCGCCTGGCTTGCCCTCTCATCCTCCATCGTTTATCGGCGATGAACGATGACCGAATCCCTATCCGTCAACCGCGCCCTCAATAGCCGAGCCCTCGACAGCCGCGGCATCGCCACGCGGTTCGCGGCGCTGTCGCATCCGGCACGCATTGAGATCCTGAAGCATCTCTCGGCCAGTAGCTGCTGCTCCTGCCGCGAGGTGGTCGATCATCTCGATCTCGCCCAGTCGACCGTTTCGCAGCATCTGAAGATCCTGGTCGAAGCAGGGCTCGTCCGCTTCGAGGCGGATCGCCAGCGTTCACGCTACGCGGTGGACCGCGCTACGCTCGCCGAGGTCTCGGCGTCGCTCGCGGCCCTGGTCGATTCCTGCTGCGGCGAAAGCATGAAAGAAAGCTAAGAACAAAATGGCCGACAAGACCGTCTCCGCCGAAACCGGCACCCTCACCACTCTGCGCAATCTGTGGCCCTATATGTGGCCGGCCGACCGTGCCGACTTGAGAGCTCGCGTCACCTGGGCGACGCTGCTTCTCGTCGTCGCCAAGGTCACCCTGGTCGCCGGTCCCTATTTCTTCAAATGGGCAACAGATGCGCTCGCCCACGCCTCGAAGACGCCGCCGCCGCTGCCCGCCTTCATGCTCGCGCCAGTGATGCTGGTCATCGCCTATAATGTGCTGAGGCTGGTCCAGCTCGGCTTCAACCAGCTGCGCGACGCGCTGTTTGCCCGCGTCGGCCAATATGCGGTGCGCCAGCTTGCTTTCCGCACCTTCGTCCACATGCATCAGCTGTCGCTGCGCTTCCATCTTGAGCGCCGCACCGGGGGTCTGTCGCGCATCATCGAGCGCGGCACCAAGGGCATCGAGACGATCGTGCGCTTCGTCATGCTGAACACGGCGCCGACCATTCTCGAATTCGCGCTGACGGCCGGCATTTTCGCCTACACCTATGGCTGGAAATACGTCGCCGTGGTCGCGGTCACCGTGTGGATCTATGTCTGGTTCACGGTCAAGGCCAGCGATTGGCGCATCTCGATCCGCCGCGACATGAACGAAAGCGACACCGACGCCAATACCAAGGCGATCGACTCGCTCTTGAATTTCGAGACGGTCAAATATTTCACCAATGAGCGCATGGAAGCCGAGCGCTTCGACCGCTCGATGGCGCGTTATGAAATTGCCGCCACCAAGACCTGGACCTCGCTCGGCTGGCTTAACTTCGGCCAGGGTCTTATCTTCGGCCTCGGCACGGTCATCGTCATGTGCATGTCGGCGCTCGAGGTGCAGGCCGGCACGCAGTCGGTCGGCGATTTCGTCTTCATCAACGCCATGCTGATGCAGCTTTCGGTGCCGCTCAACTTCATCGGCTTCATCTATCGCGAAATCCGCCAGGGTTTGACCGATATCGAGCACATGTTCGACCTGCTCGACGTGCCCCAGGAGATCGTCGACAAGCCGGACGCCGGGCCGTTGAAGGTGAGTGCCGGCAAGGTCGAGTTCCGCGACGTGCACTTCTCCTATGATTCAAACCGCAAGATCCTGAAGGGCGTCTCCTTCGAGGTGCCGGCCGGCAAGACGGTCGCCATCGTCGGCCCCTCCGGCGCAGGCAAGTCGACCATCTCCAGGCTTCTGTTCCGCTTCTATGACGTGCAACGGGGCCAGGTGCTGATCGACGGCCAGGACATCCGCGACGTCACCCAGGAGAGCCTGCGCGCGGTGCTCGGCATGGTGCCGCAGGACACGGTGCTCTTCAACGACACCATCGCCTACAACATCCGCTACGGCCATGTCGGCGCCAGCGAGGAGGAGGTGCGCAAGGCCGCCGAGCTCGCCCAGATCGGGCCGTTCATCGAAAAACTCCCCGACGGCTACCGCTCGATGGTCGGCGAGCGCGGGCTGAAATTGTCGGGCGGCGAGAAGCAGCGGGTCGCGATCGCCCGCACGATCCTGAAGGCCCCGCCGATCCTGATGCTGGACGAGGCGACCTCGGCGCTGGACACCCAGACCGAGCAGGAGATCCAGGCGGCGCTGGACCTCGTCAGCAAGGGCCGCACCACCCTTGTGATTGCCCACCGGCTGTCGACGGTGATCTCGGCCGACGAGATCATCGTGCTGAAGGACGGCCAGATCGCCGAGCGCGGCACCCACGCCGCGCTCTTGCGCCAGCAGGGCCTCTACGCCTCGATGTGGGACCGCCAGCGCGAGGCCACCGAAGCCGAGGAGCGCCTGCGCATTGCGCGTGAAAGCGACGAGTTCGGTGTGATCGTACGGAGAAGGACGTCGGAGGTGAGCTAGCGCCTCTTCCTTCTCCCACAAGGGGAGAAGGAGAAGTCGGCGCAAAATCCCCTTGACCTCAACCTAGCTTGAGCTTGCAAACCGGCTCCGAACCCCTGCGAAGCAAGCCTTCCAAGAACGGAGACCGATCGAAATGAGCAATAAAGATCAACGCGCTGGCAGCGTGTTCCGGGTCGACAAATTCGTCGTGCCGGCGGAAACGCGCGACGAGATCCTCGGCAAGGTCAGGATGACGCACGAATTGCTGCGCCAGCAGGACGGCTTCGTGCAGGACTTCCTGCTCGAGCAGTTCTCCGGCCCCGGCGAATTCAACATCGTCACCATGGTCGAATGGGAAAGCCAGGCCGCGGTCGACAACGTCGTGCCGATCGTCAAGGCCGCGCTCGAGCGCATCGCCTTAAGCCCTCAGGCAACGATCGCCCGCCTCGGGGTCAAAGCGGATATCGCGCACTATCAGCGCGTGCCGGAGGCGTAAGACGGCCAGCCCGCGCCGGGTGCAGGCGCGACGACGCCCAGTACCTGGCCGGTGCGGGCGTCGCCGACCATCTTCTCGAAGCCGCGCCATTCGGCGGCGGTGATGAACAGCGTCCTGCCGTCGGCACCGCCCAACATGCAGGCAAAGCAGCCCCGATCGACCTCGACCTTGTCGATTTCCGCACCGCCCTCGCGCACCCTGACACAGGCCGGCGCTAAAATCACGGCTATGAGTCCCTCGCTATTCGCCTCTCCCATTGTTGCGTTGCGGGGAGGGGGGCTTTCCGCTATTCAGACCGGACCTGAAACAGCGACCGCCCCAAGCCCTATGACTCTTCTCGATACGATCAAGAATACGTTCGTTCCGATCCATCGCGAGGGCTATCCCTTTATCGCCGCCTTCGGCGCGGCAACGCTGTTCCTCGGCTATTTCTCCTCGATCCTGTTCTGGCTCGGGCTGATCCTCACCGGCTGGTGCATCTATTTTTACCGTGACCCAGAGCGCGTCACGCCGGTCGACGACCGGCTGGTGGTCAGCCCGGCCGACGGCGTGGTTTCGGCGGTCGGGCCTGCCGTGCCGCCGCGCGAGCTTGGTCTGGGTACGGGCGAAATGACCCGTATCTCGGTGTTCATGAATGTCTTTTCCTGCCATATCAACCGCGCGCCGGTGCGTGGCAGGATCACGCGGATCGAGCATCGTCCCGGCAAATTCCTCAATGCCGAGCTCGACAAGGCAAGCTCGGAGAACGAGCGCAACGGCCTGGTCATTGACAGCCCCAACGGCACCATCGCCGCCGTGCAGATCGCCGGCCTTGTGGCGCGCCGCATCGTCTGCTGGGCCGAGCAGGGCGGCTCGATCGGCATCGGCGAGCGTTTTGGCCTGATCCGCTTCGGCTCCCGCGTCGACGTCTTCCTGCCGTCGAACGCCGTGCCGCGCGTCGCCGTCGGCCAGACGGCGGTAGGCGGCGAGACGGTGCTTGCCGAGTTCGGCGGCGCGGCGGTCGCCCCGCTGGTCAGGATTTCCTGAGCGGTGGGCGCGCCTTTCAAGAAGTTCGAGGCACACGCCAGCGGCGGCCCGCGCATCCGCGAGATCCCGATGCGCATGGTGCTGCCCAATCTGGTGACCGTTCTTGCGATCTGCGCCGGCCTTTCCGGCATCCGCTTCGCCTTCGAGGACCGCTTCGAGCCGGCGGTGGTCATGGTGCTGCTCGCCGCTTTCCTCGACGGCATCGACGGCCGCTTGGCGCGCATGCTGAAGGCGACCTCGAAGTTCGGCGCGCAGATGGATTCGCTGGCCGATATCGTCAATTTCGGCGTCGCGCCGGCGCTGGTGCTCTATGCCTTCCTGCTCGACCGCGCCGGCTCGCCGGGCTGGATCGCGGCGCTCCTGTTCACCATCGCCTGCGGCATGCGGCTCGCTCGCTTCAATGTGCTGGCCGACGACACCGATCAGCCGGCCTGGCAAACCGAATATTTCGTCGGCGTCCCGGCGCCGGCGGGCGCGGTGCTGGTCATGCTGCCTTGCTATCTCTACTTCCTGCGGCTCGGCCTGGAATCGACCCGGGGGGCGGCCTTCGTTGCCTCTGGCTTCACCGTGCTCGTCGCCTTCCTCTTGGTCAGTCGCCTGCCGGTCTATTCGGGCAAGAGCGTCAAGGTGCCGGGAGACAGGGTGCTTCCGGTCATCCTCGGCGTCGTGCTCTACATCCTGCTGTTGATGGCCTATCCCTGGTACACGCTGACCGCATCGGTCGCCGGCTACCTCGTCTTTCTGCCGTTTTCGGTGCGCGCCTATTCGAAGCGGGCCATGCGCGAAGGCGAGAAGGTGCCGCCTTCGGATATCGGATAAGCACTGCGCCCTATCTCCCCCGTTGTGGGGGAAATAGCCATTTCAACATCTTAGCGAAGCTAAGTGTTGGAAATCGCAAGAGAGGGGAAAAGCGCTGACATGAGAAGTTGGCGCTCTAGAAGGAGCAGCCTCCGCACCCTACGAAATCCCCTCTCTGGCATTTTCCAAGCACTTGCTCGGGACAAGCCCGCTCGCAAGTGCAGGAAAATGCTTTCTCCCCCACAAGGGCTGGCTCACAAGGGGGGAGATAACCCGCGCTACGCCGCTACCCCCAATCCCAGCCGGTCGATCGCCAGCTTCCGCGCCGACACGTAATCCGTCTTGCCGGAACCCAGCACCGGGATCTCTTCCACCTTGATGATGTCATTGGGCACCATCAACTCGGCCGCGCCGGCCTTCTTGCCGAACTGGCGCAGCTCTTCGGCATTGGCATCGTCGGCCGTGGTGACCAGCACGATGCGCTCGCCGCGCCTTTTGTCGGGCACCGCCACCGCGGCATGGCGCTGTTCCGGCCACAGTGACTGCACCAGCATCTCGACCGCACCCAGCGACACCATCTCGCCGGCGATCTTGGCAAAGCGTTTTGCCCGCCCGCGGATGGTGATGAAGCCGTCGCGGTCGACCGAGACGATGTCGCCGGTGTCGTGCCAGCCCTCGAGCGGCTGCAACTCGCCGGGGCGGTCGGCGGTCATGTAGCCCATCATCATGTTCGGCCCGTCGAGCCACAGCCGGCCGCCCTCGCTGATGCCCTCGACCGGCTCAAGCTTCATGCGGATCGCCGGCAGCAGCCGGCCGACCGTGCCGTCGCGATTGTGGATGGCGGTGTTCACCGCCACCACTGGCGCCGCCTCGGTCAGCCCAAAACCTTCGATGATCGATGCCTGGAAACGGTCGCGGTAGGTGCGCCTTGTCTCGGGCTTTACCGCTTCAGCGCCGGCAACAACGAAACGCAGGCTGGAGAAATCGCCGTCCTTGGCAGTGCGGGCATAGTTGGCGAGGAAAGTGTCGGTGCCGAACATGACGGTCGGCTTCACCTTGCGCGCGATCTCCGGAATGATCTTGTAGTGCAGCGGCGAGGGATAGAGGAACAGTTTCACGCCGGTTACCAGCGGCAGGATAGTGCCGCCGGTCAGCCCGAACGAATGGAAGACGGGCAGCACGTTGAGCAGGATATCGGCCGGCGAGATCGTGATGCGCGCCTCGGCCTGCATGGCGTTGGCGAGAAGGTTGCGGTGCGACAGCACCACCGCCTTCGGCGTTCCTTCCGAGCCCGAGGTGAACAGGATCACCGCTGGTTTCGACGCCTGCTGCCGCTGCAGCGGAAAACGCCAGAAAAGCGCCGCCGCGACCTTGTCGAGCAAGGTCACGCTCTCGCGCACATCCTCCAGCCATAGCATCTTGGCGCCGCCCGCCTCGACGGCGGTGACGATGTCGTCGATGGCGGCCTTCTCGATGAACGCGCGAGAAGAGACCACTGTGCGAATGACCGCCGTGCGGATCGCGGCGGTGACGCTCGCCGGGCCGGCGGTGTAGTTGATCATCGCCGCGATGCGGGCCGCCGAGATAAGCCCGACAAAGGAGAGCACAATGCCATTGGCATTGGGCAGGAGCAGGCCGACCGCTTCGCCGGGCGCCGTCACCGCCTCGAAGCGGCGGCCGAGCACGCGCGCGCCGATGAACATCTTGCGATAGCTGAGCGCGCCCGAAATCACGTCCTCGATGATCGGATGCGAGGCACCGACGCGATCCGCCGCGTCGCGCATGGCCAGGAACAGGCCGCGGTCGAGATTGCTGCCGTAGAGCCGCGCCTCGGCAAACCGGTCGAACAGGGCGTTGGTGTTCGACGCCATGTCGGGGTTGCGAGCCACCAGCTCGGCCACGGTCATCGGTTCCAGCACGCTGAGCGACAGGCGCGGGAACCAGTGACGCGGCGCCTTGTCGGCCGGCGTCAGCGACATCGGCAGGTCGCGCGCACCGGCGACGAAGATCGGCACGATGCGGGCGTCGGCCTGCATGGCGATGCGGGTGATGGCGCGGAACAGCCGGAACGACTTGACGTCCGGCTCGACGTCGTCGGGCAGATAGACCGCAAGCCGGCCCTTGCCCTTCAGCACGCGCACCAGCCGCCGGCTGACGAAGAGATGTTCGGCATTGAAGGCGATGGTGCGGGCAAGCTCGCGCCACGGCTCCAGCCAGGGCGAGCGGGCCGAGGCCTCGTCCAGAATGTGCAGCGTGTCGTCAGGCAACAGCGACAGCATCAGCGCCGGCTCGATGCGCGATTGGTGCGAAACGACATAGATCACCGGCGTGCGGGCATTGCGGGCAATGCGGATGCGGTCGTCGGCAATACGGTAGGCGAGCTTGAACGGCACGTAGAGCAACGCCTGGGTAAAGCGCAGATCGAGCCGGAACCTTTCGATCACGCCAATCAGCAGCCAGGCAAAGACAAGACCGGCAAGCAGCGCCAATGTCAGGATCATGCTGCTCTCTCCCAACGTCCTCCACGGTGCGGCTCTTGCGCGGCCGCTTCGGTGGCAGAAGGTAGCGGAAGTGGGGGCAAGGTCAATGTGGGGCTGGTAGGGCGCTCCCTTCTCCCCTTGCGGGAGAAGGTGGCCGAGCGAAGCCCGGACGGATGAGGGTATTGGACGGATCGCTTCGCTGGATATGTAAGTGCCTGAAAGCAATCGATTCTTCTAGGCCGTGCTTCTTCCAAAACCTCTCATCCGTCTCGACGCTGCGCGCCGACCCACCGTCTCGCACAGGGGAGCGGGGAAAGGCGTGCCGCTACGCCACCTTCAGTCTCCCGCTGATGAAGCGGAACTCCTGGCTCTTGCCGCCAAAGCCGTAGGCCGCCGCCGGAACCTCATGCACCAGCGCGTAGCTTTCCTCATGGACGCCGCCGAGCAGGCGGCCGAAGGCGTCGAAAATCGCCTTGAGATACGCTTCGAGCTCGAGCTTGGTGTTGGTGCCGTCCACCACCTTGATGTCGAGCCAGAAGGTGCTCGTGCCATGCTCGGCCAGCGACTTGCCGCCGGCGAACCAGTGCTGCGGATCGACGTAGCTGATCGCAACCGCGGTGATGGTCGGGTCCTTGCGCAGTTGCGTGGCCGTAATCTCGGTGATCTCCTTCGCGATCGCGGCGGAACCCTTTGCGTCGGGCTCGCCGGTGACGCTGACATTGATGATCGGCATTTTTCTCTCCTTCGCTCTGACGGCTTCGCGCCGCCGATGAAGGGACCATGCCACTAGCCAGACGTCAAAAAAATCGAATTGTTTTTGACAAGTACTTCGATATTATCGAATTATGGAAACTCTCGATCCCGACCTGCTCAAAACCTTCCTCGCCTTCGTCGATGGCGGCTCCCTGGCCAGGGCGGCGTCCGCTGTTGGCCGCTCCCCATCCGCCGTCACGGCGCAGATGCAGCGGCTGGAGGAGGTCGTCGGCGAGCCGCTGCTTGCGCCCCAGGGACGTGGGCGCGGGCTGACGCCTGCCGGCGAGGACCTTGTCGGACACGCCAGGCGCATCCTTGCCGTCCACACCGAGGCCTGGCTGGCGCTTAAAGGCGCGCGCGTCGGCGGCCGCATCGCCATCGGCACCACGCAGGACTTTGCCGATCATGGCCTGCCGGAGCTGTTGCGCGCCTTCGCCGCCAGCCATCCGCGCGTCAGGATCGAGCTGCGCGTCGGCCGCTCCCTGGAACTCGGGTCAGCCTTGCAGGCTGGCCAGCTCGACCTTGCGATCACCATGCGCCATGCGCCATCCCCGGATGAAGCGTTCCTGATCAGCGAGCCGATGCTGTGGCTCTGCTCGGACAAAGGGCTGGCGACGCGGCGAGACGTGGTGCCGCTTGCATTGCTCGATCCCTATTGCGGCTTCAGGGAGGCTGCGCTCAATGCACTCGACGCCGCCGGCCGCCGCTACCGCATCGCTGCCGGCAGCTCCAGCCTTGCCGGCCTGCGCAGCGCGGTCAATGCCGGCATCGCGCTGACGCCGCGCACCCGGCGTCTTGCCCATTCCGGAATCGTGGAAGCGTCCCCCGATCTCGACCTGCCGCCGCTGCCAATGGCCGGCTTCGCCATCCGGCTCGGCCGCGAGGCGGCTCGTCCGGCGCGGGATCTCGCGGAGCTTCTGGGCAACGGCCTGGCGCTGCCGCCCTGAACGGCAAGGAACGCCCAAAGAAAAAGCCGACC
>NZ_LYTP01000005.1:0-177963 GCF_001672435.1 Mesorhizobium sp. AA23
TCGGACATCACGCTGAACTATTACGCCGCCCCCGGCGAAAGCACAGAAACCGCCAAGCAGCGGGCGCGCGAAATGTTCAATGAACTAACCCTTCAGGCGTCGAGGGCATAATGCTGGCACCCCTGATCGCAGGCCACGCAATCGCCTGGAACATCGCAGCCCATGACGGCGAAGATGATGTCATAGGGGCCGGTTCCTTTGCCGACCTGATCGCTGCAGGCGCCTTCGCTCCCAAGATGCTTTTCGAGCACGAGGGCGAGGTGATCGGGCGCTGGCTCCATTTCAGCGAGGACGACATTGGGTTGTTGGCCGTGGGCCGGCTGGATCTCGGTTCTGTGTGTGGCCGTCGCGCCTTTGAGATGGTCGAGGCCGGGGAGATCACCGGACTGTCGCGAGGCGCCAACATGGTGTGTCTCGCAAGGCCTATTCCGGGAACGAAAAGCCGCTTCTGCAAGCGAGTGTTTCATCTGGGCGAGATCAGCCTTGCGCGGCATCCGGCGAACCCGCTTGCAAAGCTCCTCCACTTCACTGCGGGGACTGCCTGATGGCCGGCTTTCACGATCTCAGGACTGGTGTTGGCGTCTGGAAAGGATGGGGTTCAACGACTCCTTCTCCTGTTGTAGCCGAGCCGTCGCCTGTCCAAACCACATTGCCGACATCGGCTTTCGGTCAAACCATTCCGGTGATTTGGGGGAAGGCTCGCTCGCCTGGAGCATACATCTGGGTCGCGCCGATCGTCACCGTGACAGAGACCCATATGGAATGGTGGGATCAGGTAACCACCACGACGACCACGATGTCCTGTCGGCTGCGCTTCGCGCGTCCGCTGGTGCCTGATTCAACCTGGGCCGTAAAACGGATCTGGGCTCAGGGGAAACTGGTCTACGACAACACGACGGGATACCGGGCCAGGGGCCTCAAGTTCCGTTTCTATGACGGGAGAAGCACGCAAGACCGCGACCCGACCATGGTCAAGCAAGAGGGCACCAGCAACGTATCCGCCCATCGCGGCTATATCGATATCGTTCTGACCGACTTCCCGATTCAGGACTTTGGCGCGCCGCCGACCGTCGAGGCGGAATTCATCCAAAGCACAGGATCATCGGTCCAGGCATCGAGCTTCCAGGCGTTCTATTCGGACGAGATCACCACCTGGGCATCGATCGACCCCGACAGTGACACCTTCTACGGCTATTCCGATGCAATCGGCACGATCCGGCGCTTCTCGATCTCAGCACTGCGGGAGATCTACGCCATCCAGATCAGCGGGCTCGGCCAGGCCTATTCCAGCGTTGGCTTCGGCTTATTCCGGTATTTCCATTACCTCGATCGCATCCTGACGGTCGGCTTCGTGCCTGGCTCAGGCGGCGGCACATATCCGCTAATCCTGAACCCGATCACGGGTGTCTCTGTGGCAGAGGCCGTTGACCCGATTGGCGATGCCGGCCAGACGGTTTGCTGCGCGGGTGCATGCGTGCTTCCAACCGGCACTGGCCTGGCGCTGATCGCTTCTTTCCATCTCGGGTATGTGTCGCTCTACCGTTTCACAGACTCCGCCATCAGCCGCCTATCGATCAGCGGTGTCTCGTGGGATGGCCGGGGCGTTCCCCAGTGCATCCTGGCCGGTGAAGTACGGGACAACGACTGTGACTTCTGGGTGTGTGCCGGCAGCTCTCTCTGGAAGCTGACGATCAACGCGGCTGGCCTCGTCACTACCACGGTCGAGTTTTCGACGTTCGCCGACGACCTGAATTACGCGGTCCTCTATGACAACGACATCGTGGTCTGGACCGACAACGGCACCGCCACGAGGATTGACGGCGCTACTGGCTCAACGGTCTGGACGGCATCGGTCCCCTATCAGATCCCGGTAGCCACCTCGCAGAATCTGGCACCGCCTGACATGCAGGTGCTCGATGATGAGCTTTATTACCAGGACCTCACGGCTTACCGCTTCACCAACCTCCAGACTGGCGTCACCACGTCCATTTCCAAGGGCAGTGCGGCAACCAATCTGTACAATTATTACGGCCCCTCAAACACGCTGATCACGACCAAAAACGTGGCGGCGGCGATCAGGACCCGGTTCAATGTTGCGACGGGAACCGACCTGTATTTCCTAGCCGATCTCCTTTCCGATTTGATGGTGCACGGCGGCGGCTTCGATCCCTCCGAGATTCAGACCGTCAACATCGACGATCAGATCCAGGGCGCCGTGTTCGACATCACCGCAGGTGTCAGGGATATCGCCCGCTCAATCTGCGAACCTTATTCCATCGCCATCTTCGAAAGGTAAAAGCAGGATGCTACTGGGCTACGGCAATTGGTACGGCACTGTCGGCGGCGGAGGCGGAGGTTCGCCCGTCCCCTCCTACTGGAACCCAGGCGGCATTGGCGACCGTACCTCCTCGATAACCGTCACGACCACGGCCACGCTAGGCGGCGGCTCCATCGATAACCTCGTTGATGGCGGCTATGGGGCCAACTCGACCGATGGATGCTGGTTCAACACCGGCCAAAGTACCCGCGAAGTCAAATTCGACTTCGGCTCGGGCGTTCAGAAGATCATCAATGGCTTCCGCTGGTCTCAGGGGACGACTGGCCATCATGGCACTTGGGTATTGGAAGGTTCGAATGACGATAGCACCTATACCGGCATCGGTAGCTCGTTCCTCCTAGGTTCGGCCGGGTCGCTGGCGACGTTCTACGAATTCACCAACACAACCGCCTATCGCTATTATAAGCTTCGCCAGATCTCCGGGGTCACCAACTCGGGGCCGTGGCTGCGAGAGATCGAGTTCAGGATTGCCGCGACAGGTGACCCGACATCGCGAGATGCGGCAGAGACCGGGAATCGAACGGCCTCGATCACCGTCAGCACGACTGCGACATTGGGTGGCGGAACGATCGATAATCTTATCGACGGCGTAATCGACCTCAACACGACTGACGCCTGCTTCTTCAGCAGCGGTCAATCATCGAAGGAGGTAAAATTTGACCTCGGGTCGGGCAAGATCATCACTGCATTTACCTGGCTGCAGGACACCGACAACTCGCATGGAACGTGGGTTCTCGAAGGCTCCAACGACGACTCCAGCTATACCGGTGTCGGCAGCAGCTTCACGCTCGGAGGCGTATGTGTCGAGACGGTAACCTTCAGCAATTCAACGAGCTATAGGTACTACAAGCTGCGCCAGACATCGGGAACGACGAGTTCTACGCCGTGGCTGTTGGAGATAGAGTTCAAGATCGGCTGAAACCGTTCTAACGGCTGCATTTGACAGAGGAACCTGGCTAATGAACTGTAGCGGCGCATGCAGCAGAGAGAGGCAGATACGGTCGACGGATGGGTGCAGCTTGCCGAGCAGGCGCGCGCAGTCGCCGAGATGGCTATGCAGAACGCTTTCACAAGGAATTTTGCATGGGCGCACGCCGGCTTTGCCTGCGAGTGCTTGATCAAGGCGGCAATTATGAAAAAGGAAAGGCTCAATAGCTGGCCCACTCGAAGTTCGAGGCGAGAGCTTTATAGCCACGACCTGAAGGAACTGGCATCTATCTTGGGCTTAAATATCAGCCCGGCGGATCTGGTGGCGCCTGCTTGGTCTGTTGTTCTGCAATGGCGTCGTGAACACATGTATATTTCCGATGAGATGCCGCTGCGGGTGGTAGCGGACCTTATGGACGCTGTCTTTTCCGATGAAGGAGTCGCGAAATGGATTTCCCAGAACTACCTCAGCATCACTTAGATGCTGGCCGGGAATATCTCGTGCAGTTGCACGGGCTGGGCCTTCGTCCAGAGGGATTGCTATGGCTACACGACGAGCAGGACAAATGTTTCGTGCTGTGGCTTCTATGGTCAGGAGTTGATCAGTTTGGTCCGTTTGCCCTGACGAAGCTCCTATTTCAGGCATATCGAGCGTCGGCCCTCACAACGGAGATCGATCCCTTCCTAGTACACGCTAGGAGCACCAGCGAAGCTCTTGCAGGGCAGATGCTCAACGTTTTCTCGAAGTCAGCGAAATCCCGAGGTTTGCACCAATATCTGCGGCTCGTCGCAGATAAGGGCACCGAACGAGAGAGGATTGTCTACCGATGGAAGAGAGATTGGGTCTATGAGATCCACGCTAGGCCATATCCTCTCACAAGGGTGCAGCGGGATTGGGAAAGGTTCTCGGCCAACGTTGGTGCGCTCGCAGCCTAAGCGGCAGGATCATGCGGCGTGGGGGCCAGTCAGGCGCGCCGTCCGTACCACGGGGTTGGCTGCTCTTTGGTGAAGGCGTTGGCTTTCGCCCGATAATCGTGGATGATCGCTACGCCTAGCGCGCCGACGATGGCGCCAACCAGAAGCATGAACAGTATTTCCCGGGTGTGGCTCATCGGCTGATGATGCCCGGGAACGGTAAAGTTTCTCCAAAGTCCGGGGAGCTAGATGTGCCAAGACACCCTGAAAAGCGCACGGCAGCCGATGAAAATTGTTGTTTTGGGGTCAGCCGGCGACAGCGTGGACGATCGCGAAGCCGATGCCGATAGCAATGCCGGTGAAGAACTTGCCGGCAGTATCTAGGGCGATAGCGCGGGCCCTGGCCCAAACATCGCTGTGGGGCTTCCTGAGGACGCTTGAGATGTCATCGAAGACCGTATCCATAAGCAGATTCTAGATCGGAACTTGTCGGATGTGAATCCCCCTTCGCATAGCGTGTTCGCGCCAGTCACGGGCACCCTTTTAAGAGTCTATCTCAAGCGGCTTGTGGCCCGGCTGTTCATGCCAGATCACTTGCCGTAGATCGCGCCAATCGACCGCTTGTCCGCAGACCGGGCACCTGTGGAAATGGTCGCGTTCGTTGACGTATTCCTTGCTGTGGCGCCGACCGATGATCGGCGGCCCGAGGTCGGACAGCTTGGTCATGTCGGCTTGTCGACAAGCGGCCTCTTCCTCGTCGGCGGCTTGTAGGGTGTGACCAGCCTGACGGTATCCGCATTCACCGTGACGGGCACGCCCAAGTTGATGGTCACCTTGCCTTCATCGACGCGCGTGACATCGCCTCGAAGCTCGATCTCCTGGCCCTGCTTCACCTTCGAGATCCGATCGACAATCGAATGAGGCTGGCCATAGGAGGGGATGGACACGCTTACCCGATCCTCGGTGACGCGCCTGCGCACCTTGGCGGTAATTGCGACCTCGTCGCCAATGTTGATGCCCCTTGCCATGCCGATACAACTCAAACGTGGCCAATAGGTTCTTCAAGCAGATGCTAATGTCCGGTCAAGACGATGCCCGTCACCCCAGGCAACGGGATGGCGGGCATCTATTCACTCTCTGCACTGCCGTCGAACGAAAGGGAGTTAAGCTCGCCGGCTCTATCAAATGATGCAGCGAGGCGAAGGTTTCGGCACAGGGACCAAAGCGTCAGACCATCCGACTTCGGTCGCATCGCGGAACATTCCTACCAGTGTCCCGGTTGAGTGTCGCGGCGTGTGTCCTCCGGCAAGGTTCACCGCGCCGCGTGGGGCATGTCCCCCGGAGCCCGTTCGACCCCCCTCAGGCGAGCGGGCTCTTGCCTTGAAAGCTCTTGCCTTGAAATTCTCGGCTGCCGGCCTCTTCAACACCGTTAGGCGGAACGCCTATATCCTTAGCAGGAGCCATATTGCGTTGAGACGCTGGAGAATGCCCGAAAGAGACGTGCTCGAATTGTTGCAACAGTCAAGGGCAGCCGTTCGGCGGTCCCGCGAGTTGCTGGAAAGAACCGCAAACCACAAGGGTGGCATGCGTGGCGAGGAAACTGACGACGCGGGGGATGAACGTAAGGACACCGCCGCCAAAGACGTTGGTTTGAATGGCTTAGATTCGGATTGATATCGCCGAGCATGGAGACCGGCTGGACCCTGCAACAACTGATCGACGCCGGCATGTCTGTCACGGGCGGCTGCCTCGATTGCCATCGACATCAAAAGCTCGATCTGCCAGCGCTCCGCAATCGGTTCGGGCCTAACGCTCCCGCTATGGAATGGGACCTTCGGCCGAGGATGAAATGCGGCGTGTGCGGCGGCAAGCGGATCACACTGACCTATTCTCCGGACACGCGCCCGAAAGACCTTCACCGCAAGAGGACGTAGCCGGGCTTGCCCTGACCCTCAAATTTAAATGCAGGCCGATCCGTCGGAATTACAATGCTGAAATGCCGCGTTATCTGTTCGAAGTCGTTTGGGATGGGCAAAGCCTCGGGGACGCCTGGGTGGAACTGGCCACCATCGGCGCCGCGCGGAAGGAAGCGCTAAGAGCGCTACACGACATCGCGGGTGAGGAAACGGCGGTCGTCGCGCAGGATCGCACACTGGTCGTGTCGGTGCAGGACGAAGCTGGCTTGGGTGTCTATTCCGCAACTCTGACGCTGTCGCAGTCGCCCTAATTGTCTGCCGAGTATCGGATGACGGCAATGGAAACGGAAAAAACACATCGCTTACTGAGCGAACTCCGCCAGCTGGACATGCGTAACCGAGATCTGATCGACCAGACTCGGGCAACAATTGCCGAGAGCGCCAGACTGGCCGAGCAATCTAGGGAGCTCCTGTCACGTCACCGCAGCGGCGCATACAACACCGAGCCAGCAATTCTCAGGCTTGCCGCCATGCCGACCATATCGCGCTGCCGGTAGCGCCGGACCGCGCTGGCGACCATCGCAAGGCCGATTGCGGCGATGTAGAGCGGGACCAGCGGCAACTCAGTCGGCAAGATGGTCTGTGTCGATCTTGGCGATCACACCTTCCAAGACCGCCGCAGCCTGCTTCGCCATCTCAATGTGTCCCGCAGTCGCGTCGACGCGTCCTTTGCCGGGATGCTCATGCCATATTCCCGTTCGGCCCGACTCGGCGTTCTCAATAAACCTTCGTTCCAGATCGAGCTGTCTGCGAAGTTCTGCTCGAAATGCTTTCCAGTCGTCTTTTGAAGCTGCCATGTCGTTCCCTTCTGTCAAACTTTCAAAACTCGTGCCGGCAGAACCGGCAAATGCGCGCGTCCGCCTTCACCATCTCCGCGCAGTCGGGACACTTCTTTTCGAGGATCGGGCCGAAGGTCTTCGAGCGCGGTTCGACTTCAACGACTTGCACAGCTTCGTATCTGCCAGATGGCTTGTTCTCTCCTAGAGCAAGCATGAAAAGACCTGCCAGCAAGGGCGAAAATATCAGCGAGAGAAAGAACCACCCGGCTCCGCTGCGATTTCTTTTACTCGCGGCCACGCCGACAATGAGCGAAAAGCCCAGCCAGAATATCAGGAATGTCATCCTGCATCCCCCCAATATTCAGCATCGCGCAAGTGTTGCGCGTAAGCAAGACCGGTCTCCCCCAAGGGGAGTGCTTGACGATTTCAGCAAATCAGCGCAGCGTGTCCGTGGGCTTGAGAACCCGGACCGTGATATCTCCGAACGGTCCCTTGGCGGGGACACAACTTTCCTTGGCGGGAAAGTCTCTCGGATGAACCAAGTCGCAAGCTTTTTGCGGCTTGAAATGGACGCGCTTGGCGGCGCGGCTCCAGACCCGACCGTTATGGCCGGGGGGCGCCGTGCTGTCCAGAGGGAAACCTTAAAAGCGTCGCGCCAGTCTCACGGCTGGTTCTCAACCCCCGGCTTCGGTGCCGTCCACCGAGAACAGGCACAATTCCCATTTGTGGGATTCTGCCGCCGGCCTTGAGAAGCCGGTCTTACCGTGGGGACTTCGCAATGAAATCTCAGGCAATGACACGTCGCGCCGCTCTCGGCGCTCTAGCATCGCTGCCGGCCATGGCAGGCGCCACGGCGCTTCCTGTGGCTCTGGCAGCTACAGCAACCATATCTGACCCGCTCGCCGAAACGATCAGGGCATACCGAGTGGGCGTGGCCGTGTTCCGCGTTATCCCAAGCGAGTTCATCACCACGGAAAACGAGGAGGACATCGTCCAGTCGACCTACGGGCCGGCGTCCGATCGTCTATGGAATGACACACCGCAACCGACAACGTTGCGGGGCGTGGCGGAAGCCATGCGCTATGCGATCGAAGAGGACGCATTCATAGACCACGGAGCCGAAAAAGTCATCAAGGCGGCGCTGGCCTTCCTCGATCGGGAGGCGGGGCTATGAACGCCATTGTCAGACTGACGCCATTCGGGTGCCCGGCTGGCGTCGATCCTCGCACATGGCGCCAAGCGATCGAGGCACAGCTTAACGACCTGCTCGACCGTGCCATGTCGCTGATCACCGCGCTCGACCTCATGGAAGCCGACCGCGAAGACCTGGAGGACGGTGCGGACGACGAGCCCTATCTCGGCGGCTGGTCCGGCTACAACGATGATAGGGAGGCCGACACCAGCGACCACGAGGACGACGGCACGGCAGAGCCCAGCCTTGGCGCTCTCAACCGTGTCTGTCAGGTTCCTTGGGCTGCCGGCTCTCGTAGCGACCGCGAGGAGGATGCTGGCGATACGGGGGAGGTATTGGCCTATGGCGACTGATATGTTCAAAAAGACCATCGCCGAGGCAAAGGCGAAAGGTGAGGAAATCGAAGTGCTGGCCCGCATCCTTGCCGAGAAGATGGAAGCCATCCACGGCGAGCCCTATCGCGTCATGATCGACCACGCCGTCGGATACTTGATGTTCATGAAAACAGGCTGACAGGGCAACCCCACGTTTGTGGCGCTCAACCGGATCCCAGGATACAGTTGAAATACGTCACACCTGAGCTTTCTTGGGGCTCTCTTGGCCCGGGCGGCTTCGGCTCCCGGGCCTTTTTCTTGGGTGGGTCAACGGTTATGGCAAGCCTACGAACCGGAACCTAACTTGTTGATTTTCCTTTGATTGTGGCGGAGGGAGTGGGATTCGAACCCACGGTGAGCTTGCGCCCACGCCGGTTTTCAAGACCGGTGCCTTAAACCGCTCGGCCATCCCTCCATCATGGTCTTTCAACCACCTACGATCGTCGCTATTGGTCAATTTTCAATGGTCGGCGCCAAATTGGCGCCGAGGCATTTCCAACCTTCGCGCTTCATTGCTGTAGTGCGGCGGTCAGGGCTGCGTCAACCACCGCGACGTACCTTCCTGCGGTCGGGACAGACGATGCATTGCCCAGCTGCCCGGTTGGCCGGGCACTTTTATGTCTGTGGCGAAAATGTCACGCAACCAGAATATGCGGCGGCTCAACCTTAGCGCGCTTATTCTCCAGCCAAACGAGGCGTACCGTCCTTAGCGGGCAAGGGGACGACCCAGACCGCAAGCGTCTCTCACTTCCTCCCGAACTAGCGCCCGCTACGGAAAACGTGGTGGGCGTCTTCTTGTCCAGTCCGACGGCAACGCCTCCGGCTAGGCGCGAAAGCGTCTCCCAACTGATCCGTGAAACCACTGCTCATATGGATGAACCGAGTTCATCCGTTCGATCTAGGCAGGCCTTGCGGACGCCCATGTTAAACTCCTGGTTGGCGCGGGCAATTCCAGCGCTGTGAGCGCCGGTTGGAAATGGAAGTCCCCCTCCAAAAAGCTGCCCCTCCATCCGGCGCTCATCCACGCAAGGCTCATCCTCGCCGGCAGTTTTTTCCCCGCCATAATCTCGCCCGGTTCCGGCCATAATCGATTAACATCGTAATAAACATTTCCTGTGCACAAAGAGATTGGGGATCAAGGTGTTGCTGCATTCGGGGGCGCTTGGCTCCGATTGATGGCGGCGAGACTGTAGGGGACAATCGAAAACATGCAGACTTCGGCGCGCCCGCGTCTTCGTCGCGCTCCTGCCTTCGTGCTGTGCGCCCTCTCGGCGGTGCTGCTTGCCGGCTGTACGTCGACGCCGCAACCGAAAGGCATGGTCGACAAGCGGCCGCGCTCCAAGGAGTATTTCGCCGAGTCCGAATATGGCGTGAAGGCGAGCCCGCGCGTTGCCTTCATGCGGCGCGGCGGCGGCCGCGACCAGCTCGGCAAGCCGTACCAGGTGCGCGGCAAGTGGTACTATCCCAAGGAAGATAAGAAGTACGCCAAGGTGGGCCTGGCTTCCTGGTATGGCGATGCCTTCCACGGCCGGCTGACCGCCAACGGCGAAGTCTATGACACGATGCAACTGACGGCGGCGCACCCGACAATGCCGCTGCCGAGCTATGCCCGCGTCACCAATCTCGAGACCGGCAGTTCGATCATCGTGCGCGTCAACGACCGCGGCCCATACCATGAGGGCCGCATCATCGACGTCTCGGAACGTGCCGCGCAAATGCTTGACTATGGCAAGGTCGGCACGGCAAGGGTGAAGGTCGAATATGTCGGTCGGGCGCCTCTCGACGGCAATGATGACCAGTATCTGATGGCTTCCTACCGTCCCGGCAGCAGCCGGCCCGATCCGTCCGACGGCTTGCCGACGGGCGTGATGGTGGCCATGAACGGCCCGTCGCCCAGCCTGTCGATGAGCGATGCACCTCCAGCGGCCGTGCCGTTCCCCGGCCAGCTGACCAGTTCTGGGCAGGCTTTTGGCACGCAGCCCGGTCTGTCGGAGCAGCCCGCCGCGCAACCGGCGATGTCGGGGCAAGCGCAGGGCGCCAGCGATGTCGTGCTGCCGGATTTCGGGCCGATCGTGCCGGAGCGGCCGCAGTTCAGGCTGCCGCCGAACTCGCCTTTTGCCATGGCGTCGCTGTCCTACGCGGATGAGCGCGTCAATCACGCCGACGTCTTTGCCGCCCTCGACGGCAGCGGTATGTCGCCGGCCGACATCCTCCAGTCGTGGAAGAAGTCGAACGGCCAGGAACAGGCGCCGGCCTCCGATTATGTGGCCGCCGGCTCTTTTGACAATGCGGCGCAGGCAAGCCGCGTGGCGGCGGCGCTCGAGCCGTTTGGCAGGACTGAAATCCAGCGCACCGAGCTCGACGGCAACGACTGGTACGCGGTCAACGTCTATCCGGATGGCCATGGCAGCATCGACGACCTGCTGCAGGCGGCCTGGTCGCACGGCGCGCCGGACGCATTGGTTGTGCGAAACTGATCAATTTCGCCCCCGCCGTTGATCCAGCGGAAAGAACCCTGATAGCTTGTCGACGCCAGCACGGCTAAGTGGGTCGATATTTCATGCAGTTCCGCATCTTTCAGCCTTTCGCCGGATTACTAGGCCTGGCGCTGATACTGCATTGGGCATCCCCGGCCGGCGCGCAGCTTTTCGAGACCAAGGCGGCCCAGGCCTTCATGATCGACGCCGATACCGGCACGGTGCTTTTCGCCAAGGATGCCGACAAGCCGATCCCGCCGGCTTCGATGGCCAAGCTGATGACTATGGAGGTGGTCTTCAACGCCATCAAATCGAAGCGGATCACGCTCGACGATACTTTCGTGGTCAGCGAAAACGCCTGGCGCACCGGCGGCGCGCCGTCGGGCACCTCGACGATGTTTGCCAAGCTCAAATCGGCGGTCCGTGTCGAGGATCTGATCCAGGGCGTGACCGTGCAGGCCGCCAATGACGGCTGCATTGTGCTTGCCGAAGGCATGGCGGGCTCGGAGGCGAATTTCGCCGCGCAGATGACGGAGCGTGCCCGCGAGCTTGGTCTCTCGAAATCGACCTTCGTCAATTCGACCGGGTTGCCGGCAGATGGCCAGCAGACGACAGTACGGGAACTCACGATGCTGGCGCTGCACATCTGGCGCGACTATCCCGAGTTCTTCCACTATTACGGCCAGCCCGACTTCACCTGGAACAAGATCTCCCAGCGGAACCGCAATCCGCTTTTGGCCATGGGGATCGATGCCGACGGCTTCGTGGCCGGGGCGAGCGAGTCCGCCGGCTTCGGCATTGTCGGCACGGTCAGCCACAACGGCATTCGGGTGATCGCGGCGCTGAGCGGTCTGGCGAGCGACCGGGAACGCTCCGAGGAGGCGCGCAAGCTGCTAGACTGGGGGTCGCGCTCCTTCCAGAAGACGGAGATCTTCGCCAAGGATGAGGTCGTCGGCGAAGCCGAAGTCTTCGGCGGCGCCAAATCCGGCGTGGCCTTGAAAGCCAAGGGCCCGGTGGACATCCTTCTGCCGATAACCAACCGCGACAAGCTGACCGCCAGAATTGTCTATGACGGTCCGGTGGCGGCGCCGGTGGAGGAGGGGCAACCGGTCGGGGAGCTGCGCGTTTGGATAGGCGACACGCTCAGCCAGCGAACGCCGCTTTTCGCCGCCGAGGCGGTGAAGGTCGGGACGTTGCCGCAGCGTGCGCTTGACGCCGCCAAGGAACTGGCTGTCGGCTGGCTGCGTCAGAAACATTTGTGATCGGGCAGGCTCGTGGACCTTTTGCCGGACGGGAGCTATGACAGCGGCCAGCACGGGCGAAGGCATTCACGATTGGCGAGCGGATTTTTCATCACCTTCGAAGGCGGCGAAGGAGCCGGCAAGTCGACGCAGATCGAGCGGCTGGCACGGCGCATGCGCGCCAAGAAATACGAGGTTCTGGTGACACGCGAGCCAGGCGGCTCGCCGGGCGCCGAGGCGGTGAGACATGTGCTTCTGTCCGGGGCCGCCGAGCCCTTCGGCCCGAAGATGGAGGCGATCCTCTTCGCCGCCGCACGCTCCGACCATGTCGAGCAGGTGATCCGGCCGGCGGTCGAGCGCGGCACGATCGTGCTTTGCGACCGTTTCATCGATTCCTCGCGCGTCTATCAGGGGGTTACCGGCGGGCTCGATCCGGATTTCATGGAAGCGCTGGAGGCGGTCGCCATCAACGGCATGGTCCCCGACATGACGCTGATCTTCGACATTGATCCGGCCGAAGGTCTGAAGCGCGCGGCGGCACGCCGTCGCGCCGGCGACAGCGCCGATCGCTTCGAGAAGGAGACTGTGGCCATCCACCAGCGCCGGCGGGAGGCTTTCCTGGCGATCGCCGAGGCGGAGCCGGATCGCTGCATAGTGATCGATGCGTCGGCCGATCCCGAAACGGTGGAAAACGTCGTCACCGCGGCCGTGTTCGCGGTGCTGGAAAAGCGGATGCCGGTGCAAAGGAAGCAGACGGCGCCTGCATGATCTTCGAACGCATCGCCCCCGAACAGCACGACACGTTGGACGGCGTTCCCGAGCCATCGGAAACTTCGCGGCTGATCGGCCACGCGCAGACGGCGGGCATGCTTGCCACCGCTTACCGCGCCGGCAAGCTGCCGCATGCGCTGATCCTCGCCGGGCCGCACGGCATCGGCAAGGCCACGCTTGCCTTCCACCTGGCGCATCACCTTCTCAGACATCCCGATTTTGCGGCCGCGCCCGAAGCGCTTGCCGTTCCAGATCCGGCCTCGTCGCTGTTTCGCCAGATCGCTACCGGCGCGCATCCTTCGGTGCTGCATCTCACCCGTCCGGCCAACGACAAGACCAAAAGCTTCAAGACTGTGCTAACCGTCGACGAGATACGCAAGGTCAGCCGCTTCCTGTCTATGACCTCGCATGACGGCAGCTACCGCGTCGTCATCGTCGATCCGGCCGACGACATGAACCCTAATGCCGCCAATGCCTTGCTCAAGAATCTTGAGGAGCCTCCGGCGCGCACCCTGTTCATCCTCATCGTCCATGCGCCGGGCAGCCTGTTGCCGACGATCCGGTCGCGGTGTCAAATGGTGCGGCTGACGCCGCTTGCGCCGGACGAATTGATGGGTGTGCTGGAAGGCATCGAGCCGCCGCCGCCGGTCGATCCGGCGGCGCGCGCGGCTTTGGCCGAGCGGGCAGGGGGCAGCGCGCGCAACGCGATCCTGCTTACCCAGTATGGCGGGCTGGAAATCGCCGGCGCGCTCGACGCGCTGGTGGCGGCGCAAAAGCCGGACATTGCCGCTGCCCATCGGCTTGCCGAAGCCGTTGCCGGCCGCGACCAGGCGATCCAATTCGATATCTTCAACCGCCGCGCGCTCGATCTGCTGTCGGCCGCCGCCAGCGAAGCGGCCTTAGCCGGCGACCTCGCCAGGGCCAAAACGCTGTCCGACGCTTGGCACGAGGCCTTGAACACGATATCTGAGGCAGAGACCTACAATCTCGACAAGAAGCAGCACGCCCTGACCATGATCGACCGCCTGAATTCTGTGATGCGAATGTGACGGTTTTCTTAGTGCATGCCGCTGCCCCAAAACCGGGCACCACTTTTGGGCGGCATGCATCGGGATAGCAATCGCCATGCCGATAGTTTATCCACCGCCACAACTCACATTCAGACCTTCATGACGGTTCATTCATGTCACGCGAAAAATCCTACCTGACCACGCCGATTTTCTATCCGAATGGCAAGCCACATATCGGCCACGCCTATACGGTCATCGCCAGCGACGCGCTGGCCCGCTTCCAGCGTCTCGACGGCAAGGAAGTGTTCTTCCTCACGGGCACCGACGAGCATGGCCTCAAGATGCAGCAGACAGCCGAGAAGGAAGGCATCGCGCCGATAACGCTCGCCGACCGCAATTCGGCAATCTTCCGCTCGATGACCGAGACAGTCGGGGGCTCAAACGACGAATTCATCCGCACGACCGAACAACGTCACTACGCATCCTGCCAAGCGATCTGGAAGGCGATGGCCGCCAATGGCGACATCTATCTTGATCGCTACAGCGGCTGGTATTCGGTCCGACAGGAAGCCTATTTCGACGAAAGCGAAACCACGCTCGGCGACGACGGCGTGCGCCGCGAGCCGCTTGGCTCGCCGGTTGAATGGAACGAGGAGGAAAGCTACTTCTTCCGGCTTTCCGCCTATCAGGACAAATTGCTGGCACTTTATGAGAGCCGGCCCGACTTCATCGGTCCAGCGGAGCGCCGCAACGAAGTGATCAGCTTCGTCAAGTCCGGCTTGAAGGACCTGTCGATCTCGCGCACCACGTTTAAATGGGGCGTGCCTGTACCCGGCAACGACAAGCATGTGATGTATGTCTGGGTCGACGCGCTGACCAACTACATCACGGCCGCTGGCTATCCCGACACCAAATCCGAGCGATGGCACTACTGGCCGGCGACGCATATCATCGGCAAGGACATCGTGCGCTTCCACGCGGTCTACTGGCCGGCTTTCCTGATGTCGGCCGGCATAGAATTGCCGAAGCGCGTGTTCGCCCACGGCTTCCTGTTCAACCGCGGCGAGAAGATGTCCAAATCGGTCGGCAATGTCGTCGATCCGTTCGCCATGATCGAGCATTACGGGCTCGACCAGGTACGCTATTTCTTCCTGCGCGAGGTGCCGTTCGGGCAGGACGGCAGCTACAGTCACGAAGCGATCGTCAACCGCACCAATGCGGATCTCGCCAACGGCCTCGGCAATCTGGCGCAGCGTTCGCTGTCGATGATCGCAAAGAACTGCGGCGGGGCGGTGCCGAAGCGCGGCGAGCTCACCGAAGCCGACGCGGCGATCCTCGACCAGGCGGTGGAGGCGCTTGCGGTGGCACGCAGAGCGATGGCGGAGCAGGGCATCCATCTGGCGCTGGCGGCGATCTTCGGCGTGGTGGCCGACGCCGACCGCTACTTCGCGTCGCAGGAGCCCTGGGCGCTGCGCAAAACCGATCCGGAGCGCATGGAGACGGTGCTGTGGACGACGGCCGAGCTTGTCCGGCGCGTGACGGTGCTTTGCCAGCCCTTCATTCCCGGATCGGCGGCGAGGCTGCTCGACCTGCTGGCTGTGCCGGCGGACAAGCGCAATTTCGCGCATGTCCACGCAGACCATGCGCTGGTGCCCGGCACGGCGCTGCCGGTGCCTGAGGGCGTGTTTCCCCGCTACGTCGAGCAGGACACGAAAGCCTGATGCTTGTCGACAGTCACTGCCATCTCGATTTTCCGGATTTTGCCGAGGAGCGGGCGGCTATCGTCGCCCGCGCTCTCGCAGCCGGGATCGGCCGCATGGTGACCATCTCAACGCGCGTGAAGCGTTTTCAGCAAATTATTGAAATTGCTGAAGATTTTAGTGATGTCTATTGCTCAGTTGGTACTCATCCGCACAATGCGGCGGAAGAGCTCGATGTGACCGCAGAGGAGCTGGTGCGGCTTTCCGACCATCCCAAGGTGGTGGCGATCGGCGAAGCCGGCCTGGACTATTTCTATGACCGCGCGCCGCGCGAGGCACAGGCGCAAGGCTTCCGCACTCACATCGCCGCCGCGCGCCGGACCGGCCTGCCGCTGGTCATCCATTCGCGCGACGCCGACGGCGACATGGCGGCGATTCTCGAGGAGGAGACAGGGAAGGGCGCTTTCCCCTTCATCCTGCATTGTTTTTCGTCCGGGCGTCGGCTGGCGGAAGTCGGCGTGGCGCTGGGCGGCTATGTCTCCTTCTCAGGCATCCTGACCTTCAAGAACTCGACCGAGTTGCGCGCGATTGCCGCAGATGTGCCGCGCGAACGGCTGCTGGTCGAGACCGACGCGCCTTATCTTGCGCCAATCCCGCATCGGGGAAAACGCAATGAGCCCGCCTATGTCGCGAATACGGCGAAGGTGCTGGCCGAGACCATCGGCGTCAGCGAGGCGGAGATCGCCGACATCACCACCGACAATGTCTTCCGGCTGTTTACCAAGATGCCGCGACCGGACGTGACGGCGGCCTGACATGGGCGACCAGCTGCGCCTCACCATTCTCGGCTGCGGCTCGTCGCCCGGTACGCCGCGCATCACCGGCGACTGGGGCAATTGCGATCCGGCCAATCCGAAGAACCGCCGCATGCGCACGGCTGCTCTTGTCGAGCGGATCGCAGGGAATGGCGGCCGCACCACCGTCGTCATCGACACCGGACCGGATTTCCGTGCCCAGATGCTGCTCGCCTCGGTCAAGCACATCAACGCGGTGGTTTATACCCATCCGCATGCCGACCACATTCACGGCATCGATGATCTGCGCGGCTTCGTGCTCGAGCAACGCCGTCGTATCGATATCCATGCCGACCAGCCGACCATGCTGCGGCTGCGCCAGGCGTTCGGCTACTGCTTCGAGACGCCCCCGGGCAGTTCCTATCCACCGATCGTAAGGCCGCATCTCATAGACCATGCCAGGCCGGTGGTGATCGAAGGCGAGGGGGGTCCCCTCACCCTTGAGCCGCTGCCGCAGATCCATGGCGACATCATTTCGCTCGGTTTCCGCATTGGCGGGATCGCCTATTGCCCCGATATCAGCGACTTTCCAGCTGCCACCGCGGGACGCCTTGAAGACCTTGACGTGCTGGTTATCGACGCGCTGCAGTACAACAGCCATCCGAGCCATCTGTCGCTTGCCGAGGCACTGGGCTGGATCGAGAAGCTCTCGCCGAAAAACGCGGTGCTGACGCATATGCATGTGCCGCTGGACTATGCCGCCGTGATGGCCGAGACGCCGGACCACGTGGTGCCGGCCTATGACGGCATGACGATCGAAATTCCTTGTGAATCAGAGCGATAAAGACGCCTGTTCACTTTGGCGCTTAGTCGTCAATCCGATTCTCTTTGGTGCTTCGGAAACTGATCGATGGTTCAGAATGTGTTTGTTCTGCTGCTCGGTTTCCCTGGCGTCGGCAAGCTGACGATCGCACGGGAACTCGTAACGGCACTTTCCGGCCAGGTCATCGACAATCACTGGATCAACAATCCTATATTGGCACTGCTTGCCGATGACGGTCGCCGCACATTGCCTGATGCCGTCTGGGAGCAGACCGCCAAGGTCCGTCAGGCTGTGTTGGACACCGTGGCAACACTTTGTCCTCCCGCCGCCAACTTCATCTTCACGAACTCCGGCATCCAAGGAGACGCGAGAAGCCTGGCGTCCTACCAGCAGATGAAAGATGCGTCGGATCGACGAGGCGCTCACTTCGTGCCTGTGCGCTTGCTTTGCGAAGAGGCCGAACTGGTACGTCGCGTGATGTCGCCAACGCGACGTGACCGTCTCAAGTCGATCGATCCGGAAGTCGCGCGGCACCGCAGCCGAACAGTCGCTGTCCTTGACCCGAAGCACCCGAACAGCCTGACGATCGACGTAACAGCGATCAGCGCGGCGGAGGCGGCTACAAGGATTCACGAACACATCAAGGACCTCGTTGACGTTCCATAATCTATCTTATGCGACTTTCTGATATGGATCACGTAGAGGCGATAAAGCGATCCTATCGACGTGCCCCTCGCCGCGAGCGCTCACATTCGGACTATTGAACAATGACCTCTTCATCTTCCTTTCTTGGCTTTCCCGACTGCCTCGCCGGAGGCTGCGCGCCTCGCATGGTGATCTACGGTGCCGGTCATGGCAGCACCTATCCGGGAAAGGACAGCAGCGGCTATGTTCTGGCCGCCGACGCCATCCGCGCTGCGAGCCAGGACGATGCGCCGCTGGTCGAGCATTGGGATTTCGATCTCGGCGGTCCATTGTTCGACGGCAAGGCGGTCTGCTGCGTCGATGCCGGCAACATCTCGACGGTCATGCATGACAATGAGGGAAACCGGGCGCGGATCGAGGCGAAGACGCGCGAGGTCCTGGCCGCGTCGGCCGTGCCGATCCTGCTCGGCGGTGACGATTCCGTGGTAATTCCCTTTCTCGCCGGCTTTGCCGGTCTCGGGCCGGTCTGGATCCTGCAGATCGACGCGCATATCGACTGGCGCGACGAGGTCGATGGCGAACGCTACGGCTATTCGAGCCCGATGCGCCGGGCGAGCGAGATGCCGCATATCGCCGGCCTCGTGCAAGTCGGCCTGCGCAGCGTCGGCAGCGCACGCCTGGCTGAAATCGAAGCGGCGCGACGCTATGGCAGCCGCTTTGTGACTGCCCGCGAGCTTCATGCCCAGGGCGTCGACGCAGCTCTCAGGCACATTCCGGACGGCGCGCGCGTCGTCGTGAGCTTCGACTGCGACGGCCTCGATCCCAGCATCATGCCGGGCGTGGCGGCGCGCACGCCAGGCGGCCTCACCTACACCCAGGCGATCGACCTGATCGCCGGCCTCGGCAAGCGGGCCAGGATCGCAGGATTTGATCTGGTCGAATTCTATCCGCCTGCCGATATTGACGGCCTGTCGGCGCTGACCGCAGCCCGGCTTCTCGTCAATGTCATCGGCACTGTCGTCCGGCAGGTTTAACTCAGATGGCCTGATGCCCCGACGAGATTCCCCGTTATGACCGACCGATGTCGCTTCGAGCTCATGCCGGACCACCCTACCCGGTGGGACTGCGCTGCCGGCATCAGCGTTGACGCCACATCCGCGTTTATCTTTGCCAGAAGGGCAGCTTGGCGATCTCTTCCTCGGCCTGCTCTTTCGTCAGTCCGATATCGTCGATCAGATGCGGGTTGGCCTCTGATATCCGCTTCAGATCCCAGCGAAACCGTATCTGCTCGCGCCGGGCTGCGATCATGCCTCGCAGGGTCTGCAGGCTGTAGCGCCGGCGCGATGCCTGCCCGACCAGCGTTGCCAGCTGCGGGATCGATGCAAACGTGTCGTTCATGGCAACCTCCTATGGTTTGCGGCCCCATGCTTTTCGAGTTGGGGCCTTCCACCTGAATGAGGTTGGATTCTGCAGGATGCGGGCTGCGCCGTAATTAAGCGCATCCAAATAGTTCTCAAAACTTCCAAATCGGCCTGAGCGGTTCATCGGACATGACGAACTGCTCTACCCGTCTCACACTTTTCCTGGAATTGCTCTATAGATGCGCCGCATGCAGGGATCGCGCTTTGCCTTCGGCCCGTACGTGCTTGATTCAGCTGCGGGAACGTTGCTTCGGAACGATGTCCCCGTGGCCGCCGGCTATCGGGGGCTGAAGCTGCTTGCCGCGCTCGTGGAACGTCCCGGCGAAATCCTGGCCAAGGCCGAGCTGATGGACGCGGCATGGCCGGGCACGGCCGTCGAGGAAGGCAACCTTACCGTCCAGATCGCGCAGCTCAGAAAGCTGCTCGGCCCCGCCGCCGACGGCGGTGAATGGATCGCTACGGTGCCGCGCGTCGGCTATCGCTTCACGGGGGTCATCGAACAGCTTGGCGAGACGACACGAAAACCTTTACCACTGCCCGGCAAGCCTTCGATAGCCGTGCTGCCCTTCGTCAATTTCGGCAATGATCCCGAGCAGGAATCCTTCGCGGACGGGTTGACCGAAGACCTGATCACTGACCTGTCCAGGAACGCGGGACTGTTCGTCATCGCGCGCAACTCGGTCTTCGTCTACAAGGGAAAGCCGATGGATGTGCGCGCGATCGCCGAGGACCTTGGCGTGCGCTACCTGCTTGAGGGGAGCGCAAGGCGCGCCGCGGGGCGTGTACGTATCAACGCGCAGCTTGTCGACGCGGTGAGCGGTGAGCATCTGTGGGCGGAACGCTTCGATCGCAGTCTGGAAGATATTTTTGCGGTCCAGGACGAGGTAACGGCCAAGATCGTGGAGGCGCTGCTCGGCCGGCTGCGCACGCAGCCGCCGCGCAATCGGCCCAAGAATCTCGAGGCCTACGATTTGTGCGTGCGGGCGCGAAAACTGATCGACGACTCGCCTCAGACGGCGCGGGAGGCGCATCTGATGCTGACGCGCGCGGTCTCGCTCGATCCGGAATATGCCGAGGCCTATCGCTGGCTCGCCATGAACCATTGGATGGGATGGGTGCATTGGGGCGAGCCCGTCGACCCCAACCGGAGCATTGCCTTGGAGCTGGCCCGCAAAGCCGTGACGATCGACCCCAACGACGCCGGCTGCCGCTGGGTGCTTGCCAACCTGCTTGCCTATGAGCATCGCTTCGGCGAGGCGGATGCCGAATTCGCCAGAGCGTTCGAGCTCGATCCGAACGAGGCCGACGCCTGGGCGACATTGTCCGATATCGAGGTCCTAGCCGGGCGGATCGAGGAAGGCCTTGAGCACATTCGCAAGGCGTTCCGGCTGAACCCGTTTCCGCCGAGTTGGTACTATCTCACGCTCGGCGCCGCGCAATATGCGGCCCGCGACTATGAAGCCGCCATCGAGACGCTGCGCCGGGACGAGACCTATCGGACCAGCTCACGCCGTTTCCTGGCGGCAAGCCTTGCGCAGCTCGGCCGGTTCGAAGAGGCGCGCGCGGAGGTCGAGATGTTCCTTATCGCCAACCCGCATTTCACGACCAGCCACTGGGTCTGGACCGAGCCGTTCCGCGACGACGCGATGCTCGAGCATTTCGTTGACGGGTTCCGCAAGGCCGGGCTTCCGGACTGACGGCCAGAAAGGAATGGCGCGACCTATTCTTCGAAGCGGCTCGTCGCCTCGCGATCGCGCTCGTATCGCTTGCTGACTGGAAACGGCGGCAGCCACGACTCGCGACGGATGATCCAGCTTTCGTAGGTCGGGGCTAGCTGGTCTGGGGCGTCCAGGGTCCCGAGATGCACTTCGATCTCGTCCGCGGTGCGTGCGAAAACGGACGAACCGCAGCGCGGACAGAAAAACCGCCCGGCATACTCGCGCGTCTCACCGTCGATCGTAACCGCGTCCTGAGGGAATACCGCCGAGGCATAGAAAAGCGCGCCATGATGTTTGCGGCAATCGAGACAATGGCAGATGCAGACCCTGTATGGGCGGCCCGACGCCACAAGCCGGACATTGCGACACAGGCAGCCGCCGGTGAATTGGTCCATGTTGCGTCTCCTTCAAAGCCGTGCGGTGGAACGTTAGCAGCGAACTCGCCCAGGCGTCCAAGGCTGAGACGTCTCGCTTGCGTGGCTCTCAAAAGCCGGATTCCATAGAGATCGATTTGATCCGTGGCTTGCCGTCTTAGAAAAACCCATCGAGAAAAGCCGCCGTCCCATGCGAGAGGCTGACGATCTTGTTCGTCGCCTGGCGATTGAATTTGAAGTTGAGCTCGGTCTCGGGCCTGCCATCGCTCCAGTCCTTGAACCGCTTGAGCTCGTCCCGACCCAATCGCCGCGTTGCCAATGCGGTGCGGCGGATGGCAACACTGACGCGCGGCGTCTGCCGTTCGCGGTCGGATCTTTTGGGAATGGCCTCGGATGACGTGACAACGCCCCGTGCGACCAGCCCCTGTCCGGCTTTGTTTTCGCTGGCGAACACAAAGATCGTGTCGCCTTCGGCGATAGCCGCCATACATGGTTTTCTGCGCCGCGAATGAGAATGTCTCGGCCAGCGGATCCTTGACCTCGGCCTTGATCGCGAACGCCATGCCTTACGCATCCCGGCTGATGGTGATCCGGTAGGTCAGCCTGCGCTTGGCGCCTGGCGGGATCAGCATCACGCCCGGCTTGTCGGCGAATTCGCCGTCGAAATCGACCGGGCTTGCAACGCCATGCCAGGGCTCGATGCAGAGGAACGGCGCGCCGCCGGGCTTGGACCAGATGCCCAATTCGTTGAATCCCTGCCACGACATTTCGATCGCCGGCCCCCGCCCGGCCGCATAGCGCACGCTGGTGCTGGCGGGCCGGTCCAGAATGACGGCGTCGTCATCGAACAGCCGCTCGGAGAGGGCAAGCGTCTTGCCCTCGACGGGCGTTGGCTGCGGCGTCGGCAGCATCAGCCCGTCCTTCAGGCGTCGTATCGGCGCAGGTTCATCGTCGGCAAAGGTCAGCCGGTAGGCTTCCTTGGGCAATTCCGGCAGCAAAGGCCAGTTGAAGGCCGGATGGGCGCCGATCGAGGCCGGCAGCACCTCGTCGCCTGTGTTGGCGACCTCGAAGGTCACGCCAAGCTGGCGGGGGCCGAGGCTGTAGCTTATGGCCAGCCGAAAGGCGAATGGGTAGCGGGTGCGGGTCTCGGTGTCATCGGTCAGGACCAGCGTGCAATAGGAAGGCCCCTGCTCCGCCCAGGCAAAGCGCCTGTCGCGGGCGAAGCCATGCTGCGTCATTGGATAGGCTTTGCCGCGATGGCGCAACTGGTCGCCTTTCAGCCGGCCGACTATCGGAAACAGCACCGGCGAATGACGCCGCCATTCAGGCCCCGCCTGCCACAGAAGTTGCGTGCCTTCGGCATCGCGCAAGGAGACCACCTCGGCCCCCTGCCCGACGATGGTCGCCGAGATGCCGTCACCGTCAAGCGTCAGCTGTTCCATGCGTCCTCGCGACTGGCTGGTCGGGCCGGCAGGCTAGCAAAAGGCCTCGCCTGATCTCAAGGGCAGCAGGCAGTGCGGCACCCCCTCAAGCAGCCGCCGCAAACGACCGACAGCGTTGCCACGCCGACACGATGCCAAAAGACAAACCGTGGCCAGCGGTTTACCCGTCGGCCACGGTTCGAAGCTGTTGCCTGCTACGGTCCGGACTATTCGCGTTCGCCGGTGAAATTCAGCAACAGCTGGAAGATGTTGATGAAGTTCAGATACAGCGAGAAGGCGCCGAAGACGGCGAGCTTCTGTTGCGATTCCGCGTCGAAATTCTCGGCATACTGCTCCTTGATCGTCTGCGTGTCCCAGGCGGTCAGGCCGATGAAGACCGCAATGCCGATCACGGAGATGGCGAACTGCAGCGCGGTCGAGCCGAGGAACAGGTTGACGAGGCTCGCGATCACCACGCCGATCAGGCCCATGATCAGGAAGGACGAGAACTGCGTCAGGTCGCGCTTGGTCGTGTAGCCGTAGAGGCTGGTGGCGCCGAACATGGTGGCGGCTATGAAGAAGGTGCGCGCGATGCTGGTGCCGGTGAACACCAGGAACACGGAAGCCAGCGACAGGCCCATGACCGCGCAAAAGGCCCAGAACATCGCCTGAGCGCTCGCCGCCGACATCGTCTGCATCTTGAAGGAGAAGAACATGACGAAGGCGAGCGGCGCCAGCATCACCACCCATTTCAGCGGCGTGGAGAAGATCGGGACGTAGAGCGCCGGCGTCGAGGCCACAACAAGGGCGACGAGGCCGGTCACGACGAGCCCGAGGCCCATATAGTTGTAGACGCGCAGCATGTGCCGGCGCAGGCCCTCGTCATAGACGGCACCGGCCCGAACGCCGGTGCCCATTCGGTATCCAAGATTAGGGCTGTTCATTTCGTTTCTCCTTGGTTTGGTCGGTTCGATTGGCTGTTTCAATAGAGAGTGCGGGCGAGCTTTTCGGCGGCCCGGTCGAGATCGCCGGCATCGCCTTGTCCGACGACGGCGTAAGCGACCTCGCCGATCTGGAAATAGGCGGACGAAATATCGCCCAAGGGCGCGACGGTGGGCTTCACGACGTCGAACGTGCCTGGCCTGATCGCAAACAGCGACACCAGCCCGAGGTCCTTCGTTTCGAGTGCCATCTCGACGCTCGGCCCGAACCGCGACGGATAGATCTGAACATCGCGGATCCGCCAGTCGTCGGGCAATGACGGCATGACGATCGCGGTCGCGGCGCGGATCTCGTCGGCATTGTAATTCGGCGCCTCGGCCTGGGACGGCATCGTCTCACGCACCAGCGTCGTCCGGTGGGCGCTCACCGCTTCCTCGACATAGGCGGGCGGCTGCGTCGAGGCGACCACCTTGCTGACGGCGATCGGCCCGAAGACGCCGTTCGCAAGCCACCCTGCCGCCACCAGCACGGCGGCGGCCGCGGCGCGCTGCAGCACGGAAAAGGCTCGGTCCCTGGCAAGCACCCTTTCCAGCCGACGCGCCGCGTCGGTCGTCGCCGGGCGCGCCATTGCGCCTGGCCCGGCCAGCGCCACGCGCAACTCGTCGCGCGTTCTGAGATCCGACATCACACGCGCGGCCACTTCGGGACGAGCGGACAGGAACGCCTCGACCTCGATGCGGCGGGCGACGTCGAGCTGATCATCGACATAGGCGTCGAGATCGGCATCGGTCACCGGATCGACGATAGCGGTCATGATTCACCTCCCACGATCCTCAGGTGATTTTTGCCGCGCGCCGGAGCGCCCTCCTCCATCTCGCGCAGCGCCGCACGAGCGCGGCCGATGCGCGACATCAGGGTTCCGAGCGGGACGCCACTGACCTCGGCGGCCTCTGCGTAGCTCAACCCTTCGATGGCGACGAGATGCAGCGCGGCGCGCTGCTCTTCCGGCAGCGACAGGAAGGCTTCGCGCACCTGCGAAAGGCGCACCGAATGGTCCTGGGACGCCGGCATGTTTTGCTCGGCGAGACGGCCTGCCTGCTCGATGCGCGCTGTCTCGGACCGCCGCGAGCGCATGCGGTCGATGAAGATGTTGTGCAGGATCGCCAGCAGCCAGGCGCGCGGGTTGCCGCCCGAGCGAAAGGTGCCGCGCCGCTCATAGGCGCGCACCAGCGCGTCATGGACCAGATCCTCGGCATCGGCGCTGTCGCGCGTCAGCGAGCGCGCGTAGCGCCGCAGCGATCCCAACTGCCCGACGATATCGAAGCGTGCCATCGACCGTTTCATGCCCTGTTTACGGAGCATGTGGGGATTTTAATCCCTGGCTGCCGTTTCTTTTTGCGATTCCCGCGAGGAGTTGCGCCGGCCTCGGGTGAGCGAGCGCCCGAGCGGCATATGGAGGAAACCGCTGGCGAAGCGCGGCCGATTTGCGTATCACTCCGCCGCCACTGGAGCCCTATCGATGTTCGAGACCCTGCAGCCCGCGCCCGCCGACAAGATCCTTGCGTTGATCGGCCTTTACCACGCCGACACGCGCCCCGGCAAAGTCGACCTGGGCGTCGGCGTCTACAAGGATCGTAACGGCAGGACGCCGGTGATGCGGGCCGTGCGCGAGGCTGAGAAGCGGCTGCTCGCGGGCCAGGAGACCAAGACCTATCTCGGCCTCGCCGGCGACATCGGCTTCAACGCCGCCATGATCAGGCTTGCCTTCGGCGATAACGCCGATCATTCGCGCATCCGCGCAGCGCAGGCGCCGGGCGGATCGGGCGCCCTCAGGCTGGTGGCCGAGCTTCTGCAGCGCACGCGGCCGGGCGCGACGGTGTGGCTCTCCGATCCGACCTGGCCGAACCACCTGCCGGTGATGCGCGCCGCCGGCCTACAGGTGCGCGACTATCCTTATTTCGACGCTGTTTCCGGCGCTGTCCGTTTCGACGACATGCTGGCGGCGCTCAAGACCGCCACTAGCGGGGATGTCGTGCTGCTGCATGGCTGCTGCCATAACCCGACCGGCGCCAATCTGGATGCTGCGCAATGGGCGAAGGTTGCCGACGTTCTGCTTGAGCGCGGCCTGCTGCCTTTCGTCGACATCGCCTATCAGGGCTTTGGCGAAGGGCTCGACGCCGATGCCGCCGGCCTGCGGCTGCTCGCCGGCAAGGTGCCCGAGATGGTCGTCGCCTCGAGCTGCTCGAAAAATTTCGCCGTCTATCGCGACCGCGTCGGTTCCGCCATGATCATGGCCAAGGACGGCGCACAGGCCGACGTGGCTATGAGCCAGATGCTGGCAGCGGCGCGAGCGCTCTATTCGATGCCGCCGGACCATGGCGCTGCGGCCGTACGCATGGTGCTGGAAGACGCCGATCTGAAGAAGGTCTGGGAGACGGAACTCGAGGAGATGCGGCTGCGCATGCTCAGGCTGCGTGTCGCCTTCGCCGAGGCGTTGCGCCGGCAATCCAACTCCGATCGCTTCGATTTCGTCGCCAGCCATCGCGGCATGTTCTCCCGCCTGGGGCTCACCGAAGCGCAGGTTGAGCGTCTGCGCACCGAGCGCGCCGTCTATATGGTAGGTGACAGCCGCATCAATGTGGCAGGTCTGCCTGAGGACGGCATGGACGAGCTCGCCAAGGCGATCGTTTCGGTGCTCGACTAAGTGCCGGCGCAACTGTGGACAATCGGCTTTTGCCAGCCGGCGGGATTGGTCGCCCGCCGCGGCGCGCGCTAGGGTTTGTTGCATGAAACCCTCCAAAGACATCTCCCGTCTGATCGAGACCATGGCGGCACTCAGAGCGCCGAAGACCGGCTGCCCCTGGGACATCGAGCAGAACTTTTCCACCATCGCCCCCTACACGATCGAGGAAGCCTATGAAGTGGCGGATGCGATCGCGCGCGGCGACTTCGACGATCTGCGAGAGGAACTGGGCGACCTTCTGCTGCAGGTCGTCTACCACGCGCAGATGGCGCAGGAGATTGGCGAGTTCGCGTTCGGCGACGTTGTCGAGGCGATCACCACCAAGATGATCCGCCGTCACCCGCATGTCTTCGGCGACGAGAAGGCGCGCAGCGCCGGCATGGCCAAGGGCATGTGGGAGAAGATCAAGGCGGTGGAGAAGGCCGACAAGCGCAACGCCCGCATCGCGCGCGGCCTCGACCCGGAAGATCACGGCAAGGGCTATCTCGATAGCGTGCCGGTTGCGCTCCCTGCGCTGACCCGCGCGTTGAAGCTGCAGGAGAAGGCTGCGCGCGTCGGCTTCGACTGGAGCGAGGCAGCACCCATCCTCGACAAGATAGAGGAAGAGATCGGCGAGCTGCGCGAGGCGCTGGTCACGGGCGACGCGGCACCCATCAAGGATGAGTTCGGCGACATGCTGTTTGCCGTCGTCAATCTCGGCCGCCATTTGAGACTTGATGCCGAAGCCGCGCTGAGCGGCACCAACGAGAAGTTCCGCTCGCGCTTCCATTATGTCGAGCGGGAGTTGGAGGCTTCCGGGAGGTCGTTGGAACAGGCGACTTTGGACGAGATGGAAACCCTCTGGCAGCAGGCCAAAAACGCAAGATAAGCAGCGGCCTAGCCGTGGTTCCTGCGGTTCAGCCGGGTCTCGATCTCCTGGCGGGCGCTGTGCGTGGCCGTCAGTGAGATGGTGACGCTGCCGTCCTCATTGTCGCTCCGCGAGACGACATCGCCATTGCGATAGAGCCAGTCGACCTGGCCGAGCTCAGCGGGGCTCAACGTCACCGTCATCGTTTCCAACTCGCCCGACACTCTGGCCTCGATGAGCGCCTTGAGCGCATCGATCCCCTCGCCGGTCGCTGCCGATATCGCGATCGGCGGCGCCTTGCCACCGGCGCTCTCGGCAAGCAGGCGCTCGCGATTGCCTTCGTCGAGCAGGTCGATCTTGTTCCACACCTCGATCACGCGGCTGGTGTCCGCGGCATCGACGCCGAGATCGCCAAGGATGCGCTCGACATCCTCGGCCTGCGCTGCAGTGTCCGGATCAGAGATATCGCGCAGATGCAGCACGAGATCGGCCTCGACGACCTCTTCCAGCGTCGCCCGGAAGGCCGCGACCAGATGAGTCGGCAAGTCCGAGATGAAGCCGACCGTGTCCGACAGGATGATCGGCGTGCCGTGCGGCAGGCGCACGCGGCGCAGCGTCGGATCGAGCGTGGCGAACAGCATGTCCTCCGCCAGCACCCCTGCCCCGGTCAGCCGGTTGAACAGCGTCGACTTTCCGGCATTGGTGTAGCCGACGATCGCAACTACCGGAAATGGCACCTTCTTGCGTTTTGCGCGGTGCAGGTCGCGGGTGCGGCGAACCGTTTCCAGCTCATGTTTGAGCTTGGTGATCTTGTCCTGCAGGATCCGCCGGTCGGATTCGATCTGCGTTTCGCCGGGACCGCCCAGGAAACCCGCGCCGCCGCGCTGCCGTTCGAGGTGGGTCCAACTGCGCACCAGCCGACCCTTCTGATAGTTGAGATGCGCCAGCTCGACCTGCAGGGTGCCTTCCTTGGTCCTGGCGCGCTCGCCGAAGATCTCAAGGATAAGCCCGGTGCGGTCGAGCACCTTGGCGTTCAGTTCCTTCTCGAGATTGCGCTGCTGTACCGGCGTGAGCGGATGGTCGACGATGACCAATTCCGCCTTGCGTTCCTTCACGATGTCGGCGAATTCCGCCACCTTGCCGCTGCCGAGCAGCGTTGCCGGGCGGGGATCGGTGACCGTCACCACCGCGGTGTGGACCGGGTCCAGGTCGATGGCGCTGGCAAGCCCGACCGCCTCGTCGTGGCGGGCATCCGCCGAGCGGCTCAGGCGCGGGCGGCTCGAATCGTCATCGCCCCGCGGCTGGCGCGCAAGCACCGGCACAATGACAACGGCCCGGGTCGGATCCTTGGCTTCCGGCCCAAGTTGATGTCCTTGTTTCCCGCGAACTCTGCGGTCCGCGTCCTGCTCACGTGCCAATCAGGCGCCCTGGCCTTCCTCGCCATCAAACATCTGAACCGGCTGGCTCGGCATGATCGTGGAAATGGCGTGCTTGTAGACGAGCTGGGAATGCCCGTCGCGCCGCAACAACACACAGAAATTGTCGAACGAAGTGACCACGCCGGTCAGCTTCACACCGTTGATGAGAAAGATGGTAAGTGGATTTTTGCTCTTGCGAACTGAATTCAGGAACAGGTCCTGAAGGTTTTGCGATCGTTCCGCCATTGTTTTTGTCTTTCGCCGATCCCCTTCGGTCTGCAGGCCAATGCGCCAAATTACGCGGCGCCTGTCAAGCGCGCAAACCCCCTCTTGCCGCCTAAACGACAAGCAGAACGAGATAGTTGAGGTTCATTCCACCTTTGCGGTTATCAGGCTGGACTTTTTTCCGCAATGTCAAAAAATGCCTGCCGCAACGAAAGTGTCATGGAGCCGGGGTGGCCGTTTGCGATCGGCGCGCCGTCGATTTCGACTACCGGCATGGCGATCGTGGTCGCGGAACTGATGAAAGCCTCCCGCGCTGCCTTGGCTTCGGCGATCGAAAACCCACGCTCCTCGATCGTCAGACCGAGCTTTTCGGCGACGTCGAACAGTGTCGTGCGGGTGATGCCGCGCAGGATGCCGTGTTCGGCCGGCCGCGTCACCAGAACGCCGTCGCGGGTGACGATCCAGGCATTGGACGAGCCGCCCTCCTTGACCGTGCCGTCGGAGTCGACGAACCAGGCCTCCTGGGCGCCGGCTTCCTTGGCCTTCTGCTTGGCGAGCACATTGGCAAGCAGGCCGGTGCTCTTGATGTCGACGCGGTCCCAGCGATTCTCCGGGACGGTGATGACCTTGATGCCGGTCTCAACCCGCTTGGCGGCAGCAGAGGGGTCGGCCTTCCGGGCGGTTATAACCAAGGACGGACGGGTGCCGGCTGCCGGAAAGACGAATTCACGGCTGGCGACGCCGCGCGTGACCTGGAGATAGACGAGGCCGTTGACGACGTTGTTGCGGCGCACCACCTCGCGCAGCAGCATCGGCAGGACGCCTTCCGAGACGGGCCATGCGATCGACAATTCCTTGAGCGAGCGCTTAAGCCGGGCCAGATGGCGCGGCATGTCGACGATAAAGCCGCGCGCCACCTCGCAGACCTCATAGACGCCGTCAGCGAACTGATAGCCGCGATCCTCGATATGGACCCGGGCTTCGGCATGGGCGACGTAGCGCCCGTTCACATAGGCAATGCGCGGCATGGGCTACCTCAGGGAAATGTCCGGCTCTCTTAAGCGATTCCGCCGCTGCCGTAATGAACAATCGCGTGGGCCAGCCGGCTTTGGGCAATTCCGGACGGAATGGTACGGCGAAGCCGCCGACCCCAACCGGCGCTGCACACTTTTCCTGGATTGCCTTTACACGCCCAGCGACTTCAGCTTGCGGTGCAAGGCTGATCGCTCCATGCCGATGAACTCGGCCGTCTTCGAGATGTTGCCGCCGAAGCGGTTGATCTGTGCGATCAGATAGTCCTTCTCGAATTGCTCGCGCGCCTCGCGCAGCGGCAGCGCCATGATGTGCTGGTCCGACTGGTTGGGTGTGCGCGGCATGACGTCGCCGATCTCGGAGGGCAGAAGGTCAGCGGTGATCGGGGCGTCGACGTCTCCGCCTCGCGCCAGGATCATCAGCCGCTCGACATTGTTGCGCAGCTGGCGCACGTTCCCCGGCCAGTTGTGCGCCTGCAGCACGGCCAGCGCGTCGTCACCGATGCGGCGCGGCTTGATACCGGCCTGCCGCGCGATCTGCTTCATGAAATTGTCGACGAGATACGGAATATCCTCTCGCCGTTCGGCGAGACCCGGCACAGTGACGGGGACCACCGCCAAGCGATGATAGAGGTCCTCGCGGAAGCGGCCATCGGCAATCATGGCCTCCAGGTTTTGCGCTGTGGAGGAGATGATGCGGACGTCGACCTTGACCCGCTTTGTGCCCCCTACCCGCTCGAACTGCTGCTCGACCAGCACGCGCAGAATCTTGTTCTGCGTCTCGCGCGGCATGTCGGCGACCTCGTCGATGTAGAGGATGCCGCGATGCGCCTCCTCCAGCGCGCCGACCTTGCGTTCGGTGCCGTTCGATTCGGTGCCGAACAGCTCGATCTCCATGCGTTCCGGCGTGATGGTGGCGGCGCTCAGCGTCACGAACGGCCCGTTCTTGCGCGCCGACAGCGCGTGGATGGCGCGCGCCGTCAGTTCCTTGCCGGAACCCGACGGACCGATGATCATGATGCGGCTGTTGGTGGGCGCGACACGCTCGATGGTCTGCCGCAGTTGGCTCATCGCTGACGACATGCCGATCAGGTCGAAGGTCTCGCCGCTGCGCAGCTTGAGGTCGGAGACCTCGCGACGCAACTTCGAAGTTTCCAGCGCGCGCTCGGCGATCAGGATGAGACGGTCGGCCTTGAACGGCTTCTCGATGAAATCATAGGCGCCGCGCCGGATGGCCGACACCGCCGTTTCGATGTTGCCGTGACCGGAGATCATCACCACCGGCATGTTCGGATGCATGGTCTTGATCTCGTCGAGCAGCGCCAGACCGTCGAGGCGCGAGCCCTGCAGCCAGATATCGAGGAAAATCAGCCGTGGCGCGCGATCGGCAATCGCCGCCAGCGCACTGTCGGCATCGTGTGCCGTGCGGGTTTCGTGACCTTCGTCGCTCAGGATACCGGCGACCAGTTCGCGGATGTCTTCCTCGTCATCGACGATGAGAATGTCAGACGCCATTACCGACCTTTTCAGTTTCTCGTTCGTGTTCGTCGCGGCCTTCGCCGGGTGGCGGCGCGGGGACGACCGCCGCCGGCGGCAGGATGATCGAGATCATCGCGCCCCGGCCGCCGTGGAAATCGGGCGGCGCGTCGTGCAATTCGAGCCGGCCGCCATGGTCCTCCACGATCTTCTTGACGATAGCGAGGCCAAGGCCAGTGCCTTTTTCGCGCGTCGTCATGTAGGGCTCGAGCAGTCGCTGCCGATTCTCGCGCGGCAGCCCTTTGCCGTTGTCAATAACATCGATTCTTATGGCGCCATCTTGGCGCCCGGCTTGAATCCGGATTGTGCCGTCGGAACGGTCTTGCGCATCAAGCCCGTCGATGGCCTCGGCGGCGTTTTTGATGACGTTGCCGAAGGCCTGCGCCATCAGGCGGCTGTCGAACGTTCCCTTGAGCGGCTCGTTGCCGAAATCACGCTGGAAAGCAATGTCGGAGCGGCTGACTTCCACCAGGAACGAAGCTTCGCGCAGCGACTCGCGCAGGTCTATCACCTTCATCTCCGGCTTCGGCATGCGGGCGAAGGCCGAGAATTCGTCGACCATGCGGCCGATGTCCTCGACCTGACGGATGATGGTGTCGGTGCACTGGTCGAAGACTTCACGGTCCTCGGTGATGACCTTGCCGTAACGGCGCCTGATGCGCTCGGCCGAGAGCTGGATGGGCGTCAGTGGATTCTTGATCTCATGGGCAATGCGCCGCGCCACATCGGCCCAGGCCGAGGACCGCTGCGCCTGCACGAGATCGGTAATGTCGTCGATGGTGACGACATAGGATTTTTCCTCCGAGCCGTCGTCTCCGGCCTCGACGGTGACCTGGACATTGAAAGTCCGTTCCATGCCGGCGCGGAAGAAGGTCACCTGCTCGCGATAGACCGGCTTGCCGGATTGGCGCCCGATCTCGAAGACGCGACCGACATGAGGCAGGATGGCGGACAGGTTCTGTCCGAGCGCGGCACTCGCCGAGATCGCCAGCATCGTTTCGGCCGAGCGATTGGCGATGGTAATGACGCCGTACGGATCGACGCCGATGACCCCTGCGGTCACGCCAGCCAGCACCGCCTCCGAGAACCGCCGCCGCTCGTCGATCAGGTCTTTGGCCGACAGCAGCTCGTTGCGCTGCGATTTGAGCTCGAGGATCATGTTGTTGAAGGTCTCGCCGAGCGAAGCGACGTCGCCGTCCGATTGACGCACGGGGACGGCGACGTCGAGATTGCCCGTCGCCACCTCGTCGGCCGCGCCGATCAGCTGGCGGATCGGCCGGACAATTCGATCCGCCACGGCGATGCCGGTCCAGATCGCCGACAGGATGACGATCAGGGTCAGCGACAGATAGGGCAGCGCGAACGCGACTTGCGAAGTGCGACGGTTCTCTTCCAGTCCGCGATACTCGTCGGTGTTCGACCGAACGATCTGCCGCGCCTTGATAACGTCCGGGTCGACGAGCCGGATCGTGTAGAGATAAAGACCTTCGATCTCGCGCAACTTGACAATGGCGCCCATGATGTTGCGGGTGCGCGGCTCGATCAGCACCGGCTTGCCGTCGGCGGCCGTGTTGACCGCGCCAGGGGGCGGCTCCGGCATGGCGAAGTCGGCGTCGGTTTTGGCGCTCATGACGAAGGAGCCGTCAGGCTTGATCAGCGCCGCATGCGCCAGTCCGCGGCCGACGGCCTCCTTGTTCATGAGGTCGAGGAAGCCGGTGCGGTCGAGCCCGTAGAGCGTGCGCGAGGCATCGAGGTCGTAGGCCATCGACAGGGTCGTGCCCTGCAGGTTGCGGGCATTTTCCTGGACATAGGCATCGGCGATCGACAGCGACGAATTGACGATCGTTTTGGTGCGGATCTCGAACCAGCGGTCGAGGCCGATATCGAGCGTGATCGAGGCGATGATCGCGACCATGATCGCCGGGATCGCGGCGACCAGCGCGAACATGGCGACGATGCGCACATGCAGCCGCGATGCTGCACGGCCGTTCCTGCGGGCCATGACGATGCGGCGGATCTCGCGGCTGATCAGAGCGATCAGGAAGAGGACGAAGACGGCGTTGAGCGCGATCAACGCCCAGGTGGCGTTTGCATTCGGCGCGATCGGGGTCGCACCGACAAGGATTGCAAACGAGATCGCTGCGGTGATCATGGCGCCGACGATCGCGACCACGCCGGGCAACGCCAGCAGCCGGCGGCCGTCGCGAACGCCGGCCCGGCTGAAAAGCGGTTGGTTCAGTGTCGGAGCCTCAGCAGCCATATCGCCGTCTAGAGTCGGTCATTGCGTCGGATGTATGCAACGCATTGTGGCGATTATGCAACAAGTGTGGCCGGGACGGAAATCTTTCCCCGACTTAATCCCCAAAAGTGAAGGCAAAGTCAGGGCTGCCTGGCGGCCTTGTAGACGTTGACGCCAAGCTCGCGGATCTTCTTGCGCAGCGTGTTGCGGTTGAGGCCCAGAAGCTCGGCCGCCTTGATCTGGTTGCCGCGCGTCGCGGTCATCGAAGCCAGCACCAGCGGATATTCGACCTCGGCGAGGATGCGTTGGTACAGCCCGGAGGGCGGCAGGTCGCCGGCGAAGGACGCGAAATAGCGCTGCAGGAAATGCTCGACCGCCTGGCCGATCGACAGGTCGTCGGGGATCAGCGCGCCGCCGTCCGGCACGACAGATCGCTCGCCGGTCTTCAGTTCGGCCTCGATGATCTCGGCCGAAATCTCGTCCTGCGAATAGAGCGCGGCGAGCCTGCGCACCAGATTTTCCAGCTCGCGCACATTGCCGGGCCAGGGATAGCGCTTCATCAGCTCGATGCCACCGGCGGAAATGCGCTTGGTCTGCAGGCCTTCGCTGGCGCCCTGCTTGAAGAAATGCCGGACAAGGTCAGGCACGTCTTCAGAACGCTCTCGCAACGCCGGAAGTCGCAGCGGCACGACGTTCAGGCGGTAGAACAGGTCCTCGCGGAACAGGCCCTGGTTGATCAAGGTCCGCAAATCCTTGTTGGTGGCGGCGACGATGCGCACGTCGGTCTTGATCGGCGTGCGGCCGCCGACGGTCGTGTATTCGCCCTGCTGTAGCACGCGCAGCAGGCGCGTCTGCGCCTCCATCGGCATGTCGCCGATCTCGTCGAGGAACAGCGTGCCGCCTTCGGCCTGCTCGAAGCGGCCGGTGGAGCGGTTCTGCGCGCCGGTGAAGGCGCCCTTCTCATGGCCGAACAGTTCCGATTCGATCAGGTCGCGCGGGATCGCGGCCATGTTGATGGCCACGAAAGGCCCGCCGCGGCGGCGGCCGTATTCGTGCAGCGCGCGCGCTACCAGCTCCTTGCCGGTGCCGGATTCGCCGCTGATCATCACCGTCAGGTCGGTCTGCATCATGCGGGCCAGCATGCGGTAGATGTCCTGCATGGCGGCCGAGCGGCCGACCAGCGGCATCGTCTCCGGCTGATCGTCGGCGCGGGAATCCAGCTTCGGCCGCTTCGGCTCGGCAAGCGCGCGGTTGACGATGTTGAGCAGCTCGGTCAGATCGAAGGGCTTCGGCAGATACTCGTAGGCGCCGGTCTCGGAGGCGCGGATGGCAGTCATGAAAGTGTTCTGCGCGCTCATGACGATGACCGGCAGCTCGGGTCGCGCCTTCTTGATGCGCGGCAGCATGTCGAAGGCGTTCTCGTCCGGCATCACCACATCGGTGATGACGAGGTCGCCCTCGCCGGCAGCCACCCAGCGCCACAGCGTCGAGGCGTTCGAAGTCACGCGCACTTCATGGCCCACGCGCGACAGCGCCTGGTTGAGCACGGTTCGGATCGCCGCATCGTCGTCGGCGACGAGGATATTGCCGCGAACGGTCATTTGCGGTCTCCTTCAGCTTCGTCGCCGGCGTTGGGCAAAGTGTCCTTCCAGGCCGGCATCAAGACGCGGAAAGTGGTTCCACGCTGCGTCGAATCGCATTCGATGATGCCGCCGTGCTCGCCGACAATCTTGGCGACCAGTGCCAGCCCGAGGCCCGAGCCGTTCGGTTTGGTGGTGATGAACGGATCGAAGAGGATCGGCAGGATGTCCTCGGAAACACCGGGGCCGTTGTCGTGCACGCAGAATTCCAGCGGCAGCGAGACGCGGTCTTGCGTTCCCGGCACGGAAACGCGGATGCCGGGCCGGAAAGCCGTCGACAGCACGATCTCGCCCTGCGGGTCGGCGCCGATCGCCTCCGCGGCGTTCTTGACCAGGTTGAGGAACACCTGGATCAGCTGGTCACGGTTCGCATAGACTGGAGGAAGCGATGGATCATATTCCTCCAAGATCTTGATTTTTTTTGCAAAGCCGTTCTTGGCGATCGCTTTCACATGATCCAGAACGACATGGATGTTGACGGGAAAGCGCTCGATCGGCCGCTCGTCGGAAAACACTTCCATGCGGTCGACCAGCGACACGATGCGGTCGGTCTCGTCGGTTATCAACCGGGTGAGGGCACGGTCCTCGTCGGAGGCCGAGAGCTCGAGCAGTTGCGCCGCGCCGCGGATGCCGGAGAGCGGGTTCTTTATCTCATGCGCCAGCATGGCCGCCAGGCCGGTGACAGAACGGGCGGCACCCCGATGTGTCATCTGCCGGTCGATCTTGTCGGCCATCGACCGTTCCTGGAACATCACCACGACCGAGCCGGGAAACTCCGGCACCGGGGCGACGTAGAGGTCGACCATCTTCTCGATGCCGAGGCGCGGCGAAGAGACGTCGACGCGGTATTCGTTGACCGGCGCGCGGCGCTCGCGCACCTGGTCGACCAAGGTGAGCAGCGGACTGCCGAACGGGACCAGCTTGGACAACGTGTTGCGCGCCAGCATGGTCGCGCTGGAGCGGAAGAAATCCTCTGCATCCGCGTTGGCGAAGGTGATGAAGCCGTCGGCATCGACCATGATCACCGGGCGGCGAATGGTGTTCAGCACGATATTGGCGGCATCCGCGGTGTCGGCCGGCTGTGGGAGGTTCGTATTCATGCCGCGCTCCGCAATTCTGGCGATGCCGCGCTTTCGGTAAAGGCTTGGCGCAGCCCGGCGATCACTTCAGCCGGCTCGAAGGAAGTGAGGATGTGCTTGCGCCGTTCCGCCGAAGCACGAGTCGCGTGCCTGTCCAGATACCAGCCGAGATGCTTGCGCGCCTGGCGGAGCCCGCTTTCGACGCCGTAGAGCGAGAGCATGTCCTCGTAATGCGCAACCACGTAGTCAGCGAGCCTCTTGGGCGTTTCGGGAATATCGGTTGCAGACATGCCAGCGGCGGCTGCCGCGATGCTGCCGGCGGTCCACGGCGCGCCGTAATGGGCACGGCCGATCATCACCGCGTCGGCGCCTGATTGATCCAGGATCGTCGCAGCCTCTTCCGGCGAGCCGACATCGCCATTGGCCACCACCGGGATCGAGACCGCTTCCTTGACGCGCGCAATGGCGCGCCAATCGGCCTTACGCTGATAGAACTGGCAGCGCGTGCGGCCGTGGACGGTCACCATGCGCACGCCGGCCAGCTCGGCGCGGCGCGCCAACATCGGCGCGTTGAGCGCGCTTTCGTCCCAGCCGAGCCGCATCTTGACCGTCACCGGCACCGAAACGGCATCGACCACCGCCTCGATCAGCGAGAGCGCGTGATCGAGATCGCGCATCAGCGCCGAGCCGGCATAGCCGCCCGTCACCTTCTTTGCCGGGCAGCCCATGTTGATGTCGATGATGTCGGCGCCCTCGCCCGCCGCGATTCGCGCGCCCTCGGCCATGTGCGCTGCCTCGCGGCCAGCAAGCTGCACCATATGGACGGGCAGCCCGGAATGGCGGATGCGCAGATCGCAGCCGGCCCTTCCCTTGGCCAGTTCGCCGCTCGCCACCATTTCCGACACGACCAGCCCGGCACCATGCGCATGCGCACGCTGACGGAACGGCTCGTCGGTTATGCCGGACATCGGCGCCAGGAACACGCGGTTGCGTATCCTTACGCCGCCGACGTCGAGCGGCGAAGCCAATGTGGTCAATTCAGGCATGCACAAAAACCAAGCATGTTCGATTGCTGCACATTGTGTAGCCAGATGCAAGCCATTGTGCAACGCGCAATGACGTCACATTAAGGCGCATTTTGGAAAATGCTGGCCTTCCCTGCCAGCCGCGACTAAGCCTCTCGCCATGACTGACACAAGTGAAAAACCGGACGGCAAGGTCGGCGTGGTCATTGTCGCCGCCGGCCGCGGCGCCCGTGCCGGACAGGCCGAGGGGCCGAAGCAGTATCAGCGCATCGGCGGACGCGCCGTCATTGCGCATACGCTGGAAAGATTCCTGTCACATCCAGCCGTCGGGCCAGTGGTGGTGGCGATCCACGCCGACGACCGCGAGCTGTTCGAGCGCGCGGCGGGAGCTAATGCTACGCACACGCTCATCGTCATGGGCGGTCCGTCCCGCCAGGCTTCCGTCCGGCTGGGACTTTTGGCGCTGAGGGAGCAGGCGCCGGCAAAGGTGCTGGTGCATGACGCGGTGCGCCCGTTTGTCGATCATGGGCTCATCGACCGAACCATCGAGGCCATCGGCGAGCGCCAGGGCGCCCTGCCGGCGCTGCCCGTCGCCGACACGCTCAAGCGGGAATCGGCCGAGGGCATGATCGAGGAGACGGTGTCGAGGGCCGGCCTGCACGCGGCGCAGACACCGCAAGGCTTCCCGTTCTGGCCGTTGCTGGCGGCGCACGAGAAGGCGCATCATCTCGGCAAAAGCGAGTTCACCGACGACGCGGCGATCGCCGAATGGGCGCATATTCCGGTCAAGATCGTCCAGGGCTCGCCGGACAACATCAAGCTCACCTGGGCAAGGGATATCGCGATGGCCGACCAGCGGCTCTCAAATGCGCTGCCGCGCTTTCCGGACATCCGCACCGGCAATGGCTACGATGTGCACGCGTTCGAAGCGGGCGACCATGTCACTCTGTGCGGGGTCACTATCCCCTATGACCGGAAACTCTCCGGCCATTCGGACGCCGATGTCGGGCTTCATGCGCTCACCGATGCGTTGCTCGCCACCTGCGGCGCCGGCGACATCGGCACGCATTTCCCGCCGTCGGACCCGCAATGGAAGGGCGTTGCCTCGAAAATCTTCGTCGAGCATGCGGCGACGCTGGTGCGCGAGCGCGGCGGGCGCATCGCCAATGCCGATATCACGCTGATCTGCGAGGCGCCGCGGGTGGGGCCGCATCGCGAGGCGATGACGGCGGCGCTGGCGGCGATGCTCGGCATTGCGCCGGAACGCGTTTCCATCAAAGCGACGACCAACGAGAAGCTCGGCTTTGTCGGGCGCGGCGAAGGCATTGCGGCGATCGCGACCGCCAGCGTCGTCTATCCGGGAGACGTGCCGGCATGAGCAACGCGGAATTAGCCAACGCCCTGCTCCAGGCTTGTCAGCAGCGCGGCATCATGCTGGCCACGGCCGAGAGCTGCACCGGCGGTCTGATCATTGCAGCACTGACCGACATTGCCGGCTCTTCCGCGGTGGTCGATCGCGGCTTCATCACCTATTCCAACGAAGCCAAGATGGAGATGCTCGGCGTCTCCGCGGCGACGCTTGAGGCGCATGGCGCGGTCTCGGGTGAGACGGTCAGGGAGATGGCTGCGGGCGCGCTGACGCATTCGCGCGCGAGCCTCTCCCTTGCCGTCACCGGAATTGCCGGCCCGAGCGGCGGCTCGTCGGAAAAGCCGGTGGGTCTCGTCTGGTTCGGGATGGCATTTGCCGGCCAGCCGGTCGTCGTCGAGCGCCAGCTGTTTGGTCATAAGGGGCGCGAATTCATCCGCCACGAGACGGTCCGGCACGCGCTGCAGCTTGGCCTGCGAGCGCTGGACTAGGCTATCCGCGGATCAGGCGTGCCTTGCGCTGCGCCGTAGATCACGTTCGCTCGCTTCTCGAATGCTTCGGAAAACATGCGGAAGGCGCGATCGAACATCGTGCCCATCAGCGCGCCGAGAATGCGGCTCTTGAATTCGTAGTCGATGAAGAAATGCACTTCGCAGCCGCCATCGGCCGGATCGAAGCGCCAGATGTTGCTGAGATATTTGAACGGGCCGTCGATGTATTTGACGTCGATGGCGTTCTCGTCGGGCTTCAGCAGCACCTGCGTCGTAAAGGTCTCGCGGATCGCCTTGTAGCCGATGCTCATGTCGGCGACGAGGATGGTGCGGCCGTCGCGCTCCTTGCGCGAGCGCACCGTCAGCGCCTCGCAGAGCGGCAGGAATTGCGGATAGGTCTCGATATCCGCCACCAGCGCGAACATCTGTTCCGGCGTGTAGGCGACGCGGCGGGTGGCTTCGAATTTCGGCATGAAAGCGTCAGCTGGCCTTCTTGAGCTGCGCCTCGCGCGCCGCGCGCAGCCTGGCGAAATCCTCGCCGGCATGATGCGAGGAGCGCGTCAGCGGGCTCGAAGCCACCAACAGGAAGCCCTTCGTCTTGCCGATCGTCTCAAAGGACTTGAACTCGTCCGGCGTGATGAAGCGGATCACCGGATGGTGCTTCTTCGAAGGCTGCAGGTATTGGCCGATGGTCATGAAGTCGACATTTGCCGAACGCAGGTCATCCATGAGCTGCAGCACTTCGTTCCGCTCCTCGCCGAGGCCAACCATGATGCCGGACTTGGTGAAGATCGACGGATCGAGTTCTTTCACGCGCTGCAGCAGCCGGATCGAGTGGAAGTAGCGGGCGCCGGGCCGCACCGTCAGGTAATTCGACGGCACGGTTTCCAGATTGTGGTTGAAGACGTCGGGCTTGGCGGCAACGACGATCTCAAGCGCGCCGTCCTTGCGCAGGAAGTCGGGCGTCAGGATCTCGATCGTCGTTGAAGGCGCGGCGGCGCGGATGGCGTGGATGACATCGGCGAAATGCTGCGCGCCGCCGTCGTCGAGGTCGTCGCGGTCGACCGATGTGATGACGACGTGGCTGAGGCCCATCTGCTTGACCGCATGGGCGACACGCGCCGGCTCGTCCGCGTCGAGGGCGGTCGGGATGCCGGTGGCGACATTGCAGAAGGCGCAGGCGCGCGTGCAGATCTCGCCCATGATCATGAAGGTGGCGTGCTTCTTGTCCCAGCATTCACCGATGTTCGGACATCCGGCCTCCTCGCACACCGTTACCAGCTTGTGCGACTTCACGATCTCGCGTGTCTCGGCGTAACCCTTCGAAACCGGCGCCTTGACGCGGATCCAGTCCGGCTTGCGCAGCACTTCCTGGTCCGGCCTGTGCGCCTTTTCGGGATGCCGCGGGCGCGGCGCATTGGCGATCGTGTCGAGAACAGTGACCATTTCGAACCCTTCGCGGCCGCCCGCGTCGCGGCCGCCTGTCTGCGTCATCTAGGACTTTTCGGAATAAAGAAAAAGGCCACGCCGGCGCATGCCGCCACGGCCATTTTCGCATAACGGACTTCGCTGGGGCTCAGCGCCGTACCAGCCGGCCGACAAAGATCAGCAGGCAGGCGCCGATGAAACCGGTGATGAGATAGGCGAACCAGCCGGCGCCGAAGGACTGGATGTTGAGAGCCTGTAAGATCGCATTCAGAACGATCGCGCCGACGATACCCAAAATGATGTTCATGAAGATGCCGGTGTTGCTCTTCATGACCATTTCGGCGAGCCATCCGGCCAAGCCTCCGATGATGATGGCTGCTATCCAGCCCACGCCATTCACGTCCATATGCCAATTCCTCCTTGATCAGGTGAAAATGCATCCGGATACGAACTGCTTTGCCCTCAGAATCCTCCGGCTGCCGCGTCTGAGTCTCGCGCGAGCAGTCTATCATGCGTTCAAAGCGCGGCCATAGGCGTCGAGCACGCTTTCCTTCATCATCTCCGACAGGGTCGGATGCGGGAAGATCGTGTGCATCAGCTCTTCCTCTGTGGTCTCCAGGTTCATCGCCACGACGAAACCCTGGATGAGCTCGGTCACCTCGGCGCCGATCATATGCGCGCCCAGCAGCTGCCCGGTCTTCTTGTCGAAGATGGTCTTGATGAAGCCCTGGTCCTCGCCGAGCGCGATGGCTTTGCCGTTGGCGCCGAACTGGAAGCGGCCGACGCGGATGTCCTTGCCCTCGGCCTTGGCCTTGGCTTCGGTCAGGCCGACCGAGGCGACCTGCGGGCTGCAATAGGTACAGCCCGGGATCTTCAGCTTGTCGATGGCGTGCACGCCCGGGATATTGGCGATCTTCTCGACGCAGATCACGCCCTCGTGCTCGGCCTTGTGGGCGAGCATCGGCGGCCCGGCCACATCGCCGATGGCGTAGATGCCGGGCACGTTCGTCCTGCCGTAGCCGTCGACCACGACGCAGCCGCGATCCGTCTTGACGCCGAGCGCCTCGAGGCCGAGGCCCTCGATATTGCCTTGCACGCCGACGGCCGAGATCATGCGGCCGGCCGTGATCTTCTCGACTTTGCCGTCCTTCATCTCGACATGCGCGGTGATCGAATTGGCTGATTTCTCGACCTTGGTCACCTTGGCTTCCAGGATGATCTTCATGCCCTGCTTCTCGAACTGTTTCTGCGCGAATTTCGAGACCTCGGCATCCTCGACCGGCATCACCGCCGGCAAAAGCTCGACCACGGTCACATCGGCGCCCATGGTGCGGTAGAAGGAGGCGAACTCGATGCCGATGGCGCCCGAGCCCATCACCAGCAGCGACTTCGGCATCTCCTTCGGAACCATGGCCTCGAAATAGGTCCAGATCAGCTTGCCGTCCGGCTCGATGCCAGGCAGCGCGCGCGGCCGCGCGCCGGTTGCGAGGATGATGTGCTTGGCGGTGTAGGTGCCCTCGCCCTTGACGCCTTTCGGCGCCGGCGGCTGCGGCTCCATGGCCTTCTTGGCCGTCTTGGAGACTACGATCTCACCCGGCTTCGAAAGCTTGGCCTCGCCCCAGATGACGTCGACCTTGTTTTTCTTCATCAGGAAGGCGACGCCGCCATTCAGCCGCAGCGAGACCTTGCGCGAGCGGTCGACGACCGCGGCGGTGTCGGCGCTGACCTTGCCGCCTTCGAGCTTCAGCCCGTAATCCTTGAGGTGATCGGAATAGTGCATGATCTCGGCCGAACGCAGCAGCGCCTTGGTCGGGATGCAGCCCCAGTTCAGGCAGATGCCGCCGAGATGCTCGCGCTCGACGATCGCCGTCTTGAAGCCGAGTTGGGCGGAGCGCACCGCCGTGACATAGCCGCCGGGACCGGAACCGATGATGATGACGTCGTAGGATTCAGCCACGGGTTTCTCCCTGATTTTCTAGAGTTCCAGCATGACGCGCACCAGCGGTGCCAGCGCCTTGCCGATCTTGCGTGTGTTTTCGGCATCGAGATGGACGCCGTCGAGCGGCGTGGTGACGGCGACGGAGCCGGCGTCGAAGAAGCCGCAGCCGGCCTCGTCGGCAAGCGAGGAATATTGCGGCGCCAGCCGCTTCGAGGCGTCATCGCCGCCGGCGAACATTTCCTTGAATTCGGCATTCTCGGTGCGCGTCACCGCGGGCGGCGCGACAATGAGGATCTGCGGAGCCGGCCAGTCGAACGGATAGTCGTGGCCGCGCACGATATCGATCAGGCGCTGCATGCCCTGCTTGGCGGCAACGGGATTGCCGTGGATCCACGGCTTCATGTCGTTGGCGCCCAACATGATGATGATCAGGTCGAGCGGCGCGTGCGTCGTGAGGATCGTCGGCAGCATTCTCGCGCCGTTGCGGTCGGCACCGGCGAGGTGATCGTCAAAGGCAGTGGTGCGGCCGTTCAGCCCTTCGGCGATGACCTCGATGCCGTCGCCCAGCGCCGTCTTGAGAACGCTCGGCCAGCGGTCCCCCAGCGCATGGCGGCCGAGGCTGCCGGCGTCGTAGCCCCAGGTCAGCGAGTCGCCATAGCAGAGAATTGTCTTCATGCGGTTGTCCCCCAGCCGAATGCCGCCGCCGAGCGCTTGAGTTGCCAGCGCGGCCATTGCACGATGATCGCCGCTACGCCCGGCAGGATCAGCCCGGAAACGATCGAAAGGTCATTTGCGGTCGCCCGGCTCTCGGCCGGCACCGAAAACGTCCAGCCCACCAGCGCCAGCAGCCCGAGACAGAAAAGCGCAAGCAGCAGCCACAGCATCCCATCGAGCGCCCGCACCGGCTTGCCTCGGAATTGAACGAGGAAGAAGCCGACCGTGACCACAACGACGATCATCACCGTGGCCGCGAAGACCAGAATGCATTCCTCTGTCGCGCCGGTGATGACCGCCAGCTCTTGAACGACCAGTCCGCCGGCCAGACCGGAAAGAATGAAGGCTAAAAGGCTGGTGAAGAATTTCCGCACCGCCTTTGTCCCTTCCTTACACCAGCATGCCCATCGGATTTTCGATCATGCGCTTGAAGGCGCCGAGCAGCTCCGCACCGAGCGCGCCGTCGACGGCGCGGTGATCGGTCGACAGCGTCACCGACATCATGGTCGCGATCTTGATCTCGCCTTTCTTCACGATGGCGCGCTCCTCGCCGGCGCCGACCGCAAGGATCGTGGCGTGCGGCGGGTTGATAACGGCGGCAAAATCCTTGACGCCGAACATGCCGAGATTGGACACGGCCGTGGTGCCGCCCTGGTATTCCTCGGGCTTCAGCTTGCGGCTGCGGGCACGGCTTGCCAGATCCTTCATCTCATTGGAGATGACGGACAGCGTCTTTTCGTCTGCGTGGCGGATGATCGGCGTGATCAGGCCGCCGGGTATCGACACGGCGACGCCGACATCGGCGTGCTTGTGCTTGACCATGGCGTTTTCGGTCCAGGAGGCGTTGGCGTCCGGCACCGCCATCAGCGCCATCGCCATCGCCTTGATCACCATGTCATTGACCGAGAGCTTGTAGGCCGGGACCTCGCCCTTCTCGGTTTTCCGCATCGGGGCCGCGGCGTTGAGCTGCGTGCGCAGCGCGAGCAGCGCATCGAGCTCGCAATCGAGCGTCAGATAGAAATGCGGAATGGTGCTCTTGGCTTCGACCAGGCGGCGCGCGATGGTCTTGCGCATATTGTCGTGCGGGACGAGCTCGTAGGAGCCTTCGGCGAAGAGTTTCAGCACCTGATCGTCCGACATCGGCTTCGGCGCGGGGGCAGGAGCGCCTGCAGGCGCACCGGCAGGAGCCTTGCCGGCAGGCGCAGCCTTGGCGCCGCCGGAAGCGATCGCCGCCTCGACATCGGCCTTCACCACGCGGCCATGCGGACCGGAGCCACTAAGCCCCTTCACGTCGACACCGGCATCCTTGGCGATGCGGCGGGCGAGCGGGGAGGCGAACACGCGCTCGCCGCCGGCGTGGCCGTTGGCGACCGGTGCAGGCTCGGCCTTCGCCGGCGCGGCCGCCGGCTTCGGCGCTTCCTTGGGGGCCTCGGCCTTCGCAGGGTCCGCTTTCGGAGCCTCCGCCTTGGGCGCCGCACCGCCATCGCTCTTTGCGGCAGCACCGGCGTCCTCGCCTTCGCCTGCCAGAATGGCGATCACCGCATTGACCTTGACGCCTTCGGTGCCTGCCGGAACGACCAGCTTAGCGACTGTGCCCTCATCGACGGCTTCGACTTCCATCGTCGCCTTGTCGGTCTCGATCTCCGCGATCACGTCACCGGGCGCAACATGATCGCCTTCCTTGACCAGCCACTTGGCGAGATTGCCCTCTTCCATGGTGGGCGAGAGAGCCGGCATGGTGATGTTGATTGGCATGTTGTCCTCCCGACCGGCTCAGCGATAGGTGACGGCTTTGACCGCCTCGACGACCTCGCCGACATTGGGCAACGCCAGCTTTTCGAGGTTCGCCGCGTAAGGCATCGGCACATCCTTGCCGGCGATGGTGATGACCGGCGCATCGAGGAAGTCGAAGGCGCGCTGCGAGACCTGGCTGGCGATGTGGTCGCCGACCGAGCTCTGCGGGAAGCCTTCCTCCACCACGACCAGCCGGTTGGTCTTCTTGACCGAGGCGATGATGGTATCGAAGTCGAGCGGACGGACGGTTCTCAAATCGATGATCTCGGCGTCAAGGCCCATGCCGCGCAGTTCGGCCTCGGCCTTGACCGCATAGGTCATGCCGATGCCGAAGGAGACGAGGGTGACGTCCCTGCCCTGCTTGTGCACACGCGCCTTGCCGATCGGCAGCACGAAATCGTCGAGCTTCGGCACGTCGAAGGACTGGCCGTAGAGAATCTCGTTCTCGAGGAAGATGACCGGGTTCGGATCGCGGATCGCGGCCTTGAGCAGGCCCTTGGCGTCGGCGGCCGTGTAAGGCATCACCACTTTCAGGCCGGGGATGTGGCTGTACCAGGCGGCGTAGCACTGCGAGTGCTGGGCGGCGACACGGGCCGCGGCGCCGTTCGGGCCGCGGAAGACGATCGGCGCGCCCATCTGGCCGCCGGACATATAGAGTGTCTTGGCGGCCGAATTGATGATCTGATCGATCGCCTGCATGGCGAAGTTGAAGGTCATGAACTCGACGATCGGCTTCAGGCCTGCCATCGCCGCGCCCACACCGACGCCGGCAAAGCCATGCTCGGTGATCGGGGTATCGACGACGCGGCGCGGCCCGAACTCCTGCAGCAGGCCTTGCGTGATCTTGTAGGCGCCCTGGTATTCGGCAACTTCCTCGCCCATGACGAAGACATCGCCGTCGCGGCGCATTTCCTCGGCCATCGCGTCACGCAGCGCCTCGCGCACCGTGGTCGAGACCATTTCGGTGCCGGCAGGGATGTCCGGATCGGCCGCGACTTCCGCCTTCGGCGCGGCGGCGACAGGCGCAGCCGCCTCGCTTTTGGCCGCGGCGGGCGCCGGTGCCGGCGCGGCCGCTTCAGCCTTGGGCTCTTCTTCGCCGATGCCTTCGCCGGCCTTGTCGACGTCTTCGCCGTCGACCGCAAGCACGGCGATCAACGCGTTGACCTTGACGCCTTCGGTGCCGGCCGGAACCACGATCTTGGCGAGCGTGCCTTCATCGACGGCTTCGACCTCCATCGTCGCCTTGTCGGTCTCGATCTCGGCGATGACGTCGCCAGCGACGACCTTGTCGCCTTCGTTCTTCAACCACTTGGAAAGATTGCCCTCTTCCATCGTCGGCGAGAGAGCGGGCATGAGAATTTCGATCGGCATGTCCGTGCCCTCCTTAGAGTACGATGTCGGTCCAGAGCTCGGACGGATCCGGCTCGGCGTCGTGCTGGGCAAATTCGGCGGCGTCGGCGACGATGTCGCGGACCTCCTTGTCGATGGCCTTGAGATCGTCTTCGCTCGCCCACCTCTTATCGATCAGGCGCGCCTTGACCTGTTCGATCGGGTCGTGCTCCGAGCGCATCTTCTGCACTTCTTCCTTGGAGCGATACTTCGCCGGGTCGGACATCGAATGCCCGCGATAGCGATAGGTCTGCATCTCGAGGATCAGCGGGCCGTTGCCGGCGCGGCACCATTCGGCGGCGACGTCGCCGGCTGCCTTGACCGCGCGAACGTCCATGCCGTCGACCTGCATGCCGGGAATCTTGAAGGAAGCGCCGCGGTTGGAGAAGTCGGTCTCGGCGGATGAGCGCGACACCGATGTGCCCATGGCGTAGCGATTGTTCTCGATGATGTAGATTACCGGCAGCTTCCACAGCGAGGCCATGTTGAAGCTTTCATAGACCTGGCCCTGGTTGGCGGCGCCGTCGCCGAAATAGGTCAGCGAGACATTCTTGTTGTCGCGGTAGCGGTTGGCGAAGGCCAGGCCTGTGCCCAGCGACACCTGCGCGCCCACGATGCCGTGGCCGCCATAGAAATGCTTCTCCTTGGAGAACATGTGCATGGAGCCGCCCTTGCCTTTCGACAGGCCGCCACGGCGCCCGGTGAGCTCGGCCATGACGCCGCGCGGCGACAGATCCATAGCCAGCATGTGGCCATGGTCGCGATAGGCGGTGATCATCTGGTCGCCCTCGATCAGCGCCATCTTCATGCCGGTAACGACGGCCTCCTGGCCGATATAGAGGTGGCAGAAGCCGCCGATAAAGCCCATGCCGTAAAGCTGGCCCGCCTTCTCCTCGAAGCGGCGAATGAGCAGCATGTGCCGGTAGGCGGAGAGCTCTTCTTCTTTGGTGAAGTCGGCTGGCTTGGGGGTGGAAAGGGCCGACGATTTGCCGTCGGATCTGGATTTGGACTTGGCAGGCGCTTTTCTGGCGGCGGTGGCCATACATCACTCCCTGTTGGCGTCTCTTCGCGGACATTCAAGGGAGAGCGACCCGTCTCCCCACCGATTTGAGCGAGGCTAACACGCAAGAATGCAATGCGCCATGCTGAAAAATGCATGGCTGACATGCATCCTAAGCGATTAGAATCATTGCAAATAAGTTTGATTAACCGAAATTCGGTTATTTTGCCGAAGCCGGCAGCATGATGGTGATTTCGCCCGGATGGGACAGATTGAGCGCCTTTCGGGCCTGCTCGTCAAGCATGTCCTTTTCCAGCGTGCCTTCATGCATGAGCTGGACACGACGTTCGAAGTCGATCCGGCGCGCCTTGACCGCGTCGAGCTGAGTCTGGAGTTCGGCCGCCTGGGCCTGCAGCCGATATTTGGAGTAGATGCCGAACTCACCGTGATAGGCATGGAAGCCGAAATAGGCGAGAAACAGCACGCAGAGCGACGGAACGATCAGCTTGCCGGTGTTTCTCTGCTTGTGCTGACGTGTCCACATGACCCGACCCCTTTCGGCCGCGAGCGCAAGCGGCTGTTCGAGTCTTTTTTCGCCCGATTGTGCTTAATGGACGGTTACGGCTGGCTGGACTGAGACCTGCCGAAACAAAAAGAGGCGGGGAAACCCGCCTCTCCGCCTCTTTCAACAACCAAGACAGTTTGTCCGGATCAGCCCTTGACCACCGACTTGCCGGCGTAGCGCGCCTGCCGGCCGAGCTCTTCCTCGATCCGGATGAGCTGGTTGTACTTGGCCATGCGGTCTGAGCGCGACAGCGAGCCGGTCTTGATCTGCCCGCAGTTGGTGGCGACGGCGAGGTCGGCAATGGTCGAATCCTCGGTCTCGCCCGAGCGGTGCGACATGACGGCGGTGTAGCCGGCCTTGTGCGCGGTCTCGACCGCGTCGAGCGTTTCGGTGAGCGAGCCGATCTGGTTGACCTTGACCAGGATCGAGTTGGCGACGCCCATGCGGATACCGTCGCGCAGTCGCGCCGTGTTGGTGACGAACAGATCGTCGCCGACCAATTGGGTCTTCTTGCCGATCAGATCGGTCAGGTATTTCCAGCCCTCCCAATCGTCCTCGGCAAGGCCGTCCTCGATGGTGACGATCGGATAATCGGAAGCGAGCTTGGCGAGGTATTTGGCCTGCGCCTTCGGATCGCGGGTCTTCTTCTCGCCCTCATAGACGTAGTTGCCGTCCTTGAAGAACTCGGTCGCCGCGCAGTCGAGGCCGAGCGCCACGTCCTCGCCCGGCTTGAAGCCGGCCTTCTCGATCGATTCCATGATGAAATCGAGGGCCGACGGCGCGCTCTTCAGGTTGGGGGCGAAACCGCCCTCGTCGCCGACATTGGTGTTGTGGCCGGCATCCTTCAGCTTCTTCCTCAGCGTATGGAAGATTTCAGAGCCCCAACGCACGCCGTCGCGCAGCGTCGGCGCGCCGACCGGCAGGATCATGAATTCCTGAAAGTCGATCGGGTTGTCGGCATGAGCGCCGCCATTGATGATGTTCATCATCGGCACCGGCAGGATGTGCGCCTTGGCGCCGCCGACATAGCGGTAGAGCGGCAGCCCGGCGGCCTCGGCGGCGGCCTTGGCCACCGCCAGCGACACGCCGAGGATGGCGTTGGCGCCGAGCCGGCTCTTGTTCGGAGTGCCGTCGAGCTCGATCATCGTCTGGTCGATATGGATCTGGTTCTCGGCTTCCATGCCGCCGATCGCCTCGAACAACTCGCCGTTCACGGCCTCGACGGCGCCCTGGACTCCCTTGCCGAGATAGCGCGGCCCGCCGTCGCGCAGCTCGACCGCCTCATGCGCGCCGGTCGAGGCGCCCGACGGAACGGCGGCGCGGCCCATCGAGCCGTCTTCCAGCACCACGTCGACCTCGACGGTCGGATTTCCACGGCTGTCCAGGATTTCACGCCCGACAATGTCGATGATGGCGGTCATTGCGATGTCCCCGATTGATCGATTGAAGCGTCGCGCCCCTCTTAGCCAAAGCCCGGCAAAAGGCAATTGGGCGGTCCGCAATAATTGCAGGCGACAAGATTCACGAAGCGCAAATCTTTGTCATCATTAGTCATGCGCGCGACTCGCCCTTCTGATTTATGGTCGTGTTTGCGCGGGGCGAAACACGAGGAGTTTCGCCATGTCTCAGTTGAGCGGTATCGTGAGTTTGTTCCTGATCGCGGCGGCGTTCCTAACGTCCTGCGACACCCAGAAGCCTCAGCAGAACTCCACGGAGCTATCCACCCTTCGGACCGCTGAATAGGTTCCTCAACGCTCGAAGGCCCCCGGACCCGGGGGCCTTCTCGATTCTGGAAGCAGCCGCTCAGGCCGATCAGTGCCAGTAAGGCTTCACGTGGTAGTATTCGAAGGATGCGTCGCGGGCCGCTTCACCATCGGCGCCGGTCAATTCCTCGATCGAGTAGGCCGGTGCCGCCTTGAGCTGTTCCTTCGTGAAAGGCACGACGTAGCCGCCCATGTTTTCATCATAGTCGAGGCTTGCCCACGGAATGGCGTGATACTTCTCGCCCATGCCGAGGAAGCCGCCGAAGCCGATAACCGCGAACATGATCCCGTTCGACATCTTGTCGAGCATCACGTCCTCAATGCTGCCGATGCTGTCGCCGGCGGTGTTGTAGACCGAGGTGCCGATGACGCGTGAGGCGGCGATGGCTTCGGTGTGGCCAGACGGAGTGGTCATTGTTGTGCTCCTCTCATTTGATTGTCCGTTGTGGACAATGAGGGGAGCGGGCGAAGGTTCCAGATTTTCGGCTGCCCTGCTACGGCCTCTTGGCGATCCGATCGAACGCCATCAGCCTTTCCAGCAATGCGGGAAGATTCTTCAAGGGCACCATGTTGGGGCCGTCCGAGGGGGCGTTGTCCGGATCCTGGTGGGTTTCGATGAACACGCCGGCAACGCCGATCGCCACGGCGGCGCGCGCGAGGGTCTCGACAAAGCGTCGTTCGCCACCGGTCGAGCCGCCCTGCCCGCCCGGCTGCTGCACGGAATGGGTGGCGTCGAAGATCACCGGCGCGCCGATCTCGGCCATGATCGGCAGCGCTCGCATGTCCGACACCAGTGTGTTGTAGCCGAAGGAGGCGCCGCGCTCGGTGACCAGCACGTTGGCGTTGCCGGAACCGGTGACCTTGGCGACGACATTCTTCATGTCCCATGGCGCCAGGAACTGACCCTTCTTGACGTTCACCACCTTGCCGGTGCGCGCCGCCGCAATCAGCAGATCCGTCTGCCGGCTGAGAAAGGCCGGTATCTGCAGCACATCCACATGCGGCGCGACCAATGCGCATTGCTCCTCGGTGTGGACGTCGGTCAGCACCGGCAGTCCGAACTCCTTGCGCAGGTCGTCGAAGATCGGCATCGCCGCCTCGATCCCGGCACCGCGCGCGCCGCCGAGCGAGGTGCGGTTGGCCTTATCGTAGCTCGTCTTGTACACCAGCCCGATACCGAGCCTTGTGGTTAGTTCCTTCAGTGCGCCGGCCATGTCGAAGGCGTGCTGGCGCGACTCGAGTTGACAGGGGCCTGCGATCAGCGACAAGGGCGCATTGTTGGCGAAAACCACCTTGCCGACGCTTACCGCGGCATTGGGCGCAAGGGGCTCGCTCATGGGATCTCCCGAAAGATGAAGGCCGCGCCCTGACCGGGTGCCGGCGGCACGACGACATCGTCGTCGCTCATGTTGTGCTCTATCGCGTTTGCCGCAAGTAGCTGGGTAGCTGCGGCGACGCTGCGAACCGCAAAGATGACGGCCGCAAATCGCAGGTCCGAAGGCTGCCTTGCCGAAGCACCGAACCGTGCGGCAAAAGCGTCGGGCGTCAGAACGGCCAGGGTCGCGTTTGGCAGGTCAGTCCTGTCGCCGTCGCTCGCGTCCTGGCCGGCAGCGATCGATATCAGTCCCCTCTGGCTCGAAGGCTCGTCGCTCACCGCCACGATCTCAACGATGCCGGTCACGCCATTGGCATGTGCCTGCAGTGCGGTGCGGTCGATCTGCGGCGCGTTGATGCGCTGGCAGGCGAACAGGAAGGCGTCCGGTGCTTTTCTATCGGCCGCGAATGCCAGTTTGAACGATGCCGTGTCGCTTTTGCCCGTGGTGTCGGTGAAGGCGCGCGAAAAGCTCAACATGTTGCCAGCCGACAGCCCCGCTTCGACATAGCGCGCGTGGTCGGCATCTGCATCGGCGGTCCCGAAGACGACCGCGGAGAAGCCCTCGTCGTCAAGCCTGCTGCGGTAAAGGCGGTCGCGCGCGACGAAGACGTTGCCTTCGCCCATCGCCCGATCGGCCGTTTTGTCATCGCCGACGGCCAGCGGTTCCAGATAGGTGCCGTCGGTGAAGAAGACACAAGCGTTCTCGGTCCCGAAAGGATGGACGCCGGTCGGGGCGACGACGAAGCCGAGCGACGAGAGGCGCTGCCTTGCAATGTGGAGGCTCCGCGTGGGCAGAACGAGATGGTCGAGCGGATGGGGCGGAGTTTTCGTCATGCCGGCGCGGTGTGCACCATTGCGGAAATCGGTTCAAGGCCTGGCGTCCAAGGCGAGCGGACGGCGCGGCTCAGGCGGCGGCCACGACGTCGGCCGAATAACGCAGCTCGCGCAACGGTTTAACCCTGCCTGTCGTCTCCGCATAGATCGGATGCGCCCTGTATGCTGCGAGCGCTGCCTCGTCCTCGAATTCGGCATAGACGACCACGTCGATCGCGTTTGAGAACAGATCGACCTTGGTATTGAGCGTCACCTCGAAGTGTTTCGAATGGGGAATCTTGCCCAGTTCCTGCAGCCCTGACCGGACGGCCTCCACATCCTCCTTGCGCCGCACGCTGAAGAAAACGATGTGCCGGATCAAACCCAGCCTCCTTGATCGACGGATGAACGCGTTTTGTGGGAGCAAGGCCGTCGCGTCAACCGGCAACGATGTCGCGCCCGCTATTTGAGCGGCAGCGTCGGGGCCTCAGGCAGCGCCGGTGACGTAACGCACGATGCGCGACATCTCCCTGACGGTCGCGTCGAGATATTGGCCCTGGTTGTAGAGGCCGTCCCAGATCAGGAAGAACGTGATGGCGACGATAACGATCACATAACGCATGGCTAAAGCTAGCGTATGTCCCCAAACCGAACCAGAGCGCCTTCACGGCAATCGTTCCAATTCACTGCTTTGTAATCGACGCACCTTTCCGGCGTCATGGGACCCAGCGCCGGCTACCTGGAGAGCTGCGGTGCGAGCACAAATGTCTCATGCGAACATGATGCAACCGCGATCGGACATCCGGCATTTTTCCGGCTGTCCGGCGCCGTCACTGCATCCTCGGGCGAGCGCCGAGCGTCGTTCGCAACAGGAGGCTTCCTTGAACCGCACCGTAGCCGTCGCCGTGCTGCTGCTTGCCGTGATCTCGGCAAGTGCCGCTGAAGCAAAAGTATCCTTGCCCACACTCACCAATGACCCGCTGGGCGCGCTGACTGCCCCGACGCTGACACCGGGGGCCAGCGACCTTGTCAACAACACGCCGACATCGACCATCCAGGAGATTCGCCACCCGAGAGGAATGGCGCCGCTGACCGTGCCCAGCGATCCGCTCGGCACGTCGATCCAGCCGGCCTTCCCCGGGCCGCTCACCACGCCCGCGACCACCCCTTCGCCTTAGCCAAATCAGGCCGGCCCGGCCGCGCAACATCAAAGGGTAATGCGGTATTTGGCAAACCCCGCCTCACCCTCGCCCGCCGGCTCGATCTTCAGCGACTTCACCTGACCGATGAAATCCTTGGCCCTGGGTCCGGTCTCGAAGACAACGCTGGTTCCAGGCAGCGGCGCGAACGACCAGTTGTCGTCCGCCGACGGATTGATCGTGCCCTCGCTGATGACGTAGCGCACGATCACGTCGCGGTTGGTGTCCGGCGCCTCATAGATGATCTTCGAAGCATTGATATCAGGGAAATTGCCGCCGCCGCCAGCGCGGTAGTTGTTGGTGGCAACCACGAATTTCGCTGCCGGATCGAGCGGCTTGCCGCCGAACTTAAGATCGACGATGCGGCTGGAGCCGGCATTGGCGACGGCGCCCTTCGTATCGTATTTCGGTGGCTGCGACAGGTCGATCTTGTAGGTGATGCCATCGATGACGTCGAAATTGTAGGAGGGGAACTCGGTGTTGATCAGCGGCTGATCCGCCTTCCCGGGCTCGATCCTGTTGAAGATGCCGGCCGACATCTCCAGCCATTCCTTGACTTGCGAGCCGGTGATTTCGACCGCGCGCACGGTGTTCGGATAAAGATAGAGATCGGCGACGTTCTTGATGGCGATATCGCCGACAGGGACGTCGGTAAAGTAGTCGGCGCCGTTGCGGCCGCCTGCCTTGAACGGTGCCGCCGCAGAGAGGAGTGGCACGTCCTTCCACTCTGTGCTCTTCAGAATATCCTTGAGATACCAGCTCTGCGCCTGATTGACGATCTGCACCGAGGGATCGTCGGCGACCAAAGCGAAATAGGAATAGAGCGGCGCGGACGTCTTGCCGACGGGGCGGCGGACATAGGCGAGCGTCGCCTCGTGATCCTGCTCGAGCGCCGCGATGATGCGTTTGTCGTCGCCGACCGTAGCCTTGTTCTTGCTGTCGACCCGCTCATAGATCGGCCGCGCCTCGGAGGTGGCCGAGACGACGCGCCATTTCGAGCCATCGCGCTCAAGAAGCAGGTCGATCAGGCCCATATGCGAGCCCCAGAAGCCGCCCATCACCGCCGGCTTGCCCTGCAGAGTGCCTTTTTCGGTGTCGACGCCTTCCAGCGCCTGGAAATCCTTCTTGCCGGGGAAGACGAGATGCTGGTGCCCGGTGAAGACCGCGTCGATGCCTTCGACGCCGGCGACGAAGAAGGAGGCGTTCTCCATCATGTCGCCCTGCTTGATATCGATGCCGGAATGCGAAAGCGCAATGACGATGTCGGCGCCCTCCTCACGGATTTGCGGTACCCAGGCCTTGGCCGCCTGGACAATGTCGCGGGTCTGGACGTTGCCTTCCAGGTTTTTCAGGTCCCAGACCATGATCTGCGGCGGCACGAACCCGATGACCCCGATCTTGATCGGCTGTTCGGCGCCGGAGCCGTCCTTGATCTTCTTGTCGAGGATAACATAGGGCTTGAGGTAGAGCTTGTCGTCGCGCGGGTTCGTGGCGAGCGTGGTGCCCCGGATCAGGTTGGCGCATACGAAGGGGAAATTGGCGCCGGCCAACACCTTGTCCATGAAGGACAGGCCGTAGTTGAATTCGTGGTTGCCGAGGGTCGAGCATTCATAGCCGAGCAGGTTCATGCCCTTCATGATCGGATGCAGGTCGCCGTCCTTCATGCCCTTTTCATAGGCGATGTAGTCGCCCATCGGATTGCCCTGTAACAGGTCGCCATTGTCGATCAGCATCGCATTGGTGGCTTGCTTGCGCACCCCGTCGATCAGCGAGGCCGTGCGCGACAGGCCCATCGTGTCGTTCGCTTTGTCGGCGTAATAATCATAAGGCAGCAAATTCACATGGATGTCGGTCGTCTCCATGATCCTCAGATGCGCCTGATTGGCTGCGGCCCGGACGGAGAACGGATGCAGCATGATCAGCGCTCCGCTGGCGGCGGCTCCGGCCAGGAATTCGCGGCGAGAGACGGGCAAAAGTGACATTGTTTTCCTCCTCTTAGACAACGCGACATGCCCTGCCCCTCAATCGGAACATGCCGCCGAAGGCATTTCGAGTCCATGTCTGTTGGATGTCTGTCGATCACGACAAAGTGACGCGTCGATGAAAAGCAATCAGCTCTTGTCGTCGTCACCCTGAGTGATCAGGCGCGCGCTGCGCTGTCCGGTAAAATATATCCATAGCCAGCTGAGCGACACCGCGAGCCGATTGCGGAAATCGATCAGGAAATAAATGTGCGCTATCCCCCAGAGCCACCATGCGAGCCAGCCGGTGAGCTTGATCCAGCCGAAATCGATGGCGGCCGCGCGTTTGCCGATCGTCGCCAGGTCGCCAGCATGCTTGTAGCGGAAAGGGCGTGGCGTTGCGTCGCCATCGAGCCTCGCTTTGATCGTTGCAGCAACATGCCTGCCCTCCTGCTTGGCGGACGGCGCCACGCCCGGTACCGGCTTGCCGTCCGGTCGCAGCAGATGCGCCGTATCGCCGATAACAAATATCTCCGGGCTGCCCGGCACGGTGAGATCGGGCTCGACCAGCACCCTGCCCGCCCGGTCGGCGGGCGCTCCCAGCCATTCCGCCGCAGGCGAAGCGGCGACGCCGGCTGCCCATAAAATCGTCTTTGCCGGCAGGTAGGTATCGCCAAAGACGACGCCCTCGGCATCCAACTGCGTGACGGCACGGCCAAGCTCGACCGTCACGCCAAGCCGCTCCAGCGCCTTTTGAGCATAGGCCGAGAGCTCCGGTGCGAAATTTGCGAGCACACGGTCACCGGCTTCGATCAGCACAACGCGTGCCTGCCGCGTGTCGATGTTGCGGAATTCGCCGCGCAGCGTGTCATGCGCAAGCTCTGCAATGGTGCCGGCAAGCTCCACGCCGGTCGGTCCGCCGCCAACGATGACCAGCGTCAGCAATGCCTGGCGCCTGGCGGGATCGGTCTCGCGCTCGGCTTGCTCGAAGGCGAGCAGGATGCGGCGCCGGATGGTGGTGGCATCTTCCAGCGTCTTCAGCCCGGGCGCGAATGGCTCCCATTCGTCATGGCCGAAATAGGCGTGGCGCGCGCCGGTGGCGAGCACTAGCGTGTCGTAGCCGACTGCGCTCCCGTCATCGAGCAGCACGCGTTTGCCTGCGCGGTCAACACCGATGACCGTACCCAGAAGCGTCGTCACGTCCTTGCGCTTGCGTAACAGATGACGGATCGGCCAGGCGATCTCGGAAGTCGCCAGCGCGGTGGTCGCCACCTGGTAGAGCAGCGGCTGGAACAAGTGGTGATTGCGCTTGTCGATCATGGTGATGCGCACCGGTGCGCCGGCCAGCGCGCGGGTAAGTTCGAGACCGCCGAACCCGGCGCCGACGATCACGACATGATGCTTGGCTTCGCCCATTTTCAGCCACCTCGCCCAAAGCAACCCGATTGCCTAGATGTAAGCTTTTTTGTGCACCGCAACAACGCCACCGCTGGCCATGTCAGTGCCCGGGAGTCGTCGCCCGGTGTCGTGTACGCGCATGTCGCCCCCGGAACGCCGGGTATAGCGTGGAGCAGAACGATAGGAGTGGAGCATGTCTGACAATCGCGATGACGACGGCCCGGCGCAATACGCTTCGCCGCCTTGTTTCATGCATGAGCTCGACCCGGCCTATCAGATGCCGCTGTCCGACTGGACCGATGTCCGGCGCTGGCGCAAGGCGGAGCGTGAGCGGCTGATCGGCGCGCGGCTTGCGGTTTCCGCCGATGCACGCGCGGCAATGTCACAGCGGATTGCCGAGGGCCTCGATATGCTGGTCGGCAAGGTTGCCGGCCTTATGGTCAGCCTCTACTGGCCGTTCCGCGGCGAGCCGGACCTGCGCGGCTTTATGGCGTCGATCAATGCGCGCGGCGGCCGCATCGCGCTGCCCGTCGTCATCGAGAAGGGCCAGCCTTTGGTGTTCCGCGCCTACGCGCCGGGCGACCGGCTGGAGAAGGGCGTCTGGAACATCCCGATCCCGGCCGAGGGTGATCCTGTCCTGCCCGATATCGTGATCTCGCCGGTAGTCGGCATCGATCCCAGCAACTACCGGCTGGGCTATGGCGGCGGTTTCTACGATCGTACGCTCGCCGCCATGCCGTTCAGGCCGCTGGTGATCGGCGTCGGCTACGAATTGCAGCGCATTCCCACCATCTATCCGCAACCGCACGACATCCCGATGACCAAGGTGGTCACCGAGGCGGCCGGAGCCTAATGCAGTTCCAAGAAAAGTGTGTAGCGGTTTTCCGTCCGTAATTGCGCAAAGCAAAGAAATGAGCGGTTCGGGGTTCCCGTGAAACGATGCGACGCTCTGACCTCAGCTAGGCCATTTCCGGCCTCAACCCCACCGCTGTCCTGTCGACGATCTCGCGCAGGGCGAAGGATGAGTTGATCTTCGTCACATGCGGCATCGCCGACAGCCATTCCTTGTGGATACGCTCATAGTCGGCAAGGTCCTTGGCCGCTATACGCAGGATATAGTCGTATTCGCCCGACATCAGATGGCAGGAAAGCACGTTCGGGCAGCGTTTGATCGCCGCTTCGAAATCGGACAGCGTCTTCTCGAACTGCCCCGACAACGATATATGCACGATCGCCGTCATCTGATGGCCGAGCGCGGCATTCGACAGCCGCGCGTGATAGCCGCGGATGGTTCCGGATTTCTCCAGATTGTCCAGGCGCCTGGAGCAGGCCGACTGTGACAGCCCAACCTTTTCGGCAAGCGCTGCATTGGGGATCCGGCCATCCTTCTGCAAGGTCTCCAGAATGGCGATATCAATCCTATCGAGCGGCATTTTTCGGGATTCCTGCGAATAATCCGGCATTTTGCGCAACGATTATCGAAGACCGGTCGCTGCCGCAAGTGCATTCGCAAACACATACGGAACGATTCATGCTTCACTGCGTCTCATGCATGTCGCCCAACTGCGCGGCGGTTTGGGGTTGGCGGCATGCCCGGAAATGTCAGGGAGAGCGCCCTTTCAAGGGCCGGACAGGAGAAGAAGATGCGCGTCGGCTGCCCCAAGGAAATCAAGAACCATGAATACCGTGTCGGTCTGACGCCCGGCTCGGTTCGCGAATATGTCGCGCACGGCCACGAAGTGCTTGTCGAGGCCGGCGCCGGCGCCGGCATAGGCGCCGACGACAACGCCTATCGCGCCGCCGGCGCCACGATCGCCAAGACGGCCGCCGACGTGTTCGCCAAGTCGGACATGATCGTCAAGGTCAAGGAACCGCAGCCCAACGAATGGGTGCAGCTGCGCGACGGCCAGATCCTCTACACCTACCTCCACCTCGCCCCGGATCCGGAGCAGACCAAGGGCCTGCTCGCTTCGGGCGTCACGGCGATCGCCTATGAGACGGTCACCGACGACCGCGGCGGTCTTCCCCTGCTCGCGCCGATGTCGGAAGTCGCCGGCCGCCTGTCGATCCAGGCCGGCGCGACCGCGCTGCAGAAGGCCAATGGCGGCCGCGGCGTGCTGCTCGGCGGCGTTCCCGGCGTTTTGCCAGGCAAGGTCACCGTGCTCGGCGGCGGCGTCGTCGGCCTGCACGCTGCCAAGATGGCTGCCGGCCTCGGCGCCGACGTCACCATCATCGACCGCTCGATCCCGCGCCTGCGCCAGCTCGACGACATTTTCGGCGGCCGTGTCCATACCCGCTACTCGACCGTCGAGGCGCTCGAAGACGAGTGCTTCTCGGCTGACATCGTCGTCGGCGCCGTGCTGATCCCGGGCGCTGCCGCACCCAAGCTGGTCACCCGCGAAATGCTCTCCGGCATGAAGAAGGGCTCGGTGCTCGTCGACGTCGCCATCGACCAGGGCGGCTGCTTCGAGACCTCGCACGCCACGACCCATGCCGACCCGACCTATGAGGTCGACGGCGTGATCCACTACTGCGTCGCCAACATGCCGGGCGCGGTTCCGGTTACCTCGGCACACGCGCTGAACAACGCCACCCTGCATCACGGCCTGCAGCTCGCCGACAAGGGCCTGAAGGCGCTGGTCGACGACCATCACCTGCGCAACGGCCTCAATGTCCACAAGGGCAAGATCACCAATCGTGCCGTCGCCGAAGCGCTGGGTTACGAGATGGTCGAACCGAAGGCGGTGCTGGCCGCCTGAAATTATTTGTCACGTAATTCCGGACGGTACCGCTACAGACCTTTCCTGGAATTGCCCTCGATAAAAGCTTCCTTCTGTCGCCCGCCGGTTCTTCCGGCGGGCGTTTTTTATCGTGTTTCCAACCGGTCCTTTGCGCGAAGAGTCCGGGCAACAAAAAAGCGGAGCCAGAGCCCCGCTTCCTCGATGTTGCGATGTGCCGCCGGTCCATCCGCGGTCGGCCATCGATCAACGACTGCCCTTCTAGCGCGGTTATGCGACGGGAGTACGACAGTTTGCGGGGGCATGCGGGCCGCCGCTCAGCCAATGCGAGCGAATCCGGTGCCTCTTGTGTGAAATGCTTCACATTCGGGACCCGAGAAACCTGCCTAGAGAGATTTCGCTACCTGATGGCTACGGTCGCCCTCGGTTCCGGTGAAAACCGGCCCCGCCGGCGGCTCGGGCCGAAGGCTTCTGTCACAGACTTCCAACGGCCCGCCAGACCACCGGCGGGCATTTTTTTGCCGGCGATCAAGCTCGTTCGATGCGGCACTGGTAGCAATTGTTCCGTGCCGAGCGGACGTGAATGTAGGCTATGTCGTCGCGCTCGAACAAAGTCTCGGCGCGGGCCGCGATATCGCCAGTCGGGACGACGGCGCCGCTGCCGTAGACGATGCGGTCGTCCTTGCCATAACCGCGCACTATGTAGTCGCTGCTTTGGAGCATCTCGGGCAGTGCATCCGCCTCCGCGGGGCGTTGGCATTCGTCCGCATGCAGGAAGATCGGTCCGGTCTCCGCGTAAGGCTGAAGCTCCGGGAACGGCCGGTAGGCGAGGATGAGATAGCTATCGCCGGTTGCGACGTTCTTCATGCAATGCCGGCACGGCACGCCATCGCCGTCCGAAATCCCTCGCTCTGGCGTGTGGCCGTAAGCGTCGGGCCCTCCCCGCTGTAAGGCGCGCACGGCTTCGGTCGGCAGGGCTTTGAACTGGATGCTCATGGCAAATTCTCCGGTGTCCTTGGCCGAAAATTATGCCGAGCCGACAGCGTCTCCCACCCGATTCCTGCCAAGCGCTTCGTGCGTCGCTCGAAGCGCAGTATCGAATTACGAACCCGAAATCACGATGCTCGCCTCATCGGACTCGCCATGGACCGCGCTCCGCGCCATGATGATCGCAGAAGAAGGGTGTGGCGCGCGGGCGGCTGAGGTCTGGCGATGATCCGAGCATGATACGGCCCGCAGCGACGATCCGGACGATCAAGGCGCCCCGATGGGCTTGCATCGACACGTCGCTGCCGACCTTCGCGGGCCAGCCGCCGCCGGTTGCGTAGGCGGCATCGAGGCAGCCGACTGCGCCGCGCTTCCCCTTAACTACGGCCGCATGACGCTTGCGGAGCGCTCGGCGAAGGTCAGCGGATGCACGACCTCTTTCTTCTGCGCAACCGGCGTAAAACCTAGCTTCTGGTAAAGCGGCAGCGCCGCCGGGTGGTCAAGCGTGCAGGTCTGCACCGTGATGCGCTTCGGCCCATAAGACCACGCGGCCGAGATGGCCGCTCCCAGGAACCAGCGACCGATACCCTGGCCGTGCGCATGTTCCATCATACCGAAATAGGCGAGTTCCACTTCCTCGGGCAGATGTGGCTTGAGGTCGAAGAAGCCGGCGGGAGAGCCGTCGAGGTAGAGCACGCTGATGTCACGGTCTTCACGATGCAGGCCGGCGGCCAGTTCCTCGTCGCTTAGTCTAAGCACATTGACCCAGTGCCATTTGCGCCCGACGCGATCCATCAGGTAGCGGTAGAAATGCAGCGGAATGTCCTTGGTCCTCAGCAAGGCGATCTGCCGGTTGTAGGGCAGCGGGGGAGATGAGGCCGGCGGTGCGTGCATTTCGAGGAATGTGACCGTGACATCGATATCCTTCGGTCCACCGTTTTCCATCGCCGTCATTCCTTGCCCGTCACCACGGGCGTGTCGCTCAGCCCACCCCATTCGGTCCATGAGCCGTCGTACAGCCTGTTGTCGGTATGGCCAAGCGTCTCCAGCGCCAACGTGATCGCCGCCGCGGTGATGCCAGATCCGCACGAGGTGACGACCGGCTTTGTAAGATCGATGCCGGCCTCCTCAATGACCATGCGCAAGCGGTCCTTGGGTAGCAGTTCGCCATTCTCGGCAAGCGCGGCAACCGGAACATTGCGAGCGCCCGGCATATGGCCGGAACGGACGCCGGGACGCGGTTCCGGATCGGTACCGGCGAAACGCCCGGGTGAGCGCGCATCGGCGATCTGGCTTTCTCCACTTCCAACGATCCGGCGCATTTCGTCGAGGCTGACAACCCGGCTTGCATCGAAATCGGCATAAAAGACGCAAGGCGCGATCCGGGTCTGCTCCGCCGTCACCGGCCGCCCTTCCGCCTTCCAGCGGTCGAAGCCGCCATTCAGGATATAAACCTGGAAGACGCCCATGACGCGGAACATCCACCAGGCGCGAGGCGCCGAGAAATAGCCTGGACCATCATAGATGACGATCGTGTCGTCGGCCGAAACGCCCATCGAGCCGACATATTGCGCGAAACATTGGGGCGACGCCAATGTGTGCGGCAGCTTGGAATTCGGGTCCGAAACGGCGTCCTGATCGAGGAAGCGCGCACCGGGAATATGGGCGTCGTCATACTCGGCGCGGGCGTCGCGTTTCTGCGCCGGCAGGTACCAGGACGCGTCAATGATGGTCAGTCCTGGCGTTCCCAACCGCTTCTCGAGCCAATCCGCGTCGACGGTGAATGGGCTGTCTTCGGCCATTTTTCCTCTCCTGCCCGCTCCTGGCGACTTTGGTAGGTGTTGCTCGTCAATTCGCCGGCATCGGCCCGAAGCGGATGCGGAAGCGCCGGTTCTCGCGGCCCTTTTTTTCGATCTTGCCGATATGGATCTCGCCGATTTCGCCGGTGCTCTTCACATGGGTGCCGCCGCAAGGCTGACTGTCGATTGAGGCATTCTCGCCGATACAGACCAGGCGAATCCTGCCGGTGCCGACGGGCGGCCGCACGTTCTTCGATTTGACAAGCCCGGGATTGGCCGAAAGTTCCTCGTCGGTGATCAGCCGCGTGAAGACGGGATGGTTGGCCCGCACAAGCTCCATCAACCTCGCTGTCACGTCCTCCTTGCTGAAGCCGGCATCGGGAATGTCGAAATCGACGCGGCTGTCGTCCTCGGTGACCGCTGCCCCGGTGATCGGAAACGGGCAGACGACGGTGAGCAGATGACACGCGGAGTGCATACGCATCAGAAGATGCCGCCGCCGCCAGTCGATGGCGAGCTTCAGCTTTTCACCGACGGCCGGCAGGGCCTGTTCAGGCGCCGGCACATGGATGATCTCGTCCTTGGTCTCGCCGGTGATGGTGGCGGCGATCGCGATGCGGCTGCCGTCGGCGCGCTCCAACATGCCCGTATCGCCTGGCTGTCCGCCCGACGTGGCATAGAAGATCGTGCGGTCGAGAAGGATGCCGCCGCGGTCATTGATGGCGACGACTTGCGCCTCCGCCGTGCTCAGATAGGCGTCGTCGCGAAACAGCGCTTCGGTTCTCTGCGCCATCAGGCCACCTTTTCGAACGGCACCGGGATGCTGGTTTTTTCGTCCATCCAGCCTGGGACCGGCAGGTTCTTGCTTCGCAGGAACTCGGGATTGAACAGCTTCGACTGGTAGCGCGTGCCGTAGTCGGCGAGGATCGTCACGATGGTATGGCCGGGGCCAAGCTCGCGCGCCAGCCGAATGGCGCCGGCGATGTTAATGCCCGTCGAGCCGCCGACGCACAGTCCCTCTTCCTGGATCAGATCGAAGATGATCGGCAATGCCTCCTCGTCCGGTATCTGGTAGGAGAAGTCCGGCGTGAAGCCGTCGAGATTGGCGGTGATGCGACCCTGGCCGATGCCTTCGGTAATCGAGCTGCCGTCGGCTTTCAGCTCACCGCTGGTATAGAAGCTGTAGAGCGCAGCACCCAACGGATCGGCAAGTGCGATCTTGACGTGCCTGCTCTTGGCCTTGAGCCCGAGCGCAACGCCGGCGAGCGTGCCGCCGGAGCCGACGGCGGACACGAAGCCGTCGACCTTGCCGCCGGTTTGGGTCCAGATCTCCTCGGCAGTCGTGCGGATGTGGCCGTCGCGGTTCGCGACATTGTCGAACTGGTTCGCCCAGATCGCGCCGTTCGGCTCCGACCGTGCCATCTGCTCGGCGAGCCGCCCCGAAAGCTTCACATAGTTGTTCGGGTTCTTGTAGGGCACGGCCGGCACTTCGATCAACTCGGCTCCCAGGATCTTGATCGTGTCCTTCTTCTCCTGGCTTTGCGTGTCGGGGATGACAATGACTGTCCGGTAGCCGAGCGCCTTGGCGACCAGCGTGAGGCCAATGCCGGTGTTGCCGGCGGTCCCTTCGACGATGACACCACCGGGCCTCAAAAATCCGCGCTGTTCGGCGTCCCTGATGATGAAGAGGCCTGCACGGTCCTTGACCGATTGTCCCGGATTCATGAATTCGGCCTTGCCCAGGATCTCGCAGCCGGTTGCGTCCGAAGCCTTGTTGAGCCGGATCAGGGGGGTGTTGCCGATCGCTTCGATCACATTACGGGGCATGGGGATTCCTTTATGCGTGCGGCGAGACCCTAAAAACCGGAAGCCGCGGTTTCAAGGCAAGATTTTGCCTGGTCCAGTCGCATTCGGGACGCTGCAATGCTCCCGAGCATTTCAACGATGTTATCCAAAAGCGCTCTTTTCATCCCATTTCTTCGCCGCTAGAGCACTAGCCCAGATAATTCGCAGGACTTTCAATGACACTCTACCGGGCCAACCCGAAAGACGGTGTCGCCTGGATCACGGGCGGCAGCAGCGGCCTCGGCCGGGCGCTGGCCAAGGACCTGGCGAGGCAAGGCTATGCCGTCGCGGTGACGGCGCTTGCCAGCGATCCAGCCGATACGCTGCTGGTTGAGACCGCGCAGATGGCCGGCCACGTGAAATCCTTTCCCTGCGATGTGACCGACGAAGAAGGGATGGCACGCACTGTCGCGGCGATCGAGAAAGACATGGGGCCGATCGTGCTCGCCGTCTTCAACGCCGGCAACTACATCGCGACCCCCGGTGAGCATCTCGTGGTGCGCGATTTTCATCGTTCCTTCGCCGTCAATTATTTCGGCATCGTCAACGGACTGGTGCCTGCGGTCGACTATATGCGCACGCGAGGACGCGGGCATGTCGTCCTGGTCGGGTCGGTCACGGCCTATTCCGGCTGGCCGACCACCGCCGCCTATGGCGGCACCAAGGCGGCAATCAACATCCTGGCGGAATCGCTGAAATACGACTTCGACAAGATGAACATCCGCATCCAGGTGATGAATCCGGGATTCGTCGACACGCCGCTGACCGAGAAGAACATGCTGCCGATGCCGGGCCTGATGCCTGTTCACCGGGCATCGCGCCGCATGGCGCGCGGCATCCGGAGGGGAGGCTTCGAAGTCACCTTCCCCTATCACATAAGCTGGCCGCTGAAGCTGCTGGGCCTGCTGCCGCGACCCGTAGGCCGACTGGTGATCGGGCTGACCACCAGCTGGCGGGGACGGCCGTTGTATTTCGACCGCAAGACGCCGGGCGAAAAAAGTCCAACGGACAAAGCGGCGTAAAGCGCCTCGCGCTGAAACGCATTCAGGCAACGCGCTTTATGCCTTTCTATGCAAGTCGTTTCGCAAAACCGTCGCAGGCTTTTGCACGACATCCGCTGATCCGGGAGAGATTGCCTCTCGGTGGGCACCGCCATAGGTTGAGAATTGTTGCTTGGAGTCGGTCATGGGGCGACGGATCTTGCTTGCGGTACTGGGTCTCGTCGTTATCCTCCTCTCAGGCTTTTACCTCGGCCCACGCGTGGCGGTCGATACGACGATCCGTTTCGATCCTTCGGCGATCGGCGACGATCCGCAGGCCTATCTGGCGCGCGAAGAAGCGGCCGTACCCAATATCCGTGACGGGTTGGACAAGGAGATCATCTGGGCGAATCCGTTGGTTCACGCCAAGACCAAGCTTGCGATCGTCTACATCCACGGGTTTTCGGCATCCAAGGGCGAGATCCGGCCGCTGCCGGACGACGTCGCCGGGGAGATCGAGGCCAATCTCTTCTACACCCGCCTGACCGGCCACGGGCAGGACGGCGCGGCCATGGCCGAAGGCAGCGTGAATGCCTGGATCAACGACTATGAGGAGGCACTGGCGATCGGGCGCGCGATCGGCGAGAAGGTGATCGTTATCGCCACCTCGACTGGCGCCTCACTGGCGACATGGGCTGCAGCCCAGCCTGGTGCTTCCGACGGCGTCGCGGCAATCGCATTCATCTCGCCTAATTTCGGCGTCAAGGCGTCGGGCGCCGAGGTCCTTACACTGCCTTGGGGCAGAGAGATTGCCGAACTCGTCGGCGGCAGGGAGCGCAGTTTTCCGGCGCGCAATGCGCTGCACGAAAAATTCTGGACCACCAAATATCCGATCGCGGCGGCCTTGCCGATGGCTGCGCTCACCGAGCTCGCCTATCGCGCGCCGGTCGAGAAGGCGACCATCCCTGCCCTGTTCATCTTCTCGGATGCCGACAAGGTGGTCCGGCCGGACCGCACGCGCGAGGTCGCCGGCCGCTGGGGCGGTCCGCACGAACTGGTGCCGGTCGACGATACGGGCGATCCGGACAACCACGTCATTGCAGGCGATGCAATATCGCCGCAGACCACGGGCTTTCTGACAGAGCGGATCGTGGTGTGGGTGAAGGCGCTGATGCAGCAGCAATCAAGTCCGTGAGACGAGAAACGGCCGGAGCGTTGCTTCCGGCCGTTATGCGATTTCAATCAAACCTCGGTGGGACTTTAAGCGGCCCGGTTCGCCGGCCGCTTGCCGCCGAAGCGGCGCTTGTTGTTGCCCTTGAAGCGCTTGAAGCCGTCAGGCTTGTGCTCGCCATTCGGCTTGGCGCCCGCAGGACGTTCGCCTTGCGGCTTGGGCGCGAATTGGCGCTCGCCACCGGGCTTGCCGCCGAAGCGCTTCTTGCCGTTGTTGCCGCTGCCGGGACGGCGGCCATCACGACGGCCGCCATGGTGCTCGCGGTCATTGGCCGGCTCGAAATGACGCTCGGTCCTTTCCTTCGGATCGCGCTGCGGGACGGGACTGCCGAGATGATCGGCAATGACCGGAAGCTTCATGCGGATGATGCGCTCGACCTGCCGCAGCTTGCCGTTCTCCGATGGATCGCAAAGCGTGATCGCGATGCCGTCCCTGCCGTTGCGGCCGGTACGGCCGATACGGTGGACATAGCTCTCCGCTTCGTCCGGCAAGTCGAAATTCACGACATGGCTGATGCCTGGGACGTCGATGCCGCGCGCGGCGATATCGGTCGCCACCAAAATACGCACCGAGCCGTCGCGGAAATCGTTGAGCGCCTTCTGACGCGCGTTCTGCGACTTGTTGCCGTGGATCACTGCGGCGTCGAAGCCGTCGCGGGCAAGGTCCTTGGTGACGCGGTCGGCGCCATGCTTGGTGCGCGAGAACACGATGACCGAGCGCATCGCCGCGTCGGCCAGCATCTTGGACAGCACTTGGCGCTTCTGCTTGGTGCGGGCAAGCACCACGCTTTGCACGATCTCGGCCGCCGTCGTGCTCTGCGGGGAGACTTCGATGCGGACGGCGTCCTTCAGCAAGCCCTTGGCGAGTTCCGCGATCTCGTTCGGCATGGTGGCCGAGAACAGCGCGGTCTGGCGGTTCGGCGCGGTCGCCTTGGCGATGCGCTTGACGTCGTTGATGAAGCCCATGTCGAGCATGCGGTCGCCCTCATCGAGCACCAGCCATTTGGTATCGGCAAGGATGAGGTCGCCTTCCCGCACCAGGTCGGTCAGCCGGCCGGGCGTGGCGATCAGGATATCGACGCCGGGTGCGATCTTCTTCACCTGGCTGTAGCGGGAGACGCCGCCGAGCACGAGCGCGGTCGAGATGTGCGCGCCCTTGGCGAGCAGCTTGATGGTGTCCTCGATCTGTACCGCTAGCTCGCGTGTCGGCGCCAGGATCAGCGCGCGCGCCGTCTTTGGCCGGCGCTTCGTGCCGAGCCCGATGATCTTCGACAGGATCGGCAGCGCGAAAGCCGCCGTCTTGCCCGAACCGGTCTGAGCAATTCCGAATATGTCGCGGCCTTCGATCTGCGGCGGGATCGCCTGCACCTGGATCGGCTTCGGATCCGTGAAGCCGGCGGCATTGGCGGCCTTCAGCAGCGCGCCGGTGATTCCAAGGGTAGCGAAACCGTTCTGGTCCGCCTGATTTTCATTGGTCAAAATAGTCTTCTTTCACGCGGCCCTGTGGCCGCAAACATCATGGCGGCAGGGCGCAACCTGCCGTCGAAAAATTGTCAGGAAACGACAAGGCGGCGGACGGGGAGCGTCCGCGCGGCTGCGCTGTCGTGCCCGCAGGCGTCATGCCCCGGGGCTCTTTCGCCAGCTTGCCGATCGACGCGAGGGCCCACCGGAAAGAGGGAAAACAGACGCAACCAGTCTCAATTAGTGGCCGAAGTTCGGCCCAAGCGCCTATGCGACCGCATATGGCCGAGTCCGCCGCAAAATGCAAGGGTGGATGTTGCAGCGCAACAAAACGCCGATCGAAAAGCGACGCTTGCGCTGCGCTGCCCTCACGATTACCACAAACCACCTTTCTATTGTGGGGGCAGCGATGAAGGACGTGCTGAAGGAACTCGAGCGCCGCCGCGAGATCGCCCGGATGGGCGGCGGCAAGCAACGGATCGAGGCCCAGCACAAGAAGGGCAAGCTCACCGCCCGCGAGCGCATCGACGTCTTCCTCGACGAGGGTTCGTTCGAGGAGTTCGACATGTATGTCGAGCACCGCTCAACCGACTTCGGCATGGAGAAAACCAAGATCGCGGGCGACGGCGTCGTCACAGGCTGGGGCACCGTCAACGGCCGTCCAGTCTACCTTTTTGCCAAGGATTTCACCGTCTTCGGCGGCTCGCTGTCTGAGGCGCATGCCGAGAAGGTGGTCAAGGTGCAGGAGATGGCGCTGCGCAATCGCGCGCCGATCATCGGCCTCTACGACGCGGGCGGCGCACGCATCCAGGAAGGCGTGGCCGCGCTCGGCGGCTATGCCGAGATTTTTCAGCGCAACGTGCTCGCCTCCGGCGTCATCCCCCAGATTTCGCTGATCATGGGCCCGTGCGCCGGCGGCGATGTCTATTCGCCGGCCATGACCGACTTCATCTTCATGGTGCGCGACACCTCCTACATGTTCGTCACCGGGCCGGACGTGGTGAAGACGGTGACCAATGAGACGGTGACGGCCGAAAGCCTCGGCGGCGCCACGGTACACACGACCCGATCCTCCATCGCCGACGGCGCCTATGACAACGACGTCGAGGCGCTGCTGCAGATGCGCCGGCTGATTGACCTGTTGCCGGCGTCCAATACCGCAGAGATTCCCGAGATCGAATGCTACCAGTCGGTGACGGACCATGACATGTCGCTCGACCGGCTGATTCCGGACAACGCCAACAAGCCCTACGACATCAAGGAACTGATCCTGAAGGTTGCCGACGAAGGCGACTTCTTCGAGATCCAGGCGAGCTTCGCCAGGAACATCGTCACCGGCTTCGGCCGTGTGGAGGGGCGAACCGTCGGCTTCGTCGCCAACCAGCCGATGGTTCTGGCCGGCGTGCTCGACTCCGACGCCAGCCGCAAGGCGGCGCGCTTCGTGCGCTTCTGCGACTGCTTCTCGATCCCGATCGTTACCTTGGTCGACGTTCCAGGCTTTCTGCCAGGCACCGCGCAGGAATATGGCGGGCTGATCAAGCATGGCGCAAAACTGCTGTTCGCCTATGCCGAAGCCACCGTGCCGAAGATCACCGTGATCACCCGTAAGGCCTATGGCGGCGCCTATGACGTGATGGCGTCGAAGCACCTGCGCGGCGACATGAACTATGCCTGGCCGACGGCGCAGATCGCGGTGATGGGCGCAAGGGGCGCGGTCGAGATCATCTACCGCAAGGACATCGGCAACGCGGAGAAGATCGCCGCCCACACCAAAGCATACGAGGATCGGTTCCTGTCGCCCTTCGTAGCGGCCGAACGCGGCTATATCGACGAGGTGATCATGCCGCATTCGACGCGCCGCCGGATCGCGCGGGCGCTGCGCATGCTGCGCAACAAGGATATGCAGAACCCCTGGAAGAAGCACGACAACATTCCGCTGTGAGGCGGTGGTGTCGCGACTGGTCCTTGTAGCTGGCAAGCATTTCGGCAGGTCCGCCGTTATTCTCGTTGCTTAGCCCCTCTCCTTCCGCTTGGCCTCGCGACCGGGAGTCGCCGACCATCTCAATCGGTGGAACCTCGAAAAGCCGGCCGGCGGCTGGAACTCTGGCTTACGCAATCCGTCGTCGGAGGTTGACAACTGGCAACCTCTAATCACATTGAAATCACATCAATGTGATGGCGGTAATGAATGCTAATAACCCTTGCAACAAAGGGCGTCGTTCCGTGCAAAGGCTACGGCGGGATAGAACGTCAGGTCGACTGGCTGGCCACTGAACTGGTCAGGCAGGGCCACCGTGTCGTCCTCGTGGCGGGCCCTGGATCGTCGCATCCACTGTGCGAAGTCCGGCATGCTGTGAGCGATGCCGAGTGCCGCGCGGCGATCCGCAAGGACACCCAAATCGTCCACCTTCATGCGTGGAAGGTCGAGGTTGACTTCCCGACCCTCAACACCGAGCGGGGCCATTTACCGGATTATCCGCGGCCGCAACCGAACTGGAGCTTCATCAGCGCACGGCACGCCCAGCTGCACGGCCGCAAGACCTTCGTCTACAACGGCTTTCCGGTGGATGACTATCGGCTGGCCGAATCGAAGAGCGATCGCCTCCTCTTCATGGCGGCCATCGCACGCGCCGGAAAGGGCTTGAACCGGGCAGTCGAACTCGCCAGGAAATTCGACTTTCCCCTCGATATCGCCGGCGGCTCGCGGTGGAAATTGCTCGGCCGAAGTCGGACCCGCCGCGAGGGGGTCTTTTTCAAGAGTCTTTCCCGCCGCTATCGCTTCAACGGCGTCGTCGACGGCGACGACAAGCTGCGCCTGCTGGGCGCATCGAAGGCCTTCCTCAATCCGATCGCCTGGGAAGAGCCTTTCGGCAATGCGCCGGTCGAGGCGATGCTGTGCGGCACGCCCGTTTTGACCACAGCGCGCGGCGCCCTGCCGGAGACGGTGGACACGGATACGGGCCGGTTCTTCGAGAGCGACGAGGAGTTTGCTGAAGGTCTTGCCGAGGTCGCAGACCTGTGCATGCGCAAATGCCGTGAATCTGCCGCGGACAGATTTCCGATCGCGAAAACCGCGAAGGCCTATCTGGAACTCTATGCCCGCATCCTTGATGGCGAAGCGCTTCCGTGACAAGGAACCGGCATGCTCGCCGTTCGCGGCGACTGCGTCGGATCGAAAAGGTATCGCGCGTTGCGCCCCATTCTCGTGTTCTGCTTGCCGGCAATCGGCGACTTCATCCGCTGCCATTCGGCAATTCAAATCATAGCAGCGACGTTTCCCGGACAGCCGATCGACGTCATCACCTCGCCGCTCGCCGCGCCCCTGGCGCGCTTGATGCCGCATGTCCGGAAGGCCTGGACCGTCGAGAGGCATTGGAACCCCGGTCTCAAGGAGCGGGTGCGGCTGGCGCGCGAACTCCGCCAGGAGAATTATCAGGCAGCCTATCTGCTCACCAGCAGCACCAAGGCGGCCCTGGTGCCGTGGCTGGCGGGCATTCCCGAGCGCATTGGATATCCGCGCGAGCTCCAGTTCGGCATCGTCAACCGGCTGCCGGCGGGATGGCTGAAAACCTTCGTGGCCTTCGGCCCGCGCAAGACAAGGCTCGTCGAACAGGTCTGTGCGATCGCGCTCCTCGGCAAGCAGCCCGCCGAGGAAAAACAGCTGCCGGCCCCGCGGCTGGCGATTTCGTCCGAAGACGTTGCCAAGTGGCGCCGGCGCAACGGCATCGATCCGGCAAGGCCAGTGCTTTCCCTCTATACTTCCGATTTCGAGAACATGCGCTCCTGGCCGCCCGAGCGCTTCGTCTCGGTCGCGCGAAAGCATATGGTACGGGGCTGGTCCGTCTGGCTTGTCGGCGGTCCGCGCGAACGCCAGGCTGCCGCCCAGATTCGCGCCTTGTTGCCTGAGGCGATCGACTTCACCTCGACGCCCGACATTGCAGAGGCCATGCACCAGATCGCCGCCTCCACCGTCTTTCTCGGTGTCGATGGCGGTGTGTCCCATGCAGCCGGCGCCTTAGGCATTCCAAGCGTGCTCATCTTCGGCTCGAACCGATCCTACGTGCATGGACCCTTGAACGAGCAGGTAACCTTCATCGAGCCTCCGATCTCGATACCGAGCTGGGTCCTGAACACGCGCGGTATCAGTGAGCAGCGTGTGCTCGAAGCGCTGGCGGCAAGCGTCGGAAAATACGCACCCCAACCGGTATGACCGCTTACTCCTCGGTGGCGCCAAAGCCCGCGCTCATGCTCGCGCGGGCGGTGTTCGTCCACGGCGTCGCATGATTGTCGATGCGCATCTGGAACAGGAAATAGGTCGGCGAGCAGAAGCCGATGCCCTTGACCCTGCCAGCACCCGGCGTGTCGGACGGCAGCGACTGGCACATATAATCCTCGCGGCAGAAACGATCGGCCGAGCAGGCCGGACGGTTACCGCGATTAACGGCGCCGCCGAGGCATTGGTCGAAATTGTTGGTCGCCACGCAAATATCGAACTTCTTGCCGCCGACCAAGCCGCAGATTTCGCTCGGCATCGGCTTGCCAGCCTTGAAAGCGGAGAAGGCCAGATCCTTCGCGTCGCAGCCGCGATAGGCGAAGCCGCCTGGCACACCGATCTTGGGCGGCCGGCAGGTATAGGCGGTGCGTGAAATGGCGGGCGCGAACGCCGCGAACTGGCCGGTGACGTTGTAACGGTCGTTGAAGGGCTGCGCGGTGTCGCTGGCAATCGTTCCGGTCAAGCAGGGATGGCCGGAAAAGATGTTCCGGCTCTCCTTCGGCAGCAGGCATTGCGCCAGTTTCGTCCTAACCCCTGTAGCGGTCGCGATCGGTGTGCAGACCGTGCCGGCTCCGCATTGCCAGCTGCTGCCGAAGCGGGCGGCGTCTTCCGGCACCAGGCACGGCATGGTCGTCTCGGCCGGCGTATAGGCGATCTCGCCGGTGTCTTTCCACACGGCGGGTGGTGCGAAGGACAACGGGCGAAACCCGTTCGCTTCTTTGCCTTCCGCAGTCGCCTGCAGCCACGCCTCGCGGCGCGGAATCTCGGCATGGAGATGCGGCGAGATGCCGACTTCGATGCGGTTGAGCGGCGAAGTCGTGCTATCGTCGAGGCCGATGAAATGGAATCCTGCGGTCGAGCCCGCCTGATGGCAGCCATGGCAGGCGCCGTTGTCGAGCCGCTCGATCAGGGCTTCGGCCGTGCGCGCCAATGTCAGTTTCGAATAGTCGACCCCGGCAAGCGCCTCCGGTTCGAACAGTGGCGTGAATGGATGATTGGCCTGCCTGGCACTGCCGAAGGTCGACCAGGAGATGACCTTCTTCGCTAGGAATTCATCCGGGATTTCGTAAACGCCGAGATCGATTGCACCGGCATTGGCGCGGACATAGTCCGTAAGCCTCGCCTTCAACCGCGCGTCTTGCGCAAGGCGGATGGTGTCCGGCGTATTTTCGAGCGGTTTCTGGCTGATTGTGGTGCCGTCGATACCGAAGATGCGCATGAGATAGGCGGCCTGACCGCCAAATTCGGTCTCCTGGCCGGAAGGAAAGCGCACCACCTGAGCGTTGAGTTCGAGCTGCTTGAAGGAGAGGCTCGCTTTATCCAGCGGTCCGCCGGACAGCCACCCGGCATCCGCCGCTTCGTCGATCTGCGGCGTCCAGCGCCCGGCGACGCCGGTACAGCCGCCGTCGGCGTCGGGAACTGCGCGGTAGATGGCACTGAAATTGAACGGCAGCCTCGAGGCCAACACCTTGCCGTTCTTCCTGAAACTATAGGCAAGGCGGTAGATGAAGCGCACCTCGCCGCAGCCCGCTTCCCCACCGAGCTTTGCGAAGTCACGCCGGTCGAGCCGGTTGACGACGCCGACCAGCCGGAAACGCGCCGCGTCGGTCTTCAGCCAGCGCATGTCGATGATGCGGCCGACATTGCCGTCGGTCACCTCATAGAGCGGCCGGCCGCCTGCTTTCAGGTCGGCGCGCAGTGCTGCGACATCGGCCGCTACGGTGTCGACGATGGCGTGGTAGGCCGGCGCCGCGTCATAGAGCGTTTTCAGATCGTCCTTGCCGCTGATGCCAAAAATACCGGCGAATCCGAAGCCATCGGCGTCGAGCTTGGCGAGCACCTGCGGATCGTCCACGACCGTGACCGGACGACCGGCAGCATCAGCCGCCCGCTCGCCAAGAACAGCGATGGCAGCGACCGCGACAAGGATCGCCAGCCTCATCATCGGGCAGCCATCCCATTCTCGACCAACGCGTGCAGCACAGGCACCATGGCCAAAGGCAAATCCTCGGCGATCAGGCCGGGTCCGAACCGGCTGCCGGCTTCGGCGTGTATCCAGACAGCCGCGCAGGCCGCTTCGAACGCCGGCATGCCTTGTGCCAGGAGCCCGGCGATGATGCCCGCCAGCACGTCGCCCGAACCCGCGGTGGCAAGCCACGGCGCGCCATTGCCGTTGATCGCGGCGCGGCCGTCTGGTGCTGCGATCACCGTGTCGGCGCCTTTGTAGACGATGACGGCGTTGGCTCGCGCCGCCGCCGCGCGGGCCTTGCCGAGTTTGGAAAGAGCCTTGTCGCCCGCGATCTCAGGAAACAGCCTGCCGAACTCGCCTTCATGCGGCGTCATCACCAGCGCCGGGGCGCCGGACTTTCGGGCAGCCTGGAAAAGCGTCTCAGGCTCGTCGCGAAACGAGGTGATGCCGTCGGCGTCGAGCACCAGCCCTTCAACGCCGGTGTCCTGCGCGTGCCCGGCGCCGAGCAGCGCCAGGACAAAATCGCGCGCCTTTTCGCCGATGCCAAACCCCGGGCCGAGCACAAAGGACGAGGGGCGGCGGTCGGCAAGGAACGCACCGAGATCGGCAACTGCGTCGACCTTGCGCAGCATGATCGATGTCAGATGAGCGGCATTGACCTGCATGGCGTTCGCCGGCGACAGCACCGTCACCGCCCCTGCCCCGCTTCTTGCGGCTGCGAGCGCCGACAGGCGCGCGGCACCGGTGGCCGCAGGACCGCCCGAAAAGACACTGGCATGACCGCGCTTATATTTATGCGCATCGACGGCCGGAACCGGAAAGACAGGCAGCCAGAGCGCCGGCGCATTCTCGAAACTGCGCGGCGCGACTCGAGCGATGATGTCGTCACCGATGCCGATGTCGGCGAGCACGATCTCGCCGCTCATTTCCCGCCCCGGCAGCAGCAGATGCCCCGGCTTCTTTCGCGCGAACGTCACGGTAACCGCCGCCCGAAATGCGCTGCCGAGGATGGCGCCGCTTTCGCCGGAAACGCCCGAGGGCAGGTCCACGGCGATGACCGGCAAGCCGAGATCCGCAACGACCTGGACGGCCCGGGCGGCATCGCCCGACAGTGCTTTCGAGAGCCCCGCTCCGTACAGCGCGTCGACCACCAGCGATCCCGGTTCGGCCGCGAAGGCAGATAGCGGTCGTGGCTCCAACGGGCAATCGGCTGCAGCCAGCGCGGCATCGCTGCCCGCGCGCGGTTCGCCCGATCTCCACAACGCAACGTCGACACCGCTCTTCCGGAGCAGGCTCGCCACGACATAGCCGTCGCCGCCATTGTTGCCGGGTCCGCAAAGCACGTGCACCCGTGCCGCCGCCGGATAGCGCGCCATGAGCACGGCCGCCACGGCTTCGCCGGCCCGGCGCATCAATCCGCAGCCGTCGAGCGGGCCTTGGGCGATCGCCAGCCGGTCGGCTTCGGCCATTTCGGACGGGGAAAGAAGTTCATTGCGCATGGGATTGCCGATCTCCATGCGATCAAGCATTGTCCGATTTGCGGCTCGAAGCAAACAGCGGCGGGCGTATGCATCCCAGAGCGGTGGGCGCCCGGAGGGGAATCTGCCTGCAAATTGCGCTATCTGCTCAAGTTTTGCGCAGACGGATGGAGGAGCGATGTATAGGCTTTGGGCGTCGATGACGCATCCGATGCAGCGGATGACGCGGATTTGCATTCGGGTGCAGCAAGGCATGGAAATCGCCCGATACCGCCCTCAACCTCTGGTATTTGGCACGCTTCGTGCTTGATGAAGGCGCAAGCGGGGCGCGCAACCCGTCTCTTTGGCAGTGGAGGCCACTTTCTACATGAAAAAGATCGAAGCGATCATCAAGCCATTCAAGCTGGACGAAGTGAAGGAAGCGCTTCAGGAAGCCGGGCTGCAAGGCATCACCGTCACCGAAGCCAAGGGTTTCGGTCGGCAGAAGGGCCATACCGAGCTTTATCGGGGCGCCGAGTATGTCGTCGACTTCCTGCCCAAGGTGAAGATCGAGGTCGTGCTCGGCGACGACGCCGTCGAAGGCGCCATCGAAGCCATACGCAAGGCGGCGCAGACCGGCCGCATCGGCGACGGCAAGATCTTCGTCTCCAACATCGAGGAAGTCGTCCGCATCCGCACCGGCGAGACCGGCATGGACGCGGTCTGACTCCACCCGTCTTCCTGAACCGTCATCATCAAAAAACGTCAGCACACAGGGATACATGACATGACGACAGCCAAAGACATCATGAAGCAGATCAAGGACAACGATGTAAAATTCGTCGACCTGCGCTTCACCGATCCGAGGGGCAAGCTGCAGCATGTGACGATGGACGTCGTCGAGGTCGAGGAAGACATGTTCGCCGACGGCGTCATGTTCGACGGCTCCTCGATCGCGGGCTGGAAGGCGATCAACGAGTCCGACATGGTGCTGATGCCGGACACGGATACGGTCCACATGGATCCGTTCTTCGCCCAGTCGACCATGGTGATCCTGTGCGACATCCTCGATCCGATCTCGGGCGAGGCCTATAATCGCGACCCGCGCGGCACTGCCAAGAAAGCCGAAGCCTACATGAAGTCGGAAGGCATCGGCGACACCATCTATGTCGGCCCGGAAGCTGAGTTCTTCGTGTTCGATGACGTCAAGTACAAGGCCGATCCCTATAACACCGGGTTCCGCCTGGACTCGACCGAGCTGCCGTCCAACGACGACACCGACTATGAGACCGGCAATCTCGGCCATCGGCCGCGCATCAAGGGCGGCTACTTCCCTGTGCCGCCGATCGACTCCTGCCAGGACATGCGTTCCGAGATGCTGACAGTGCTCGCTGAAATGGGCGTGCGCGTCGAAAAGCATCACCACGAGGTCGCGGCCGCCCAGCACGAACTCGGCATCAAGTTCGACACGCTGGTGCGCAACGCCGACAAGATGCTGATCTATAAGTATGTCGTGCACCAGGTCGCCAATGCCTATGGCAAGACGGCCACTTTCATGCCGAAGCCGGTGTTCGGCGACAACGGCTCGGGCATGCACGTGCACCAGTCGATCTGGAAGGGCGGCAAGCCGACCTTCGCCGGCAACGAATACGCCGGCTTGTCGGAAACCTGCCTCTTCTACATCGGCGGCATCATCAGGCACGCCAAGGCGATCAACGCCTTCACCAACCCGCTCACCAACTCCTATAAGCGTCTGGTGCCGGGTTACGAAGCGCCGGTGCTGCTCGCCTATTCGGCGCGCAACCGTTCGGCCTCCTGCCGCATTCCGTTCGGCTCCTCGCCGAAGTCGAAGCGCGTCGAGGTCCGCTTCCCCGATCCGGGCGCGAACCCCTATCTCGGCTTTGCCGCCATGCTGATGGCGGGTCTCGACGGCATCAAGAACAAGATTCATCCCGGACAGCCGATGGATAAGGATCTCTACGACCTGCCGCCGAAGGAATTGAAGAAGATCCCGACGGTCTGCGGCTCCCTGCGCGAAGCGTTGCAGAACCTCGACAAGGACCGCGGCTTCCTGAAGGCAGGCGGCGTGTTCGACGACGACCAGATCGACTCTTATATCGAGCTCAAGATGGCCGAGGTGATGCGCTTCGAAATGACCCCGCACCCGGTCGAGTACGACATGTACTATTCGGTGTAAGCGACTGCATTCCCGACAGAAAACAACCCCGGCGAAAGCCGGGGTTTTTTCGTGAACAGCTCGCCAGAGGGCGGAAAGGCCGCAGGACGGGCCTCGTCAGAACAGCAGGCCAGCACTGTCGCGAGGGCGCGGATCTCATCGCCGCCAAGCAAGCCAGGCGTAAAAAAGCCCCGGCATTTCGCCGGGGCTTTTTTAATGTTCGCTGGCCTGGCGCGGACTGCCGCCCACGCCGTAAAAGCATCACGCCGCTGCCGAGACCTTCGCGTCGGTCGCGACCTCCGAGATCGTCTTCAAGACCTGCGAGGCGATCTGGTAGGGGTCGCCCTGGGAGTTCGGGCGGCGGTCTTCCAGATAACCCTTGTAGTCGTTCTTGATGAAGGAGTGCGGCACGCGGATCGAGGCACCGCGGTCGGCAACGCCATAGGAGAACTTGTTCCAAGGCGCGGTCTCATGCTTGCCGGTCAGGCGCTTGTCATTGTCCGGACCATAGACGGCGATGTGATCCATCAGGTTCTTTTCGAACTGGGCCATCAGCGCCTCGAAATAGGCCTTGCCGCCGACTTCGCGCATGTACTTGGTCGAGAAGTTGCAGTGCATGCCCGAGCCGTTCCAATCGGTATCGCCAAGCGGCTTGCAGTGGAACTCGATGTCGATGCCGTACTTTTCGGTAAGGCGCAGCAGCAGGTAGCGCGCCATCCAGATCTGGTCGGCGGCTTTCTTGGAACCCTTGCCGAAGATCTGGAACTCCCACTGGCCCTTGGCCACTTCGGCGTTGATGCCTTCATGATTGATGCCGGCGGCAAGACAGAGGTCGAGATGCTCCTCGACGATCTGGCGCGCGACATCGCCGACATTCTTGTAGCCGACGCCGGTGTAATAAGGTCCCTGCGGCGCCGGATAGCCGCTCTCGGGGAAGCCGAGCGGGCGGCCGTCCTTGTAGAAGAAATATTCCTGCTCGAAGCCGAACCAGGCGTCCTCGTCGTCCAGGATCGTCGCGCGGCTGTTCGATGCATGCGGGGTGAGGCCATCGGGCATCACGACTTCGCACATGACGAGAACGCCGTTGGTGCGCGCCGGATCCGGGTAGAGCGCGACCGGCTTCAGCACGCAGTCGGAGCTGCGGCCTTCGGCCTGGTTCGTGGAAGAGCCGTCGAAGCCCCACAGTGGCAGTTGCTCAAGCGTCGGGAACTCGGCAAACTCCTTGATCTGGGTCTTGCCGCGCAGATTGGGGGTCGGGGTGTAGCCGTCGAGCCAGATATACTCGAGTTTGTATTTGGTCATTCCAGTGCCTCTCGTTGCTTGGACGCCGGGGCGGCATCAACGCATGGCCGGACCGAGCCGGCCTGCCGTGCGCTAAAATGCAATTCGTATGCCACTCTCCTCGTCCAGGGTGCGGCAAAATGGTCATCGCAAAGCGTTGATTTTGCTGAGCCTGCGCAGCAATGCGCGGCGATCGTTCAGGCGCGCTTTCTGCATAAATATTGTGCAGCGACTGATCTTTTTGTGAGCATATTGCCTAAATGAATCGCAGAACCTATCTTGGGAACAGATTTGAATCGACTTGCTCCTGAAGAGGTAGGAGGCCGCCAATGGATGTCACCACGTCCCGTCCTTCGGCAAAGATCCTGATGTTCCCGCTTGCAGGCCGGGCGTCTGCCTCAAATTTAGGCGCAAAGGCGAAATTCGCGGCAGAGCTTGCCTCGTTGCGCAATACGCACGCAGATTTCGACGGCTGGTACCATCAGGCGGCAATCGAGGAAGAACACAAGCAGCGCAAGAGCTGACCAAATTCTTTCCAGCTCGAGACGAGAAAAAGCCCGGCGCGATCGCTCGCGCCGGGCTCTTCATTGCCGAGGATCGGCTACTGCTTGGCGTCCAGATCGGTGCCAAGCGTATCCCTGACGAAGATCATGCCGATGATGAGCGACATCGCGGCGATCACCACCGGGTACCAGAGGCCGTAATAGATGTCGCCCTTGTAGGCGCTGAGTGCGAACACCGTTGCCGGCAGCAGGCCGCCGAACCAGCCATTGCCGATATGGTAAGGCAGCGACATGCCGGTATAGCGGATGCGGGTCGGGAACATCTCGACCAGAATCGCGGCGATCGGCCCGTAGACCATGGTCACGAACACGACCAGGATGAACAGGATGCCGATCGTCACCGGCCAATTCACCGCCTCCGGATCGGCGACCATGGCAAAGGCACCACCGCCCGGGATGTTGTAGACAGTGACCTCGGGGGCGCCGGCCGCTTCCTCCTTGGTCAGCAGCTTGTCGGCCACCGCCTTGTCGGTCGGAACGGTCGTTTTCTCGCCGCCGCGGATCGCCGCGGCATCGAGCTTCAGTTCCGGATTGGCTGCGACGAAGGCGTCGAGCTTCTGATCCGGCACCTTGGCCGCGGCCCGCTTCAGCGGATAGCCGCCATCCTGCAGGGACATGTTGACGGCCTTTTGGAAGGCGGCCTCCTTGGCCTTGGCCTGATCGCCGGCGGCGACGGCGTCATAGGACTGCACCGTCTCGTTGCCGATCTTGACCGTGGCGGCCGTGCCGGGTGCCGCGGTCGAAACGACGTCGTAAGGCACCGAGTTCTTGGTCAGGAACGAGGTCGCGATATCGCAGGATGTCGTGAACTTCGCCGTGCCGACCGGATTGAACTGGAACCTGCAGTCGCCGGGTGCCGCGGTCACCGTCGCGCGCGTGTTCTGCTGTGCGGTGGCCAGCGCGGGATTGGCGGCCCAGGTCAGCGCCTTGAACAGCGGGAAGGTGCAGACGATTCCCAAAGCAAGGCCGGCCATGATGATCGGCTTGCGGCCGATCTTGTCGGACAGCCAGCCGAACACGACGAAGAAGATCGAGCCGACGGCAAGCGCGATCGCGATCATGACGTTGACCGACCACGCGTCGACCTTCAGCACGTTCTGCAGGAAGAACAGCGCGTAGAACTGGCCGTTGTACCAGATCACGGCCTGGCCTGCGGTGAGGCCGAGCAGCGCCAGAAGCGCGATCTTGGCGTTCTTCCACTGGCCGAAGGCTTCTGACAGCGGCGCCTTGGAGCCCTTGCCCTCCTCTTTCATGCGCTGGAAGGTCGGCGACTCCGAAAGCGACAGCCGGATCCAGATCGAGATGGCAAGCAGCAGGAAGGAGACGATGAAGGGAATGCGCCAGCCCCAGGCAGCGTAGGTTTCCTTGCTGAGCGAACCCTGGACGATGAGGATGACGATCAGCGACAGGAATAGGCCGAGCGTTGCCGTCGTCTGGATCCAGGAGGTGTAGAAGCCGCGGCGATCGTCCGGCGCGTGCTCGGCGACATAGGTTGCGGCACCGCCATATTCGCCGCCAAGCGCCAGCCCCTGCAGCATGCGCAGCCCGATCAGGATCACCGGTGCCGCGATGCCCCAGCTGGCATAGCCGGGCAGCAGGCCGACCAGGAAGGTCGACAGGCCCATGATCGTCATGGTGACGAGGAAGGTGTATTTGCGGCCGACGAGGTCGCCGATGCGGCCGAACACAAGCGCGCCGAAGGGACGGACGAGGAAGCCGGCGGCGAAAGCCAGCAGCGCGAAGATGTTGCGCGTCGCCTCGGGGATGGTCGGGCTGAAGAAGGTCGCGCCGATGAAGGCGGCCAGCGAACCGTAAAGATAGAAATCGTACCATTCGAAAACGGTACCGAGCGAGGAGGCGAAGATGACCTTCTTTTCCTCCCGCGTCATGCCGCGGCTTTTTCCGCCGGCGGTCGATGCCATTGCCATTGATATATCCTCCCGTGGATCCCGTCTGTCCTCGATGGCTGCGCGCCACCGTCCCTCCGAACGCGGACTCAAAAACGCGGCCAACGAAGGAAAAAATGGCAGAAAGCGCCCCGGAAAGGCACCGCGACGATGGGATTATGACTTTGGTATTAGATGCAATGCGAAGCGGAGCTCAGGCTTTGAGCGCCTCAAGCAGGCTGACTGCCGCCATCATGTCGCGCTTGCGGGCGGAGCGGCGCGCGACGGCTTCGGCATCCTGGCCCCAGTGCTCGATCTGCCAGTCTTCGTCGACATGGCCGGCGGCCCAGGCCTCCTCGCCGTCGAGCTCGCCGAAGTCGACGGCAAGCGCCAGCAGCGCTGAGCCGGTCAGCGAGGTCATGACGTGGATCGCGGCCAGACGCAGCGGCTCGGCGCGCTGGGCAAGATGAGCGCCAAGGACGGCGATCGTCTCGCGCGGCTGCTCGACATGGATGACACTTTCGGCGAGGTTGAAGCGCACGCCGAGGTTGCTTCTTGCCCAATCGAGAACCGGATCCCAGAGCCTGTTCTGACGGTCTACCAGCCCCTGCGGGCCATCGGCTCGGTAGCAAAGCAGGTCCGACGAAGCGAAGCGCAGGACATCCTCCAGCACCGCTTGCGGGTCGCTGGCCACACCGTCGAGTGCCGTGTTGGCAAGGCGCATCACCGGCATGGTCACAGGGTCGATGATCTCGCCCTGGGCGGAAAATTCGTCAGCAACCAGCGTCGCGGCTCCTTCAGTCGGCAACACCAGCAGCGCCTTTCCCGGCGTGCGGACCGGCCTGCCGTCCAGATGGACGGCAAAACCGCCTTCGACCGGCACGACCGAAACCGCCTTGTAGAAGCGCTTCGGCAGCGGCGTCTTCATCTGGATCTGGGCGCGGCGCACCGGATCGGGATCTGAAAGCTGCTTTCCCGCTTCGAGGTCGTTGAGGATGTCGCGCATCTCGAACTCCTTACGCTGGGACCTGCTTGCGCGACGGCCGATTGACGATGATCAGCCCGGCCGCGATCAGGCCCAGTGCCAGGAAGATCCTGATCGTCAGCGGCTCGCCCAAAAGCACGGCGCCGCACAGAACACCGAACACCGGCGACAGGAAGGCGAAGCTGGACAGGCCTGCCGCCGGATAGCGCGTGAGCAGCCAGAACCACAAAACATAGGTGAAAGCGACGATATAGAAAGACTGGAACATCAATGCCAGTGTCGGCAATGCAGCGATTTCGCGGATCGGCGGGCCGGCGAACGGCATCACAAGGGCGCCGACGACGGCGGCGCCCGCCAGCTGATAGAGCAGAAGCTTCTCGGCGCTGGTCTCGACCAACTTCGATCGCTTGATGACGATGCTGGTCAACGCCCACAGGATGCCCGAGCCAAGACTGAGCAGATCGCCCGTCAGCGTCGCGTCATTGCCGGCGAAGATGCCGTCTGAGAACACGGCCAGAAGCCCGCAGAAAGCAAGCACGAGGCCCCCAAGCTTGCGCGCGTTGATGCGCTCGCCGAGCAAAAAATGGCCGCCGATCAAGACCCAGAACGGCATGGTGTTGACCAACAGCGTGTTGCGAGCGACGGTCGTGTATTCCAGCCCGATATAGAGAAACAGGAACTCGACGCCGAAGAGCACGCCGACGACAATACCGGCGCTGAGCGTCCCATCCGCTTCAAACAGCTTGATGCCGCGCAACCGGCACCAGCCGAGAACGCACAGCCCGCCGATGATCGAGCGCGCGATCGATACGAAGACCGGATCGTAGCCGGCATAGGAGACCTTGGCGGCGACGTAGTTCAGGCCCCAGGACAATGTCAGCCCGACCATCATGGCGGCCGCGGTCATGTCGACCGCGTCGCGTCGCCCGAATGTATCGGCAGCACCGCTCAATTGTCGTCCTCCGCGCTCTGCTCATCGAAGCCGAGCAAGTTCCAGCTTTGGCGCATATGCGGTGGCATCGGCGCGGTAACATCGATGACGCCCTGGTCTGGATGCGGGATAACGATGCGGCGCGCGTGAAGATGAAGGCGGTTCTGGATGCCGCCGGGAAACTCCCAATTGGTGTCGGCCTCGAAATATTTGGGATCGCCGATGATCGGGCAGCCGATATGGGCGGCATGGACGCGAAGCTGGTGGGTGCGGCCGGTATAGGGTTCCATTTCCAGCCAGGACAGCGACTGCGCCGCCTGCTCGACCACGCGGTAATAGGAAACGGCATGGTCGGCGCCCTTCTCGCCATGCTTGGCGATGCGCACGCGGTCGCCGTCCGGCGTCGCCTCCTTGACCAGCCAGGTCGAGATCTTGTCCTCGCGCTTCGGCGGCACGCCCTTGACCAAGGCCCAATAGGTTTTCTTCGTCTCGCGCGCCCGGAACGCTTCCGACAGCTTCATCGCGGCAAGGCGGGTGCGGGCAACGACCAGCACGCCGGAAGTGTCGCGATCGAGGCGATGGACGAGGCGCGGCTTCTCGCCCTTCTGGTTGCGCCAGGCCTCGAGCATGTCGTCGACATTGCGCGTGACGCCGGAGCCGCCCTGCACGGCAAGCCCGGCAGGCTTGTTGAAGACGAAGACCTTCGGGTCCTCGTGCAGCAGCATCTTGGCCAGCACATCGGCATCGCCCTGGTTGCGGATCGAATGGCCGGTGAGCGGGGCGTCGCCCTTCTTGTCGACTTCGAGCGGCGGAATGCGCACGGTCTGCCCGGGCTCGACGCGCGTGTCGGCCTTCACGCGGCCGCCATCGACGCGGACCTGGCCCGAGCGCAAGAGCTTTTGCAGGTGACCGAAGCCGAGGCCCGGATAATGGACCTTGAACCAGCGGTCGAGCCGCATGCCCGCTTCGCCGGCCTCCACCGTGATTTGTTCGACACCTGCCATGGTTACGCTTTTCCGGTTGAAAGCGGCGCCATAGCACTAAGGCAGAGAGGTTGCGAGCCAAAGACCCAACAACGGACAAAGATCGCGCCAAAGAGCGTTGCGCAGCCGCGGGCGCGGACGCCTCAGTTTGCGGCCGCCTTCTTGGCCTTGGACGAGCCGATCATCTTCCAGTTCTTGTAGAACATGGAATTGACGCGCTCGACGCTGACCGAGACGATGGCGAGAAGGTTGGCGATCAGGCCGGGGAATGGCGATGGACGGATGATATCCATGAACACGCAGTAGCGGCGTCCGTCATATTCGTTCACTGAACGGTGCAGCAGCGTGTCGTCGAAAATGTAAAGCGGGTTGTCGTGCCAGTAGTTCCTGGCGCCGTTGCACTCGACGAAAATCTCAGCCTTGACCGGCAACAGGTTGTAGAGGATGCGCAGGCTGAGCCGCAGCGGCCCGAAATGCCAGGAAGTCGATTCCTTGCCTCTGAAGACTGAGACGGCGATGGTCTTGATGTATTTGAAGTCCTTGTTGAATTCCGCGACGTTGTCGATCTTGTGCTTGCCATACCACTGATAGACATACATGCCGCGCCGACCGGTGCCGAAATTGGCGTCGATATCGGCGATGATCTCGTCCTTGCGAGCCTTGAAGACGTCGAGAACCTCGTTGACCTCGCGCTGATAGTCTGCAGGGAACTGCTCCAGCTTCCATACGCCCGGGTTCCGATAGCAAAGCAGGTCGACCAAAAGGTTGAACGGCGACAGCAGCCAGGTGAAGATGCCGTTGCCGAGGAAATAGCCGCGGAACAACGACAGATCCTTGTTTGCATTGCGCATCACGTCGATCAGACCGCAGACGATCCAGATCGTGGTCAGGATCGGGATAAAATAAAAGCCAAGCGCGAGAAGCGGGACTGCGATAGCAGCCTGACGAAGAGTCTTACGGGTTTGCTTTGTCATAGTCTTTCGCTTGGGAGCGCGATCCTGTTCGCATGAGCCAAATCACGGCGACCCCCGCCAGCCGTGCGCCTTCATAGGATTTTTCATGACGCGGCACAATCTGGAACAGGTTTGCCCGCTCACGATCGCGCCAGCATCTCGACTTTGCTGTCATGCCGACGAAGCTTCGCCGCGAAGCACCCGAGCCCGCCGAGTCGCGGAAGCGGCTATTCCCGCTCTTTGCGCAGCTTTGCCCAGTATTCCAACCGCTTCTTGACCTCGCGCTCGAAGCCGCGCTCGGGCGGATCGTAGAAAGTGCGGCGGCCCATCTTTTCCGGGAAATAGTCCTGGCCGGAAAAGGCATCCGGCTCGTCGTGGTCGTAGCGGTAGCCGGCGCCGTAATCCTCTTCCTTCATCAGCTTGGTCGGCGCGTTGAGGATGTGCTTGGGCGGCAGCAGCGAGCCGAATTCCTTGGCCGCTTGTGTCGCCGCCTTGAAGGCGGTGTAGACGGCATTCGACTTGGGCGCGGTGGCGAGATAGACGGTGGCCTCGGCGAAGGCGAGTTCGCCCTCGGGCGAGCCGAGATAATCGTAGGCGTCCTTTGCGGCATTGGCGACGACCAGGGCCTGCGGATCGGCAAGCCCGATATCTTCCACCGCCATGCGCACCAGCCGGCGGCCGAGATAGAGCGGATCCTCACCGGCATCGAACATGCGGGCGAGGTAATACAGCGCAGCGTCCGGATCCGAGCCGCGCACCGATTTATGCAGCGCCGAGATCAGGTTGTAATGGCCGTCCTGGCCCTTGTCGTAGATCGGCGCGCGACGCTGGATGACGCGCTGCAGGCCTTCGGGCCCAAACACCTCGCCCGGCCTGGCGGCGCGCCAGACTTCCTCGGCGAGCGTCAGCGAGGCACGACCGTCGCCATCGCTCATGCGGATCAGCATGGCCCGCGCCTCGTCGTCGAGCGGCAGCGCCCTGCCCTCGGTCGCCTCGGCCCGCTCCAGCAGCTTGGCGATGCTCTCCTCGTCCAGCGAGCGGAAGACGAGCACCCGCGCGCGGGACAGAAGCGCCGCGTTCAGCTCGAAGGACGGGTTCTCCGTCGTGGCGCCGACCAGCACAACCGTGCCGTCTTCCATGACCGGCAAGAAACCGTCCTGCTGGGCACGATTAAAGCGATGGATCTCGTCGACGAAGAGCAGCGTCTGGCGGCCATTGGTCCGGCGCAGTTTTGCTGCCTCGAATACTTTCTTCAGGTCGGCGACGCCGGAAAACACCGCCGATATCTGCTCGAAGGCAAGGTGGGTTTCGCCGGCGAGCAACCGCGCCACCGTCGTCTTGCCGGTGCCGGGCGGGCCCCAGAAAATCATCGAGCCGAGCGTGCCGGACTTGATCAGCCGCGTCAGCGCGCCATCCGGGCCGGTCAAGTGCTCCTGGCCGACAACCTCGCCAAGGGTCTTCGGGCGCAACCGGTCAGCCAGCGGCCGGCCGGGCGGCGCCTTCTCCGGTTCATCGACGCTGAACAGATCGGCCATGCGCTTTTATTTGGTTGGAACGCGGCCCCTTTTCCAGAGCCTGCTCAGTAACGCAACACTTGGCGCAGTATCTGCCCACCGCGCTCGACGGTAAACCGCCACCACCGCGTGTCCTGCTGCGCAATCTGTGCCAGCGTCGCCGCCTTATCGATGCTCGTGCCGTTCACTTCGCGCACGATGTCGCCCGGTTGGAAGCCGAAATCGGCGGCCGGTGAATCGCGGTTGATGTCGACCACGGTGACCCCCTTCATGTCGGTGCGCAGCCCGAGACGCTGGGCAAGGCGCGGCGAAAGCTCTGCCACCTTGGCGCCGGCGAAGGGGCTGCGGCCATGCAGCGTGACCTCGCTCGCCTTCGCGCCTTCGGGGGCGCGCTCCAGCGCAATCTCAAGCGTTGCCTGCTGGCCCTTGCTCAGCACTGCGAAGGTCGCCTTGGTACCGATCGACAGCGTCGCCATGCGGTAATCCAGCGCCTCGATGCTTTCGACCGGGGTGTTGTTGAGCGACAGCACGACGTCGCCAGGCTTGAGCCCCGCCTTGCCGGCCGGTCCGGCCCCATCGACCGACGAGACCAGCGCGCCTGTCGGCTTTTCCATGCCAAGCGATTCCGCGATCTGGGGTGTCACGGCTTCAAACTCGGCGCCGATATAGGGCCGCTCGAAGAAATCCAGGCCGGCTTTGGCGGCGTCGGCGAAAGCCCTGACCATGTTCGACGGAATGGCGAAACCGATACCGATCGAGCCGCCGCTGCGGCTATAGATAGCCGTGTTGATGCCGACCAGCTGGCCGCCCATGTTGATCAGCGCGCCGCCGGAATTGCCGGGATTGATGGCGGCATCGGTCTGGATGAAATAGCCGGAGTCGGAAACGCCGATATGGCTGCGGGCAAGCGCCGAAACGATCCCGCTGGTGGTCGTCTGGCCGACGCCGAAGGGATTGCCGATGGCGAGCACCAGGTCGCCGACCTCGAGCGCGTCGGAATCGCCGATGGCGATCACCGGGAACGGCTTGTCGGCGGAGATTTTGAGCACGGCAAGATCCAGTGTCTCGTCCTTCAGCATCACCTTGGATGTGAACTCGCGCCCGTCGGCCGTCGCGACCTTCACCTCGTCGGCATCCTTGATGACATGGTAGTTGGTGACGATCACGCCGCTCGGATCGACCAGCACGCCGGAACCGAGCGAAGACTGCGCGCGCGGCTGCGCGCGGCCGAAGAACTCCTCGAAGAAGGGATCGCCCTCGAACGGCGAGGTCACCTTTGCGGTCTGCGAGGCATAGACGTTGACCACGGCCGGCGCCGTCTGCTTGACCAGCGGCGCAAACGAAAGCTGCACCTCCTCGCGGCCGAACGGCACGCGCTTGTCGGGCCCGGAAGTGGAGTTCTCGCCCTCGACGCCATGCAAGAGATCGGTCAGCACGTCGGAAAGGCCAGGGTCGGCCGGCTTGGCGGCATCTTCTGCGAATGCCTGTCTGACGCTAGGAGCCGCGGCGAAAGCGGCAAGCGTGCAAACCGCAATAAGAAACAGCCGTTTGAGGTGCATTCCGAATCCTCCAGATCAGGCGCCATTGTCCCGACGATTGTGCAGAATGAAAGGCTAATGCACGGAAATACGATGCTTGTCGCGCAAAAGAGTGAGAACGAGAACGAAAATCCGCTCGCCCTGCTCGCTGGTTTCAGAACGCAAAAAGGGGCCCCGAAGGCCCCTTGAATTCATTCGCTGAAAACCTGGCCTTATGCGGCCGCGGCTTCCTCTTCGCCGCCTTCGGCCTCGAGACGCGCGCGGTCGGCGGCGCCCTTGGCCGAGGTGTCGCGGTCGACGAACTCGATGACCGCCATGGCGGCATTGTCGCCGTGGCGGAAGCCCGCCTTCATGATGCGCAGGTAGCCGCCGTTGCGGCTGGCGTAGCGCGGTGCGATGGTTTCGAACAGGCGCTTGACGACGCCTTCATTGCCGATCTGCGCGATCACCTGGCGGCGGGCGTGCAGGTCGCCGCGCTTGCCGAGCGTCACCAGCTTCTCGACGATCGGACGCAGGTCCTTCGCCTTCGGCAGGGTAGTGACGATCTGCTCGTGCTCGATCAGCGACACGGCGAGGTTGGCGAACATCGACTTGCGGTGGCTTACGCTGCGGGCGAAGCGACGGCCTTTGAAACCGTGGCGCATGGCTCTTTTCCTTCTTTAGTTGTTCAAGAGGCCACGGCCCCTGATGGTTTTCCGCATGACCGTCGGATCGAGCGGCTCGCGCCGCCGATCCTTGGAATTCATGCTCAATACTGATCCTCGTAACGCTTGGCGAGGTCTTCGATGTTTTCCGGCGGCCAGTCCGGCACTTCCATGCCGAGGTGCAGACCCATCGCCGCCAGCACTTCCTTGATCTCGTTCAGCGACTTGCGGCCGAAATTCGGAGTGCGCAGCATCTCGGCTTCGGTCTTCTGGATCAGGTCGCCGATATAGACGATGTTGTCGTTCTTCAGGCAGTTGGCCGAACGCACCGAAAGCTCGAGCTCGTCGACCTTCTTGAGCAGCGCCGGGTTGAAGGCGAGCTCGGTGACGGCCTCGGTGGCGACTTCCTTCTGCGGCTCGTCGAAGTTGACGAACAGGCTGAGCTGGTCCTGCAGGATGCGGGCCGCGAAAGCCACGGCGTCCTCGCCCGAGATCGAACCGTCGGTCTCGATGGTCATGGTCAGCTTGTCGTAGTCGAGAACCTGGCCCTCGCGGGTGTTCTCGACCTTGTAGGAGACCTTCTTGACCGGCGAGTAGAGGCTGTCGACCGGGATCAAGCCGATCGGCGCGTCCTCGGCGCGGTTGCGCTCAGCCGGCACATAACCCTTGCCGGTGTCGACGGTGAATTCCATGCGGATCTCCGCGCCCTCGTCCAGCGTGCAGATCACGTGGTCGGGGTTGAGGATCTCGACGTCGCCGACGGTCTGGATGTCACCGGCAAGCACGGCGCCCGGGCCCTGCTTGCGCACGACCATGCGCTTGGGACCATCGCCTTCCATGCGGATGGCGATTTCCTTGATGTTGAGCACGATGTCGGTCACGTCCTCGCGCACGCCGGCGATGGACGAGAACTCATGCAGCACGCCGTCGATCTGCACGGCGGTGACGGCCGCACCGCGCAGCGAAGACAGAAGCACGCGCCGCAGCGCGTTGCCGAGCGTGAGGCCGAAGCCACGCTCGAGCGGCTCGGCCACAAGCGTGGTCAGCGTCTTCTTCTTCGACGAGAACTCGATCTTGTTCGGCTTGATCAGTTCCTGCCAGTTTTTCTGGATCATGGTGTCTTCCTTCCTTTGACCCGCCACCATCCAATCGTGGCGGGCAGCCTGGAATTGCCGCGGAGGAGCGCCCTGGCGCTCACGCGGCGTTCAAAAATATTAGACGCGGCGCTTCTTGCGCGGGCGGCAGCCATTGTGCGGGATCGGCGTCACATCGCGGATCGAGGTGATGGTGAAGCCGGCCGCCTGCAGGGCGCGCAGCGCCGATTCACGGCCGGAGCCGGGTCCGCAGACCTCGACCTCGAGCATGCGCATGCCGTGTTCCTGTGCCTTCTTGGCGACGTCCTCGGCGGCCATCTGGGCGGCGAACGGGGTCGACTTGCGCGAACCCTTGAAGCCCTGGGCGCCGGCGGACGACCAGGCGATCGAATTGCCCTGCGCGTCGGTGATGGTGATCATCGTGTTGTTGAAGGTCGAATTGACGTGGGCAACGCCCGACGAGATGTTCTTGCGTTCGCGACGGCGAACACGAGCGGCTTCCTTGGCCATGGTAGTCCTTTCAGTTGATCTCTACACCGCCGTAACGCCAGCGGCTCCACCTTTGCAGTGAATGGTGAATAGTGAAATGGTGAATGGTCAAAGCGCCATTCACCATTCACCACCAACCATTCACCAATTACTTCTTCTTGCCGGCGATCGCCTTGGCCGGGCCCTTGCGGGTGCGCGCATTGGTATGCGTGCGCTGGCCGCGGACCGGCAGCGAGCGGCGGTGACGCAGGCCGCGGTAGCAGCCGAGGTCCATCAGCCGCTTGATGTTCATCGAGACCTCGCGGCGCAGGTCGCCTTCGACCTGGTAGTCGCGGTCGATCGTCTCGCGGATCTGCAGCACTTCCGCGTCGGTCAACTGGTTGACGCGGCGGTCTGCCGGGATGCCGACCTTGTCGACGATCTCCTGGGCAAACTTCTTGCCGATGCCGTGAATGTACTGAAGCGCAATGACGACGCGCTTGTTGGTCGGAATGTTGACGCCGGCTATACGAGCCATGTTCTTTCATCTCCATTTGGGCCGGCCATCCTTCAAAAAGGCAGGCCCGGCGCTATCTAAGTTGCCCCGCGTCCGGTGGAGGCCGGCCCTTGCGGGAGTTTCCTGGTTCAAAACAGATGCCCTGCCCTTGCGGGCAAGCAAAGTCCATGCCTGATAGGAAGACGGGCCGCCATACCCCAATGGCTTCTTCCAGTCAAGCGCAATCTTTGCTTGTCGGAGCGGCCTAGCTCACCGCCGCCGTGAGCACCTTCTCGATCTCCGCGGTCACCGCGTCGATGCTGGCCATGCCGTCAACGCTCTTCAGCCTGCCTTTGGCATAGTAGTAGCCGGTCAGCGGCGCCGTCTTCTTGTAATATTCTCGCAGGCGCTCCTCGAACACCGCCGGGTTGTCGTCCTTGCGCACCGGCTGGCCGGCCGCCTTGGCATCCTCGGCCCGCTTGACGATGCGCCCGACCAGCGCCTTGTCGTCGACGACGAGCTCGATGACGCTGTCGAGCGCGATTTTGCGCTCGGCGAGCATGGCTTCGACGGCATCGGCCTGCACCAGCGTGCGCGGATAACCGTCGAGGATGAAGCCCCTGGCGCAGTCGGGCTGGTCGATCCGCTCGGCAACGATCGCATTGACGATCGCGTCCGATACCAGCTCGCCGGCATCCATAACCGCCTTGGCCCGCTTGCCGACTTCGGTTCCGGTCTGGACGGCGGCACGCAGCATGTCTCCCGTCGAAAGCTGGGGTATGCCGTGTTTTTCTACCAGTCTCTGTGCTTGCGTCCCCTTGCCCGCTCCTGGCGGCCCAAGCAATATCAGCCTCATCTGCTCCTCTTACCCCCGCGCAACTTCGACTTCTTGATCAGGCCCTCATACTGGTGCGCGATCAGGTGACCCTGAATCTGCGCCACCGTGTCGAGCGTGACACTGACCACGATCAGAAGCGATGTGCCACCGAGATAGAAAGGTACGCCAGTCGCTGAAATCAGGAACTCAGGCAGCAGACACACCAGCACCAGGTAGATGGCGCCGATGACGGTGATCCGCGTCAGAACATAGTCGATATATTCGGCGGTGCGCTCGCCCGGACGATAGCCCGGGATGAAGCCGGAATGCTTCTTGAGCTGGTCGGCCGTGTCCTTCGGGTTGAAGACGATCGCCGTGTAGAAGAAGGCGAAGAAAATGATCATCGCCGCATAGAACGCCATATAGAGCGGCTGGCCGTGGCCCAGCGCCGCCAGGACCGTGCTCGCCCAGGCAGGCAGGTTGGTGGTCTGCGAGAAGCCGGCAACCGTTGCCGGGAGAAGCAGCAGCGAGGAGGCGAAGATCGGCGGGATGACGCCCGAGGTGTTGAGCTTCAGCGGCAAATGCGAGGTGTCGCCTTGGAACATGCGGTTGCCGACCTGCCGCTTCGGATACTGGATGAGCAGGCGGCGCTGGGCGCGCTCGAAGAAGACGATGACGCCGATGACGACGACGGCGAGCACGATGATCGCGAGAATCAGGCTAGTGGACAGCGCACCGGTGCGGCCGAGTTCCAGCGTGCCTGAAATGGCGTGCGGCAGACCGGCGACGATGCCCGAGAAGATGATCAGCGAAATGCCGTTGCCGATGCCGCGCGCGGTGATCTGCTCGCCGAGCCACATCAGGAACATGGTCCCGCCGACAAGCGTGACGACGGTCGAGATGCGGAAGAACATGCCGGGATCGGTGACGATACCGTTGCCGCCCTCCAGCCCGACCGAAATGCCGTAGGCCTGCACCAAGGCCAGCAGCACGGTGCCGTAGCGCGTGTACTGGTTGATGATCTTGCGGCCCTGCTCGCCTTCCTTCTTCAGCGCTTCCAGCGACGGGATGACCGAGGTCATCAGCTGCATGATGATGGAAGCGGAGATGTAGGGCATGATGCCGAGCGCGAAGATCGCCATGCGCTGCACGGCGCCGCCGGCAAACATGTTGAACATGCCGAGCACGCCCTTGCTCTGCGAGGAGAAGGCCTGCGCGAAAGCGTCGGGATTGATCCCGGGAAGCGGGATGTAGGTGCCGAGGCGGTAGACGAGCAGCGCGCCGACGGTGAACCAGATGCGCTTCTTCAGATCCTCGGCCTTGGCGAAGGCCGCAAAATTCAGATTGGAGGCTAGTTGTTCAGCAGCCGAAGCCATGCCTGATTTTCTCCGCTAGAGCATGATGCCGAAAAGTGTGAAGCGGTTTTCGGAAGACATCATGCTCTACTTCATTGATTATGCTCTACTTCATTGATTTCTATGTCGCGCTCGATGCCCGCAGCTCAGGCGGCGCGTGTCACCGAAGCTCACGAGATAAGCTCCGGACCGTCAACATGCAAGCGGCCGCGTTGACGCGGCCGCCTAATTGATCAGATCAAAGCGCGGACGGGCGGCAAAAAGAAATCATACCCGCCGGCCGCGCTTCAAATCGCCGTTACTCGGCGGCGGCCGCTTCCGGCAGCTTCACCGAACCGCCGGCCTTCTCGATCTTCTCGATCGCAGCTTTGGAGGCGCCGGCGACGTCGAAGCTGAGCTTGGCCTTGAGCTCGCCGTCGGAGAGCACGCGCACGCCGTCCTTGGCGCGGCGGATGACGCCGGCAGTGATCAGGGTCTCAGCCGTCACGGTCTCCTTCGCGTCGAGCTTCTTGGCATCGACGGCAGCCTGGATGCGAGCAAGCGACACGACGGTGAAGCTCTTGGCGAACAGGTTGTTGAAGCCGCGCTTCGGCAGGCGCCGGTAAAGCGGCATCTGGCCGCCCTCGAAGCCGTTGATGGCAACGCCCGAGCGTGCCTTCTGGCCCTTAACGCCGCGACCGGCGGTCTTGCCAGAGCCGGAGCCGATGCCGCGACCGAGGCGCTTCCTGGAGTGCGTGGCGCCGTCCTTGTCACGCAGATCGTTGAGTTTCATGTTTCTGTCTCCTGCGCTTCCGTTCAGGCCTCGTCCACAACGCGGACGAGGTGCTGGACGGCGGCGATCATGCCGCGCACCGAAGGGGTGTCTTCCAGCGTACGCCGCTTGTGCATCTTGTTGAGGCCGAGGCCGACCAGCGTCGCGCGCTGCTCCTTCGGCCGGCGGATCGGCGAACCGATCTGCTCGACGGTGATGGTCTTGGTAGCTTTCTTGGCCATGGTCGAAATCCCTGGTCAGCGTCGACTATTCTTCGGCCGCGACGGCGGTGCCGCGGCGGGCCTGAAGGGTCGAGTACTTGATGCCGCGCGCAGCGGCCACATCCTTCGGATGCATCTGGCTCTTCAGCGCGTCGAAGGTGGCGCGAACCATGTTGTATGGGTTCGACGAACCCATCGACTTGGCGACCACGTCGTGCATGCCGAGTGTCTCGAAGACGGCGCGCATCGGGCCGCCAGCGATGATGCCGGTACCCTGCTTGGCGGCGCGCAGCAGAACGCGTCCGGCGCCCCAGCGGCCCTCGACGTCGTGATGCAGCGTGCGGCCCGAACGCAGCGGCACGAAGATCATGTCGCGCTTGGCCGATTCGGTCGCCTTGCGGATCGCCTCCGGCACTTCGCGCGCCTTGCCGTGGCCAAAGCCGACGCGGCCCTTCTGATCGCCCACGACGACGAGCGCGGCAAAGCCGAAGCGACGGCCGCCCTTCACCACCTTGGCGACGCGGTTGATGTGGACAAGCTTGTCCACCATGCCGTCGTCGCGCTCTTCGCGTTCACGCTCGCGGCCGCGGCCGCCTTCCCTACGTTCCTGTGCCATATCCTAGTCCTTGTTCTTTTCCGGAAGCACGGGTTGCTGTTTGCCGGCGCCTCTATCGACACCGGCGGTGAATTTCTCCTTTGCATGATCTTGTCCGAAAAGTCTGCAACTTTTCGGGATCATGCATTAGAAGCTCAGACCGCCTTCGCGGGCAGCCTCGGCCAGCGCCTTGACGCGGCCGTGATAGATGTACGGGCCACGATCGAAGACGACTTCCTTGACGCCGGCCTTCGACGCGCGCTCGGCGATCAGCTTGCCGACCGCGGCAGCAGCGGCGCTGTCGGCGCCGGTCTTGAGCGAGCCCTTCAGCTCCTTCTCCAGCGTCGAGGCGGCGGCCAGCGTGTGGCCCTTCGCGTCGTCGATGACCTGGACGTAGATGTGCTTCGAGGTGCGATGCACCGAAAGCCGCGGCCGCTCGCCGGCGACCTTCTTGAGCTGGCGGCGCACGCGCTGCGCGCGGCGCTGGGTGGTTTCTTTGGGGCTAGCCATCGTGTCTGTTCCTTGCCTTCAGAAAACGGGGGAAACCGTGTGCGGTAGGCCAAGCCTCCCGCGGTCGCGCCCCGCGGCGTTCAAAAGTCTTACTTCTTCTTGCCTTCCTTGCGGACAATCCGCTCGTCGGCGTAGCGAACGCCCTTGCCCTTGTAGGGCTCGGGGCCACGATACTCGCGGATCTCGGCCGCGACCTGACCGACCTGCTGCTTGTCGATGCCGGAGACCGTGATTTCGGTCGGCTTCGGCACCGAGATCGTGATGCCCTGCGGCGTCTCATAGACCACGTCGTGGCTGAAGCCGAGCGCCAGCTGCAGGTTCTTGCCCTGCATGGCGGCGCGATAGCCGACGCCGGTGATCTCGAGCTTCTTCTCGAAGCCATCCTTGACGCCCTGCAGGATGTTGACGATCTGCGTGCGCGACATGCCCCACTTGGCGCGGGCGGTCTTGGTCTGGTCGCGCGGCTCGACCGAAATCTCGGCGCCTTCCATCTTGACCAGCACTTCGTCGTTGACCACGAACTTCAGCTCGCCCTTGGGGCCCTTCGCCGTCACGGTCTGGCCGTTGACGGTCGCGGAGACGCCCTGCGGCAGCGAAACGGGTTTCTTTCCGATACGAGACATTGTTGTCTCCTCTTTCCTTTACTGCTGTGAATGGTGAATGGTGAAATGGCGAACGGCGCGGTCAAAGTCCCGTGCAGCCTCACCATTCACTATTCACCATTGACCATTCACCCTTAGAAAATCTGGCAGAGGATCTCGCCGCCGACATTCTGCTCGCGCGCTTCGTGATCGGCCATGACGCCCTTCGGCGTCGAAAGGATGGCGATGCCGAGGCCGTTGGCGACATGCGGGATCGACTTGGCCGAGACATAGACGCGGCGGCCGGGCTTCGAGACGCGCTCGATTTCGCGCACGACCGGAGCGCCGTCGAAATACTTCAGCTCGATCTCGATTTCCGACTTGCCGTTCTCGAAGTCAGTCTGGCTGTAGTCGCGGATATAGCCTTCCGACTTCAGCACTTCGAGGACGCGGGCGCGCAGACGCGAGGCCGGGGTCGAGACGCTCGACTTCTTGCGGCCATAGGCGTTGCGGATGCGGGTCAGCATATCGCCGAGAGGATCGCTCAATGACATCTCAGTGTCTCCTTACCAGCTCGACTTGACCAGGCCCGGGATCTGGCCGTTGTTGCCCAGATCGCGAAGCGCGATACGCGAAAGCTTGAGCTTGCGATAGTAGGCGCGCGGACGCCCCGTCACTTCGCAGCGGTTGCGGATGCGGATCTTGGCCGAGTTGCGCGGCAGCGCCGAAAGCTTCAACTGGGCGCGGAAACGCTCTTCCATCGGCTTGGACTGGTCCATGACGATGTCCTTGAGCGCCTTGCGCTTGGCGGCGTACTGACCGGCAAGCTTGCGGCGCCGGTTGTTCTTCTCGACTGAGCTGGTCTTTGCCATTTCAGATTTTTCCTTTTTCGCTGCCGTTACTGGCGGAAGGGGAAGTTGAAGGCCTTGAGCAGCGCTCTGGCCTCGTCATCCGTCTTCGCCGTCGTACAAACGATGACGTCCATGCCCCAGACCTGATCAACCTTGTCGTAGTTGATCTCCGGGAACACGATGTGCTCCTTGATGCCCATGGCGTAGTTGCCACGGCCGTCAAAGCTCTTCGGGTTCAGTCCGCGGAAGTCGCGAACGCGCGGCAGCGCGATGTTCACGAGGCGGTCGAGGAACTCGTACATGCGTTCCTTGCGCAGCGTGACCTTGGCGCCGATCGGCATGTTCTCGCGCACCTTGAAGCCCGCGATCGAGTTGCGGGCGCGGGTGACGACAGCCTTCTGGCCGGCGATCAGCGCGAGGTCCTCGGCCGCGACCGAGGGCTTCTTGGAATCGCCGGTCGCTTCGCCGACACCCATGTTCAGCACGATCTTGTCGATGCGCGGAACCTGCATCTCGTTGTCGTAGCCGAACTGCTCCTGCAGCGCCTTGCGGATGGTCTCCTGATAGACCTTCCTGAGGCGCGGCTCGTTCTTGGCAGCTGCCTGCTTGGTTTCAGCCTTAGCCATTGATGACTTCTCCCGAACGCTTGGCGACGCGCACCTTCTTGCCGTCCTTCTGGATGGCGAAGCCGACGCGGGTCGGCTTGCCGTCCTTGGGGTCGGCCAGCGCGATGTTCGACAGGTGGATCGGCGCTTCCTTGGTGATGATCCCGCCCTCTTGGGACTGGGTCTGCTTCTGGTGACGGTGAATGAGGTTCACGCCGCGGACCAGCGCGGTGTCTTCCTTCGGCTGCACCGATAGGACTTCGCCCGAACGGCCCTTGTCCTTGCCGGCAAGCACGACGACCTTGTCGCCTTTTCTGATCTTTTGCATGGGTCCGGCTCCTTACAGCACTTCAGGCGCGAGCGAGATGATCTTCATGTGGTTCTTGGCGCGAAGCTCGCGCGGAACCGGCCCGAAGATACGTGTGCCGATCGGCTCTTTCTTGTTGTCGACGAGAACGGCCGCGTTCTTGTCGAAACGGATCACGCTGCCGTCCGGACGGCGGATGTCCTTGGCCGTGCGAACCACGACCGCCTTCATCACATCGCCCTTCTTAACGCGGCCGCGCGGGATGGCTTCCTTGATCGACACCACGATGATGTCGCCGACGGAGGCATACTTCCGCTTCGAACCGCCCAGCACCTTGATGCACATGACACGACGGGCGCCGGAATTGTCCGCGACGTCGAGGTTTGTTTGCATCTGAATCATGACTGGCCGCCTTCTTCTTTTCTAACGGGACGGGCTTTCACCCCTCCCCGGTCTGTCCAAAATTCGTTTCGTTCGCCCGGATCAAGCCTGATCCGCGGTGATGACGACCCAGCGCTTGTCCTTGGAAATCGGCTTCGATTCCTGGATGAACACCTGGTCGCCGACCTTGTGGGCGTTGTTCTCGTCATGCGCCTTGTACTTCTTGGTCAGGCGCACGGTCTTCTTCATCACGGGATGCGTGAAGCGCCGCTCGACCTTGACGACGACCGTCTTCTCGTTCTTGTCGCTGACGACGGTGCCCTGCAGGATGCGCTTTGGCATGGTTCTCGTCCTTAAGCCTTCTTGGCCGCGGCTTTTTCCGCGGCGATGGTCTTGATGCGCGCGATGTCCCTGCGGACCTGCTTCACGCGTGCGGTCTTCTCGAGCTGGCCGGTGGCCTTCTGGAAGCGCAGATTGAACTGCTCCTTCTTGAGGGCGGCCAGGTCGTCGGCCAGCTGATCCTGGGTCTTGGTCCGGATATCTTCGGCTTTCATGATCGCCTGTCCTTATTCTGCGATGCGCTGCACGAAGCGCGTCTTGACCGAGAGCTTGGCGGCGCCGAGACGCAGCGCCTCACGCGCGGTTTCTTCGCTGACGCCGTCGATCTCGAACATGATGCGGCCAGGCTTGACGCGCGCCGCCCAGTAGTCGACGGCGCCCTTGCCCTTACCCATGCGCACTTCGGTCGGCTTCGAGGTGACCGGCAGATCCGGGAACACCCGGATCCAGACGCGGCCGGCGCGCTTCATCTCGCGGGTGATCGCGCGGCGGGCCGCCTCGATCTCGCGCGCGGTGACGCGGTTCGGCTCAAGCGCCTTCAGCCCGAAACCGCCGAAATCCAGATTGGTGCCGCCCTTGGCGGTACCGTGGATACGGCCCTTGAACTGCTTGCGGAACTTTGTGCGCTTTGGCTGCAGCATCGTTCTAACTCCAAATTCTCAAATTTCTCAGGCGTTCTCGCGACGGCGACCGCGCTCACGCTCGCCGGTCTGACCGCCGTGATCACCTTCCGTGGCGCGACGCTCCGACGCCATCGGGTCGTGCTCGAGGATCTCGCCCTTGAATACCCACACCTTGACGCCGCAGATGCCATACGCCGTGTTCGCCTCGGCCGTGCCGTAGTCGACATCGGCGCGCAGCGTATGCAGCGGCACGCGGCCTTCGCGGTACCACTCCATGCGCGCGATTTCGGCGCCGCCGAGACGGCCGGAGCAGTTGATGCGGATGCCTTCGGCACCAAGACGCATGGCCGACTGAACGGCGCGCTTCATGGCGCGACGGAACGCGATGCGGCGTTCGAGCTGCTGGGCGATCGACTGGGCGATCAGCGTGGCGTCGATTTCCGGCTTGCGCACTTCAACGATGTTGAGGTGCGTCTCGGACTTCGTCATCTCCATCAGCTTCCTGCGGAGCTTCTCGATGTCGGCGCCCTTCTTGCCGATGATCAGGCCCGGACGCGCGGCATGGATGGTGACGCGGCACTTCTTGTGCGGACGCTCGATCACGACCTTGGAGATCGCGGCCTGCTTGAGTTCCTTCTCAAGATACTTACGGATCTTGATGTCTTCATGCAGCAGCTGACCGTATTCGCCGGTGTTCGCGAACCAGCGCGAATCCCAGGTGCGGTTGATGCCGAGACGCAGCCCGATCGGATTGACTTTCTGGCCCATTATGCGGCCTCCCCTTTTTCCTCGACTTCACGAACGACGATCGTGAGGTGCGAGAACGGCTTTTCGATACGGCTGGCGCGACCACGGCCACGCGCGTGGAAACGCTTCATGACGATCGACTTGCCGACATAGGCTTCCGATACGATCAGTGCGTCGACATCGAGGTCGTGGTTGTTTTCCGCGTTGGCGATCGCCGACTCCAGGGTCTTCTTGACCGTGCCGGAAATCCGCTTGGCCGAGAATTCGAGGTCGGAAAGCGCTTTCGCGACCTTCTTGCCGCGGATCAGCGCGGCAACCAGGTTCAGCTTCTGCGGGCTGATACGGATGGTGCGCAGAACGGCGCGCGCCTCGTTGTCAGCAAGCCTGCGCGGAGCTTTGGCCTTGCCCATGATTATTTCCTCTTCGCCTTCTTATCCGCGCCATGACCGTAGTAGGTCCGGGTCGGAGCGAATTCACCGAACTTGTGGCCGACCATGTCCTCGTTCACGGAGACGGGAACGTGCTTCTGGCCGTTGTAGACACCGAAGGTGAAGCCGACGAACTGCGGCAGGATGGTGGAGCGACGGCTCCACATCTTGATCACCTCATTGCGACCGCCTTCACGAACCTTGTCCACCTTCTTGAGAAGGTAGCCGTCGATGAAGGGGCCTTTCCAAATCGAACGAGTCACTTGGCGTTACCTCTTCTTAGCTCTTGCGCTGATGGCGCGAGCGCACGATGAACTTGTCGGTCGCCTTGTTGGACCGCGTCTTCTTGCCCTTGGTCGGCTTGCCCCAGGGCGAAACCGGGTGACGGCCACCCGAGGTGCGGCCTTCGCCACCACCGTGCGGATGATCGACCGGGTTCATGGCCACGCCGCGATTGTGCGGGCGCTTGCCGCGCCACACCGTGCGGCCGGCCTTGCCGTCATTGATGTTGCCGTGGTCGGGGTTCGACACGGCGCCGACGGTGGCCATGCAGGAGCCGTGCACGACGCGCTGCTCGCCCGAGTTGAGGCGCAGGATCGCCATGCCCTGGTCGCGGCCGACGAGCTGGGCGTAGCCGCCCGCCGAACGGGCGACCTGGCCGCCCTTGCCCGGCTTCAGCTCGATGTTGTGGACGATCGTGCCGACCGGCATCGAGGCCAGCGGCATCGCGTTGCCCGGCTTCACGTCGACCGCTTCGCCGGCCACGATCTTGTCGCCGGCGGCCAGACGCTGCGGCGCCAGGATGTAGGACAGCTCGCCGTCGTCATACTTGATCAGCGCGATGAAGGCGGTGCGGTTCGGATCGTATTCGATGCGCTCGACCGTGCCGACGACGTCGTACTTCTTACGCTTGAAGTCGATGATGCGGTACGAACGCTTGTGACCGCCGCCGATGAAGCGGGCCGTGATGCGGCCGTAGTTGTTGCGGCCGCCCGACTTGGTCAGGCCTTCGGTCAGGCCCTTGACGGGTTTGCCCTTGTAGAGGCCCGAGCGGTCGACGATGACCAGCTGACGGGTGCTCGGCGTTACCGGGTTGAATTTCTTGAGTGCCATTGTCCTGTCCTCGCGGCCTTGCTCAGAGACCCGTCGCGACGTCGATCGACTGGCCGTCGGCCAGCGTCACAACCGCCTTCTTGACGTCGCCCTGGCGGCCAACCGTGCCGCGGAAGCGCTTGATCTTGCCCTTACGGACGAGCGTGTTCACGGCCGTAACCTTGACCCCGAAGAGAGCTTCCACGGCGGCCTTGATTTCCGGCTTCGACGCCTTCTTGGCGACATTGAAGACGACCTGGTTCTGCTCGGAAGCCATGGTCGACTTTTCGGTGATCGCCGGCGAGACGATCACGTCGTAGTGACGGAGGTCGGTCATTTGAAGCGCTCCTCGAGAGCCTCGACGGCGGCCTTCGAAAGGACCAGCGTGCCGCGGCGCAGAATGTCGTAGACGTTGATGCCCTGGATCGGCAGCACGTCGATGTTGGGGATGTTGGTCGCCGCCAGCTTGAAGTTCTGGTCAAGCTCGGCGCCGCCGATCACCAGGGCATTGGTGAGCCCGAGCGTCTCGAGGCTCGCTACCAGCGCCTTGGTCTTGGCTTCGGCGAGCTTCAGCTCGTCGACGATGATCAGCGAAGCGCTCTTGGCCTTGGCCGAGAGAGCGTGCTTCAAGCCCAGCGCGCGCACCTTCTTCGGAAGCTCGTGCTCATGGCTGCGCACGACCGGGCCGTGCGCCTTGCCACCGCCGCGGAACTGCGGAGCGCGAGCCGAATGGTGACGGGCGCGGCCCGTACCCTTCTGCTTGTACATCTTGGCGCCGGTGCGCGCGATCTCGGCGCGGCCCTTGGCCTTGTGCGTGCCCTGCTGCTTCTTGGCCAGCTGCCAGCGCACGACGCGCTGCAGGATGTCCTCACGCGGGTCAAGGCCGAAGATCTCCTCGGAGAGCTTTACCTTGCCAGCGTCCTTGCCGCCGAGGGTTGTGATCTTGAGGTCCATTATTCCGCTCCCTCATTGGCCGGGGCATCGTTCTTGGCGGCAGCGGCACGGATCGCGGCTGGCTTCGGCGCGTTGGCCGGCAGCGCAACCTTGGCCGCGTCACGGACCAGGATCCAGGCGCCCTTCACTCCCGGGACGGCGCCGCGGATCAGGATCAGGCCGCGGTCGGCATCGGTCGAGACGACCTCGACATTCTGGGTGGTGACGCGGACGTCGCCCATGTGGCCGGCCATCTTCTTGCCCTTGAACACCTTGCCGGGGTCCTGGCGCTGACCGGTCGAGCCGTGCGTGCGGTGCGAGACCGAGTTACCGTGCGTGGCGCGGCCGCCACCCATGTTGTGCCGCTTGATCACGCCCTGGAAACCCTTGCCGGTCGAGGTGCCCGTCACGTCGACCTTCTGGCCGGCGACGAAGTGCTCGACGGTGAGCTCGGCGCCGACGTCGATCATGTTGTCGGCGGAGACGCGGAACTCGGCGAGCTTCGCCTTTGGCTCGACGGAGGCGGCAGCGAAATGGCCGCGCATCGCCTTCGACGTGTTCTTCACCTTGGCAAGGCCAACGCCGAGCTGGACGGCGGTGTAGCCGTTCTTCTCCTGCGTGCGCTGCGCCACGACCTGGCAGTTCTCCATCTGGAGAACGGTGACGGGAACGTGTTCCCCGGCATCGTTATAGATGCGGGTCATTCCCACCTTCTTTGCAATCACACCTGAACGCATCGGTTCAATTCCTTTAGAGTTCCCTGTCGGGGCTGACGCCCCTCCACGCCTCTTGCTTCCTTCAGAGTTCCGGGTCGCCCCGCCCTCTTGTTCCTTAGAGCTTGATCTCGACGTCGACACCGGCGGCCAGATCGAGCTTCATCAGAGCATCGACCGTCTGCGGGGTCGGATCGACGATGTCGAGCAGCCGCTTGTGGGTGCGCATCTCGAACTGCTCGCGGCTCTTCTTGTCGACGTGAGGCGACCGGTTGACCGTGAACTTTTCGATCCGCGTCGGCAGCGGAATGGGGCCGCGGACGTTGGCGCCGGTGCGCTTGGCGGTCGACACGATTTCGCGCGTCGAGGCGTCGAGCACCCGGTGGTCAAACGCCTTAAGGCGGATGCGGATATTCTGTCCGTTCATGCGTCAATTCCTTGTTCTGGCGCGGCGCGGGCAGCCCCGCGCCCGCGACAGATCCGTTTCGTCCAATTATTCTTTGATGGTGACGACGATGCCGGCACCGACGGTGCGGCCGCCTTCACGGATGGCGAAGCGCAGCTTCTCTTCCATCGCGATCGGCACGATCAGCTCGACATCGACGGTGATGTTGTCGCCGGGCATCACCATCTCGGTGCCGGCCGGCAGCGTCACGATGCCCGTCACGTCGGTGGTGCGGAAGTAGAACTGCGGACGGTAGTTGGTGAAGAACGGCGTGTGACGGCCGCCCTCGTCCTTGGTCAGGATGTAGGCTTCGGCCACGAACTTCTTGTGCGGCTTCACCGAACCCGGCTTGGCCAGAACCTGGCCGCGCTCGACACCCTCGCGATCGATGCCGCGCAAGAGCGCGCCGATGTTGTCGCCGGCCTGGCCCTGGTCGAGCAGCTTGCGGAACATCTCCACGCCCGTGCAGGTGGTCTTGGCCGTCGGACGGATGCCGACGATCTCCAATTCCTCGCCGACCTTGACCACGCCGCGCTCGACGCGGCCGGTCACGACCGTGCCGCGGCCCGAGATCGAGAACACGTCCTCGATCGGCATCAGGAACGGCTTGTCCAGCGGACGGACCGGCGTCGGGATGTAGGCGTCGACCTGCGCCATCAGCTCGCGGATGGCGTCCTCGCCGATGGTCTTGTTCGAATCCTCAAGTGCTGCCAGAGCCGAACCCTTGACGATCGGAATGTCGTCGCCGGGGAACTCGTTCTTGGTCAGCAGCTCGCGAACCTCGAGCTCGACCAGCTCGAGCAGCTCGGCGTCGTCGACCTGGTCGACCTTGTTCAGGAACACCACGATCGAGGGCACGCCGACCTGGCGGGCCAAAAGGATGTGCTCGCGGGTCTGCGGCATCGGGCCGTCGGCGGCCGAAACCACCAGGATCGCGCCGTCCATCTGGGCGGCGCCGGTGATCATGTTCTTGACATAGTCGGCATGGCCGGGGCAGTCGACATGGGCGTAGTGACGGTTGGCCGTCTCATACTCGACATGCGCCGTCGAGATGGTGATGCCGCGCGCCTTCTCTTCCGGCGCCGCGTCGATCTGGTCATAGCGCTTGTATTCGCCAAAATACTTCGTGATCGCCGCCGTCAGCGACGTCTTGCCATGATCGACGTGGCCGATCGTGCCAATGTTCACATGCGGCTTGGTGCGCTCGAATTTACCTTTTGCCACTGTATTTCTCCGTCTTTACTCATCCCGCTCGGGGAAATTGATATTCGCTCCAGCCGAACCGGAAACGCGTAAGAGCCGCGGTTCCGGTGGCACAGGCATTCTCACGCGTACTTTTTCTGGACTTCCTGGGCCACCGCCGTAGGGACCGGCTCATAGTGGTCGAACTGCATCGTGTACTGGGCGCGGCCCTGCGACATCGAACGCAGATTGTCGACGTACTTGAACATGTTGGCCAAAGGCACCATCGCGTTGATGACGACTGCCACGCCACGCGCTTCCTGCCCCTGGATCTGGCCGCGACGGCCGTTGAGGTCACCGATAACGCCGCCGACATAGTCTTCCGGCGTCACGACCTCGACCTTCATGATCGGCTCCAGGAGCTGCACACCAAGCCGGGGTGCGGCTTCCTTGAAGCAGGCGCGGGAGGCAATTTCGAACGCCAGCACCGAGGAGTCGACGTCGTGGAAGGCACCGTCGATCAGCGTCGCCTTGACGCCGATCATCGGGAAGCCGGCAAACGGGCCGGAACCCATGACGCTCTGGATGCCCTTCTCGACGCCGGGGATGTATTCCTTCGGCACCGCGCCGCCGACGATCTTGGACTCGAACAAGAACTCTTCGCTCTCGGTGTTCGGCTCGAACACGATCTTGACGCGAGCGAACTGGCCGGTGCCGCCCGTCTGCTTCTTGTGCGTGTAGTCCTGCTCGTGGGTCCGGGTGATCGTCTCGCGATAGGCCACCTGCGGAGCGCCGACATTGGCTTCCACCTTGAACTCGCGGCGCATGCGGTCAACGATGATGTCGAGATGCAGCTCGCCCATGCCGGCGATGATGGTCTGACCGCTTTCCTCGTCGGTCTTGACGCGGAAGGACGGATCCTCGGCCGCCAGGCGATGCAGCGCGAGGCCCATCTTTTCCTGATCGTTCTTGGTCTTCGGCTCGATGGCGATCTGGATCACCGGATCGGGGAATTCCATGCGCTCGAGGATGACCGGATGCAGCGGATCGCAGAGCGTGTCGCCGGTCGTCGTGTCCTTGAGGCCGGCCAACGCGACGATGTCGCCGGCATAGGCTTCCTCGATATCGGCGCGCGAATTCGCATGCATCTGCAGCATGCGGCCGATGCGCTCCTTCTTGCCCTTCACGGTGTTGTCGAGCGAGGTGCCCTTGGTGAGCTTGCCCGAATAGATGCGAGCGAAGGTCAGCGAGCCGACGAACGGGTCGTTCATGATCTTGAACGCCAGCATCGACAGCGGCTCGTTGTCGTCGGCATGACGCTCGATCTCGGCGTCGGTCTTGGCGTCGACACCCTTGATGGCCGGCACGTCGATCGGCGACGGCAGGTATTCGACAACGGCGTCCAGCAGCGGCTGCACGCCCTTGTTCTTGAAGGCCGAGCCGCAGAACATCGGGAAGAACTTGACCGCGATGGTGCCCTTGCGGATCAGCGCGCGGATCTCGTCGTTCGACGGCATGTTGCCTTCGAGGTAATTCTCGAGCGCGGTCTCGTCCATCTCGACGGCGGCCTCGATCATCTTCTCGCGATACTGAGCGGCCTTGTCCTTGAGGTCGGCCGGGATCTCGACGACGTCCCAGGCAGCGCCCAGCGTCTCGTCGCGCCAGACAAGCGCGTTCATTTCGACGAGGTCGACGACGCCCTTGAACTCGGTCTCGGCGCCGATCGGCAGTTGCATGACGACGGCCTGCGCGCCGAGGCGCGAGCCGATCATTTCCACCGAGCGGTAGAAATCGGCGCCGATCTTGTCCATCTTGTTGCAGAAGATCATGCGCGGCACGTGGTACTTGTCGGCCTGGCGCCACACGGTCTCGGTCTGCGGCTCGACGCCGGCGTTGGCATCGAGCAGCGCGATGGCGCCGTCGAGCACGCGCAGCGAACGCTCGACCTCGATGGTGAAGTCGACGTGTCCGGGAGTGTCGATGATGTTGAAGCGGCGCATCTTGCCGTCACGACCCTTCCAGAAGGTCGTGGTCGCGGCAGAGGTGATGGTGATGCCGCGTTCCTGCTCCTGCTCCATCCAGTCCATGGTGGCAGCGCCGTCATGGACTTCGCCGATCTTGTGCGACTTGCCCGTGTAGTACAGGACGCGCTCGGTCGTCGTCGTCTTGCCGGCGTCGATATGCGCCATGATACCGAAATTGCGGTAGTCTTCGATTTTGTATTCGCGGGCCATGGGAGGTGCCTCTCAGTCTCGTTCGCGCTTTACCAGCGGTAGTGCGCGAAGGCGCGGTTGGCTTCCGCCATCTTGTGGGTGTCTTCACGCTTCTTGACGGCCGTGCCGCGGTTGTTGGCCGCGTCCATCAGCTCGCCCGAGAGGCGGTCGACCATCGTGGTCTCGTTGCGGTTGCGTGCGGCGGCGATCAGCCAGCGGATGGCGAGCGCCTGGCGGCGCTCGGGGCGCACATCCACCGGAACTTGGTAGGTGGCGCCGCCGACGCGACGCGAACGCACTTCCACATGCGGCGCGACATTGTCGAGCGCCTGGTGGAAGACAGCGACCGGCTCCTGCTTGGTCTTGGCCTGGACCTGGTCCAGCGCGCCGTAGACGATGGTCTCGGCAACCGACTTCTTGCCGTCATACATGACGGCGTTCATGAACTTGGTGACGACCAGATCGCCGAACTTGGGGTCCGGATTGATCTCACGCTTTTCTGCACTGTGACGACGGGACATGGCTCTTGTCTCTCAATCTCGTGGCACGGCGCAGTCAAAAAAAGCGCCGAAGCCGGAAACCCTTACTTCGGACGCTTGGCACCGTATTTCGAACGGCGCTGCTTGCGGTTCTTCACACCCTGCGTGTCGAGCACGCCGCGGATGATGTGATAGCGGACGCCCGGCAGATCCTTGACGCGGCCGCCGCGGATCATGACCACTGAGTGCTCCTGAAGGTTATGGCCTTCGCCCGGGATGTAGCCGATCACTTCGAAACCATTGGTCAGACGGATCTTGGCCACCTTGCGCAGCGCCGAGTTCGGCTTCTTCGGCGTCGTCGTGTAGACGCGCGTGCAGACGCCCCGCTTCTGCGGGTTCTGCTGCATGGCCGGGACCTTGTTGCGCTTCACCGGCGCCAGGCGCGGCTTGCGGATCAGCTGGTTGACGGTAGGCATTAAACCCTCTTGTCTCTCAATTCCGTGTCTTGCCCTGTCAGGGCCGCTCAAAGCGTCATGTCCATACGCGAATTCGGGCAACACACCGCGCCTCGCGGTCCTGCCCGAACAAATTGCAGAGGAAGCGGAAGCCGCTTCATGCGCGCCGGAGATGTCTTTTCGCTCGTAAAACGAACCCTGTTTGAGGCAAACTCCAAGGCGCGTCGCCTCGGAAAAGCAAGTCTCACATCGGTTCTGACGTGGCGGCTTCTACTCGCAAGCCCCCTATCCGTCAACCCCGGAACGGCAAATATTGCGCCCGATCCGGAGCTTGGCAGCCATGCGGAAAACGCATGTAATTTTCTTGCGTCTTTTTTCAAGAGCGAGGAAGAAAGTGACCCGCTTCCGCCTGTCATCTCGGCCGGCTTCGTGCAAATAAGGCGGCATGAATGGCAAAACTCCCCGCTTCCGGAGGAATCAGCCCGTGAACGACAACGAGGAGCGCCCGGTCACCATCATCACCGGCCGGGTGTGGCGGCGAAAAGGCGGCAAGCCGGAAGGCGTGCATGTGATGCTGGTCGCGCCCGACGATGATTCTGCCGTCCGCCGCGCGCTCGAATCGCTCGCCGCCGAAGGATTCGCCGAAGCCGAGCTCGACCAGATCGGCGACATCGAAGGCACCCCCGACGAAGAGCCGCATCTGTCCGCCTATCAGGGCGCGCTGGAGGGCGAAGTCTCGATCGTTACCTTCGACGAGCCGAGCTGATCCCGGACGGGAACCGCGAGATCACGATTTCGTCCAGGCTTGCCGGGCACCGTTGTCCTGCCTAAGAACACCTACTTCTTCCACCCTCGGAGTCCCAATGACCAGCAACCCCATCAGGATCGGTATCGTCGGCGTGGGAAAGATCGTCCGCGACCAGCATCTTCCAGCACTGGCCAAGGACAGCAGTTATCGGCTTGCGGCCGCCGCCAGCCGCCACGGCAAGGTGGACGGCATCCCGAACTATCCGACGATCGAGGCGATGCTCGAGGCCGAGCCGGGCCTGGAAGCCGTCTCGCTCTGCATGCCGCCGCAGTTCCGCTATGACGCCGCGCGCACCGCGCTCGAGGCCGGAAAGCACGTCTTCATGGAGAAGCCGCCGGGCGCCACCGTCAGCGAGGTCGAGCACCTGAAGGCGATTGCCGCGAAGAAAGGCGTTTCGCTTTTCGCCAGCTGGCATTCGCGCTACGCGCCGGCGGTCGAGGCCGCGCGCGCCTTCCTGGCTTCGGCCAGAATCGACTCGGCGGCGATCAACTGGAAGGAAGACGTGCGCCGCTGGCACCCGAACCAGGAATGGATCTGGGCGCCGGGCGGTTTCGGCGTGTTCGATCCCGGCATCAACGCGCTATCGATCGCCACCCACATCCTGCCGCCGATGTTCATCACCTCGGCCGTGCTCGACTTCCCCGAGAACCGCGCCTCGCCGGTCGCGGCGCATGTCACCTTCCGCACCTCGAACGGGCTCCCGGTGACAATGGAGCTCGACTGGCTGCAGACCGGTCCGCAGAGCTGGGACATCCTGGCCGAGACCGACAAGGGCAAGATGGTGCTTTCGGGCGGCGGCGCAAAGCTCGCCGTCGACGGCAAGATCATCCATGACGAGCCGGAAGCCGAATATCCGATGCTCTACAAGCGTTTCGCCGAGATTGTCCGCGCCGGCATCTCCGACGTCGACCTGGCCCCGCTCCAGCACGTCGCCGACGCCTTCATGCTCGGCAAGCGCAATGTGGTCGAGCCTTTCTTCGATTAACAGTAAGCCCCGTGCAGCGCCGGCGTCAGTCCACGATCGCAATCGCAAATCCGTCATAGCCCTTGGCGCCGACGGTCTGGATGGCGGTGCCGTCAAGCCGCTTCTCGCCGCCGATGAAGGAGAACGCCGCGCGGGCGCCGACGACGTTTTCGTCGCGGCCGTCGTCCTTCAGCACGGCGCCGTCGCGGATGACGTTGTCGCAGACTATCACCGTTCCGGAGCGCGACAGCCGCATGGCCCAGCTGAGATAATTCGGGTTGTTCGGCTTGTCGGCGTCGATGAAGATCAGGTCGAACGGACCGGCATTTTCGCTGACCAAGGCTGCTAGCGATTGAAGAGCTGGCCGGAGCCGCAGATCCACCTTGTCGGAAATCCCTGCCCGCTCGAAGTTCGAACGCGCGACCTTGGCATGGTGCGGCTCAAGCTCCAGCGTCACTACTCTGCCATCGGCAGGCAGGCCCCTTGCCATCCAGATGGTCGAGTAACCACCGAGCGTGCCGATCTCGAGCACCTTCCTTGCGCCGCGAATCCGCACCAGAAGCGAAAGCAATTTGCCCTGCGCGGCCGAGACGTCGATCGCCGGCAGGCCCTGCTCGCGGTTGGCCGCAAGCACCGCGTCAAGCGTGGGATCCGCATCGAAAAGAGAGGAGACGATGTAGTTGTCGACAGCCGTCCAGGTCCTGACGCTCATGGTTTTTCCTCGTTCATAACCCGAATGAAAAAAGGGGCCACGCGGGCCCCTTTTCTTTCTCTCATTGCATCCGCGCTTACTGCGCGGCGTTGACCATGTTGGTCAGCATCGGCTCGGCGACCTCGACACCCGAAGCCTTGCGGCGCTCGTCGATGATGAGCTCGTCGCGCGAGGTGGCGATGCGCCTTATTTGGCTCATCGTGCCGCCCGTGCCGGCCGGGATCAGGCGGCCGACGATGACGTTCTCCTTCAGACCCTGCAGCATGTCGGTCTTACCGGCGACCGCGGCTTCCGTCAGCACCCTGGTCGTCTCCTGGAAGGAGGCGGCCGAGATGAAGGACGGCGTCTGCAGCGAGGCCTTGGTGATGCCGAGCAGCACCGGCTGGCCTTCGGCCGGCTTCTTGCCGTCCTCGATCAGCCGCTCGTTGACCTCTTCCAGCTCGATCACGTCGACGTGGTCGCCCGGAATGTAGGTCGAGTCGCCCTGCGTGGTGATCTCGACCTTCTGCAGCATCTGGCGAACGATCACCTCGATGTGCTTGTCGTTGATCGACACGCCCTGCAGGCGGTAGACCTCCTGGATCTCGTTGACGAGGTAGGACGCAAGCGCCTCCACGCCCTTGATCGCCAGGATGTCGTGCGGCGCCGGGTTGCCGTCGAGGATGTAGTCGCCCTTCTCGATGACGTCGCCGTCCTGCAGATGGAACGGCTTGCCCTTCGGGATCAGGTACTCGACCGGCTCCAGCGTCGAGTCGTGCGGCTCGATGATGATGCGGCGCTTGTTCTTGTAGTCGCGGCCGAAGCGGACCGTGCCATCGATCTCGGCGATGATGGCGTGATCCTTCGGACGGCGAGCCTCGAACAGTTCGGCCACCCGCGGCAGACCGCCGGTGATGTCCTTGGTCTTGGCGCTTTCCATCGGGATACGCGCAAGCACGTCGCCCGGACGGACATGCGCGCCCGGCTCGACCGAGAGAATGGCCTCGACCGAGAGCAGGAAGCGTGCATCGCCGCCCTTCGACAGCTTGCCCACCTTGCCCTTGGCGTCCTGCACGACGATCGCCGGCTTCAGGTCGCTGCCGCGCGGCGTCGAACGCCAATCGATGACCTCACGCTTGGTGATGCCGGTCGACTCGTCGGCGGTCTCCTGGACGGAGATGCCGTCGACCAGATCCTCGAACGCCACCTTGCCCTCGATTTCGGTGAGGATCGGGCGGGTGTAAGGATCCCACTCGGCGATGCGCTGCCCGCGCTTCACCTTGTCGCCGTCATCCACGAAGATGCGCGAGCCATAGGCGACGCGGTGCGTGGCGCGTTCCTTGCCGGCCTCGTCGAGGATCAGAACCGCCATGTTGCGGCCCATCACCATCTGCTGACCTTCGGAGTTGCGCACCACGTTGCGATTGCGGATCTCGACCTTGCCCTCATAGGAGGCTTCGAGGAACGAAGAATCCACCACCTGCGCGGTGCCGCCCATGTGGAAGGTGCGCATGGTGAGCTGGGTGCCCGGCTCGCCGATCGACTGCGCCGCGATGACGCCGACGGCCTCGCCCTGGTTGACGGGCGTGCCGCGGGCAAGATCGCGACCGTAGCAGACCGCGCAGACGCCGGTCCTGACCTCGCAGGTCAGCGCCGAGCGGATGCGGACCGACTGGACGCCGGCCTTCTCGATCTGCTCCACGTCACGCTCGTCCATCAGCTTGCCGGCCTTGACCAGCACTTCGCCGGAGACCGGGTGGTTGATGTCGTCGAGCGCCGTGCGGCCGAGCACGCGCTGACCGACCGAGGCGACGATCTGGCCGGCATCGACGATCGGCTGCATGGTGAGGCCCTTGTCGGTGCCGCAATCCAGCGAATTGACGATGCAGTCCTGCGCCACGTCGACCAGACGGCGGGTCAGGTACCCCGAGTTCGCCGTCTTCAAGGCGGTGTCGGCCAGACCCTTGCGGGCGCCGTGGGTCGAGTTGAAGTACTCGAGCACGGTGAGGCCTTCCTTGAAGTTCGAGATGATCGGCGTCTCGATGATCTCGCCCGAAGGCTTGGCCATCAGGCCGCGCATGCCGGCGAGCTGGCGCATCTGGGTGGGCGAACCGCGCGCACCCGAATGCGACATCATATAGATCGAGTTCATCGGCTTCTGACGGCCGTTTTCCTCGAACTCGACCGCCTTGATGCGGGCCATCATCTCGTCGGCGACCTTCTCCGAGCACTTGGCCCAGGCGTCGACCACCTTGTTGTACTTCTCGCCCTGCGTGATCAGGCCGTCATTGTACTGCTGCTCGTACTCCTTGGCCAAAGCCTCGGTATCGGAGACCAGCTTCAGCTTGGTGTCCGGAATCACCATGTCGTCCTTGCCGAACGAAATGCCGGCGCGGCAGGCATGCGCAAAGCCGAGAGCCATGATGCGGTCGCAGAAGATGACCGTCTCCTTCTGCCCGCAGTGGCGGTAGACGGTGTCGATCATCTTGGAGATGTTCTTCTTGGTCATCTCCTGGTTGGCGATGTCGTACGGTACGTTGACGTTCTTCGGCAGAAGCTCGCCGATGATCATGCGGCCGGGCGTGGTTTCATAGATGTTCGACACCGTCTTGCCTTCGGCATCGACGGTGCGGAAGCGGCCCTTGATCTTGGCGTGCAGGGTCACCGCCTTGGTCTCCAGCGCATGCTGGAGCTCGCCCATCTCGGCGAACACCATGCCTTCGCCCGGCTCGTTCTGGTTGACGATCGACAGATAGTAGAGACCGAGAACCATGTCCTGCGACGGCACGATGATCGGCGCGCCGGAGGCCGGGTGCAGGATGTTGTTGGTCGACATCATCAGCACGCGCGCTTCGAGCTGCGCTTCCAGGGACAGCGGCACATGGACCGCCATCTGGTCGCCGTCGAAGTCGGCATTGAAGGCCGTGCAGACCAGCGGATGCAGCTGGATCGCCTTGCCTTCGATCAGGATCGGCTCGAACGCCTGGATGCCGAGGCGGTGCAGCGTCGGCGCGCGGTTCAAGAGCACCGGATGCTCGCGGATAACCTCGTCGAGGATATCCCAGACCTCCGGACGCTCCTTCTCGACCAGCTTCTTCGCCTGCTTGACGGTCGAGGAGAAACCCTTGGCGTCGAGGCGGGCGTAGATGAAAGGCTTGAACAGCTCCAGCGCCATCTTCTTCGGCAGGCCGCACTGATGCAGCTTGAGTTCCGGACCGGTCACGATGACCGAGCGGCCGGAATAGTCGACACGCTTGCCGAGCAGGTTCTGGCGGAACCGGCCCTGCTTGCCCTTGAGCATGTCGGACAGCGACTTCAGCGGACGCTTGTTGGCGCCGGTGATGACGCGCCCGCGGCGGCCGTTGTCGAACAGCGCGTCGACGGCCTCCTGCAGCATGCGCTTTTCATTGCGCACGATGATGCCGGGCGCGCGCAGCTCGATCAGCCGCTTCAAGCGATTGTTGCGGTTGATGACGCGGCGATAGAGGTCGTTGAGGTCGGACGTGGCGAAGCGGCCGCCGTCCAGCGGGACCAGCGGGCGAAGGTCCGGCGGGATCACCGGGACGACCTTCATGATCATCCATTCCGGACGGTTGCCGGATTCCATGAAGTTCTCGACGACCTTGAGCCGCTTCAGCAGCTTCTTCTGCTTGAGCTCGGACGAGGTCGAAGCCAGCTCCGAGCGCAGATCGCCGGCGATCTTCTCCAGATCCATGCCGGCCAACAGGTCATGGATGGCCTCGGCGCCGATCATGGCGGTGAAAGAGTCCTCGCCATACTCGTCGACGGCCAGCATGTACTCTTCCTCGCTGAGCAGCTGGTGCTCCTTCAGCGCGGTGAGGCCAGGCTCGGTGACGATGTAGTTCTCGAAGTAGAGGACGCGCTCGATATCCTTCAGCGTCATGTCGAGCAGCGTGCCGATGCGCGAGGGCAACGACTTCAGGAACCAGATATGGGCGACGGGGGCGGCGAGCTCGATATGGCCCATGCGCTCGCGGCGGACGCGCGACAGCGTGACTTCGACGCCGCACTTCTCGCAGATGACGCCCTTGTACTTCATGCGCTTGTACTTGCCGCACAGGCACTCGTAGTCCTTGATCGGACCAAAAATGCGCGCGCAGAACAGACCGTCACGCTCCGGCTTGAAGGTGCGGTAGTTGATGGTCTCCGGCTTTTTGATCTCACCGAACGACCAGGACAGAATCTTCTCAGGGCTGGCGAGCGAGATCCGGATGGAATCGAACACCTGCGCAGGCGCCTGAGGGTTGAAGAGATTCATGACCTCTTGGTTCATGCCGTTCTCCTTTTCGGGGTCCTCGAAAACCCCTTGCATCGAGCGCGGGCCGAATGCCCGCAGACTGGCCGGCCTGACCGGCCGAGAATTGTTGGGCGCGCCACGTTGTTCGCGGCGCGCCATTACCCTTGTTCGGCCGCGCCCTTATTCGGCAGCATCGGGCAGCCGCACGGCAGCGTCTTCGAACTTGGTGTTCTCCAGTTCGACATTGAGGCCGAGGGAGCGCATCTCCTTGACGAGAACGTTGAAGCTCTCGGGAATGCCGGCTTCGAACGTATCGTCGCCGCGCACGATTGCCTCGTAGACCTTGGTGCGTCCGGCAACGTCATCCGACTTCACCGTCAGCATCTCCTGCAGCGTATAAGCGGCGCCGTAGGCTTCCAGCGCCCAGACCTCCATTTCGCCGAAGCGCTGGCCACCGAACTGCGCCTTGCCGCCCAGCGGCTGCTGGGTGACGAGCGAGTACGGACCGATCGAGCGCGCGTGGATCTTGTCGTCCACCAGGTGGTGAAGCTTGAGCATATAGATGTAGCCCATCGTCACCTTGCGATCGAACGGCTCGCCGGTGCGGCCGTCATAAAGCTGCGACTGACCGCTGGTGTGCAGGCCCGCCTGCTGCAGCATGGTGTTGATGTCGGCTTCGTGCGCGCCGTCGAACACCGGAGTCGCGATGGAGACGCCGCGGCGCATCTGTTCGCTCAGGCGAATGATGCTCTCGTCGTCATAGTCGCGGACCGGCTCGTTGCGGTCGTTGGAAGGCATGAAGCTTTCCAGCGTCTTGCGCAGCGGCTTGATGTCGCCGCCAGCCTTGTAGGCGTCGATCAGCTCGCCGATCTTCCTGCCCATGCCGGCGCAGGCCCAGCCCAGATGCGTTTCCAGGATCTGGCCGACATTCATGCGGCTCGGCACACCCAGCGGGTTGAGCACGATATCGGCATGCGTGCCGTCCTCGAGGAAAGGCATGTCCTCGACCGGAACGATGCGCGACACCACGCCCTTGTTGCCGTGACGGCCGGCCATCTTGTCGCCCGGCTGCATCTTGCGCTTCACCGCCACGAAGACCTTGACCATCTTCATGACGCCCGGAGGCATCTCGTCGCCGCGCTGCACCTTCTCGACCTTGTCCATGAAGCGCTGCTCGAGCGCCTTCTTGGAGTCGTCGTACTGGCCGCGCAGGGCTTCCAGCTCGCTCTGCAGCTTTTCGTTCTCCACGGCGAACTGCCACCACTGCGAGCGCGGATACTCGTCGAGCGTGTCCTTCGACAGCTTCGAGCCCTTCTTGAAGCCCTTCGGCCCGGCAATCGCTTCCTTGCCGACCAGCATGTCCGACAGGCGCGAATAGACGTTGCGATCGAGGATCGCCTGCTCGTCGTCGCGGTCCTTGGCCAGACGCTCGATCTCCTCGCGCTCGATCGCCATGGCGCGCTCGTCCTTCTCCACGCCGTGGCGGTTGAAGACGCGCACTTCGACGACCGTGCCGAAGGTGCCCGGAGGCATGCGCATGGAGGTGTCGCGAACGTCCGAGGCCTTTTCGCCGAAGATGGCGCGCAGGAGCTTCTCTTCCGGCGTCATCGGGCTTTCGCCCTTCGGCGTGATCTTGCCGACCAGGATGTCGCCCGGCTGCACTTCCGCGCCGATATAGACGATGCCGGCCTCGTCGAGGTTCTTCAGCGCTTCCTCCGAGACGTTCGGAATGTCGCGCGTAATCTCCTCCGGTCCGAGCTTGGTGTCGCGGGCCATGACCTCGAACTCCTCAATGTGGATCGAGGTGAAGACGTCGTCGGCCACGATGCGCTCGGAGAGCAGGATCGAGTCCTCGTAGTTGTAGCCGTTCCACGGCATGAACGCGACCAGCACGTTGCGGCCGAGCGCCAGATCGCCGAGCTCGGTCGAAGGACCGTCGGCAATGATGTCGCCCTTGTTCACCCGGTCGCCGACACGCACCAGCGGACGCTGGTTGATGCAGGTGTTCTGGTTCGAACGCTGGAACTTCATCAGCCGGTAGATGTCGACGCCGGACTTGCCCGGGTCGAGATCTTCGGTGGCGCGGATAACGATACGGGTGGCGTCCACCTGGTCGACCACGCCGCCGCGACGGGCACCGATGGCGGCGCCTGAGTCACGGGCCACGACCGGCTCCATGCCGGTGCCGACGAACGGTGCCTCGGCACGCACCAGCGGCACGGCCTGACGCTGCATGTTCGAGCCCATCAGCGCGCGGTTGGCGTCGTCGTTCTCGAGGAACGGGATGAGGGCCGCCGCGACCGACACCATCTGCTTCGGCGACACGTCCATCAGGTCGACGTTCTCGCGCGGCGCCATCATCACCTCGCCAGCGTTGCGGCAGATGACGAACTCGTCGACAAAGCTGCCGTTCTTATCGAGCTCGGCGTTGGCCTGCGCGACGTGGTGCTTGGCCTCCTCCATCGCCGACAGATAGACGACTTCATTGGTCAGCTTGCCGTTGACGATCTTGCGGTACGGGCTCTCGATAAAGCCGTACTTGTTGACGCGCGCGAAGGTGGCGAGCGAGTTGATCAGACCGATATTCGGGCCTTCCGGCGTCTCGATCGGGCAGATGCGGCCGTAATGCGTCGGATGCACGTCGCGCACCTCGAAGCCGGCGCGCTCGCGGGTCAGACCGCCCGGTCCAAGCGCCGACAGGCGACGCTTGTGGGTGATCTCCGACAGCGGGTTGGTCTGGTCCATGAACTGCGACAGCTGCGAGGAGCCGAAGAACTCGCGCACGGCGGCGGCGGCCGGCTTGGCGTTGATCAGGTCCTGCGGCATGACCGTGTCGATCTCGATCGAGGACATACGCTCCTTGATCGCGCGCTCCATGCGCAGCAGGCCGACGCGGTACTGGTTCTCCATCAGCTCGCCGACCGAGCGGACGCGGCGGTTGCCGAGATTGTCGATGTCGTCGATCTCGCCCTTGCCGTCGCGCAGCTCGACCAGCGTCTTGACCACGGCCAGGATGTCTTCCTTGCGCAGCACGCGCACGGTGTCCTCGGCCTTGAGCTCGAGGCGCATGTTCATCTTGACGCGGCCGACAGCCGACAGGTCATAGCGCTCGCTGTCGAAGAACAGCGAGTTGAACATGGCTTCGGCGGTCTCGAGCGTCGGCGGCTCGCCCGGACGCATGACGCGGTAGATGTCGAACAGCGCGTCCTGGCGGCTCTCGTTCTTGTCGACGGCGAGCGTGTTGCGGATGTAGGCGCCGACATTGACGTGGTCGATGTCGAGGATCTGGATCTCGTCCTCGCCGGTGCCGAGCAGCACCTTCAGCGTCTTCTCGTCGATCTCGTCGCCGGCCTCGAGGAAGATCTCGCCGGTGGCGTAGTTGACGATGTCCTCGGCCAGGTAGTTGCCGAGCAGGTCCTCGTCGGTCGCCTTGATGGCCTTGAGACCCTTTTCGCCGAGTTGGCGGGCCTGGCGGGCGGTGATCTTCTTGCCGGCCTCGACGACGATCTCGCCCGTGTCGGCGTCGACCAGGTCGCCGACAGCCTTGAGGCCGCGGAAACGCTCGACGTTGAACGGGATGCGCCAGTGGTCGCCGGCGCGCTTGTAGGTGATCTTGTTGTAGAAGGTCGACAGGATCTCTTCGCCGTCCATGCCGAGCGCCATCAGCAGCGACGTCACCGGGATCTTGCGGCGGCGGTCGATGCGGGCGTGGACCACGTCCTTGGAATCGAACTCGATGTCGAGCCACGAGCCGCGATAGGGGATGACGCGCGCGGCAAACAGAAGCTTGCCCGAGGAGTGCGACTTGCCCTTGTCGTGGTCGAAGAAGACGCCCGGCGAACGGTGCATCTGCGAGACGATGACGCGCTCGGTGCCGTTGACGATGAAGGTGCCGTTCGACGTCATGAGCGGCATATCGCCCATATAGACGTCCTGCTCCTTGATATCCTTGATCGACTTCGCGCCGGTATCCTCGTCGATATCGAACACGATGAGGCGCAGCGTCACCTTCAGCGGCGCAGCATAGGTCAGGTCGCGCTGACGGCATTCGTCGACGTCGAATTTCGGTCCTTCGAACTCATACTTCACGAATTCCAGCATCGAGGAGCCGGAAAAATCGGAGATCGGGAAGACCGACTTGAAAACAGCCTGCAGCCCCTCGTCCGGACGCCCGCCCTTGGGCTCGTCCACCATCAGGAACTGGTCATAGGATGCCTTCTGAACCTCGATCAGGTTCGGCATCTCCGCAACTTCCGGGATCTTCCCGAAGAACTTGCGTACGCGTCTGCGGCCATTGAAAGTCTGGGTCTGGGCCATCGTCGCTCCTTAGCTCAAAACTCGGGGCGAACCTCGCCGCGGTTCGCCTTGCACCAACGGGCCGCTCGCCGGCCGCCCCTGTCTGTTTTCCGGCCGCCGTTCCAATTGCTTGGCGGCTGCCGGTAAAAACGGGAGAAAACCCGTTTCCTGAAGGCCGCTTCCGGCCCTCAGGAAAGAGGTTTTCAAACGTCTCGCGCAACGAAGCCTCCCTTTCATCAAGGGAGGGGGCGGCCGGCGCGAGGCCGTCCGCCCTCAACCATAAGGCTTACTTCAGCTCGACCTTGGCGCCAGCTGCTTCCAGCTGAGCCTTGAACTTGTCGGCATCGGCCTTGGAAACGCCTTCCTTGACCGGCTTCGGAGCGGCCTCGACCAGGTCCTTGGCTTCCTTGAGGCCAAGGCCGGTGATGGCGCGGACTTCCTTAATGACGTTGATCTTCTGGGCGCCGGCGTCGGCGAGAACGACGTCGAATTCCGTCTTCTCTTCAGCCGGAGCAGCAGCAGCGGCAGCGCCACCGCCAGCAGCGGCAACCGCCACCGGAGCAGCAGCCGAAACGCCCCACTTCTCTTCCAGGAGCTTCGACAGCTCGGCCGCCTCGAGGACGGTCAGCTTCGAAAGGTCGTCTACGATCTTTGCCAGATCAGCCATTTGTGTATTCCTTTACTTGGTTCGAACGTGTGTTGTTGACAGCGAGGAACGGCCTCATGCCGCCTCGTCCTTCCGGGCGTAAGCGCCGATGACGCGCGCGACCGAAGCCGCGGGCGCATTGACGATCTGGGCGATCCGGGTTGCCGGCGTGGCGATCATGCCAACCAGCTTGGCGCGCAGCTCGTCGAGCGACGGCATCGTGGCGAGTGCCTTGACACCGTCGGCGTTGAGCGAGGTCGAGCCCATTGCGCCGCCGAGAATGATCAGCTTGTCATTCCCCTTGGCGAACTCGGACGCGATCTTCGGCGCCGCAACCGGATCCTCCGAATAAGCGATCAGCGTCTGTCCCTTGAACAGATCGACGATCGATGCGGAGTCCGTGCCCTGAAGAGCGATCTTGGCGAGACGGTTCTTCGCGACTTTGACGGTGCCACCGGCGGCGCGCATCTTCGACCGAAGGTCGTTCATTTGCGCCACGGTGATACCGGCGTAGTGGGCCACGACGACTGAACCCGCGCTCGAGAACGCTTCGTTCAGGCCCGTGACGAGTTCGCGCTTTTCCGCTCTGTCCACTGCCTATCTCCAGTTGACCCCTGCCTCATTCTCGAGGTCAGAAGTCGGGTTGCCTTTTGCCGGCCGGGCCATCCTAATCGTGGATCTCCCGAACGGCGCTCGAGGATCCTGCCCCCTTTTCGCCCACCGACGGCAAGCCGGCGATGTGCTGACAAAAGGCAAACACGGTTCGAACCTTTCATTGGAGCTTGTCGCTCCTTTGTCGGGTCTTCACCCGTCTCATGCAGGCCCAAGTGAATTAAGGCTTTTGGGCCGCCTGCAATCTCGGACAGGATATCCGGAAACCTTTCGGCTTCCGGGGTACCGGGCCGCCGACGGATCGGCGGTCCGGAATTCTTCTTTGTTGGAGCATGATCTTTTCCGAAATCCACTTTTCGGGATCATGCTCTAGCGACCGGCCTGAAGCCGGCCAGACGACGCTTACGACGCGGCGAGCGTCGCGATGTCGAGCTTGAGGCCGGGACCCATCGTCGAGGTGACCGACACCTTCTTGACGTAGTTGCCCTTGGCGCCGGCGGGCTTGGCCTTGTTCACCGCATCGGCGAAGGCCCGCACATTCTCTTCCAGCGCCTTGACGTCGAACGAGACCTTGCCGACGCCGGCCTGGACGATGCCGGCCTTCTCGACGCGGAACTCGACGGCGCCGCCCTTCGAGGCCTTGACGGCGGCCGCGACATCGGGGGTAACGGTGCCGACCTTCGGGTTCGGCATCATGCCGCGCGGGCCGAGCACCTTACCCAGACGGCCGACCAGCGGCATCATGTCCGGAGTAGCGATGCAGCGATCGAAATCGATCGTGCCCTTCTGGACGATGTCGACGAGGTCCTCGGCACCAACGATATCGGCGCCGGCGGCCTTGGCTTCTTCGGCCTTGTCGCCGCGCGCGAACACGGCGACGCGCACCGACCGGCCAGTGCCGTTCGGCAGGTTGACAACGCCGCGGACCATCTGGTCGGCATGGCGCGGATCGACGCCGAGATTCATCGCGACCTCGACCGTCTCGTCGAACTTCACCGTGGACCGGTCCTTCAGCAGCTGCAGCGCCTCAGAGAGCGCATAGGCCTTGTTCGGATCGATGCCTTCACGGCTCTTGGCAACACGCTTTGCAATCTTTGCCATGATCTTAGCCCACCACTTCCAGGCCCATCGAGCGGGCGGAGCCCTCGACCATTCGCATGGCCGCTTCGACGTCGTTTGCGTTCAGGTCCTTCATCTTCTGCTCGGCGATCTGGCGCACCTTGTCGCGCGAGATCGTGCCGGCCTTGACCTTGCCCGGTTCCTTCGAACCAGACTTCAGGTTGGCGGCCTTCTTCAGGAAGTAGCTCACCGGCGGCGTCTTCATGACGAAGGTGAACGACTTGTCCTGGTAGTAGGTGATGACGACCGGGATGGGCGAGCCCTTCTCCAGCTCCTGGGTCTGCGCGTTGAACGCCTTGCAGAACTCCATGATGTTGATGCCGCGCTGACCAAGCGCCGGGCCGATCGGGGGCGACGGCGTGGCCGAGCCCGCGGCAACCTGGAGCTTGAGCTGGCCTGCAACTTTCTTAGCCATCTCTATTCCTGCCTTTTCTCATGCCGGGAAAACCGGCGGTTGCAGTCTGGTGGTGCGGTTCCAGCGGCCGGCTAAGCCGCATTCGCCTCCCACCCGCTCATGGCAGCGCCATTCCTTCGCGCCGCCGATCCCTTCGCCTCTCGGACGGGGACCTTCGGATCAGCCCTTTTCGACCTGTCCGAATTCGAGATCGACGGGCACCGCGCGCCCGAAGATCGAAACTTCCACCTTGAGGCGCGCCCGCTCCTCGTCCACTTCCTGGACGAAGCCGTTGAACGACGCGAACGGACCGTCCGAGACGCGGATCGCCTCGCCGATCTCGAAGGTGACCGACGGCTTCGGACGCTCGACGCCTTCCTGAACCTGGTTCAGGATGCGCTGCGCCTCGGCTTCAGTGATCGGCACGGGCTTGGAGTCACCGAGGAAGCCGGTGACCTTCGGCGTGTTCTTGACCAGCGAGAATACGGCGTCCGTCAGGTTGGCCTTCAAGAGCACATAACCGGGGAAGAACTTGCGTTCCGCATCGACCTTGCGGCCGCGGCGTATCTCGACGACCTTCTCCGTCGGCACCACGATCTGCTCGATCTCGCCCGACAGGCCCTTCTGCTTGGCCTTGTTCTCGATGTCCTCGGCGACCTTCTTCTCGAAGTTCGAATAAGCGTGGACGATGTACCACCGCGTCATTTCACGACCTCTCCGTAATCGCCGAACTTAATGTCCGAGGCCCAGAATCCACTCGATCGCATAGCCCATGGCTATGTCGGCGGTGAAGAAGAAGATCATGGCGATGAGCGCAAAAACCAGGACCATTACCGTCGAGATTATAGTCTCGCGGCGCGAGGGCCATGTCACCTTGGCCGTCTCCGCGCGAACCTGCTGGAGAAAGGTGAAAGGGTTTGTGGTTTTCGAAGCCATCTGCCGCCTGTCTTCAAGACCCGTTGGCCGGGTCTCCTGGATGATCCCGCTGGCCGGGACGTGCCGCCTGGACTTCGTGCCGGCGCCGAATCAGCACCACCATTTCGCCCACGCAAATCAGACGCGTAAAGCCGGCTTCCCAGCTCCACGCGTCGCGTGTCTGTTCAGTCTACATAAAACCGATTCTTGGTCCACGCAAGTGGCAAGTGTTCCGCTTTATGTTTTAGCGCCGCCTCGGAACCATCCAGTCGTCCCGTCCCGGCTATGCGGGGCCTTATGCCCCAGTTTTCGCTAGATGGCAAGCCGCCCCCGGTTTTCAACGGCGGAGCGCACCCACCTTCAGTCTGCCATGGGAGGTGGCACGGGCAGCAGGGCTCGAACCTACGACCTGCGGTTTTGGAGACCGCCGCTCTACCAACTGAGCTATGCCCGTATACGGGCGCTGCTATTTCACAAAGCCGATGAGAACTCAAGAGCCCTTTTGAGACGCGTCGGCCGGAAGCGCCGATCGCAGCCATCCAAGCCCCAGGCCCGATGCGCAGATCACGAGTTCAAGCGCGAAAGTCCAATGCAGAACGAAGTTCAGGACCCAGTTCCCATGGCTGGCCGGAACCGCCACGAGCTCAAACGGGCAATGACTGAACGGCGCCAACCACATGATCGGCGATGCCACCGTGTCGAGCGCCATATGCACCATGGCTCCGGCTAAGAAGATGGCGATCGACGGCAGACGCCGCGACCCCAACAACCGACCGACCGACACGCCTACCGTCCCGATCGTGGCCCAGAACAACGGCCAATGCGTGATGTAGGCATGATGGTGCGTGCGACCGCCATCGATCAGGTAAAAATAGAGCATGTCGATGTCCGGGATGACGCTGCCGAGCATTGCGGCAGCCACCACATCGGATGCCTCCCGTCGCCGTCTTCGCGCGAGCCTTCCCAGAATATAGCCCGATGGGAGATGGGCAATCAGCATGCAAGGTCGTCTCACATTGATGCAACGACCCTGCGGTGTCTTTGCGGCGTCATCTTTTCGGAATTTGGCAGAAACCCAGCATCTTCGGCTACGATTTCCCGGCCGGCGGCTTGTAAGGCCCGCCCGGCACGCCCCAGCCCCAGCTTGGCATTGGCTCGGTCTCAGGGTCGCAAGTCTCGCCGAGATTGGAATTAATCTTGGCCAGCCGCGATCCCCACTCGACATAGCCCATCAAGGCGGAACGGAACTCGGGATCGTCCGGCAGGCCGGCTTCGTCCGCCGCGTCCGCCAGAAGGTTGATCCAGCGCCGGCGCTGCTCCTCGGTCAGATGCTTGCCGAGATGATGCCTGACCATCTCGCGGTGGCCACCATGCCGTTCGCTGTAGGTCTTCGGCCCGCCGAAAACCTCGCCGATGAAGGCGGCGACATGCGCCGGATGGTCCGGCGACATGTGCCTGAACACCGGACCGACGATCGGGTCCAAGGTCACTCTGTTGTAAAAGATCTGCGTCAGCCGGTTGAGCGCCTCGCTGCCGCCGGCCCATTCGAACAAAGTCGGGACGCCCTCGCTCATCTCCGGTCCTCCTACGTTTGAGCCTAGAAGGATAGCGGGAAGCTCGGAGCCGGCTCAACCTGTCTCCATGGCCAGTGCTGGCATGGCGCCGAATGCTGCTAAAGCTTGGCCGGCGATTCCGCTTCGGCGTTGGCGGACGGCAGAACCCGGCAGTTATCGGGTTTTGGCGAAGATTTGCAGATAGTGGCGCCCGTCAGAGCGTCTACCGACTGGCGGCTGGTGGTGAGCCCGAACCCCGCCAATTCGTCCTGGCTGAGCTCCCTGTGCTTGGCGGATTGGGCCGACTGCATCGCGACGACCAAGCCCGAGCCGATCGCCATCTCCTCAAGATACGACCGGACCTTGTCTTCCATGCCCATGGAATGCACCAGGAAACGCGTATCGGTGCCTACCAAGCGCCTGGTGCCACCGGCGATCATCAGCACGCAGGCTGTATCGCATTCGGCGCCGGCTTCAACGGTGAGACCATTATGAAGGTTGTCCTTGGAGACGCACCCTGCCGTGCCGGGATCGCAATCGAGAAAATCCGTCCGGGCGACCGCAACATCCAATCTGCGCTCGCGGATCAGCCGGCCGGCGGCGAGCGCGCCCTGGACATCGCCGCCCTGTGAGTTGAGGACGATGGGCAGCCTGCGCCCGCCGACCTTGTCCAGCAGCTCGCGCAGCCTGTCGGGCGTGCCGGCAACGATCGTTCCCTCCGCCGAAATCCATTCCGGACAATCGGGGTTGCAGAGCGGATTGCTGCCGCGAACGAGGATGAAACGCATTTCCTGCTGCGGCTTTGGCGGTGATGCTGCCTCCGCCGGCTGACTGTAGGCCTGTTTGACTGCGACCGTCGCCACCTCGGCCGGCTTGGCCTTGCCATTGGCCGGTATCTCGCGGCAGTTCGCTGGCACCGGATCGCGCCGGCATATGGCTGCTTCGGTCATCAGGTCGAGGGAATCGAGGCTGGTGACGAGCTTCATATCCAGCATATCGTCGGGCTCGATCTGCTTTATGTCGCTTGCCGGCGTCGCTTTCATCACGTCCAGCACGCCCTGCCCGATACCCATTTCTTTCAGATAGCTGGACAGCCGTTTCTCGACCGCCTTGCTCATCTCGTAGGTCTTGTAGCTGCCGGCATTCTTGCGGCTGACGACCTTGGTGCTGAGGACCTTCTTCTTGCCGTTCACAATTCTGTAGGTGGTGCGGTAGAGCAGCTTTTCCCTGTGATATGTCGTGGTGATCTGATGAACTCCGAGAAAAGCCCACTCGCCGACCACACGGCGGACGCCGCCGGCAAACATCAGGGGACATGCGGAATTGCACATGGCGCCGCTGTCGTAGGCGATGCCGGAATACGGCGTGTTCTTACTGTCATTGTCCCGGCAGTTCTTCATTTCGGGCGAGCAACCGGAAAACCCCGTAGTGCCCACGGCGATGTCGAGCTTGTTCTTACGGATCATACGGCCGAGTTGGAGCGCGGCGTCGACATTGCCTCCAGGAGAACTGACGACGATCGGCAGTTGCCGGCCGCCGAGCGTCTTCAAGAGGCGCTTGAACCGCGCCGGCGTGCCGGCCTCGATGCTGCCTTCGGCAGAAATCCATTCCGGGCAGTTCGGCTCGCAGCCTGGCGCGCTGCTGCGCACCACGACGAAGCGCATGGCAGGGCCGTAATCCGGCGGCGTTTCCTTCGCTGCGGCGGCAAACGCGGTAAGCCCAATAGCGATGGCCAGCCCGAGCCGAACCAGCCCTAGCGGCCACGAAATACCCTTTGAAAGGAACGCGGAAATCACGCCTGCCAAGCCCTCGGTCCAACCCATACTAGTTACGGCGACGATGCTTGCAATAGAATTGAAGAGGGTGCGAGCAATGCCAGCCTGACGGCTGCTGCCTCGACTTCGTCGCGACAACGCTAAAGTTCTGGCGGCGTCTTTGCCTGGGCGTTGGCGGAGGGCGGGAGCCGGCAATTGTCCGGCTTTGGCGAGGACCTGCAAATGGCGGGGCCAGTCAGCGTGTCCGACGTGTCCGGCCCGGTCACCAGCCCGACCTTGAGCATTACATCGGGTTCAAGCTCACGCTCGACCGAACTCTGATCTATCGCTGCGAACAGGCCTTGGCTGATCGCCATCTCGTCCAAATAGGCTTCGACAATCCGCTTCTGTCCCATCGAGGACACGCTGAGCCGCGCCTTGGGGTCGACCAGCCGCCTGGCGCCGCCGGCGAGCATGAGTGCGCAGGCTGAATCGCACTCCACTCCGAATTGGCTGATCAGCCCGACATAGGCGCCATTGTCGTCCAGACAGCCTGCCCCGGGCGGGTTGCAACCCAGGATATTGGTGCGGGCGACGACGACGTCTAGCTTGCGTTCGTGGATAAGCCGCCCTGCGGCCAAGACGCCGAACAAGTCGCCGCCTCGTGAGCTGATCACAATGGGAAGTCGCGGGTTGTCGAGCGCGGCGAGCAACTGGCGAAGTTTTTGCGGGGTTCGAGGGGTGACCGCGCCTTCCGCCGAAATCCATTCCGGGCAGTCGGGATCGCAGAGCGGATCGCTGCCGCGAACGACCACGAAACGCATCTCCGGCGCGGCATTTCCTGCCGCTCCTCGAAACGGCACGGCAGTCGGGGCTTTGGCTGGCTTGGAAGATGGAGCTTCCGCCTGTCGAGAAGGTGCCGGCTTTGCCGTCGTTACAGCGGCCGGCCGGGCATCCTCTGCTATTTCCCGGCAATTCGGAGCCGGTTTGTCACCCATGCACAGGATCACTCCGGTGAACAGCTCCACGGTGTCTGTGCTGGTGGCCAGTTTCATCGTTAGCATGTCGTGGAGGGTGATCCGCTGAATGTCGCTCGCCGGCGTGGCTTTCATTTTGTCGAGGACACCCTGCCCCACGCCCATCTCTGCCAAATAGGCCGAGATTTTCCGCGCGAACCCCTTGCTCATCTTATAGGTCTTGTAGCTTCGGCCTTCGGTGACGGTCTCCGTTGTGACCTGATATCTTTTGCCCCGAATGGTTTTATAGGTGGTTCGAAAATGCCTTGTGGAGGGGAACCAAGTGGTGGTGATCTGATGAACACCCAGATAGGCCCAGCCACCGGCTACGCGGCGAACGCCACCTGCGAACATCAGGGGACATGCAGAGTTGCACATGGCGCCGCCATCAGACGCCACGCCGGGATGTCGAGCCCGTTCTTCCGTATGATGCGACCAAGTTGAAGTGCGGCGTCGACATCGCCGCCAGGGGAATTGACAATGATCGGCAGTTTGCGGGTGCCGAGCTTTTTCAGCACTCGCTTGAGCAGAGCCGGCGTGTCGGCAGTGATGGCGCCTTCCGCTGAAATCCATTCCGGACAATTGGTCTTACAGCCGACTGCACTGCTACGCGCAAAGATGAACCGCATGTCCGAAAAGCCGTCGGAAGACGGGCCGTTCAAAATGAACGTATCGGGCCATGCCCGTATGAGGACGTCATCGGCCTTTGCTGCAAAGGCCACCACCACAATAGCAAGCACCGGTGCCCGGCGAACCAGTATGCGAAACCATCTTGATGTGCAGTTTAAATGATGCCCCGAAATCATGATTGGCGACGCCCCCTGCCGCAATCGATAATAATTGCGGCAGTGGTGCATGCAATAGCTTCGAAGCAACCGTGCTGCATTTATGCTGCACTGTGCAAGTAAACGAAAAAGGGCGGCCCGAAGACCGCCCTTTCCTTGGTCGAGCCGGCAAGTGCCGGATCAATTATTCTTTGATGGTGACGACGATGCCGGCACCGACGGTGCGGCCGCCTTCACGGATGGCGAAGCGCAGCTTCTCTTCCATCGCGATCGGCACGATCAGCTCGACGTCGACGGTGATGTTGTCGCCGGGCATCACCATCTCGGTGCCGGCCGGCAGCGTCACGATGCCCGTCACGTCGGTGGTGCGGAAGTAGAACTGCGGACGGTAGTTGGTGAAGAACGGCGTGTGACGGCCGCCCTCGTCCTTGGTCAGGATGTAGGCTTCGGCCACGAACTTCTTGTGCGGCTTCACCGAACCCGGCTTGGCCAGAACCTGGCCGCGCTCGACACCCTCGCGATCGATGCCGCGCAAGAGCGCGCCGATGTTGTCGCCGGCCTGGCCCTGGTCGAGCAGCTTGCGGAACATCTCCACGCCCGTGCAGGTGGTCTTGGCCGTCGGACGGATCCCGACGATCTCCAATTCCTCGCCGACCTTGACCACGCCGCGCTCGACGCGGCCGGTCACGACCGTGCCGCGGCCCGAGATCGAGAACACGTCCTCGATCGGCATCAGGAACGGCTTGTCCAGCGGACGGACCGGCGTCGGGATGTAGGCGTCGACCTGCGCCATCAGCTCGCGGATGGCGTCCTCGCCGATGGTCTTGTTCGAATCCTCAAGTGCTGCCAGAGCCGAACCCTTGACGATCGGAATGTCGTCGCCGGGGAACTCGTTCTTGGTCAGCAGCTCGCGAACCTCGAGCTCGACCAGCTCGAGCAGCTCGGCGTCGTCGACCTGGTCGACCTTGTTCAGGAACACCACGATCGAGGGCACGCCGACCTGGCGGGCCAAAAGGATGTGCTCGCGGGTCTGCGGCATCGGGCCGTCGGCGGCCGAAACCACCAGGATCGCGCCGTCCATCTGGGCGGCGCCGGTGATCATGTTCTTGACATAGTCGGCATGGCCGGGGCAGTCGACATGGGCGTAGTGACGGTTGGCCGTCTCGTACTCGACATGCGCCGTCGAGATGGTGATGCCGCGCGCCTTCTCTTCCGGCGCCGCGTCGATCTGGTCATAGCGCTTGTATTCGCCAAAATACTTCGTGATCGCCGCCGTCAGCGACGTCTTGCCATGATCGACGTGGCCGATCGTGCCAATGTTCACATGCGGCTTGGTGCGCTCGAATTTACCTTTTGCCATAGTCTCTTTCCTTGGGCGGCCTTGACCTTCAGTTCAGTCGAATGCGGGGCGATTAGCGACAACGGCCGCAAAACACAAGTGCCTTGTGGTTGCGCATTGTCTCGCTCGAGCCGAACCAATGATCTGATTTCAGGGGTATGGTGCGGATATAGGATCGCGACAGGCGAATTCAAATCCGCGCGTCTTGCCTCGGCTAGCCCATCGACAGTTTCGCGCGGGTAGACGCCAGATCGGCCGGAACTGGCCCATTGCCGCCCCGATCCGCCTCTGATTTCTTCAGCCAATGCAATTCCTTCCGGCAAATATCCGCGGCCCGCTGTTCATGATCGTCTCGACGGGATCCTACCTCGTCAATGACACGATGATGAAGCTCGCGACCGCAGGGCTGCCGCCTTATGAGGTGCTGCTGCTGCGTGGCGCGGCCGCCACGGTGTGGGGCATGCCGCTGCTGCTGATGCTCGGCTATGGCAGGCAGATCCCGCTGCTGTTCGAGCGCAAGGTGCTGCGCCGGAACCTTTGCGAGCTGGCCGCGATCCTCTGCTACGTCGTGGCCTTGGCCAACATGCCGATCGCCGATTCGACGGCGCTCGGGCAGATCACGCCGCTCATCGTGCTGGTCGGGTCCTCGCTCCTTTTCGGCGACAAGATCGGTGCGGTGCGAATGGTGCTGATCAGCCTCGGCTTTGTCGGCGCCGTCATGGTGGCGCAGCCGACGATGCAGGGCATTTCCATCTATGCCTTGCTGGCGCTGGGCAACGCGGCCCTGGCCGCGGCGCGCGACCTCGCCGGACGTAAGGTGGGCGCCGAGGTGCCCGGCATGATCGTCGCCATCTCCGCCGTGGTGGTCGTGCTGCTCGGCTCAGGTGTCGCACACCTTGTCTCGGAACGGTGGGTGGTGCCGGAGGGCCGCCATCTCCTTTTGCTTGCCGGCGCCGGGCTGTTCCTGATCTTCGGTCACTTCTTCATCTTCATGGCCTATCGCGTCGGACCGACAAGCGCGGTGGCGCCCTTCTACTATTGCTTCACCGTCTGGGCGGTGATTTCCGGCCTTTTGGTGTTCGGGCAGCTCCCCAACGCGCTCGCCGTCTGCGGCATTCTCCTGGTGATCGGCAGCGGCCTCGCCATCGTCTCGCTCGACGAGCGAAGGAGGCGCTTGAGCGTTGTGGCCTGAGGTCGTCCGGACTGAAAAGCTGAACGCTACAGCCCCACCCTTTTCTTCAACGGACGTTTGGTAAGGAATCCGACGAGGTTGCGCAGCGTGCGCGGATAGACCAGGCGGCCGTTGCGAAAAGCGGTCAGATCGCCGGCGACATGCAGCGAGGACGTCTCATCGGGATCGCCTTGGGGGATGCCTCCCCATCGTTCCGGATCGTAGTAGTCGACAAGGAAACCGTAGTCGTAGCGGCAGAAGCGCATCGCCTTTCTGAACGCCGCGGGGGACAGATCCGAGGGACTGACCTTGCCCCGGGCTGCCTGCAGCCGCGGCATAGAGACTGTCTTGCCGCTGACCGTGGACAGGAAGGCGCCGACCTTGTCCATGTCCTCGAATTTGAAGACGTGCTCGAACAGGAACAGGCTGGAACCGATGAAGCGGCGTGGCGAGGCGACGTGAAAGTGGATGTCCCCTGAGCACGCGCAGTATTTTTCGATGTTGAGGATGAAGGTATCGGGATCCGGGTTGGTCGCCAGCCCAAAGCTCTCGAGCAACTCGAGGTTGGGCGAGCGTGACCGTAGGACATCGGTGTCCAATATCCTGCTGGAATAAGCCGAGAGCAGCCGCTCCAGCGGATCACGAACGATCGTGAATTTGCCGCTGAGCCCGTCATAGACCGGCTCGAACGGATCGGCCCAATTGGTTGCAATTTGACTGTGGACGTCGTTGTCCGGGTCAAGCAGAACGGCTTCCTTGCCGCCGAGCGCCATCAGCGCGTATTTGACGCTGCTGGTGCCGCTTTTCGGGATTGGATAATAGGTGACCGGAAGGCCTTGAATCTGGACCGCCATCGCCGTTCCGCCCCACGCCATCCAATGCCAATACGCAGCGCGGTCGCGTTCGACGACCAGCGCTCGGCTGACGATCCCACCACGGCGATCGAGCCGTGGTTTCGCCGATCGTTCGACCGTTCTACAGCGTGCGCCTGCCGGAGAACTGGTGATAGGCCCAGAGCACGACGACCGAGCCGATGACGGCGACAATCAGGCTCCAGATGTTGAGGCCGGTGACGCCCGATGCGCCGAAGGCGCTGAAGATCACGCCACCGACGATCGCGCCGACGATGCCGAGCACGATGTCCATGATCATGCCCTGACCGGTCTTGTTGACGATCTTGCTGCCGATGAAGCCGGCGATCGCGCCGAGAATGATCCAGCTGATGATGCCCATTTCTTCCCTCCAATCCCCCCGCTGCCAATCATTTTCATATGATTGTCAAAAGCTCAAGACAGCTTGAAAATCCCCCCGCTTGAGCCATTCTGGCGCCGGGTGGACTTGGTTGATAGGAGATCCATGATGGGCCTTTTTGACAACGCCGTTCCCGGCGGCAACATCACCAAACCCCTGATGATCGCGCTCGGCGCGCTGTTGGTCGGCAAGATGCTGAGCGGCAGAAGCGAGGAACAGCCGGCCGAAGCTCAGGCCCCCGCCCCAACTCCCGCCGGAACCTCCGCCGATGGCGGCCTGCTCGGCGGACTGGGCGGGCTGCTCGACAGACTGCGAGACGCCGGCCACGGCGGCGTAGCCGATTCCTGGGTCGGCACCGGCCAGAACCGGCCGATCAACGCCAACGATCTCGGCTCGGCGCTGGGGCCGGCGGTGATCCGCGAGATCGCGCAACGTACCGGTATGAACGAGCAGGAGCTGCTGCAGCAATTGTCCACGGCGCTGCCCGGCGTTGTCGACAAGCTGACGCCGAACGGCCAAGTCCCGCCACAACATCAGGTGACATCGGCTTTCAACAGCTAAGCACAAGGCAGATCGAACACGCCGCGCGCCACGGGTGCTCGGCGTTTTTCTTTTGAGGCCTACGACGAAGAAAATCTGGAGCGGGTAGCGGGAATCGAACCCGCATATTCAGCTTGGAAGGCTGCTGCTCTACCACTGAGCTATACCCGCCTGCGCTAGCATCGGAAAACAGTGGCACACTTCCGGTGCTTTTCGTTTCAGGGCTTCCGGGCCGGCAGTGGTGGAGAGGGTTGGATTCGAACCAACGTAGGCTAAGCCAACGGATTTACAGTCCGTCCCCTTTAACCACTCGGGCACCTCTCCAGTCTGCCGCCGGAGCCATGCAACGAGGCATTTCAGCCGACCCGGAGCCCGAGTAAGGATCTTCTCCGAAATCAGCGATGCGCCTTATGGCGGCAAGGCCGGTGGGTGTCAACCGGCGCGGCCAGGGTTTTTCGAGGATGTTCGGCATTCGTCGCCGCAGCCCGTATCCTTAGCCGGCCGGGACGGTTATAGAGGTCGGCATGAGCGACAACAAAAGCAGCAAACCGGGCACCCCGAAGGACACCCACTACGCCAAGCTGAGGCGCGCGCATCGCGACCAGAAGGCGGGCGGCGCGCCGGCATTCCGGCCGCGCCAACCGGTGCCGCCGGGCGAAGGCCCCGCCGACGGACTGGTGCGGCTTTACGGCCTGCACACGGTGCGGGCCGCACTCGACAATCCGCGACGCAAGATCAAAAGAATGCTGGTGACCCGCAATGCCGCCGAGCGTCTGGCGATCGGCGATGTTGCCGCCCTGCCCTTCAAGGCCGAGTTGGTCGAGCCGAAAGATATCGACAAAATCACCGGCTCGGACGCCGTGCATCAGGGCGTGCTGATCGAGGCGGAACCGCTTAAACCCAAGCGCCTTGACACGCTCGGCGACACAAAGCTGGTGCTGGTGCTCGACCAGGTCACCGACCCGCACAATGTCGGCGCTATCCTGCGCTCGGCGGTGGCTTTCGGCGCCGGCGCGCTGATCACGACGGCCCGCCACAGCCCGCAGGAATCGGGCGTGCTGGCGAAATCGGCCTCGGGCGCGCTGGAGCACATCGACCAGATCGAGGTGAAGAACCTCGCCGACGCGCTGGGTCAACTGCACGATGCCGGCTTCCAGACGATCGGGCTCGATTCCGAGGGATCGGCGGAGCTGGAAAAGAGCTTCGCCGGAGGAAAAATTGCGCTGGTTCTGGGGGCGGAGGGCAAGGGCCTGCGCCAGAAGACGCGCGAGACGGTGACCGCGCTCGCCCGCCTCGACATGCCCGGCGCCATCCGCTCGCTCAACGTGTCCAACGCAGCGGCGGTGAGCCTTTATGTGGCCAGAAAATTCATAGCGAATAGCGAATAGAGAATAGCGAATAGCGAATAGCGAATAGCGAATAGCGAATAGCCGAAACACGGCGGCCCGTCGGCCTGCAATCCCTATTCGCTACTCCCTATTCGCTATTCGCTATTCGCTTCTAGGCCACTTCGTGGCCCGCCATCCGCTCCAGCGCCCTGACCAGCGCCGAGTGATCCTCCTTCGCCCCACCATTGGCGGCGCAGGAATTGAACAGTTGCTGCGTCGTCGAGGTGTTGGGGAGCGCAACGCCGAGCGCCTTGGCGCCTTCCAGCGCGAGGTTGAGGTCCTTCTGGTGCAGTTCGATGCGGAAACCGGGCGCGAAGGTGCGCTTGATCATGCGCTCGCCATGCACTTCGAGGATTCGCGAGGCGGCGAGACCGCCCATCAGGGCTTGGCGAACCTTTGCAGGATCGGCGCCGGCCTTCGAGGCGAAGACCAGGGCTTCGCCGATCGCCTCGATGGTGAGCGCCACGACGATCTGGTTGGCGACCTTGGTGGTCTGGCCGACGCCGTTCGGCCCGACCAGCGTGATGTTCTTGCCCATCTTCTCGAACACCGGCCTGGCGCGCTCGAACGCCTCTTCCTCGCCGCCAACCATGATGGTAAGCGAGGCTGCCTTGGCGCCGACCTCGCCGCCGGATACCGGCGCGTCGAGATAGTCGCAGCCGAGATCGTTGATCTTCTTGGCGAAGTCCTTGGTGGCGATCGGCGAGATCGAGCTCATGTCGATGACGAGCTTGCCTTTCGACAGAGCTGAAGCGACGCCGTTTTCGCCGAACAGCACATCCGCCACCTGCGGCGTGTCGGGCACCATGGTGATGATGATGCCGGCGGCGCTGGCCACCGCATCATGGCCGGTGACGGTCTTCAGCCCCTTGGCCGCGAGAGCGGCCGGCGGCTTCGAGCGATGGTCGCTGGCGATGACCGGGTAGCCGGCGTCGAGCAGATGCCCCGCCATCGGCGCGCCCATGATGCCGAGGCCAATGAAGCCGATGGTTTCCATTTTGCGGTCTCCTGAAGATCTTTGTCCGAATGGATCGAAGGCTGGCGCCGCCCCTCATCCGCCTGCCGGCACCTTCTCCCCGTGAAGGATGGGGAGACGGGGGACAAGCTCCAGCGCTGGCGACCCCCCTCTCCCCCGTTTTTCACGGGGAGAGGGTAAGGGTGAGGGGCAGCGCCGAGGCTGGTTGAGAAGCGCCTAAGCCGCCGCACTCCCCTGCCCGGCGAACTGCCGGAACCAGCCGAGTCCCACCTCCGTGCCGGCCTTCGGTTTGTATTCGGCGCCGATCCAGCCGGAATAGCCGAGCCGGTCGATATGGTCGTAGAGGAAGGGATAATTGATCTCGCCCGTCCCCGGCTCGTGACGGCCGGGATTGTCCGCAAGCTGGATATGCGCGATGCGGCCAAGGTTTGCCTCGATGGTACGGGCGAGATCCCCCTCCATGATCTGCATGTGATAAATGTCGTATTGCAGGAACAGGTTCTTCGAGCCGATGCGGTCGATGAGCGCCAGCGCCTGATCGGTGTAATTCAGGAAGAAGCCCGGAATGTCGCGAGTGTTGATCGGCTCGATCAGCAGCTTGATGCTGGCCTGCTCCAGCTTTTCGGCCGCGAAAGCGAGATTTTCGGCAAAGACGTTTTCCAAAGTAGTGCGATCGGCACCCTGCGGCGCGATGCCGGCGAGGCAGTTGACCTGCTCGCAGCCAAGCGCGTGCGCATAAGTGATCGCCTTGGCGACGCCCTGGCGAAATTCAGGCACGCGGTCGGGCAGCACGGCAATGCCGCGCTCGCCCTTTGCCCAGTCGCCGGCCGGCAGGTTGAAGAGAACCTGCGTCAGGCCGTTCTTCTTGAGGCGAGCGGCAACAACGTCCGGCGCATGGTCGTACGGCCCGATATATTCGACGCCCTTGAAGCCGGCGCGGGCAGCGGCATCGAAACGGTCTAGGAAATCGTGCTCCCCGAAGAGCATCGAAAGATTGGCTGAAAAACGCGGCATTCTTTTGCTCCTTCTTTCCGCCGGACTTCAATCGAGCATCACGATCGCCGTCGGCGCATCCTCGTGGCTTTCGGCAAGCTCCTCGAATTCGGTGATCTTGTCGATTTCGGTGCCCATGGAAATGTTGGTGACACGCTCGAGGATGAATTCGAGAACGACCGGGACCTGGTGTTCCTTCATCAGCCGCTCAGCCTCTTTGAAGGCGCCGGCGAACTCTTCCGGCTTGCGCACGCGAACCGCCTTGCAGCCCATCGCCTCGGCGACCGCGACATGGTCGACGCCGTAGCCGGCCTCGGGATCGTTTGCCCGGTTGACGTTCTCGAAGGCGAGGCTCACCTCGTAGTCCATCGAGAAGCCGCGCTGCGCCTGGCGGATCAGCCCGAGATAGGCGTTGTTCACGACGACGTGGATGTAAGGCAGGTTGTGCTGCGCGCCGACCGCCAGCTCTTCGATCATGAACTGGAAGTCGTAGTCGCCGGAGAGCGCGACGATGGCGCGATCGGGATCGGCGGCGCGCACGCCGAGCGCGGCAGGCAGCGTCCAGCCGAGCGGGCCTGCCTGGCCGCAATTGATCCAGTTGCGCGGCTTGTAGACATGCAGGAATTGCGCGCCGGCGATCTGCGACAGGCCGATCGTGGTCACGTAAGTCGTGTCCCGGGCAAACGCCTTGTTCATCTCCTCGTAGACGCGCTGCGGCTTCAGCGGCACCTGCTCGAAATGCGTCTTGCGCTTCATGGTCTTCTTGCGCTGCTGGCATTCCTTCGCCCAGCCCGACCAGTCGCGCAGCTTGCCGGCCGTGCGCCACTCGGTGGCGACGTCGAGCAGCATCTTCAGCGCCGCGCCCGCATCCGAGACGATGCCGAGATCCGGCGCGAAGACGCGGCCGATCTGAGTGGGCTCGATGTCGACATGGATGAATTTCTTGCCCTTGGTGTAGACGTCGACCGACCCGGTGTGGCGATTGGCCCAGCGGTTGCCGATGCCAAAGACGAAGTCGGCTTCAAGCATTGTCGCGTTGCCGTAACGGTGCGAGGTCTGCAGGCCGCACATGCCGGCCATCAGCCGGTGATCGTCGGGGATCGCGCCCCAGCCCATCAACGTCGGAATGACCGGCACGCCGGTGACTTCGGCGAACTCGATCAGCAAATCGGAAGCATCGGCGTTGATGATGCCACCGCCGGCGACGATCAGCGGCTTTTGCGCCTGGTTGAGCATTGCCAAAGCCTTTTCGGCCTGGGCGCGCGTCATTGCCGGCCTGAAGGGAACCAGCGGCTCATAGGCCTCGATGTCGAATTCGATCTCGGCAAGCTGCACATCGAGCGGCAGGTCGATCAGCACCGGGCCCGGTCGCGAGGAGCGCATCAGGTGGAACGCCTTCTGCAGCGCCATCGGCACCAGATAGGGTTCCATGACGGTGACGGCCCATTTGGCGACGGGTGCTGCGATCGAAGCGATGTCGACGGCCTGGAAATCCTCCTTGTTGAGGCGAGCGCGCGGCGCCTGCCCGGTGATGCAGAGGATGGGAATGGAATCCGCCGAGGCGGAATAGAGCCCGGTGATCATATCGGTGCCGGCCGGACCTGAGGTGCCGATGCAGAGCCCAATATTGCCGGGCTTGGCGCGGGTAAAACCTTCAGCCATGTGCGAGGCGCCCTCGACATGGCGCGCGAGAACGTGGCGGATGGTGCCGCGCGCCTTCAGCGCCGAATAGAGCGGGTTGATCGCCGCGCCCGGCACGCCGAAGGCATTGGTGATGCCTTCCTTTTCTAGAACGAGAACCGCCGCGTCGACAGCGCGCATCCTGGCCATGTTCATCCTCCACTTCGTTGGTTGGCTTCAGAATGCCAGCGCGTTCTCGATTTTTCAATTTTTCCAGAATATTTTTTCATTTCTAGAAGACTGTTGTAACTGTCTGCATTCACTGATCTTTTCCTTTTCCAGAAAATCGCCACGGGGGGCCAGTGAAAAACTTTTTCATTGTGCTCCGCGCGAAATGGCGGAGAATGCGTGCATGGAAACCACGGAAAAACGCCAACGCGGCCGGCCGCGTGCCTTCAACGGCCCGCAGGAAGCGGCTTCAGTGCAGTCGCTCGACCGCGCGCTGCGCATCCTGGCGATCGTCGCGGACGCCAGCGGCTTGTCCTTGAGCGAGATCGCGGCGCGCAGCGGCATCGCCGCCTCAACGGCCTACCGCATGCTGACGACGCTGGAGAACCACGGCATGGTCGAGTTCGACTCGACCGACCAGCTCTGGTCGATCGGCGTCGAGACCTATCGCATGGGCGCCGCCTTCCTGCGCCGCCGCAAGCTGGTCGACCGCGCCCGCATCGTGATGCAGGAACTGATGGAAAAGACCGGCGAGACCGCCAATCTGGGCGTCGCCGAAGACGATTGCGTGGTTTTCGTCAGTCAGGTCGAGACGCATCAGGCGATCCGGGCCTTCTTCCGGCCGGGCACGCGCAGTTCCTTCCATGCGTCGGGCATCGGCAAGGCGGTGCTGGCGCATCTCGAGCCGGAGCGGGTCGCCGCCATCCTGCGCAAGGCCGGCCTGCAGCGCTTCACCGACAAGACGCTCTCCGACATCTCGGCGCTGGCTCATGATCTGGCGACCATCAAGCATCGCGGCTGGTCGGTCGACGACGAGGAACGCCATCCCGGCATGCGCTGCGTCGCCGCTGCCATCTTCAACGAGTTCGGCGAGCCGATCGGCGGCGTTTCCGTGTCCGGCCCGACGGTGCGGGTGACGCCGGAGCGCCTGGCCGAGATCGGTCCGCTGGTGCGCGAGGCCGCGGCCGAGGTGACGAAGATGATCGGCGGCGTGAAAGCCTACTGACTGCGACAGTTTTTGTTTGCGCATGACCCCGGCGTCATGCGCCGGGCAGCGCGCTCTTGGCCGCCATTCCGGGACGGCCAGACTAAACGTATCGCTGTACACCCTCGGCTGCATGGGCCCTGCCGTCTTGCCGCGGCGTTCGAATGCATGCGAAAGGGCGTGGATGCGGAAAACGGTTCAACTCTTGCTCGCCGCTTCACTTTGCGGATGCGCTGCCACGACACCGGTGCCGGACTCGAACGGGCAGCGCGTCGATTCCATACCGATCTCGCTCGCCCTCGAGGAGATCATTACCGCCGGCGTCCGCCAGTACTTGAAGGATCCAGTCTCGGCGAAGTTCGGGACGATGCTTGCCGGTGAGCGGACGTTGAACGGCCGCCATGAGATCGTGGTTTGCGGCTTTGTCGACGACAAGCGCTCGGCCGGCGGCTCCAGCGACGGCAAAGCCTTCATTGCCAAGGTCAACCCGGATGCCGGAAACAGCTTCGAACTTGTCGCGATGAGCGGTGAAACGTCTAATGCCGGGCTTGCCATTGCCGGCGCCTGCCGCAGCGCGGGATTGGCGATCGAGGCCAAGACCTCCTAGCCACCAAACGAAAAAGGGGCCGCGAAGCCCCCTTTCCGGTTGCCGAGACGGTGGCTCTCCTCTGTTTACGCAATTCCGGACGGAAAACCGCTATGCGCTTTTCCTGGAATTGCTCTCAGAGGCGGCAGTAATGCGGATAGCCGTCGTAGCCGATGTAGGTGTTCGAGCCCGGATCGTAGCTGGCATAGCGGGCCATGCAGCGGCGAACATGCCAGGAACCGTGGTAGCCATCCTCGACATAGACCGTCCGCGGCTGCTGAGCGAGCAGGTTGCCCAGGACGAAGCCGCCAACGCCGGCGGCGATGCCGATGCCGAGCTCGCGGCGGTGATGATGGTCGTGAGCGGCCGAAGGCTGGACGGTGCCGGCCAGCGTGCCGGCGGCAACAGAGGTGGCGATAAGGGTCGAAACGAGCGTGCGCTTGAACATGATGATCTCCTTGGTTTCCTGACCGAGGCGATCCATCCGCCTCTTGATCATCTGTCGTTGCAGCGCGGAAAAGGTTCGAAGTTTTTTTCTGATTTTTTTGAGTGGCCGGAAGCGGCTCAAATCTTTCGGAACTGCCCCTATCCTTGATCGAGGCGACCATTCGCCTCTGGCGATCAGTTGTGGCGGAGCGGCGGCAAAAGGTACGATGGATTGGGTAAATAGTGGATGGTGAATAGCGAATGGTCCAGAAAACGCCGCCTTTCACCATTCACCATTCACTCCCCTCACCCCATTCCCGTGACGTGCCGCAGCCAGAAGGCGAGCACGATGAAGCCGATGATCGTGGTGACGCCCGTCCAGTCGATGTTGGCCTTCTTCAGATCGCTGACGGCCTTCATCAGGAGAAGCCAGGTCACGACGATGAGCGGCAGGATGATGACGAATCTGATCATGCGACACCCCGTTCGACGCGATTGCACCCGACAGAGATGTAGGAAGCGGCGCGCCTCTTTTCAGCATGCCGACTAAGCCAAGCGGTCCATTAGCAACCCAAAACGGAGTTTTGTCTTTACTGGCGCACGAAATGTGCTACCGGAGCGCCGTGCCCTTGTAGCTCAGCTGGTAGAGCAGCGGTTTTGTAAACCGAAGGTCGCGGGTTCGATCCCTGCCGGGGGCACCATCCTTCGCTCTGCCAGCTTTCGAAGCATCACTATATTCTGGCAATGCGCTATTTCCGGCAGGTGCTGCCATGTCGCGAACTCTGATCGTCATTGGCCTCAGCATAGTTGCCGCTGGCCTGCTGTGGCCATGGGTGACCAGGATCGGCCTCGGCAGGTTGCCCGGTGATATCGTGATCGAGCGCGAGAATTTCAGGCTCTACGTTCCCATCACCACGGGAATTCTGATCAGTGTGGTTCTCTCGACCATTCTGTGGCTGATCAACCGTCAGTGAGTACGTTCGGCCGCGACGCTTTGCTGAAAGCCCTCTACCTGCTCGCTCTTGATCTTCTATACGCCGATCGCAGCCACCAAGATCCGGTTCTGCCGCCTTATCGCCGCGCGCAGCTCCGGGATTTTCGCCTCGTCGCGCTTCACGAACTCGATGAACATCATGTTCATGTTGTTGAAGATCAACTCGCCCACCGCCGGGCCATCGATGTCTGACCGAACCAGGCCGATCTCCTGCAGGCGGGCGATCAGCGCCCGGATCTGTTCGGTCAAGGCGCGGTCGAGCGCGGTATAGGCCTGGCCGAAAGGGCTGTCGGGCAATTGGGTCGAGATTGCCATCGCCTGCCGCCACATCTCCTTGCTCAGGTAATTCAGCGAGTGCTCGATATAGATGCCGATCAGCCTGTCGAGCGCGTCGCCGACATCGGCCGGCGGGCTGCCGACCACGCCTTGCCCGGCATTCAGCACCTCGTTGACCTCCATAGCGACGATGGCGCCGAGGATGTCACCCTTATTCTGGTAGTAATTGTAGATCGTACCGATCGAGACCTCTGCCTGCGCAGCTATGGCCTCGATCTTGGCGCCTTCATAGCCGGCCTCACGAAAAAGCTCCGTCGCCGCATCGATGATGCGGCGGTGCCTATCCGCCTTCTGCCGTGCGCGCAATCCGCTCATATCGGCCTCTCTGCCATAAAATCATAATTGACTCAATTTTAGAATTGGTTCAACTTTTCCTCAACAAGCCAGCAAGGCAGGGAGAACACTCGATGACCGTCAATGTCCGGAATCCGCTTTCCAGCCTCAAGTCCCGTCTCGGAGCCGCCTGCGCTGCTGTGGCGCTGCTCGCTACGAGTGGCGCTCAGGCCGCCGATCTCAACGCGCTGATCTGGTGCGACCACTCCGATCCGGCGCTGCTGCAGCCCTTCGAGGAGGCCAACAACGTCAAGGTCAACGTCAAGGAATTCGAGGGCACAGGCGCAGGACTTGCGATCGTCGATCAATCGCAGCCGGGCGATTGGGACGTGATGGTGATCGATTCCATCGACGTGCCGCGCGGTGTCGAGAAAGGCCTGTTCGAGCCGCTGCCGGAGAACAAGCTGCCTTTCGCCGACCTCTTTCCGGAAGTGAAAATGGACAAGTCCACCGTGGTCGACGGCAAGCGCTACGGCATCACCGAAAAGTTCGGCTACAACACGATCGGCTACAACAAGACCAAGGTCGATCCGGCCGACATGCAGTCGCTGGCTTCGCTGACCAGCGACAAATACAAGGGCAAGATCGCGATCTACGACTATTACCTGCCGGTCATCGGCATGGCGGCTCTGGCGATCGGCAAGAAGACGGCCGACCTCACCGAGGCAGACCTGCCCGCTCTCAAGGCCGAGCTGCTCAAGATGAAGGCCAACGCCAAGCTGGTCGGGGAAGTCACCGCCAGCCAGACCGCGCTTGCGACCGGCGAGGTGGACGTCCTTGTCGGCGGCGGCGAGTGGGTAACTGCGGGGCTCGCCAAGGAAAACCCGGCGCTCGACTTCTCGATCCCCAAGGAAGGCGCGGTGCTGTGGTCGCAATCGCTTGCCATGTTCAAGGAATCCAAGAACAAGGACATGGCGCTAAAATTCATTCAGTACATCCTGAGCCCGGAAGGCCAGGCGCGCCTTGCCACCTCCTCCTGCTACTGGGGCATGCCGTCCAACAAGAAGGCAGCGCTCACCGACGAGCAGAAGAAGATCCTGCGCTTCGACGAGCAGCCCGGCTTTCTCGCCCGCGCCCAGGCCTATCCGGCGCCGAACGCCGATCTCGACAAGAAGATGCAGGACATGTGGACCGAAATGCTGCAGGCACAGTAATCGGCCGATGAGCGGTTCCGGAGGTAGCCCGCGTGCCCTGCCCTGGGCGCTGGTCACGCCGGCGCTGGCTTGGACGCTTCTGTTCTTCGTGCTGCCCTTCGTTGCCATGGGATTGTCGAGCCTGACGGCGCATGAAGGCGGCGGCTTCACTTTGGCCAATTACAGCCAGTTCTTCACCGATCCATCCTACTGGCGGGCGATGGTGAACTCGCTGCAGGTGACCGCAATCGTCACCGTGATTTCGATCGTGCTCGCCTACCCGTTCGCCTGGATCCTCGCCGAACAAGTACCGGAGCGCTGGCAGCGATTGGCACTGATGCTCGCCGTGCTGCCGTTCTGGACGTCTTACGTCGTGCGCTCCTATTCCTGGCTGCTCGTGCTGGCGCAGAACGGCGTCATCAATCGGGCGCTCACCGGCATCGGCTTGGTCGCGGAGCCGCTGCAGCTTGCGAACACTCGGTTCGCTACCGTCACCGGCTTCGTCCACTTCTTCGTCATGCTGCTGACGCTCACCATCTTCGCCAATCTGAAACAACTCAGCCCGAGCTATCGCAAGGCGGCCGCCGACCTCGGTGCCGGGCCGGTGCGGACCTTCCTGCATGTCGTGCTGCCGCTGACCCTGCCCGGTATCATGGTCGGGGCTTTCCTCACCTTCGTACTCTGCATCGGCGACTACATCACGCCGCAGATCCTCGGCGGCAACAACGAGCTGCTCATGCCGCAACTGGTCATGATGCAGATCGGCCGGCGCGGCGATTTTCCGCTGGCCTCGGCGCTTTCGATCATCCTGATGGCCGTCGTCACCGTCGCCTATCTCGCCTGCGCCCGCTGGCTGAAGATCGAGCGGGCTTGACCATGCGTGCTGCCGTCCGCCTCGCTGCCTGGCTCTACGCGATCGCCGTCTACGGCTTCATCTTCCTGCCGGTGGTCGTGCTGATACTGTTCTCGCTGCAGGCGACCTCTTTCCCCATCCCGCCTTTCACCGGCCCGTCGCTGCGCTGGTACCAGGCGGTGCTGTCCGATGCACGCCTCACCTCCGCGCTGGTCAATTCGCTGCTGGTGGCGGTGCTGTCCTCGCTCGCATCCGTCACGCTCGGCTTCCTTTCCGCCTGGGGTTTCGCGCGCTTCGTGCTGCCGGGCTCGGCCCTGCTGCGCGGGCTGATCACGCTGCCGCTCACCGTCAGCTATCTGATCATCGGCATGGGGCTGCTGGTGCTGTTCAACTGGGCCGGCGTGCCGAAATCGCTCATCGCCGCCGGCATCGGCCATGTGGTGATCAACCTGCCGCTCTGCTTCGCCATCATCTACAGCCAGATGGGCGACCACCAGATCAACATCGAGCGCGCCGCGCGCGACCTCGGCGCTCCCGAATGGAAGGTGCTGCTGATGATCACGGTGCCGGTCATGGCGCCGGCGATCTTCGCCGGCTTCTTCCTGTCGATGACCTTCTCCTGGGACGAGTTCGTCATCTCCTTCCTGCTCACCCGATTCGAGACGACGCTCCCGGTCGAGATCTGGAACCTCTTGCGCTCCGGCCTCAATCCCAAGACCAATGCCGTCGGCTCGCTGGTCTTTGCGGTTTCCATTGTGCTCGTGGTGCTGTTCGAATTGACCCTGGTGCGGAGAAAGCCGGCATGACCACCCCTTTGGTCGACATCCGCAACGTCTCGCATCGTTTCGGCCACCTTCGCGTTTTGAAGAACGTCTCGCTCGCGATCGAGCCCGGCAGCTATACGATCCTCCTCGGCCCGTCCGGCTCCGGCAAGACGACGCTGCTTTCGATCCTTGGCGGCTTCGTCACCCCCAGCGAAGGCGAGGTGTTCATTCGCGGCGCGGATTGCACCGCCGTGCCGCCGGCCAAGCGCCCGACGACGACCGTCTTCCAGGACTACGCGCTGTTCCCGCATATGAGCGTCGGTAAGAATGTCGGCTTCGGGCTGCGCATGCAGGGCGTCGATGGCGCGACGCGGACGGCAAAGGCACGCGAAGCGCTCGCCCTCGTCGGGCTTGCAGACTCCTCCGACAAGAAGCCGCACCAGCTCTCCGGTGGCCAGCGCCAGCGCGTCGCGCTGGCGCGCGCGCTGGTCATCGAGCCGGCGGTGCTGTTGCTCGACGAGCCGCTCGGCGCGCTGGATCTTAAGCTGCGCCGGCAGATGCAGGACGAGTTGAAAGCGATCCAGAAGCGGGTCGGCACCGCTTTCGTCCATGTCACGCACGACCAGGAAGAAGCGATGGCGCTGGCCGACCATTGCGTGGTGATGAATGATGGGCGCATCGAGGACGAAGGCGCGCCCGAGCGGGTCTATGCGCGGCCGAAGACTCGCTTCTCGGCGACCTTCATGGGCGAAAGCACGATTCTCGCAGGCAAAGCCGGCGAAACGCAGGATGGACGCGTCGAAGTCGCGACCAGGCTCGGGCCGATCTCGCTGCCCGGCACTGCGCCGGCTGGCGCGGCTGTGGCGCTTGCCATCCGGCCCGAGCACCTCATCCTTGCGGGAGCGAAAGGCGACGTCGCGCTCGGCACCGCCAAAGTGAGCGACGTCGTTTTCCAAGGGAGCTTCAAGCGGGTGCTCGCCACCTCGGCGCAGGATCCTACATTGCAGTTCATCGCCAAGGCACCAGCTCCCGCGACCGTCCAGGCCGGCGACACGGTCGCGGTTTCATGCAATGCTCAAGACATCATCCTGCTGGCGGACTGATCCAATGAGCATGCTTCCGGTCATCGAGGCTCCGGACTGGTACGAGGCCATCCGCATGGGCGACGACGTCACGCTCATCCATGAGCCATGGATAAAGCCGTTCTTCCGCTGCAACATCTGGCATGTGCGCGGCCGCGACCGCGATCTTTTGTTCGATACCGGCCTCGGCCATGTCAGCCTGCGGCGCCATGTGCCGCTGGTCACCGAACGCAAGCTTGTCTGCGTCGCCAGCCACACGCATTTCGACCACATCGGCTGCCACCACGAATTTCCGGATCGCTGCGTGCATTCGGCTGAAGCCCAGATCCTCGCGGATCCGCGCAACGAGTGGACGGTCGCCGACCGCTACGCGACAGACGAGATGTTCGACGGCATGCCCGACGGATGGGATACGGCCAGCTACCGCATCCCGCCTGCGCCGGCCAACCGGCTGCTTGAGCATGGCGACGTTGTCGATCTCGGCGATCGTGCCTTCGAGGTCATCCACACGCCTGGCCACTCACCCGGCGGCATCGCGCTCTACGAGCGAAAGACCCGCATCCTCTTGTCCGGCGACATCGTCTATGACGGGCCGCTGATCGACGACGTCTACCACTCCGATATTGGCGACTATGTCGAAACGCTGCTTGCCATGCGCGACCTCGACGTCTCGGTTGTGCATGGCGGTCATTTCCCGAGCTTCGGCAAGGTGTGCTACCGCCAGGTGATCGACGAGTATCTTTCGCAGAAGCGCCAGGCGGGCTGTCACCTGCTGCAGAACCGCTAGCGCTCTAAAGCGCCCTTTGCGGACAGGGCATCCCGGCGGCGTCGCCGCAGCGGGAGGCCGTCGGATGCGGCCGCTGGCTCATCTCCTCCGAGTGGCGCACAAGCTCGGCGAACATGAGGGCGAAACTTCCCATCATCAGGAAGACTATTATCAGACGCGTCACCGGCAATAGACAGGTCTCTCGACTGGCCAGCCCCCGCCAACCCATCCACTGCCGGCTAACATGATCGATCCGGCTTTACGAGTGTTTAAGCCTGGTCTTAACCATTTGCAGCCATCACATTCGTTGCATGGCTGTCACGAAGCGCGAGCGCCAACGCCTATCCGCCTGGCGGCGCGCACCGCCCTTTGCAGATGCGGTCGGCGCATGCTACGCCGTCGCCTGCGCGACCGGCAGGCGGTAGCGGTCGCCGTTCGGGATCCATGAGCAAAGAAACCAGCCGTTTCGCCTTCGTCTCTTCCGACACCGACGACGCCCGCGCGGCGCTGGAAACCTTGTCGGCGCGCTATGGGCAAATACCAGTCGCCGAGGCGGAGATCATCATCGCGCTCGGCGGTGACGGCTTCCTGCTGCAGACGCTGCGCGACACGATGAGCACGGGCAAGAAGGTCTACGGGATGAACCGTGGCACCATCGGCTTCCTGATGAACGAATATCGCGCCGGCGGTCTCGATGAACGCATTTCGAAAGCGGTATCCGAGACGATCCGCCCACTGGAAATGCAGGCGGTGACTCACGAGGGCGAAACGATCTCGGCGCTGGCGATCAACGAAGTGGCGCTTTGGCGCCAGTCCTATCAGACGGCGAAAATACGCATCACCGTCGACGAGCAGGTGCGGCTGGAGGAATTGAACTGCGACGGCGTCATGATCGCGACGCCCGCTGGTTCGACAGCCTACAATCTGTCGGCGCACGGACCGATCCTTCCGCTCGACGCGCCGCTTTTGGCGCTGACGCCGGTGAGTCCCTTCCGGCCCCGGCGCTGGCGCGGCGCGCTGCTCTCCAACAAAGCGATCGTGCGCTTCGACATATTGGAGTCGGAAAAGCGCCCGGTAAACGCAGCCGCCGACCACACCGAGGTCAAGGCGATCGCCTCTGTCACGGTGCGGGAATCGCCGACCGCGACGGCGACGTTGCTGTTCGATCCCAATCATTCATGGAACGAGCGTATTCTTGCCGAGCAATTCCGCTATTGAGCCGGTAGAAGACAATAACCCCGATTAAGCATCGCAATTAAGGTTACGTGTTCACAATCCGCCGGATTCCCGGCCGTTTCTGTTGACAAATCGCGGACTTGCGCCTAACTGCAACCCGATCTTGCAGGCGCGCGGCGCCCGCCGCAACGCGTGTTGCGATTTTTCCCGAACCAGCCAAAGACAGCCACAACTTGTCCGCAGACACTCAGACCGCTCAAGAAGCGTTGACGTTCACAGACCTCGGCCTGTCGCCGAAGGTCCTCTCCGCAGTCACCGATGCCGGCTACACCAAGCCTACCCCGATCCAGTCCGGCGCCATTCCGCATGCGCTGCTTGGCAAGGATGTGTTGGGCATTGCCCAGACAGGCACCGGCAAGACCGCTTCCTTCGTGCTGCCGATGCTGACCCGGCTGGAAAAGGGCCGTGCGCGTGCCCGCATGCCGCGCACGCTGATCCTCGAGCCGACACGCGAGCTCGCCGCCCAGGTCGAGGAAAACTTCGTCAAATACGGCAAGAACCACAAGCTCAACATCGCGCTGCTGATCGGCGGCGTCTCCTTCGAGGAGCAGGACAAGAAGCTGGAGCGCGGCGCCGATGTGCTGATCGCCACGCCCGGCCGGCTGCTCGACCACCGCGAGCGCGGCAAGCTCTTGCTCAACGGCGTCGAGATCCTCGTCATCGACGAGGCCGACCGTATGCTCGATATGGGCTTCATCCCGGATATCGAGCGCATCTGCGAGATGATCCCGTTCACGCGCCAGACCTTGTTCTTCTCGGCGACCATGCCGCCGGAAATCACCAAGCTCACCGAGAAATTCCTGCATGCGCCGGTGCGCGTCGAGGTATCCAGAGCCGCTTCCACCGCGACCAGCATCACGCAGCGCCTGGTGAAGTCAGGCTCCAAGCCGTGGGACAAGCGCGAGACGCTTCGCAATCTCATGCGGGCCGAAGAGTCCGATCTGAAGAACGCCATCATCTTCTGCAACCGCAAGGTCGAAGTGTCGGAGCTTTTCCGCTCGCTGCTGAAGCATGATTTCGACGCCGGCGCGCTGCATGGCGACATGGATCAGCGCGCCCGCATGCAGATGCTTGCCAATTTCCGCGATGGCAAGCTGCGTTACCTCGTCGCCTCGGACGTCGCCGCCCGCGGCCTCGATATTCCAGACGTCAGCCACGTCTTCAACTACGACGTGCCGATCCATGCAGAGGATTATGTCCACCGTATCGGGCGCACCGGCCGGGCCGGCCGCTCCGGAAAATCCTTCACCATCGCGACGCGCTCCGACACCAAATATGTCGACGCCATCGAAAAGCTGATTGGCACCAAGATCGAATGGCATGACGGCGACCTGTCAACGGTCGCCGAGAGCGAAGGCGAAGAAGCGCCTCGCCGTGGCCGCGGCGCGCCGCGGCGCGCCGGTCGCAAGGACGAGGACCGCAAGAGCCGTGGCGAGCGCAAGAAAAGCGCGGACCGCCACGCCAGGCACAGCGACGACGAGACGCCGGAGACACCACGCGAAGAGCAGCCGGTGGCCGAGATTGCCGATATTGCCGAGCGCCGCGCCCGCAAGGATGCGATCCGTTCCGAGAACGACCGCAAGGGTTCCGACAACCGCAACGAGCAGCGCGGGGCTTCCCGTCCTCAGCGCGACCACAGCCGCCCTGGCCGCCACCGCCATGAAGAGGACGACGCGACCGTCGGCTTCGGCGATGACGTGCCCGCCTTCATGCGCATCGTCGCGAAGGTCTGACCTCAATACCGCGTCGGCAACAACGAGGCGGCCCCGAATGGGGCCGTTCCTCTACTGCCGTTTCGAAGGATACAAGCGCTTTGCCGGGATTGTCCTGCTGCCGCTTACATCGGGCCGGGCATCATCTTGGTCGGCTTCTCCAGCATCGGGAACTCGGCGTCGCTGCATTTCACCTTCGGATTCGTCGGGCTGAACATGCCGTTCGGATTGTCCCTGAACAGCCAGGCGTGAAGATCGTAATGGACGAACTCCTTCGGGATGAGCGGATAATGCCCCTCCATCGGACCCATGAATTTCTGGCCGAATAGGCTCGGTGGTTCCTTGACATCCGGCGTCAAGGGCACCAGCCATTCTACGGCGACCAGCTTCAAGCCTTTCTTGGTCGGTTCGTAAATGAGCACGTTGGGCTTCATCGGGTCGAGCTTCTGGCCGACGCTCGGAACGTTGACGAAATGGATGCCCATGGCGCCCTTCGGATATTCCATCGTGCCCGGAATCTTCTCGCCCGAGTAATAGACGCAGCCGACGGTCGACAGATAGAGGTCGCGAACGGCGGCCGTGTAGTCCTCATATTTGGCCAGCGATTTTTTCAGAGCTTCGATGTCGGCCTTGTTGGCGTCTTCGGCTCGGGCCGTGTCGGCTCCAACCCATGCGCCCAAGAGCCCAGTTAAAACGAGGACGCCGCAGCGCCCAAGGCGAGTCGTTCTTGTCATGCATTCCTCCCAGATTCTTGAACTGGCCGTGCAAGACCGAGGCGGAAAAATGCTGATTGCGCGGCCGGTTGTACCGCCTCGTCCCCGCTGGACAGCGTCGATGCTAGTCCTTTCCAAGGCGATGGAAAGGCATCAATTAGAACTAGCTAAGGCCCCGATGCCTTTTCCCATCTCGAGGTCAAAAACAAAACGGCCCTCGCGGGGCCGTTTTGCATAGTAGAGTAGTTCTCCTGGCAGCAGCTTCTATCAGGTCAGCGGCGACAGCTGGATCTCGACGCGACGGTTCTGGGCGCGACCGGCAGCCGTCGCGTTGGAAGCAACCGGACGTGTCTTGCCGAAGCCGGTGACGGCGAAGCGGCGGGAATCGACGCCCTGGCCCGACAGGTAGTTGGCGACGGCCAGCGCACGGCGCTGCGACAGGTCGAAATTGTGCTCGTCGCCGCCGGTCGAGTCGGTGTGGCCGAAGACGTCGACGGTCGTCTGGCGGAACTTGTTTAGCACCAGCGCCACCGAGTTCAGCACCGGGTAGAAGCCCGGCTTCACCGCGTCCTGGTCGACGTTGAAGGTGATGTCGGACGGCATGTTGAGAATGATCTGGTCGCCGCTGCGGGTGACGCTGACGCCGGTGCCCTGCAACTGACGGCGAAGCTCAGCCTCGTTCTGGTCCATCGTCGCGCCGATCGCGCCGCCGGCAAGGGCGCCGATGCCCGCACCGATCAGCGCGTTGCGGCGGTCGTTGCCGCCGGCCAGCAGACCAAGGCTGGCACCCGCCAAAGCGCCAAGGCCGGCGCCGGCCGCGGTGTTGGAGATCTTCTGGTCGCCGGTATACGGATCGGTGGTGGTGCAGGCGCTCACGAGCACAGCCGTCGCCACGACGACGAGCACGGTCTTCTTCATAAGATTGTCCCTCTCCAAATCGCGGCCGTTGCAGCCGCGCCAAATCAGCCCTTCCGCACGCGTTGTACCATGAATTGCGGCAAAAAGCGGAACGGCAAAGCTACCAGAGGTTCTTGCCGTCGATCACCACCACTTCGACCCTGTCCAGGTCGAAGTCGTCGAACAGGCGAGAGTTGACGCTGATCCTCGGGTTGTCGAAGTCGGGCTGGCCCGTCGACCAGTCCGGCGTTTCGGTGAAGGTGCCGCAGCCGCAGGTCGAGCAGAAACCATGCTTTATGGTTTTCGAGCCCCAGCGGTAGAAGGAGACGTTCTCAGGCGGGCTGGTGAGCTTGAATTGCGACGGGACGTAATAGGCCCAGAGCGACCCGCGCTTGGAGCAGAATGAGCACGTGCATTGCGTCACCGTCTGCGGCGCCTCGGAGACTTCGAAAGTCGTGGCCTTGCAGTGGCAGCTTCCCTTGATGATCATGGATCTCTCCGTTGTCCGCCGCCCCCCGCACAGTTCCGTGCGGAAGACGCCGCGGAACTTCCGTGGCAGCAAGGCAACATAAACAAGTGGTCCTGACAACCGTTCGTCAGCAGGCGCGGCAGCGCCCGGTCGAGAGCTCACATGGCACTGCCTGGCCGCGGCAATCCTAGTAAGAGGGCGGCGGCACGAACAGGCAGATGGTCTTGCCGGCGTCCAATCCGGCCTGGTGCGCGCACCAGTGATATTCGCCATCAGGCGAATCCTTGACCCGCTTGTCGCTGTAGGCGACCACCTCGCCCGTGCCTTTTATCACATAGCCTTCCGGCCGCTCGCCGATCGATGTCTGTGGCACCTCCTTGCAGTCGTAGTTGGCGCAGCAGGCAAAGGGATAGCTCCAGGCTTGCGGAAGCATCGCCGTAGGTTTGGCGTCGTGCGCGACGGCAGTAGCGGTCAGCATCATGGTCCCGAAGGTGGCGAACAGGGAAAACAGGAGCCGGCCGGCCGGGCGAACGGCTCGGGCCGATCTTGACTTGGCAGCAGACATCGAAGCGTTCCTTTCGAGCATCAAGCGTTTTGTCGCTTGCCCGTTCCCGGAACGTGTCTTCCCAGTGGCCGGATCGTCAGTCGCAGATATGCCGCGTCCGGCCATACATGCTTCTATACCCAGCCGAATGCTGGGCTGATTCCTTGGCCGGCGCAAGAACCGGGCGTGCCCTCGGAATCGCACCGGGGTTCAGCAGCGGCCGCAGCAAAGGGTGCGCCGACTTGGTTAACAATAACTACGACAAGCCTGCGACCAGGGTGCCTAAGAACGAAATTCTGCCGACGGAAGTTCCGGCCGTCAGCCGGTGACATGTTCACGATATTGCGGCAGGTCGTCCGTAATCGTGAACCATGGCGCCTTGGAACCGACGAAGATATGTGCATTTGGGCGAATGCCCGGATTGTCCATAAGCGTCCCCATGGCAACATGCACGTAGGCACCCGCGCGCACCAAGGAGTAGAGCAAGGAGCCGCACTGCCCGCAATGCGCGTCGTGGCCGCCGGCATCGCCATAGATCAGCAGCCTGTCGTCGCCCGCGGTGAGATGAACTTGTCGCGCGCGATGCCGGCAATGGGCTTGAAAGCCGACCCTGTGGTACGGCGGCAGTTCGAGCAATGGCAATTCACCGCGTAGGCGAATTCATCGGTCACCTCGTAGCGGACGGTGCCGCAGAAGCATTGCCCGGCAAGCGTACGAGCACCTGCCTTTTCCGGATCTGCCAAGGTCTCACCCCCTGCCAGCCGCCACCCGGCGGAAAGTTTTCGGAATACCTAGTCGAGGTCCGCCATCGCCTCACCTGCACCGCCCTCGATGCGATGCGACAGCGAGGCCTCCATGAATTCGTCGAGATCGCCGTCGAGCACGCTTGACGGGTTGGTGTTTTCGACGCCGGTGCGCAGATCCTTCACCAGCTGATAGGGTTGGAGGACGTAAGAACGGATCTGGTGGCCCCAGCCGATATCGCTCTTCGACGCCTCGGTGGCGTTCGCCACGGCCTCGCGCTTTTTCAGCTCTTCCTCGTAGAGCCGCGAGCGCAGCATCTCCCAGGCCTTGGCCCGGTTCTTGTGCTGCGAGCGTTCGGCTTGGCAAGCAACTGCGATGCCGGTCGCGAGGTGGGTGATACGCACCGCCGAGTCGGTGGTGTTGACGTGCTGGCCGCCCGACCCGGATGAACGGTAGGTGTCGATGCGCACGTCGGATTCCGAAACGTTGATCTCGATCGTGTCGTCGATGACGGGATAGACCCAGACGCTGGCGAAGGAGGTGTGGCGGCGCGCATTGCTGTCGTAGGGCGAGATGCGCACCAGGCGGTGAACGCCAGATTCCGTCTTCAGCCAGCCATAGGCGTTGTGCCCCTTGATGAGCACAGTGGCCGACTTGATGCCGGCCTCTTCGCCTTCATGGACTTCCAGCACCTCAACCTTGAAGCGGCGCCGCTCGGCCCAGCGCGTGTACATGCGCAAGAGCATCGACGCCCAGTCCTGGCTCTCGGTGCCGCCGGCGCCGGCATGGATTTCAAGATAGGTGTCGTTGGCGTCCGCCTCGCCCGACAGCAGGGTCTCGACCTGACGGGCCTTGGCCTCGCCCTGCATCGAACGCAGCGCCGCTTCGGCTTCGGCGACGACGCCCTCGTCGCCCTCTTCCTCGCCGAGTTCGATCAGGCCGATATTGTCCTCGAGCGCCTGGGTCAGCCCTTTGACCGCCGCGATCCCCTCATCGAGGCTCTGGCGCTCCCGCATCAGCTTCTGCGCTTCCGCGGGGTCGTTCCAGAGGCCGGAATCCTCCGCGCGCGAGTTCAGATATTCAAGCCGCTTGAGGGCCGGATCCCAGTCAAAGATGCCTCCTCAGCAGGGTTATCGCCTGCCTGATCTCGTCGACAATGTTCTGCGTTTCCGCGCGCATGGCTCTTCGTTCTGTCCTGTACTTGTCGTTTTTTTCGGAATCGGCGCGATACATAGGCACGGCACCGCCGCCTGTAAAGCGAAATGGGCCGGCGTTGAGCTGCCGGCCCATTCAAAACCTGGGGAAGTCAGTAAAGGCCGCCGCCACCGTCCTGGATGGCCTGATTGGCCTGCGGCGACAGCGCGCCGCCGGCACCATTGGAGCCGTCCGCGCCCATGCCGATGACCCAATAGCTGTCGGCCGGGCCGGTGCCGGGCTTGAACGCCTCGATGATGGTGTTGGGGTCGCCTTCGGCCGCGCGCATGCCGGTCTTGCGGTTGATGGCGATCAGCTTCATGCCTTCCGGAACCTGGAAGTCGACATTGGGCGTGCCGTCGAGCGCGACGCGCATGAAGTCCTTGAAGATCGGCGCGGCGAGGCCACCACCCGTGGCCCCCTTGCCCAGGCCGCGCGGCGTATCGTAGCCCATATAGAGGCCGACGACGAGGTTCGGCGTGAAGCCGATGAACCAGGCGTCCTTCTCGTCATTGGTGGTTCCGGTCTTGCCGGCGATATGGCGGCCGAGCTCGGCGATGGTGGCGCCGGTGCCGCGCTGCACCACGCCCTCCATCATGGAGGTGATCTGGTAGGCGGTCATCGGATCGAGCACCTGCTCGGAATTGTCGACCAGTTCCGGCTCGGGTTGGTTCTTCCATTCGGCGGCGTTGCAGCCCTCGCAGCCGCGTTCGTCCTGCTTGAACACGGTCTTGCCGTAGCGATCCTGGATGCGGTCGATCAGCGACGGTTTGATCGACTTGCCGCCATTGGCCATGATCGAATAGGCCGACACCATGCGCATGACCGTCGTCTCGCCGGAGCCCAGAGCCATCGGCAGATAGGGCGCAAGATGATCGTAAACGCCGAAACGCTCGGCATATTCGACGACCAGCTTCATGCCCATGTCGTTGGCCAGCCGCACCGTCATCAGGTTGCGCGACTTCTCGATGCCCGAGCGCAAGGTGGCCGGGCCGGCGGCCGTGCCGTCATAGTTCTTCGGCGTCCAGGTCGTGTTGCCGCTCTGGATGGTGATCGGCCCGTCCATGATCACGGAAGCCGGCGTGTAGCCGTTGTCGAGCGCCGCCGAATAGACGATCGGCTTGAACGAGGAGCCCGGCTGGCGCATCGCCTGGGTAGCGCGGTTGAACTCCGACTGCGCGTAGGAGAAGCCGCCGACCATGGCCAACACACGCCCGGTATGCGGGTCCATGGCTACCAGACCGCCTTCGACCTCGGGCACCTGGCGCAGGCTATAGGCGTTGTCGGATCCCTCGTTCTTCTGCACGAAGATGACGTCGCCGGGTTCAAGCACTTCCGCCGGAGATTTCGCCCGGACGGACTTGCCGTTGACGAAATGGCGCATGGCAAAGCCCATGTCGTCCTTGCTGACTGTTCCCTCGACGCGGTCCTTGACGAGGTCGCCGGAGACCTGGCGCGCCGGCTGAATGCCGATCGTCAGCCCGTCGGCAGAACTGTCAAGCACGACGGCGAGCGTCCACTCCGGCACGTCCTCCAGCCCCTTGACCGCGCCGAGCGGCACGCCCCAGTCGCCGGAAACGTCGATATGGGTCACCGGTCCGCGATAGCCGCGCAGCGTATCGTATTTCAGCAATCCGTTCTGCATCGCCTTGCGGGCGATGAGCTGGATTTTCGGATCGAGCGTGGTGCGCACCGACAGGCCGCCCTCATAGAGCGCATTCTCGCCGTAGCGGGCGATGATCTGGCGGCGCACCTCCTCGGTGAAATACTCGCCCGCGAACAGGTAGGAGCCGTTGCGGCGCGGCTTCACGCCGAGCGGCTCGGCCTTGGCCTTGTCGCCCTCCTCGCGCGTGACGTAGCCGTTCTCGACCATCTGATCGATGACCCAATTGCGGCGCCCGATCGCCCGGTCGGCATGCTTGAAGGGATGATAGTTGTTGGGGCCCTTGGGCAGCGAAGCAAGGTAAGCGGCTTCAGCGACGGTGAGTTCGTTGACCGACTTGTCGAAATAGGTCAGCGCGGCGCCGGCCACGCCATAGGCGCCGAAGCCGAAGAAGATCTCGTTGAGATAGAGCTCGAGGATGCGGTCCTTCGAATAGGCCTGTTCGATGCGGAAGGCCAGGATCATCTCTTTGATCTTGCGCTCGTAGGTCTGGTCGGAGGTCAGCAGGAAGTTCTTTGCAACCTGCTGCGTGATCGTCGAGGCGCCGACCTGACGCCTGCCGGAGCCGAAATTCTGCAGATTGACGATGATGGCGCGGCCGAGGCCGGTGATGTCGATGCCCGGATGGTTATAGAAGTTCTTGTCCTCGGCCGACATGAAGGCTGCCTTGACGCGGTCCGGGATCGCCTGGATCGGCAGATAAAGGCGCCGCTCGCGAGCATATTCGGCCATCAGCGAGCCATCCGAGGCATGGATGCGCGTCGTCACCGGCGGCTCATATTTGGCCAGAACCTCGTAGTCGGGCAGATCCTTCGTCAGATGGCCGATGTAGATGGCAAGGCCCGCAGCGACCAGCAGCGCCAGCGTCGTGCCGATGCCGAAGAAATAGCCGATGAGACGAATCATGCCCGCTCCAGTCCGAGGTTCGGGATTTCCTAAACGAAGCCGACAGTCGCGCAAGCTTCAGGGGCGGTCCCAATCCGCAATGGAAACCCATTGTCGCGACCATGTGGACAAAATACGGCAGCACGAAGTTTCAGGAACTCAGTCCGCCAAATAATAACGCCACGTGTTGTCGTCGCGCAACGCTGCTTGCGGTTGTAGGACGGCTCAAGGTTGTGGGCAGGTGGGTCCCGTCAGCCCCCGGCCCTGGCTCCCGCTTTCGCTGCGGCAAACAGGGCAACGGCATTGGTTATGCTCTGAGCCGCCTTGCCGCGCCAGTCGGCGCTGAGCAATTGCGCCTCGTCCTTGCTGTTGGAGAGGTAACCAAGCTCGACCAGAACCGAGGGCACGTCGGGCGCCTTCAGCACCTTGAAGCCGGCCGAGCGCTGCGGATTGTTGATCAGACCGACGCTGGTCGACAACTGGCCGACCAGCGTGTGCGCAAAGCTCATCGAAAATCCGTGGGTCTCGCGGCGGATCAGGTCGATCAGGATGTCGGTGACCTCCTTGTTGTCGTCCTCGATCTTCAGACCGGCGAACTGGTCGGACAGGTTTTCGCGATCGGCGAGCGCCTGTGCCTCGGGATCGGAGGCCTTGTCCGAGAGCGTGTAGACCGTGGCGCCGCGGAGTCCCTTCACTGCGATCGTATCGGCATGGATGGAGATCAACAGATCGGCTTCGTGCTGGCGAGCGATGCGCACGCGCTCGTCGAGCGGCAGGTATACGTCACTGTCCCGCGTCATATAGACATCATAGCTGCCGACCGCGGCCAGCTTGTCACGCAATTCTGTGGCAAAGGCGAGCGTGACGTTCTTCTCGACCGTGCCGCCGGCGCTCTCCGCGCCGCCGTCGACGCCGCCATGACCCGGATCGATGACCACTGTGAAGCGGTGCCCAGGCGCCGAAATCGGCCCGGTCCCGACACGGCCGCCCTTATCGGTGGAAACGGTCGAGCCGGTCGTCAGCGATTGGTTGGCCAAAGCCTCGTCGAATTCCCTTTCCGATGCGGCCGACATGTCGATGGCCACGCGATAGCCGCTGCCATCGTCATTCTTCAGCACCTCGAGCTTGTCGACGGCAAACGGTCCTTTGCCGGTGAGGATCAGCCGCGAGCCTTTGCCCTGATCGCCGTAGCGAACGGCGCGCACCAGCCCGCGCGGCTTCACGTCCTTGGCGTTGAGGGCGAATCGCGTGCGCGGCAGATCGACCACAAGGCGGCTGGGACCGCGCAGCAGGAACCACTTCACGTCCGGTTCTCTGTCGAAGCTCACGACGATGCGCATCTTGGTGGCATCGCCGGCCATCTTGTAGCCGGTGGCGCCAAGCGACCCGTCGGCCCGCGAGGCGGCGGTCAGGCCAAGCAGGATCACCAGCAGGAAAACAGCCCTTGCCATGAGCCGCAGATGCCCGGCGGCGCCACGCTCCTTGTCTGCGGTGCCTGCCAGTCCCATCTCTATTCCAGTCGCTCCCCGTTAGGCGCCTCGCGCCGGCCTGTTTGGCAGAACGGCCTGTCTGGCGGCCAACCCGATTAACGATTGGTATCCAGAGAAGGTTAACCAAGCCTTTTCATGCAGCAGGTGGAGCGCGACCTTCCCCTGCGGAAGCGCTTTTTGCCGGCATCCGAAATCGGGGTTGCCTTCCACCCCGCCAAATCATAAAAGCGACATTGGATCACTGCAATCCCGGAACCGCCCGCCCTGCAGCTTCCCGCCAGGGTAAGATGTGCAAGGCGCTTCCGGGTTTCAGGTGATCGCGACGATTTTCGCAGGCGTGCTCCCGTGGCGGGGGAATCGCTTGCGCGATGAAAACGGCCGGGATCTCCCGCGCCGGCTCTGTGCGAGCAAACAAGCTGGTCCGGCCAAGCCCGGGCTTTGGTTCAAAAGGTTCTGCTGGGTGCCGATGGCTTCAAGCGCAATCATGGAAAGGTCCGCATCGAACCGCGCCATTGTGGCTGCGGGCGGCACCGCCATCGCGCTCAAGCTCCGGCCGGCGGACATTCAATTATCCGGCAGCCACACAAATCCAGGCACACAGCGGCGGGGTCTGCCTCGCCAGCTGCGGCTGATGGCTGCCGGGAGGAAACGAAATAATGCCCAACAAGATGCTGATAGACGCCTCCCACCCGGAGGAAACACGCGTTGTTGTCGTTCGCGGTAACCGCATCGAAGAATTCGACTTTGAATCCCAGGACAAGAAGCAGCTCAAAGGAAACATCTATCTCGCCCGCGTAACCCGCGTCGAACCTTCCCTTCAGGCAGCCTTTGTCGAATATGGCGGCAACCGTCACGGTTTTCTCGCCTTCAGTGAAATTCACCCCGACTATTACCAGATCCCGGTAGCCGACCGTCAGGCCCTGCTGCGCGCCGAAGCGCAGGAGGCGGACGACGAAGAGGACGAGGAGGCCGAGACCGGCGAGGAACAGCAGGCGCGCGATCGCGGCGGCCGCCGCAACCGCCGGCGCGGCGGCAAGAACCGCGACCGGGCCGAGCAAAAGCGCGGTTCCGATGCTGCCGGTGCCGACGAAGGCGGCGAAAGCGCCGATGAGGTCGCAGCTTCCAGCGCTTCCGCTGATGAGCCCGGCGATGCGGCCGATACCTCGACCGAAGCCACCGAAGGCTCCGAAACCGTTGAGACCGTAGCCGAGGCAGCCGGCGAAGAGGAGAACAAGGCCCCCGAAGCCGGCAGCGACACCGAAGACGCCGATGCGACCGACAGCGAGAATCGCCAGCCTTCCGAGAGCGGCCCCACTTCGATCGCCGCGAGCATCGATGCGGATGTGATTTCGGAACCGGTGCAGGCCGAATCGACCAGCGAGGTCGCTCCGGCCGAGGAAGCCGCTCCCAGCGACGATGATCGCGGCATGCTCGAAGAAGTTTCGTCCGCACATTCGGACGAACACGAAATCGAATCGGTCGGCGCCGAGGATGCGCTTGAAGAGGTCCGTAACCGCCGCAAGCCGGTGCGCCGCCAGTACAAGATCCAGGAAGTCATCAAGCGCCGCCAGATCCTGCTGGTCCAAGTCGTCAAGGAAGAGCGCGGCAACAAGGGCGCGGCGCTGACCACCTATCTGTCGCTCGCCGGGCGCTATTCGGTCTTGATGCCGAACACCGCGCGTGGCGGCGGCATCTCGCGCAAGATCACCAATGCCCAGGACCGCAAGCGGCTGAAGGAGGTCGTCGCCGATCTCGAGGTGCCGCAGGGCATGGGAGTCATCCTGCGCACCGCCGGCGAAAGCCGCACCAAGGCCGAGATCAAGCGCGACTACGAATATCTGATGCGGCTTTGGGAAAATGTCCGCAACCTCACGCTGCAGTCCACGGCCCCTGCCCTGGTCTATGAGGAAGGCAGCCTGATCAAGCGCTCGGTTCGCGACCTCTACAACAAGGATATCGACGAGATCCTGGTCTCCGGCGAGGACGGCTACCGCGAGGCCAAGGACTTCATGCGCATGCTGATGCCGAGCCATGCCAAGGTGGTTCAGCCCTACCGGGACACCACGCCGATCTTCGTGCGCAACGGCATCGAGGCGCAGCTCGACCGGATGCTGCAGCCGCAAGTGACGCTGAAGAGCGGCGGCTACATCATCATCAACCAGACCGAGGCGCTGGTCTCGATCGACGTCAACTCCGGCCGCTCCACCAAGGAGCATTCGATCGAGGACACCGCGCTCCACACCAATCTGGAGGCCGCCGAGGAAGTCGCGCGGCAGCTCAGGCTGCGCGACCTTGCCGGCCTGATCGTCATCGACTTCATCGACATGGAGGAGAACCGCAACAACCGCGCGGTCGAGAAGCGGCTGAAGGATCACCTCAAGAACGATCGCGCCCGCATCCAGGTCGGTCGCATCTCGCATTTCGGCCTGATGGAGATGTCGCGCCAGCGCATCCGTGCCAGCGTGCTGGAATCGACGATGAAGCCCTGCCCGCATTGCGGCGGCACGGGCCATGTGAGATCGGACTCCTCGGTGGCGCTGATGGTGGTGCGGGCAATCGAGGAATTCCTGCTCAAGGATTCGCGCAGCCACATCACAGTGCGCACGCCGGCGGCGACCGCGCTTTATGTGCTCAACCACAAGCGCGCCAATCTGGTCGAGCTCGAGGCCCGGTTCGGCCTGAGCATCACGCTCGAAGCCGACGAGACGCTGGGCGCGCAACACTACGCGATCTTCCGCGGCGCGGTGGCTGAGAAGCCGGAAGGCTTCGTCGAGGTGCGCAGCCTGCCGACCTATGTCGAGCCGGAAGAACCCGAGGACGAGATCGTCGTCGAGGAGGAAGAAGAGGTATCGGTTCAGGCCGAACAGCCGCGCCATCCACAGCAGGGACAGCATCCGCAGCGGTCCGAGGACGGCGAAGGCGGCCGCAAGCGCCGCAAACGCCGTCGGCGGCGCGGCGGCAAGGATCGCGACCGCGAGCATCAAGGCCATGGCGATGCCGTCTCGGCCCCCGCACCTGCGGACGCCGGCACGATTGCTGGCGAAGCAGCAGCCGAGGTAACGGCTGAAGCACCGGCCGGGGCGGAAGCAGCTGAAGAGGGGCAGGGCAAGAAGCGCCGTCGCGGCAAGCGCGGCGGCAAGCGCAATCGCCGCGAGGAAGGCGAGATCGCTGCCGATGCCGATGCCGGCGATGGTCTCGAAGGCGAAGAAGCGGAAGTCGAAGCTCCCGAGGGCGCGCCGCCGGTCGCTGCAGCCGAAGAGCAGGCCGCGCCCTCGCCCGCCAATGACGATGTCGCGGAAACGGAGAAGCCGAAGAAGCCTCGCCGTGCACCGCGATCGAAGAAGGCTGTCGAGGAAACCGTCTCCGAGAAAGCGCCCCAGCGGGCGGCGGAACTTCCCGCTGAACCTGCGGCCGCCGAACCGGAGCTGACAGCGGCCGCTGCTGCTCCGACCGAGGCCGAAGCGCAGGTCAATGCCCATCCGACGCGGCGCAAACCACAGTCGATCGACACGCCGGCTGTCCCCGTCGTTTCGTCCAACGTCAGCGAGGAAGCCAAGACCGAAGAAAAGCCGAAGCGTGCCGGCTGGTGGCAGCGGAAGGGCTTTTTCTAAGCTCTGTCAGCTCATTAGGTTTCGCTGTTGAACAGAAGATCCCGTGCTCGTCCGGCGCGGGATTTTCGTTTTCTGGCCTTCCAATCTTGCGCCCCAGCACCTGCTAAGGCGCGAAGATCGACCAGTTCATCATCCTGGCGAGCTTCTCAAGCGCTATCGAGCCGAGCTTTGAATTGCCGTTCTCGTTGAGGCCGGGGGACCAGACGGCGAGCGAGGCGACGCCCGGCACGATGCCAAGAATACCGCCGCCGACGCCACTCTTACCCGGAATGCCGACACGGAAGGCGAAATCGCCGGAGCCGTCATAGTGGCCGCAGGTCAGCATCAGCGCGCCGATGCGGCGCGCACGCTCGGTCGACACGACCGACAGCCCGGTCGCCGGGTTCCGACCGCCATTGGCGAGGAAGCGGCCGGCCATGGCGAGCTGTCGGCAGCTCATGGCGATGGCGCAATGATGGAAGTAGACGCCCAGCGCCAGTTCCGGCTCGTGGTCGAGATTGCCAAAGGACTTCATGTAATTGGCCAGAGCGAAGTTGCGGTAGCCGGTAGCGCGTTCCGAGGCCGCGACCTCGCGGTCGATGATGATCGTGTCGTCGTCGGCCAGGAACTGGACGAAGCGCAGGATCTCGCCGATCGCCTCGCGCGGCTGATGCCCGGCAAGCAGGATGTCGGACACGACGATGGCGCCGGCGTTGATGAACGGATTGCGCGGAATGCCGCTCTCATGCTCGAGCTGGACGATCGAGTTGAACGGATTGCCCGACGGCTCGCGGCCGACACGCTGCCACAACGCATCGCCGACCTTGCCCAGCGCCAGGGTCAGCGTGAACACCTTCGAGACGCTCTGGATCGAAAAGGGCTGATCGGCATCGCCGGCAAGGATGATGCGCCCGTCATTGGTCACGGCGGCAATGCCGAATTTCTTCGGATCGACCTTGCCGAGCTGCGGGATATAGGTGGCGACATCGCCACGATCGCTGCGCTCGTTTATTTCGGCGGCCACTTCCGCCAGCGCCTGTTCAAGCTCGGGCATGGCGTCTATTTCAGCCAGCTTTCGATGCGCGCCAGCGCCTCGACCATGTCGTCATGGCTGCCGGCATAGGAAAAGCGCATGGTGCGATGGCCCTGGAGCGGATCGAAATCACGGCCGGGCGTGGCCGCCACATGCGCCTCGGCCAGCATCTTGCGCGCGAAGGCCATGCTGTCATTGGTGTGCCGCGTGACATCGCAGAAGGCGTAGAACGCGCCGTCCATGGGCGCCGCGAGCGGGAAGCCCAGCTCCGGCAAACGCTTCATCAGCAGGTCGCGGTTCCAGGCATAGCGCGCCTTCACCGCTTCCAGCTCTTGCGTGGCATTGAAGGCCTCGACCGCCGCGACCTGCGACAGTTCCGGCGGCGAGATGTAGAGGCTCTGCGCGATGCGCTCGACCGGCCGCACCAGTTCGTCCGGCAGCACCATCCAGCCGATGCGCCAGCCGGTCATGCAATAGTATTTCGAGAAGGAGTTGATCACCGTCACGCCGGCGCCACAGGCAAGTGCAGTGACGTCGGGCGCGGCATAGGCCAGCCGGTGGTAGATTTCGTCCGAGATCACCGCGATGCCAAGCTCGCCTGCGGTCTTCACCAACGCGGAAAGCTCGTCGGCTGGAATGACCGCGCCGGTCGGATTGGCTGGACTGGCAAACAGCACCCCTTTCAACGGCTTCTCGCGGTGTGCGCTCTTCAGGTGGTCGGCATGCAGATAGGCGTCCGAGCCAAGCTCGATCTCGACGATCTCGATGCCAAGCGCGGCCATGATGTTGCGGTAGGCCGGATAGCCGGGCGCGGCGATGGCGACGCGGTCGCCGGGATCGAACATCGCCAGGAAAGCCAGGTTGAACGCGGCGGACGATCCGGTTGTGACGGCGATACGGGCGGGCGCGACATCGATTCCGTAATGCTCGCCATAGTGCGCGGCGATTGCCTTGCGCAGCTCCGCCAGGCCAAGAGCATCGGTGTAGCCGATGCGGCCGTGCTTCAGCGCGAGAGCGGCGGCTTCGCGGACGCCGACCGGCGCCGGGTCCGACGGCTGGCCGACCGCCATCGACACCACGGGAATCCCGGTCGCCTTCAGCCGGTTGGCCTCGGCCAGAATATCCATGGCGTGGAACGGCTCGACCTCGCCGCGGCGTGAAAGCGAAACGACCATCTGACTCTTCAGCCTGCCTTTGGTTGGCAAATCCACAGGCAAACCGTCGCTCGCTTGCCCTGGAACTGCCGGGAGTTCGACGGCAGCGCCGCACAAATGCCCGATTGGTGTGGGGATCACAAGCGCGCAGGAAGTTATCGGCGCCGACTTTTCATCCTTCGCCCGCTCGTCTACCAGTGGACCTGTCATGTTGAGCCGACCCGAACGATGATCGATAGATCGACCGCAATAGGGCGAACCGCGCGCGGGTTCGCGACGCTCCTGCTTGCCGCCGCCGTCGCGGTGTCCACTTCGCTGAGCGCCTTCGCGCAAGGCGTGCCGGTGGTGCGCGATGCCGAGATCGAGGCGCTGGTGCGCGACTATGCCCGACCGATCTTCAAGGCGGCGGGCCTTGCCAATGACGGGATCGACATCGTTCTCGTCAACGACCAGAGCTTCAATGCGTTCGTGACCGGCCGCCGCCTGTTCATCAACACCGGCGCGCTGGTGACGGCCGAGACGCCGAACGAGATCATCGGCGTCATCGCGCACGAGGCCGGCCATATTGCCGGCGGCCACCAGCAGAAGCTGCGCGATCAACTCGATCGCGCCAAGACCATGGCCATCATCGCCACGCTGCTCGGGGCGGGCGCGATCGTGGCCGGCGCCACCACCAACAGCCGCGGCCTTGCCGGCGCCGGCATGGGCGTCGCCGCCGGCGGCGGCGAGATGGCGCAGCGCAGCATCCTTGCTTATCAGCGCGGCGAAGAAATCACCGCCGACCGCTCGGCGATCACCTACCTCAATGCCACCGGCCAGTCCGGCATGGGCATGCTGAAGACCTTCGGGCGCTTCCAGAGCGCGCTTTCGCTGTCGGGCACCCAGCTCGATCCTTACCGGATCAGCCATCCGATGCCCCGGGAGCGCATCGCCAATCTCGAGGTGCTGGTCAAGGCGAGCCCATATGTCAGCCAGGTCGACGCGCCGGCGCTGCAGCAGCGGCATGACATGATGCGCATCAAGATCGCGGCCTATATGCAAGGCCAGGCGGCCGTGGCGCGGCTGATGCGCAAGAACCCGACCAGCCTTGCCTCGCGCTATGGCGACGCGCAGCAGACCTATCTCTACGGCAATCCTGGCGCCGCGCTGACGAAAACCGCGGCCCTGATCAAGGAACAGCCGAAGAACCCCTATTTCCAGGAACTGCGCGGCGACATCCTGATGAAGGCCAACAGGCCCAAGGACGCCGCGGATGCCTATGCCAAAGCGGCGAGCCTCGACGCGGCGCGGTCCGGCTTGCTGCTGGTCTCGCTCGGCCAGGCGCTGATGGCGGCCGGCACGCCGGACTCAATCAACAAAGCGGTGGCGCAGCTCAACAGCGGGATCGGGCGCGACAAGGAAAACGCCGTAGCCTACCGCTATCTGGCTCAAGCCTATGGCGAATTGGGGCAAATCCCGGCCGCCGACCTTGCGACAGCGGAGGGCCATTTCTATTCGGCCGACTATAAGAACGCGAAGATCTTCGCCATGCGCGCTCAACAGAAATTGAAGCGCGGCGAGCCCCGCTGGCTTCGCGCGCAGGATATCATAAACTACACGCCATCTAACAAACTCAAGTGAACCTCCCGGCCGCGCACGGCGACCAGGTTGGACCGGGACAGGCAGAAGGAACTGATCATGAACAAGGCAATCCTGCTCGGCAGCGCCGGCGTGGCGGTGGCGCTCGGCATGCTGGCATTCGGCTTCGTGGCAGGAAGCCCGCAGGCCGCTAGGGCCGACACGACGCAAGCCATCCAGGTGGCCTCGGCGGACAGCAAGATCGACCGCAAGGAGGTCGAAGGCATCATCCGCGACTATCTGTTGAAAAACCCCGAGGTCCTGCTCGAGGTTCAGGACGCGCTCGAGGCCAAGCAGAAGGAAGAGCAGCGGCTCGCCGCACTCGGCGTCATCAAGGATGCGAAGGACGAGATCTTCAACTCCACCTTCGACGGCGTGGTCGGCAACCCGAAGGGCAAAGTCACCATCGTCGAGTTCTACGACTACAATTGCGGCTTCTGCAAACGCGCCATTGAGGACATGAAGGCGCTGACTAAAGCCGATCCGGACCTGCGCTTCGTGCTCAAGGAGTTTCCAATCCTCAGCCCGGATTCGCAAAAGGCCAGCGTGGTCTCGATGGCCTTCCATCTGATGATGCCGGAGAAGTACAGCGAGTTCCACACTGCGCTGCTCGGCAGCCAGGGCCGTGCCACCGAATCCACCGCCATGAAGGTCGCTGTTTCGCTCGGTGCCGACGAGGCGAAGCTGCGCGAGAAGATGAAGGATCCGAGCATCAACGAAGCGCTCTCGCGCACCTACGATCTCGCCACCAAGCTGTCGATCACCGGCACGCCGTCCTATGTGGTCGGCAATGAGGTGGTGTTCGGCGCGCTCGGACAGCAGGTTCTGGCGGAGAAGATCGAGCAGGCCAAGAGCGCGCTCTAGGTTTGGGCATGGTCTTTTCCGAAAACCGCTGCACAGTTTTCGGGATCATGCTCTAAGCGATTGCGAGTCGCGATAACAGGCGGTTTTCCGCCTGTTGTGGACAGCGAAAGAACGTACTTGCGCTCTTTTCGCGGGCGGATATGCCCATTATAGAGGTCCGGCGCGCCGGCTTGAGGCCGGCGCCGAAGAGGTCGGCATATTTGAAAACGATTTTCGTCCTGAACGGTCCCAATCTCAATGCACTCGGCAAGCGCGAGCCGGGGATCTATGGCGGCAAGACGCTTGCCGCCATAGCCGAGGATTGCAAGGCCGCCGGCACGGCGCTCGGGCTCGAGATCGATTTTCGTCAGTCCAATCACGAAGGTGATCTCGTCGACTGGATCCAGGAAGCCGGTGAAAAGGCCGCAGGCATCGTCATCAATCCCGGGGCCTACAGCCATACCTCGATTGCCATTCACGACGCCATCCGCGCCATCGCGCCGCTGCCCGTCGCTGAAGTCCATCTTTCCAATATCCACGCGCGGGAGCCTTTCCGCCACGTCTCCATGGTCGCGCCGGTCGCTGTCGGCATGATCTGCGGGTTCGGGCCACTCGGCTATACGCTTGCGCTGCAGGCACTGGCGGCGCGCCTGTGACCGGCTCCCAAACAGAAGGCTCGAAAATGTCGATAAAGAAGAACGGTGTTGACCAGCAGCTGATCCGCGACTTGGCGGGCATACTGAACGACACCAACCTGACCGAGATCGAGGTCGAGCTCGGCGATCTGAAAGTGCGCGTGTCGCGTCAGTCTCAGGCCGTCCACGCGGTCGCTGCTCCGCTTCCTATGCCGTCCGCGGCGGTTGCCGGGCCGGCTCAGGCGGTAGCGGCCGCGCCCGCGACGGCAGCCGATCCTTCCAAGAACGCCGTGCCTTCGCCGATGGTCGGCACCGCCTATCTCGCGCCCTCGCCCGACGCCAAGGCGTTCATCGAGATCGGCCAGAAGGTGAAGGAAGGCCAGACGCTGCTCATCATCGAAGCGATGAAGACGATGAACCAGATTCCCTCGCCGCGCGCCGGCACGGTGACGGCGATCCTGATCGAGGACGCCCAGCCGGTCGAATACGGCATGCCGCTCGTGGTCATCGAGTAGAGCCGGGAACAGCGGGCAGATGTTCCAAAAAATCCTCATCGCCAATCGCGGCGAAATCGCGCTTCGGGTGCTGCGCGCCTGCAAGGAGCTCGGCATCCAGACGGTGGTGGTCCATTCGACGGCCGATTCCGACGCCATGCATGTGCGGCTTGCCGACGAAAGCGTCTGCATCGGCCCGCCGCCGTCACGCGAAAGCTATCTCAACATTCACCAGATCGTCGCCGCTTGCGAGATCACCGGCGCCGATGCCGTGCACCCGGGCTACGGCTTCCTGTCAGAAAACGCCAAGTTCGCCGATATCCTCGCCGCCCATAACATCACCTTCATCGGCCCTTCGGGCGACCATATCCGCATCATGGGCGACAAGATCGAAGCCAAGCGCACGGCAAAGCGCCTCGGCATCCCGGTGGTGCCTGGTTCGGACGGCGCGATCAGCGACGAGAAGGAAGCAAAGCGCATTGCCGCCGCGATCGGCTATCCGGTGATCATCAAGGCTTCGGCCGGCGGCGGCGGCCGCGGCATGAAGGTCGCCCGCACCGAAGCCGACCTCGAAGTGGCGCTGCAGACCGCCAGATCAGAAGCCGGCGCTGCCTTCGGCGACGACGCCGTTTACATCGAGAAATATCTGGAAAAGCCGCGCCATATCGAATTGCAGGTGTTCGGCGACGGCGCCGGACGCGGCGTGCATTTCGGCGAGCGCGACTGCTCGCTGCAACGCCGCCACCAGAAGGTGTGGGAGGAAGCGAACTCACCGGCCCTCAACGCCGAGGAACGTGCGCGCATCGGCGGCATCTGCGCCAAGGCGATCGCCGATCTTGGCTATTCCGGCGCCGGCACGATCGAATTCCTCTACGAGAACGGTGAATTCTATTTCATCGAGATGAACACACGCCTGCAGGTCGAGCATCCGGTGACCGAAGCGATCACCGGCATCGACCTCGTGCATGAACAGATCCGTGTCGCCTCCGGCGGCGGACTGTCGGTCAAGCAGGAAGACATCAAGTTCAACGGCCACGCCATCGAGTGCCGCATCAACGCCGAGGATCCGCGCACGTTCACGCCGTCGCCCGGTACGATCACGCATTTCCACACGCCGGGCGGCCTCGGCATCCGCGTCGATTCCGGCGTATATTCCGGCTACCGGATCCCGCCCTATTACGACAGCCTGATCGGCAAACTGATCGTGCATGGCCGCAACCGCGTCGAATGCATGATGCGGCTGCGCCGGGCGCTCGACGAATTCGTTGTCGACGGCATCAAGACGACGCTGCCGCTGTTCCGCGACCTGGTCGGAAATCCGGATATCGCCAACGGCGATTACGACATCCACTGGCTTGAGAAATATTTGGCCAAGGAGGAATAGGATCTTGCGGTTATAATGGCGCAATGACTCGTCCCTACGCGCCCGGCTACCGCATCCCGACCGACCTGCTGCTGAAAGCCTATGCCTCGGGCGTGTTCCCGATGGCAGAGAGCGCCACCGACCCGGAAGTGTTCTGGGTGCGGCCGGAGACGCGCGGCATCATCCCGCTCGACGGATTCCACACGCCGCGCAGTCTGAAGAAGACGATCCGCAGGCACCCTTTCGACATCCGCTACGATTTCGACTTCGAGGCGACGATCGACGGCTGCGCGGAAAGGCGCGACGAGCGCCGCTCGACCTGGATCAACGCGCCGATCCGCGAAGCCTATGTCGAGCTCTATCGGCTCGGCCACTGCCATTCCGTCGAGGCGTGGCGCGAGGGCCGGCTGGCCGGCGGTCTCTATGGGGTGTCACTCGGGCGCGTCTTCTTCGGCGAAAGCATGTTCGCCCGGGAAACCGACGCCTCGAAGACCTGCCTCTATTATCTCGTCGAGCGGCTGAACGAACGCCGCTTCGCGCTGCTCGACACGCAGTTCACCACCGAGCACCTGAAGCGCTTCGGCGCCATCGACGTGCCGCGCAGCCGCTACGAAAAAATGCTGGCCGAGGCCCTGAAGGGCGACGCGGTCTTTTATCCCTGAGGTAAGCGGTCACCCGCTCGCAGTTTCAATTGGCGTCTGGGAATGAAACATCATCTTCCAGCCATCGGCGCGATGAACATAGCCGGTGCTGACGAGAGCGGCATAGGGCTCGCCGTTTTCCCGCGTCGCGCGCGCCTCGTAGGTTAGCATGACGATATCGCTGCCGGGTTCGACCATGCCTTTCAGCCGAATGTCGAGATCGCGCCAGCGATTGGGCTTGGTGGCGGTCTTGGCCAGATCGGCATTGGTCATCGCCTGCGCCATCTCCGGAAAGGCGACGAGGCAATCCACATCGGCGTGGGCCGCGAAATACGCGGAATCGCCGGTCCAGAAGCCTTTCTCGATATCGAGAAGCTCTTTCTTACTGGCAGTGATCGGCCTGATCGTTGCCATGGAAATCTCCCGTCGCCATCACCGTTTATCCAACGGATTGCGAAAAAGAGGGTTCCGAGAGTTCCGAGATCAGTTCGTGTCTGTGGTGTCGGCGCCATCCGGCGCGGGCGCCGCATCCGACGGCTCAGGCGCTGCCTCGGCAGGCGGCTCCTGCACGGGCGGCTTCGGCTTGGCGGCATTCGTCTTCGGCTTGCCCGTATCGGCTTTGGCGGCGGTCGGCGGCGGCACGTCCGATTTTTGCTTGCAGCCCTTCAGCCAGACGTCATAGACGGCGTGCTCGACCGCGTTGAGACCGGGGCTTTCGGCGAACATCCAGCCGGTAAAGATACGGCGGATCTTGCGATCGAGCGTGATCTCGTCGACCTCGACGAAGGAATCGGTCTTCGGCTGTTCGGTCTCAGGCCGAGAGTAGCAGACGCGCGGCGTCACCTGCAGGGCGCCGAACTGCACCGTCTCGTCGATATAGACGTCGAAGGTGATGATGCGGCCGGTGATCTTGTCGATGCCGGCGAATTCGGCGACCGGATTGGTGATGCGGTCGGAAACCGCCGGCGCCGCCGGTGTCTGCGCGGCGGCGAACCCTGCCGTCGAGGCAGCCAGAACGGACGCTGCCGCGAACAGTCCCGTCGAGAGTCGGCCGAAAGAGTTCATGCAGGGATACCGGTGGTTGCGCCCGGGTGATTCTCTCAATCGCCCAAGGCTAGTCAGGGCTGCGCTATCAGCAAGGAGCTAAACGCCAATTGTGGCGACAAAAGACCGAAAACGCGTTTACGAACCGGGCGTCCAAGCGTCGTAGTCGCCGGTGACCTGCGGACGATGCTGGTTGGTCAGAATGGAACCTTGCGGGCGATAGGCGCCCGGCGTTCCTGTGAGATTGGGCCGGTGCGGCTTCTGCCAATCACGAGCCTTATAGCTCTCGCTCGACGGAGGCGTGTCGACGCGATGATGCATCCAGCCATGCCAGCCCGGAGGGATCTTCGAGGCTTCGGAATAGTCACGATAGATGACCCAGCGGCGGGTGCGACCTTCCGAATCGATGCCGCCCTCGTAATAGACGTTGCCGACCTCGTCCTCGCCGACCTTGTTGCCGAAGCGCCAGGTGTGGAAGCGCGTGCCAAGTGTCTGGCTGTTCCACCAGGTGAAAAACTGCAGCAGGAAAGTCTTCATCCAGATCCTCGTTGCGGCTGCGGCCGCGCCGTTTCCTGCTTATGGCGTCACGTCAACGCGAAGGCAAGGGTTTTGCCCTGCCTGCGATGTAAATGCTTCGTGCGCTAAATCGATACACGCGTGGAGATATCGCCACCTCGGCTTGCCAAGCGTTTGCGCAGTTTCTAAAGCTCGCACGCCGGCAAAGCTGGCGGCTGGCCCGCGCCGGTTGAGGGAGGTGACGATTGGCCCCAGAACGGTCCACCGGCAATCGGATCGGCGCCGAAGACATTCGTCGCCGCAAGGGCGGCGTGCCGATCGTTTGTCTCACCGCCTATACCTATCCGATAGCCCGCATGCTCGATCCGCATGTCGACCTGCTTCTGGTCGGCGACAGCGTCGCCATGGTGCTGCATGGCCATGCCACAACGCTCGGCGCTTCGCTGGAGATGATGATCGCGCACGGACAAGCGGTGATGCGTGGCTCCGCAAAGGCCTGTGTGGTGGTCGACATGCCGGCAGGCAGCTACGAGGCCTCGGTGGCGCAAGCCGTTGCCTCGGCAAGGCTCATCATCGGCGAGACGGGCAGCCAGGCGGTCAAGCTCGAGGGTGGGGTCGACATGGCCGCGCAGATCGCGGCAATCGTCGCGGAAGGCATCCCGGTCATGGGCCATATCGGCCTGCAGCCGCAGTCGGTGGACAAGGACGGCGGCTACAAGATCAAGGGCAGGAGCAGGGAAAACATCGCCGCCCTTTTTCGCGACGCCGAAGCGGTTGAAAAGGCCGGCGCCTTCTCGGTCGTCATCGAGGGCACGGTCGAGGCGGTGGCTTCGGACCTCACCCGTCATATCGCGATCCCGACCATCGGCATCGGCGCCAGCGGCGACTGCGACGGCCAGATCCTGGTGGTAGACGACATGATCGGCATGACCGTCGACCGCGTGCCGAAATTCGTCAAGGAATACGCAGTGCTGCGCGACACCATTGCGGATGCGGCGGCGCGTTACGCCGACGAGGTGCGCAGCCGCGCATTTCCCGGACCTGACCACGTTTTTTCGGCGGCATCGGGCAAGGACCAGGCATGAGCGGGCCAATCGTCGTCGAGAGCGTTGCGGCCCTTCGCGCGCAGATCCGGGATTGGCGCCGGGATGGCCTCAAGATCGCCATGGTGCCGACCATGGGCGCGCTGCATGACGGCCACATCTCGCTGGTCAGGATCGCGCTCGAAAAGGCCGAGCGCTGCGTCGTCTCCGTCTTCGTCAATCCGACCCAATTCGCGCCGACCGAGGACCTGGAAAAATATCCGCGCCAATTGGCCCGCGATCTCGACCAACTGCGGGAAGCAGGCGCACATCTGGCCTTCACGCCAGGCGTGGCGGAAATGTACCCGGCCGGCTTCGCCACCAAAATCTCGGTCGGAGGCCCCTCCTCCGGCCTGGAGACGGATTTTCGGCCTGCCTTCTTCGACGGCGTCGCCACTGTCGTGGCCAAGCTTTTCCTGCAGGCAGCGCCCGACTGTGCCGTGTTCGGTGAGAAGGACTACCAGCAGCTTTGCGTTGTCAGGCAGCTGTGCCGTGATCTCGATCTGCCGGTCGAGATCGTCGGCGCGCCGACCGTGCGTGATTCCCACGGCCTCGCCATGTCGTCGCGCAACGCCTATCTGGGCGCGGCCGAGCTCGAGATCGCGCGCAAATTCAACGTGGTTCTGCGTCAGACCGCGGCCGAACTCGCGTCCGGCGCGGATGAGGCACGTGCGGTGAATGCGGCTGCGGAAGCGCTCGTCAGGGCGGGCTTTCGGAAGGTCGACTACGTCGCCGCGCGGGAGGCCGCAACGCTCGCGCCCTGGCGACGAGACCGCGACGGCCGCCTGCTCGCGGCGGCCTGGCTCGGCACCACCAGGTTGATCGACAATGTGGAAGTCCCAGCCGCTCCGCCGGCGCTTTAGCCGAGCCGCTTCTCCAGGATGAGTGCGGGCCATCCCGAACTGCCGCCGCAATCCGCTGTCCTGCCTGCCGTCCGAAATCCGTTCGCCTCGTAGAAGGCGATCGCCGCCGCATTCGCCTGCTCGACCTCGAGACGCAGCGTCCGCATCTGCGGAAAACTGGCCTCGACTTCGTCGAGCAGCGCCTGGCCGATCCTTTGCCGCTGACAATCCGGAGATACGTAGAGCTGGTTCAGAAGGACGATCTTCGGGTCGGCAGTCGCGGCCGCGAAAGCCATGCCGCCAAGCCGCTTGCCATCGTCAGCGACCAGGAATTCGGAATTCGGCCGGGCCAGTTGCGCCGTGAGCGAAGCAAGAGAATGCCAGTCGTCGGTGATCGCCGTTACATGCTCGGCGCCGTAGATGGCGTCATAGGTCGCATGCCACGTCTCGACCAGCAGCGCGCGGATCGCACCAAGATCGCGCTCGCTGGCGGTGCGGACGAACATCGCTCTATTCGATGCCGAGCTTGGCCTTGACCAGCTCGTTGACCGCCTGCGGGTTCGCCTTGCCGCCGGTCGCCTTCATCACCTGGCCGACGAACCAGCCGGCCATGGTCGGCTTGGCGCGCGCTTGCTCGGCCTTGTCCGGATTGGCGGCGATGACCTCGTCGACCGCCTTCTCGATGGCGCCGGTGTCGGTCACCTGCTTCATGCCGCGGCTTTCGACGAGGTGGCGCGGATCGCCGCCCTCGTTCCAGACGATCTCGAACAGATCCTTGGCGATCTTGCCGGAGATCGTGCCTTCCTTGATCAGGTCGACGACGGTACCGAGCTGCTCAGGCGAAACCGGAGCGTTTTCAATATCTTTGCCAGCCTTGTTGAGAGCGCCCAGCAGGTCGTTGATAACCCAGTTGGCGGCAAGCTTGCCGTCGCGCCCCGAGGCCACCTTCTCGAAATAGTCGGCGATCGGCTTTTCCGACACCAGCACCGAGGCGTCGTAGGGCGATAGGCCGAGCGAGCCGATCAGCCGCGCCTTCTTCTCGTCCGGGAGTTCCGGCAGATGCTGTGCCAGATCATCGACATAGGCCTGGTCGAATTCCAGCGGCAGAAGGTCGGGGTCGGGGAAATAGCGGTAGTCATGCGCCTCTTCCTTGGAGCGCATCGAGCGCGTCTCGCCCTTGTTGGGGTCGAACAGGCGCGTCTCCTGCTCGATCGCGCCGCCGTCTTCGAGAATGGCGATCTGACGGCGCGCTTCGGACTCGATGGCCTGGCCGATGAAGCGGATCGAGTTGACGTTCTTGATCTCGCAGCGCGTGCCGAAGGCGCCGCCCGGGCGGCGCACCGAGACATTGACGTCGGCGCGCAGCGAACCCTCGTCCATGTTGCCGTCGCAGGTACCGAGATAGCGCATTATGGTGCGCAGCTTGCTGACATAGGCCTTGGCCTCGTCGGCGGAGCGCATGTCCGGCTTGGAGACGATCTCCATCAGCGCAACGCCGGACCGGTTGAGGTCGACATAGGACATTGTCGGATGCTGGTCGTGCATAGACTTGCCGGCATCCTGCTCCAGATGCAGGCGCTCGATGCCGACCTCGATGTCCTCGAACTCGCCCTGCCGGTCCGGTCCGACCGAGACGATCACCTTGCCTTCGCCGACGATCGGCTGCTTGTACTGCGAGATCTGATAGCCCTGCGGCAGGTCCGGGTAGAAATAGTTCTTCCGATCGAAGACCGACTTGTGGTTGATCGCGGCCTTCAAGCCCAGCCCAGTGCGGATCGCCTGCTTGACGCATTCCTCGTTGATCACCGGCAGCATGCCGGGCATCGCCGCGTCGACCAGGCTGACATTGGCGTTGGGCGCCGCGCCGAAAGAGGTCGAGGCGCCGGAGAACAGCTTTGCCTCGGACGTCACTTGCGCATGCACTTCGAGCCCGATGATGATTTCCCAGTCGCCGGTGGCGCCGGAGATCAGGCGTTTCGGGTCGGGCGTGCGGGTATCGATGATGCTCATGGAGGCCTATGGGTCGCATTTGTGGCTGGCGCGATTTTGCTTATCGCGTTGCGAAAATCGCATCACTCGCTAGTGCAAACCGTTCCTTGAGACAAGTCCAAAGCCGCGCGCAGGCCTCCAGGCAGCTTGCGCTTGTAAGCCCACGGGCTGTGCTGGCGGCTCCTTTCCGCCTGTATCAGGCGGTGGCGATGTAGGCCCGGATCTCCTCGGCCTCGCGCTCGACATCCTCGATCCGGCGTTTGACCACATCGCCGATCGACACGATGCCGTCGAGCATCCCGTCCTTCTCCACCGGCAGGTGGCGGAAGCGACCCTTCGTCATGATCTCCATGACCTCGTTGACCGTGTGGTTCTCGTTGCAGATCTTGACCTTCGGCGTCATGGCCGAACGGACCGGAATATCGAGCGCGGTCGCGCCCTCCCTGGCCAGCACTCGCACGATGTCACGCTCGGAAAGGATGCCGACGATCTTGCGGTCGCCATTGGTGATGACCAGCGCGCCGATCCTATGCTCGGTCAGGATGCGAATAGCTTCGCTCAGCTTTTCATTAGGCCCGAGTGTGAACACGTCATGGCCTTTTTGCTCAAGAATTGCCTTCACAGTCATGGCGTCCTCCTGTGCCTTGCCCGCCGGCTCCTGCCCTGACCGGCATTCACGTTCCGGTGAACATGGTGCGCCGTGATTGGTTGCATTTCAAGTGCGCCGCAGCGCTACTCGGACGGCTGGGGCCGATCGAAAAAACGCACGCCGAAAAAGCCTGCGACAAAGCCGCCGATATGGGCTTCCCAGGCGATCTGTCCTTCGATCCCCGGCGCAAAGCCGAGAAGGCCGGTGGCGAGGTTGATCACCATCCAGACGCCGAGGAAGGTCATGACGCCGCGCGAACGCAGCACGATTGCGATCGGCAACGGCTCGCCGGCGAAGGCCGCCTGGCCTGACGAGCGATCGATCCGGAACCCGTAGCGCGCCGCAGCTCCCATCATGCCCGAGATCGCGCCCGACGCGCCGACCAGCGGCATCTCGCCATAAGGATGCATCGCCCAGAACAGCGCTACCGAAGCCAGCCCGGTCACGGCGTAGAACACCGCAAACCAGGCCGCGCCGAAACGATTGGCGAGCGGTGAGCCGAAAGCGGCAAGCCACACCATGTTGACGGCAATGTGAGCGAGGCCCCCATGCATGAAGGCATAGGTGAAGGGGCGCGTGAACAGGAACCAGTCGAAGCCGTATTGACCGGTGTAGAGCACCGGAATGAAGGCTCCGTCGTAGAGCAGCGTCATTTGCTGGTCGTCGTTCAGCACATATCGCTCCAGCAGGAAGACGATCGCGCAGATCCCCATCACCGCCAGCACAACCGGCGGCAAGTTGAACACCGGCTCGCGGCGCGGCTCCGGCGCTTCGTCGTCTGGTTGCATTTCGGTTTCGGTCGGTGTTACCGGCTCGCTCATGGCCTCTTCGCAGATGGCTGGAGACTCGATTTCGGCCGAGCATGTAGTTCACGCCTGATCGAATCACAAATCGCGAATCGCTCAAGCTGAATCGGATAGGGCCTGGATCGGCGACGCGAATCAAAAGAAAGCCGTCCAGGTTTCCCTGAACGGCCGGTCGAGTCCCCTCTCCCCGAAAACTGACTGAAGCGCTGCCGATCGCTGCTGAAACGACCGTTGTGGAGTGGTTTTTGATGTGCCACAGGCCCCGTCGGCGCGCAACGTAAACCACTTGTTAACCTTAACGGCCCCGAGACGTGAACAAACGTTAACGATGCTGGCACGCATCCTGCTCCGCACCGCATGAAGGTCATCGGAGGGCGCCCTGTCTGTTCGCCGATGGGACAACAAGAAAGACAGATTGCCGGAGCGGAATGGAAATGAATCAGAACGGATCAATCGCGCTGTTCCAATATTGGAACCGGCTGCGTGATGGCCGCCCGGCTCCGAAACGCTCGGAAGTGGAGCCGGCGGACATCAAGACGCTCCTGGCCGATACATTCATCCTGGAGCGCGACACACGCGCCGAAGCCGTGTTCCGGCTGGCCGGCACCAGGCTCTGCGCCTATTACGGCCGCGAGCTCAAAGGGTTTTCCTTCCCCTCGCTCTGGCGCGAGAAGGACCAGCGGCTTATGTCGCGTCTCATCCACGGCGTCTTCGACCAGAAATCGGTGCTGCTTCTGACCTATGAAGGATTCAGCCGAAACGGTCGTTCCAGCAAGTTCGAGCTGCTCGCGCTGCCGCTCGATGGCGGCGTCGAGAGCCCTCGCTGCCTCGGCATCGTCAGCGCCGCGGATCGGCCGTTCTGGCTTGGTGCCGACCCGCTGGCGGACGCCCTGATCGACGCGATTCGGGTCATCGATCCCGACAAGGACCCGATGTTCCTGAAGAACCGGCCGGCGATCGATGTTCCGTCGCTCGTGCCGACGGAGTTCGACGCGCCCGAGACCATTTCGGCGCTCGGCCGCGTACGCCGGATACGGCATCTCGTCGTCTTCGACGGCGGGCGCAACGAGTAGAGCGGATCGCGAGATTTTGCCCCGATCTGGTCCAGGCCTTTGCCTTGCGTGGGCGTCCGCCCCCAACCCATTTGGGCCGGCTTTTTCCCGTTTGTTAACCTGCTTTGCTGTAGCTTTTTCCGGTGAAATTCCTCGCACGTCGCGCGGAATGCCAACGGGGTGTAGGCAGTCATGAGGTCAGCGGCGGAATTTGCGCCGTCCCGTGTGGAGCGGCGCAATTTTCAGCGTGTCCGGGTGAAAATCTACGGACGCTTCATGCTGGAGGACCGCACGGAACACGCGTGCCAGGTGATAGACATGTCGCCAGGCAATGTCGCCTTGCGCACCGATCGCGTCGGCATGCCGGGGGAAAAGGTCATTGCCTATATCGATCACATCGGTCGCATCGAAGGCATCGTGACGCGCACCTCGCAGGACGGTTTCGCGATGACCGTCATCGCTTCGGACCGCAAGAAGGACAAGCTCGCCGCGCAGCTCACCTGGCTTGCGAACAAGCATGAGCTCGACCTGCCGGAAGACCGCCGCCACGAGCGCGTCGCGCCGCGCAATCCGATGAGCGTGCTGCAGCTCACCGACGGGCGACAGTATCAGTGCCGCATCATCGACCTGTCGCTCTCGGGCGCGGCGATCGAGATCGACGTCAAACCAGCAATCGGCGTGCAGGTCATGCTGGGAACGATGCGCGGCCAGGTCGTGCGTCACTTCGAGGACGGCGTCGCCATTGAGTTTGCCGTCATCCAGCGGCCGGAAACCTTGGATTCGGAATTCAACGCGCCGCGGTCCTGACCGCTTAGAATGCGGACATGCATCCAACCGGCCTCCAGCGGCCGGTTTTTTGTTGGCCGGATCAGGGCCTTCTAGCAGCCGGGCGGCATGTCGAGACGCCACGTGATCCGGGTGCGGCGGCCGGTTTAGATTCTCAACAATCCGCAGTCGAGATAGTTCAAATTTTATATTTAATCTACGGGCGTTTTACTCAATCTCTACTTCCGGTTTTTGCGTCAAATAAATCCCAACGTGGCACAGTCTCTCTCAAACGGGGAGACTACCATAATGAAAATGACGAGGGGCAAGCTGTTGCTCTTGGCAATGGCGATGCAGCTTTCCGCCTGGGGCACGGCAAGCGCGGGACCGCTGTTCATGCATACGGGTGGCCGCACCACCCAGCCCGTCGGCCATTATGAACTCTGCCAGCGTATCCCCATCGAATGCAATGAGAGGACGCCGAATGGGTCTCCTGTCGAGCTGACCCGCAAGCTGTGGGCGACGATGATCAAGGTCAACAATTCGGTCAATACCCGCGTCAAGCCACGTACCGATATGGAGATCTACGGGGTCGAGGAATACTGGGCCTATCCCGACAACGGTTTCGGCGACTGCGAGGACTACGCGTTGGAGAAGCGCCGCGAATTAATGGCCGCCGGTGTCCCCGCCGGCGACCTTTTGATGACGGTCGTGCGCCAGCCGAACGGCGACGGCCACGCGGTGCTGACGGTGCGCACCAGCCTCGGCGAGTTCATCCTCGACAATCTCGAGCCGAAAGTGCTCGCCTGGAACGACACGGTCTACACCTACCTCAAACGTCAATCGACAGAGAATTCAGGCGTTTGGGTTTCGATCAACGACGGCCGCGAGGACGCGGTCGCCAGCGTCCGCTAGGATCCCAATGCATGCTCGCCCCAAGATGCGCAGGGCTTTTGGGGCAACGGCACACACGAAGAGATTAAGCACGCCGCATTCATACGGCGTGCCTGGAAAAAGCCCGGTCGAGTCCCCACCC
>NZ_LYTP01000006.1:0-139694 GCF_001672435.1 Mesorhizobium sp. AA23
GTAGAGCTGGACGTCGGATTTCTCGCGGGTGCCGGGGGAAAGCCAGGCGGGCGGCATGCTGCGCGCCGGTTTGCGGGCTTTGGATTTTTTGGGTTTGGGGGGAGTGCGGGCATCCGGCTCCGTGGATAGCTCAACAGCCGATAGGTTGGCGGGACAGCACCCCCCTCTGCCCTGCCGGGCATCTCCCCCGCAAGGGGGGAGATTGGCAGTTGCGGCGCCGGCGCCCTCAATCAGTTCGGCATGCCTGGAAAGCGCTGCCGGCTCGGAGAGCGTGACACCTCCAGCCGCCACCCTGCCCCGCCGGCCCGGCCGGTCCGGCCGTGCATGTTTCCGCGGCCTGCCGCCGGCGCGGCCACCCTTCGGGTTGGCGAAGCCGATGGCACGAAGGCCGGCGTTGCGGTGCACGATGCCGATAATGGCGTTGCGCGAGACCGGGCTGCCGCGCAGCGCGCTGAAGCGGCCGGCGATGCGGGAGGCCGATAGCCCCTCCTTCAGCCAGGCGGCGATCTCGTCGATTTCCTTTTCGGTGTAGGCGGCAGCCATGTCTCATTCCATTGCTTGCGAAGGGTTGCGAAGCGCTCGGCATGTGGCCAAGCGCCAGGGTTCGGCCGCGGGGCCGTTGGTCAGGTCAGGGAAACGGTTGGGATCAGGCGGCGCCGGGCGCCGCACCAAGCAGGCGAAGAAGGGCCGCCTCGGCGGCGGCCCGGGTCAGGCCCGACACCGCCAGGCCCGCCTTGCGGTCGAACAGGATGACGGTGCCGTCCTCGGTGCGGATGCAGGAGACGAGCCGGCCCGAATTGGGGGCCGGAGCCGGGGGAGGAGCGGCTCCGGCCGTTCCGGTGAACCGGGGTGCGGGCGGTTCGACCGGATCCGGGGCAGAGGCCCCGGAAAGCGTCCGGACCGGGGAGGAGGACGGCCCGGACGACTGGAATTCGACAGGTGAGGCAAGCGCGTTCATGCCGCCTCCCCTTGCATGGCGGCAGCGGCGCGATGGCCCGCCAGCCATTCGTAGCTGATACCGGCAATGCCGCGCCTGCGGCTCGCGGCCACCACATGCGGCCAGTGCTGCGGCGCGATGCGTCCGCGACGGCGCATCTGGCGGGCGGCTTCATAGCCGCAGCCGACATCTGCGGCGAAGGCGCCGATACTCTGCCAGGAATCAATTAGCCCCGAGATGCTCGTTGGCAGCCCCGAGATGCTCGTGGGCGGCCCCGGCACATTCGCGGCGGAGATGCTCGCAGGGAATGCGGAAACGCTTGCGGTAGGCTCATTCATGCGCTAAGCGTACGTTATGTACGAATGACGCGCAAGCGAAATCGTACAATTTGGACGATAATTTTCAGGCATTTTGTACGATGATGGATTCTCGGCACAGATTGCAGCAGGCGCGCGCCCAGGCCGGCTATGCCTCGCCCAGCGATGCCGCTCGGGCCTTGCGCGAAATCAACAAGAACACGCTTATCAGCCATGAGAACGGCAACCGGCCGCTGTCGCGCAAGGCGGCGGAGAAATACGGCCGGCTGTTCGGCGTCGACCCGGGCTGGCTCTTGTTTGACGCCGACGGCGTCGAAGCCGCGCCTGTGCACCTCGCCGCCTCGCCCATCACCATCGACGTGCCGATCGTATCGTGGATCAGCGCCGGCGAACTCGGCAGCCAGGACAGCGTGGTCAACCTTTCGGACTACCCGACCATCCCCACCGCCGATCTCGAGGAAGGCGAGTGGATTGCGCTGCGCGTCGACGGACCGTCGATGAACAAGATCTCGCCGCCGGATTCGATCATCTTCGTCAACCTGCGCGACAAGCGGCTGGTGACCAATGGCTGCTATGTGATCGCCGACGAAACCGGCCGCGCCACCTACAAGCGCTACCGCCCGAACGACACCCCGCCCTTCCAGCCGGCGTCCTATCTCGACATCCCGCCGCCGGAGCTCGAAGGCGCGATCACCATCATCGGGCGGGTCAAGCGCTCAATGATCGATATGTGAGAGACAATCTCGCTGAGAAACCGTCGCTCAACGAAGAACAAGAAGAACGTCGCGTTGCCAGGCTTTGAGGGTTGCGTTCTTTGGCCGAGAGCGAACACAGGATAGCGTTCGCAATTTCTGCTTGCATTTCGGAACAAAAACGGAACTATATAGGCAATTGCAGCCGCTGCCGCGGCAACTCCGGGGGGAGGATCAAAACATGTCACGCCGCACCGGCGCGTTCACCCGCGCATTCGTTGCATGGCTTTCATTTGGCCCGCTTTTGGCGCCGGCGGGAATAGTGGTGACGCTTGGCGGGCTTCGCAGTCCGGCCCTCGCAGAGAGCAAGGATTACGCTACTTGCTTCAGCGACGGCGCCCTCTCCGCCGACCAGCAGATTAGCGTCTGCACGCCCATCGCCGAGGACAGCGCCGAGATTCCCGATCTTCGCGTTAACGCCTATTTCTGGCGTGGCCTGGCTTACACGCAGAAGAACGATATCGACCGCGTCATCGCCGACATGACCGACGTGCTCGCGCTTGATCCGACATACGTGCCCGCCTTTACCAATCGCGCCATTGCCTGGGAGAGCAAGGCAGATTTCGAGCGAGCCGTCGCGGACTACACTCGCGCAATCGCGCTCACGCCGGACGATGCCAACCTCTATGCCGACCGCGCCAGGGCACTCAACAAGAAAGGCGAGCACGACCGTGCGATTGTCGAATGCGACAAGGCGATCGACATCGATCCCGCCAACGAGATGGCCTATGGCGTGCGCGGCGTCGCCTGGGAGGACAAGGGCGACGCCACGCGGGCCCAAGCCGACTATGACAAAGCAGAGAGCGTCCGCGCGGACCCCATCACGCCTTACCATGACCGCGCACTTTCATGGATCGCCAAGGGCGAGCGCAGGCGCGCGGAAGCCGATTGCAAGCACATCGCCGGCGTCGATGCGGACAAAGGGCGTGATTGCTCACGCCGGATCGCCGAGGCTTTTGGCGAGCCGCGCGACGGAGGTGGCGAGAAAACCGCCACCGCCCAAAATGCGGTCGGCATAGAATGGCAGGAAAAGGGCGACCATACCCGCGCCATCGCCGCATTCGACGAGGCGATCCGGCTCAATCCAGCAAGTTCCGCATTCTACTTCAACCGCGCCAAGAGCTGGGGCTTAAAGAAGAACTATGCCCGCGCTATCGCCGATCTGGATGAAGCCGTACGCCGCGACCCGGCCAACGCCCCGGCTTACCGCGTGCGCGGCATGACTATGGCTCGAGTCGGCAATTCGAAAGAGGCGCTTGCCGATCTCGACAAAGCGATTTCCATCAGTTCCGACGATCCAAAATCGTATTTCGAGAGGGCGCTTGTCTGGGAGGCGAGCGATCCTGATAAGGCAATAGCGGACCTGGACAAGGCAATCGCGCTCGACCCGGCCAACGCGGACTACCGAAAGGAACGGCTGAGCGTCCAGATTGGCAAGCGCAGGGCCGAGGGGCAACCCGTGCTGCAGTCACCGGGCGCTACGACCAGTCAGGCTCATGTCCCAATCCCAGCTGAGCCGCAGGCGGCCAAGCCTATCGCGCCTCCCACGTATGAGCCGCCGCAACTCTATGCCAAGCGCGACAATTCCGCCGCCATCGACTGGAATATGAAATCGGGGTTGCAGCAGATGCAGGTCGACCCCAAGGGCGCGATAGATACATTCAGCTTTGTCATCGGCCTCGATCCCTACAACGCCGATGCCTACTACCACCGATCCATCGCGGAGGCCTTGCTTGGCAATTTCGACCTCGCCGTCGGCGACTGCCGGCGAGCCGTCGAGCTCGACCCGAAGCGGGCAGGCACGTGCAGGGAACACCTGCCCGGCGAGCAAGGCAAGCCGACCGCCGCGAAGCCAGGCAGGGATCCGGCGACCGCCAGGATCCTGCTCGAGCGCGCCCGGATGCGGCTGTCGAAATATGGCGTGGACGGCGCATTGCTCGATTTCGACAAGGCCATCAGCCTCGATCCCGAAAACGCCGACGCCTATTTCGGTCGCAGCCGCGCCCGGATGCTCAAGGGCGATCAGGCCGGCGCGGCAGTCGATTGCCGGCGTGCCATCGAACTCGACCTGAAGCGGACTGGAAGCTGTGACGAGCAGGCTGCCGTTGGCGAAAACAGGCCGGCGCCGCCAGTGGACATGCAACAGTTGCAGCCCTCTGTTGCGGCCGCCGTTGAAACCTTGGCCAAGCAACTCGGCCAAGGCAAAGCGAGCCCAACGCGAATACTGTCCGCTTCAAAGATGCTGGAGGCGGCCGAGGCGACCGACCCACGTGTCCTGAGCGCCGTGCAGAGCGGCGACACCTTTTCCGACGCGGGCAAATATGACCATGCCATCGCAGAGTATGAGAAGGCGATCGCGCTCGACCCCAGTAGCCCATTCGCCTATTTCGGCCGCGGCAAGGCCTTGGCCGCCAAGCGCGCCTACGACCTGGCGATCGCCGACTACGATCGGGTGATCCAGCTCGTTCCGGATCTGGTCTCGGCCCATATTCGCCGGGGGATGGCCAAAACCATGTCGGGCGATGTCGAGGGCGCGCTTGCCGATTGCGGCCATGCCGCCACGCTCGACCCGAAGGCGCGCGACGCGTTCTTTTGCAAGGGCATGGCCTGGCACGCCAAGGGCGACGGCGGGCGGGCGATCGCGGCCTATTCATTAGCGATCGCGATCGATCCGAAAGACGCCGCCAGCTATTATGGGCGCGGCATGGCACGGGCCGACAGGAAGGACTATGACGGCGCCATCGCCGATTTCGACCGGGCAATCGACCTCGACCCGCACAATCCGGATTACCTGGTCAGCCGCAAGGCGGCCGACGCGGCAAGAGGAAAAGGCGATGTCGCGGCCGAAGCCGGCGGGCCTGATCCGAAGAAGCTCAAGGCTTTCATCGATCTCGGCGATGCCCTCTACAAGAGGCACAAATATGATCGCGCCATTGCCGAATACAGCAAAGCCATCACGCTCGATCCGAAAATGGCGTCCGCATATCTGGGGCGCGGCATGTCGCTGGTAGCGAAGGGCAAGTATGACGCGGCCATCGATGATTACGGCAAGGTGATCGAACTCTATCCTGCCTACGTCGAAGCTTACCTCGGCCGCGCCGTCGCCTGGAGCAAGAAGAACGAACTGGATCGAGCGATCGCCGATTTCAGCCGCGCGGCCAAGATCGACCCCAGTTCTGCGCCGATCTATTTCGGGCGTGGCAGCGCCTGGCTCGCCAACGGCGATTACGACCAGGCGATTGCCGACTACGACCAGGCGCTCAAGCTGGATCCAAGGCTGGCCCTAGCCGAGGAGGGCCGCAAGCTCGCCGTGGCGGCCAAACGCAAGTCAGCCGGAAGCGATCCTGTCGGCTCTGACCAGAGCAAGTTGAAGACCATCGTCGACCACGGCTACGTCTGGTACAAGAAACGCAAGTATGCACGCGCCACCACCGCGTTCGAACAGGCCATCGCGCTCGATCCGAAAAACCCCGCCGGCTATCGCGGACGGGCGATGGTCCGCACCGACACCCATGACTATGATGGCGCCATTGCCGATTTCAGCAAGGTCATCGAACTCGCGCCGAAGAGCAGCGATGCCTATTTTGGGCGTGCCGCTTTGTGGGGGAAGAAAAACGAGCTTGACCGGGCGTTAGCCGACTATGACCGAGGCCTCGAGATCGATCAGAGTTGGAGCATGGCCTATTACGGACGGGCAACCAAAAGGCTGGAGAAGGCCGATTACGAGGGTGCGATGACAGACTTCGACAAGGCGATCGAACTGGATCCCAAAGTCGCGCGCTTCTACATCGATCGCGGCTTTGCCTATGCGGCAAAAAAGGACATCGACAGCGCAACGCGAGACTTCAACAAGGCGATCAGCCTGGACCGGAAGAAGAGCGCTGGCGCCCATTTCGGTCTAGGTGCAATCAAGGAAAGCCAAGGCGACCACGATGGCGCCATCGCCGAGTACAGCCGCTCTATCGAGATCGACCCGACATATGCCGACGCCTACGATTTGAGGGCACATTCCTGGAGAGCTAAGGGCGATTTGAAGCGCGCCGAGGCCGACCGCAAGAAGGCGCTGAGCCTCGGACTGAACTAGACAGGCATTTTAGAGGGGCGGATGTCGCGTTGGAAATGGTTGCAGGTGGAGGCGGTCGTCCCTTTGAGCTTCGTTGAGGCAAAAGTGCTACCAGCGATGTTCGGCGGCGGCGATACCAGCAGATGGGCGGTCGCCGATCTGCGGCACAGATATGCACCGCTCCTGCTTTCAGCTCCGGACAGCGCAGTCTCGCAAGCGCTTTCGGCGCAACTCGACATGCTCAATCATGTCATGGCGCGCGAAACGCCGGCCACTGCAACAATTACCTGCGCTACGGGTAGGTCTCGAAGTATGGCCTTTCCTTCAACGCCTTGCCGTTGCGGTCGAGCAGTATTCCCGAGGCAAACAAATACCCGCCCATCGCTTCCATCTTCGCCATGTCCATGGTGCCGATGGCGCCGTTAGCACCCTTCAAAAAATGCCGGTCGTTCAGCGCCGGGTTGTGAGCGTGTCCTTGTTCGCCGCGATCAGCGGGTCGCCTGCATGCTTCGCGCGGTCGACGGCGAAGGCGTAGCCGGCCCGCGTCCCTCGAAAAAAGCAGCGGCGGCTTGTCGGTTGGCGCCAACGAACACGTTTCCGGAAACGATCAAGGTAGTGTGCTCGCCCGGCACGCCGTAATCGGCGTAACGGAAGCTGCGCTGCTCCAAGCTTCCAAGCCCGGCCTCAACGCCTTCCAGGTCGAGTCTTCGGGCGTGACGTCGACCGCACCGGGCAAACCGTTTCCCCAATCCGCAGAAGAGTGGCCCATCTCTCTTAGGAGATGCCGGTCGTTATAAGATTTTTACCAGTTTCTTATAACGCTCTTGAAATCTCGCCGAATAAGGCCCAGTTATAAGAAAACTGCAGGTTTCTTATAATGCTGCGCACGCCCGGGAGCGGCCATGAAGACCATCGATCTTGCCTATCGTACCCTCTATGCCGAGCTGGTGCAGCGCAGCCTGGATGCCTCCTTCGAGACCGATTTCTCGACGGCAGGCAATTTCGTGCGCGTGCCGGTGAAAGGCCGCGACTACTGGTATTTCGAAGAGACGCGGCCGCAAAAGTCCAGGCGCTATGTCGGCCCGGCGGAAGATCCCGAGATCGCCAAACGGGTCGCGGCCTTCAAGGAGATCAAGGACGATCTCAGGGCTCGCCGCAAGCTGGTCTCCACGCTGGTTCGCGACGCCGGTCTGGCGGCGCCCAATGCTTTCAGTGGCGACGTCGTCGAGGCGCTGGAAAAGGCCGGGCTCTTCCGCCTGCGCGCGGTGCTCGTCGGCACCGTCGCCTTCCAGACCTATGCAGGGCATCTCGGCGTCAAACTGCCAGGAGCCGCGCTGCAGACCGGCGATGCCGACTTTGCCCAGTTCCATTCCGTCTCGGCCGAAGTCGACGACAGCATGCCGCCGCTCATCGAGGTGCTGAAGGCGGTCGACCCGACATTCCGGGAAATCCCGCACCGAACCGATGCGGGGCGCACGACGCAGTTCGAGAATGCTTCGCGCTACCGCATAGAATTCCTCACTCCGAACCGAGGCAGCGACGAGCATGCTGACCATGCCAGCCCGATGCCGTCGCTGGGCGGCGCCTCGGCCCAGCCCTTGCGCTTCCTCGATTTCCTGATCCGAGACCCGGTGCGGGCAGTGCTGCTCCACCGCTCCGGCGTGCCGGTGCTGGTCCCCTCGCCCGAACGCTTTGCGGCCCACAAGCTGATCGTCGCGGCGCGACGCGCGGGAAGCGCTGCCGCCAAGCGGGAAAAGGACCTGCATCAAGCGAGCCTGCTGGTCGAGGCGCTCGAGACCACGCGTCGGCGAGACGACCTCGCCCATGCCTTCGCGGAAGCGTGGAACCGGGGCGAAGCATGGCGTGAGGCGCTGCGCAAAGGCTTGCAACTGCTTCAGCCGGACAGGCGCGAGATGGTGGACCTGGTCCTCGGCAGGGCGCTCGACGAAGCGCGCATCGAGCTCGACGGTTTCATGAGACGGTCCAGGTGAGGTATCGTTCAAATTGTACGAAACGTTCTTGACCACTTTTCGTACCTAATGTACGATACTGCCCTTCGTTGAGGGGATGTTCTTGAACACCGCGAACCATGCCGCTTTCGCCGACCTTTCCCGCCCATTGCTCTCGCCTTTGCCGCTCGCCGAGCGCGAACGCCTGGCCGGCGCGTGGCGCATGGCCAGCCAGGACATCGCCGACGACATCCGCTTCATCCGGCAATATCTGAAGGTGATCGCGGAGAAGGACGACCGGCTTTCGACCGGCACGCTGGTGCACGGCCGCGCCTATGTCGAGGCCTGCGCAGCCTGGCTGCCCGAAACGATCGCGCGATATTTGAGGAACCTCAGGCTGATCAGCGAATGCGAGTGCGCGATGACTGCGGCGGGCGTGCGCTTTGCAAAATCCAGCGATGCTTGGGAGTGAGATGTCTTCCTTCTTCGCGGAAGAAGACCACCAATCGCGAGGAGACAGAGGGGGCGCAAAGGAGCGCGGCGGCGGAACGGTTTCCGCCCGCGCCGGGTGCAGAGAATTCCCTTTTGCAACTTTCGGATGCACCTCGACAAATGTATCGTTTCACACAATTGCCAATTGGTGGACGCGGGCGAGCGGCCGGTAGTTAATTCCTTTCGGGCGAAAAGGCATAGTCGCGTACCAGGGAGGAACTCGTTTGATAGACCAGCAAATCGACATCGGCGCACCAGCCGACGATCAGCCTTACGAAGTCACCTCATTCGCCAGGAAGCATGGGCTGACGATCCCGATCGCGGACGCGGTGCTTTTTGCCAAGGGTCCGTCGCCGTCGCGGGCGGCCTGCGATACCGCCGCGCTGGCTTTCCTCTGCGCCGTTGCGCAATACGCCAGAAAGCAAGGGAGGCGATAGCCGTTCAGCCTCCACCTCCGCGCCCTAAATCTTCGGGCGCGGGCTTGCTACATTTCGATTGTGCGGATGGCAGCGGCGGAACGGCCGCTGGGTCAGGTCTTGGCTTTCGGCTTGGCAGGAGCCTTGGCCTTGGCGGGGCCTTTGACGGGCGTTTCGGCCTTGGCCGACTTCGGCTTGGCGGCGGCCGTCTTTTTGGGCGCGGCCTTGGACTTCGGCTTTACTTCGGCGTCGATCTCGGCGGCCGCCTGGTCCCAGTGCTCCATATGCGCGCCTTCCGGCCGGCCGGCCTGCTCCCAGATCTCGTGCGCCCGCCGGCGAATGCGTTCCTGCCTGTCGTCCGTCACTGTCGCCTCCTTTGAGTGGGGCCGCTCCCCGACGAAACATTAGCTGAATTTTCCGGTGGCGTCTTGCGCATCGACGCGTAGGTGCCTGAACGTCGGCAGCGATTTCTTCAGTGCACGTCGGAGACGATCGCAACGCCCAGATACGCCGCCTTCTTTGTAATCAATGCGGCTAAATCGGCGTCAGAGCGTTCGGTTCCGGTGCGCCTGCGCAGCAGGCCAATCGCTTCCTTCATCGATAAGAGGCCAGTGCGGCGTTCGGCCAGAAGCTGGTCGACCGCCTTTGCACAGTCGACTGATTCGACATGGGGGTGATGCATGGCTGCGACTCCTTCCTAGGAGCCGGCATCCCCCCGCCGGCATGGCGGGAGGATCGGGGCTCGTAAGCGTAAGATCACTCGATGACGTGGATGACCCTGCGTGTACCAGGATCGATCAGGACAGTGCGATCGTTGACCACGGCATATCTGTACTGAACGTCCGGCACCTCCCGCAGCTCGACCGTGTCAGGCACCGTCGAGCCGACGCCCAGTTCCAGCCCCAGTATGTTGACCGAGGCGATCGGGTGCTTGTGGACATATTCCTTGACGACAGTCTGCTGCTCCGGCGTGACGATGATCTGGTCCGCAGCGGCAAAGCCTACGCCGGCGATCAGAGCAAGGCCGGCAACAGCAGGAATAAGGGTGCGTTTCATCATAAGTCTCCTGTTGTGTTGGCGAGCTCCGCCCGCCTCCGCCGTCGCGGAAACCTGGCAGGTCGAACATAGGAGCTCCCGGGGCAAACGCGTGCATTGGGGTCTTGTTCCGTCTGCGGCGCCTAATTGATTGTTGCCGGCGGAACCGCCGGGGCAGCTTCGCATTGTTTGAATTGAATAAATTCGACCAGCAAAGGCCCGCCATGACTGCAGTTCACATCACAAGCGACATGCCGCTCCGCGCGCCGGTGGCGATCGCAGTCGGGGCCGGTTTCAAGCGCGAGATCGCTTCCCTGGCGGCGATGCAGAATTTCCTCAAAGAATGGCCGCCGGCAATGCGCGGCGACTGTTATGCCGCGGCCGTGCAGACCTGCGAGGCGGCGCGGACAGGCGAGAGGAAACTCGGGGAAGCGCGGCAGGCCTTCGTGGCATTCGCTCAGAAGGCCGGCATTCTGTGGACCGGCGTCGACCCCGTCACCGCGCTACGCGAAGCCAAGATCAGACGTCTCAAGGCCAGGAGCATAAGCCAGCAGCGCCGGCAATGGCCGCTGACGTGACAGGCTGCTGAAGTCCGGGCCTATAGGATCGGGCTTATCGAACCAAGCATCATCGAAAAAGCCCTCGCGGCCGAAGGCTTTTGTCGCGTAGCGCCGCTCACTGCCGCCCAGTGCTGGACGGCAGCCAGTCGACATCGATAACGGCTGTCAGTTCAGCGAAGCTTCGCACGACTCGGTGAGGAAAGATGCGGCGATCAGATCGTCCGCATCGATGCGTAGGGAGCCATCGCCGCCCCCCATTATGGCCGCGACCTTCTGGAAGGTCTTTATTTCATGTGCGGTGATGTGGGCGTCTTCCATCCTGGCCCGCAACTCGGCGACGCGCATCCCGAGCGAGCGGGATGTTCCGATTTCTCGTTTCGACATGTTAACTAGTCCTCCTCGCCCCTGCCCATGCCTGTTCGCCGCCGCCCGATTCTGCTCTCTGCCACCGGTTTGTGTTGCCTATGAGACAGGTTTGTTTCTGCCACCGGTTTGTGTTGCCTATGAGACAGATTTGACCCAAAGCGCCCAACTTGGGTGTGGGTCAAAGGTTCCGTTAGCATATCGTAAATTAATAATTTTCCGTTAACCGCCCGCCGCCGTGACCGGCGGCGGGCCATCCGTTCGGCCGATTACGCTATCGGTTAATTGAGCACCTTGATGATCTTGCGCGTGCCGGGGTCGACGATCACAGTCCGGTTATCGACCACGACATAGCGATATTTGACGTTCGGCACCTCGTGCAGTTCGACCGTCTCGGGAAGCGTGCTGCCGATGTTCAGCTCGATGCCGGGAACCTTCACCGAAGCCAGCGGCTGCTTTTGCACATATTCCTTGATGACGGTTTCCTGCTCGGGCGCGATCACGACGGTGTCCTGCGCAGCGACGGCGCCAGCGCCGGCGAGAAGCAGGAGGGCCGCGGCGGCGGTGGTGATGTGCATTTTCATGGTCGTCTCCTTTGTGTGGTCAATCGCCTCCTCTGCTGCGCCTGCGATTTCCACAGCCGATCGGCACCGTCCTAACGCCGAGGACCGCGGCTTGTTCCTGCAAAATTCCGCGCATCCGCCGGCGTAAGAACGCCGCCGCCGCTTGGCAAAACAATCTCGGAACAATGCCTTCCAAGTCGTGTTTAACCAACGAAGGGACCGACTTTCCGAGGAGAAATCAGATGAAGCATCTTCTGATCACGAGCATGATCGCGCTCGGCGTTGGTTGCGGCGCCGCGATGGCGCAGACCGAGTCCGTGCAGCCGAGCGGCGGCGATAGTTGTGCCGCCGGCCAGGCCGACTGCCCGAAGGGCGGCAAGGCTGGCGAGCAGGCCCAAGGCAAGATGAAGTCTCAGACCGAGCAGAATGCCCAGGGCACCACCAAGATGAAGACTGAGCAGAATGCCCAGGGCGAGGCTGGCACCAGCACCGAGCAGAACGCCGAGGACAATACGCAGCTGAAGAAGAAGCAGCAGGCGCAGGGCAAGGCCGACACAAAGACTGAGCAGAACGCTCAGGACAATACCACGCTGAAGAAGAAACAGCAGGCCCAGGACAAGACCGGCACCAGCACCGAACAGAATGCTGACAGCAACACAAAGGTGCAGACCGAGCAGAATGCTCAGGGCAAGACCGGCACCACCACCGACCAGAACGCCCAGGGCACCACCAAGATGCAGACCGAGCAGAACGCTCAGGGCAACGTCCAGACCGACCAGGACAAGACGGCCTCGATCACCAATGTGACGGTCGAGCAGCGGACGCAGATCACGCAGATCATCCGCGAGACCAACGTCCAGCCGGTTCGCGATGTCAGCTTCGACATCTCGGTCGGGGTCGAGGTTCCGCGGCAAAAGATCCGGCTGCATCGCCTGCCGGCCCGCATCGTCAAGATCGTCCCGGCTTACGAAACCTATATGTATTTCGTGCTGGCCGACGGGCGCATCGTGATCGTGGATCCGGACACCTACAAGATCGTCGTGATCCTGGAGGCCTGATCCAGACAGCATTTCAGACAGGAGGCCTGCCGTGCCGCATGGCATGGCGGGCTTTTCTTATGTCGCTTCAGCCGCGGGCGCAAACGCCCCTCTCCCCGAGGCCGGGGCAGCCCCATCAAAGCCTTATCGCCCGCCCTCACCGGAACACAGCCGTCGGACTGAGGTCTGGTTTGGCAGGGCATTGGTCCCCCTCTCGAAACATACAGGCAGTTATCTTGTTGGATCATGACTGGCGAGCATGGGTCCCTTCATCGTCGGTTGTTGTTGCACCCGCCGCTACCTGCGATGCGGCGGGTGCTCCTTTTGGGGGTGCTGCATGCAACTCGGAGAGATCATTGCGAACCTGTTCGCCGCCGTTCTTCTGATCTGCGTTGTGGCGCTTGTGTTCTTCGCAGGCGGCAGGCCACTCTGGCCGGATCGCGAGGCCAAGATGGTCATCCTCTTGCCGCCGGATGCCATGAGAACGGGATCGGTCAGGGCGCTGGCGCACGTTCGCCTGCCCGACGCCTTCGATACAAGAATGGTGCAGCCAAGGCCCCAATCCCGATAGCCGGTGGGCCAGCCCCTAGCCGGCCGCGACGTGATCCGGCCGAAATGGGGGTCAGAGCTAACCCTCCACTTCTTTCGCGGAAAGGCGGAGAGGCCGGCCTCCCGCCGATGAAGGGACGAGCTCGGCGGGCGGGCACTGCGGCGATCGTCAGAGGGCGTCAGCTCAGCAGCATTGCGGCAGCGGCGAAGACGATGCGCGTTCCAAAAGCAGGCGCAACAAGCCAGCGCGCCGCGTAGACGCTGCCGTCCATTAGCTACTCCTGATCATCGTTCCGCGAGGGAACGGAATCGGCCTCGGCTGGGTTCCTCAGGCGTAGGTCCTTCGGCGGGCCGGAATTAAGACCTATGGCAAGGGGTCTGCGTGAAGTCTTGCGATCCTGGCGGAAAAAGTGCAAGGGTCAAAATGGGTAGAGCAATGGGCGAGATCGTCGAAGACCCTAACTGGTCGCGGCGCTCGGTTGGGCAAATGTATTTTCCGCAGTTTCTTGTGGGAATGACGGCAACGCTTCTGGTGGTTCTCGGCTGGACCTTCATGTCCACCGGGTCCGTCTGGCAGTCGCTTGGCTGGACGTTCCTGGCGGGCGTGGTGCTGCAGGCAGGCTACTTCGTGGCCGTGCTGTGGCTCGTGCAAGCCGAAGGCCGGGCCACGGACGAGAGCAAGGCGAGCGACGCCGGCGCCCCCGCCAAGCTGCCCGGCCCGTTCGAGCGCGACGGCATCGTCCACGCGCTGATCTCGCGGCTGTTCCCGAGGCTGCTGCCGTAAGGCGGCTCAGCGTCCGGCCGAAGCCCCAACGCCGTCATCGTTGGGCGTAGCGACGCGAAGCGGAGCGAAGACCCGAGAACCCACGCTGTGACCTCGTCGAGGAACGCAGCGCGGCGGAATTCTCAACCGTCGTAACGCTCTGAGCTTACGGCCTGCAGTCTGCGCCGCGTCGCTTCGCTCCCTGCTCCGCCACAGGATGACGTGCCAATCTTGGCCGCGTGCGATCGAGCAATTGAGCGCGTCGCACTGGGCCGGTTCAGGCGACGCGCTGTTGGGTGCACCGTTACTGCGCCGGAGCAACCGTGGCCGAGCGCACCGTCTCTGCGGACGAGAAGACGATGAAGGCAAAGGTCAGCACCGCGGCGGCGACGATCAGCGAGCCGATAGCCACGACCGGCTCGATCTCCGGATGGCCTGCGGCCAGCATCCAGTAGAGCGCCGGCAGCATGATCACGAGGCCAACCGTGTAGAGACCGTAGTGGATCATGGCGATGCGGCGCTCGGCCTTGGCCGGATTGAGCGCGTAGTAACCGCCGAAGATCGCGCTGGTCACCCAGCCGAGAAGGTTGATGTGGGCGTGCGCCGGGAAGGCGCCGTGGTCGCCCGAAATCGCCATCTGCAGCCCGGCGCCTATGCCCAGGATGAGAAAGACGATGGCCGTCTTGAAGAAAAGCTCCGAAACCCGTGGCATTTTGTTGTCCTCCCAATGCCCTGTGAAATCCTTCACCCGCTAAGTCTACACACCGCAATGCATATTAGCCACACGACAGCGACGTTTTGGTGTGCATTGCGCACAGCGTCAGGCGAGGCAAAAAGACTCGCAAGGTCGGCGGCGGCGGGGCAGCGCTCCCGGGCCTGCAGTTGTTTTCCCCAATGCAGGGCGGCTCGCAAAAGAAATTGCCCGTTCCCCATTCCAACGCCGGCTTTTATATCGTAGCACGACATTCACAGCGAGATCTCGGGGGTGGCAACCGGGGGCCGGGAGCTGACCACGCAGCTCCCGGTCAAACTCGTTTTCGGCGGGCCGATTTTCGACTACCCGGTCTGCGTCACCGCCGTCGGTTCTGCCACCGTTTCAACACGTGGCACAACGCCGACCAAAACCGACGAAAGGCTTCCAGCGGTGCGGACGCCGAGGGATTTTTAGCTATTCCTTAACTAATGTTATTCGGTCGGTACACCCCCGCATGTTAACCTTCGGACGCGGGTAGAAGCCGTCTGACCACCTCGGCTTTTGCTACTTTTGGGCTCGCCTCAAGGGCGAGCCTTTTTTTGAACTCCGCCTGTGCCTCGGCGTGGCGTTTCTGCTCGCCGCAACCAGGATTCCCCCCGGCCTTCCCTGGGTCAGTAGCCATCGTTCCAATGCATTGCCGTCAAGCCAAACAAAATGCCGCCGGGTCGCCCCGGCGGCATGCATGCACTCCACTGCGGCAGGTTCGCCGCGTGTGCCTTATGGCGTGGACGTCGCCGCGGCCGCCTGGTCGATCTTGTCGGCCAGCACGTCCTTGGCCCAGTCCGTCACCTCCTGATCGACCGGCTTGTTGGCCATGTCCTGCAGGGCGGCGTCGAGCGTGGCGTCATCGGGCGCAGGGTTAGCGGTCACCGCAGCCTGTGCATCCGTGACCGCCTGGGTGTCAGCGGCGATCGCGGCGTTCTGGGCGTCGATCTGCGCCTGAACGTCGGCAACCTGCGCATCGAAAGCCGCCTTTTCCTCGGCCGTCATGTTGGTCGTGTCGGTTGCATTGAGGTCGGCGAGCTGTTGGGTGAGCGTGCCGAGCTGGGCCTGGTCGGCGGCCAGCTTCGCGTTTGCCGCGTCAAGCTTGGCCTGCGCGTTCTGGGCTACTGCGGCCTGGGTCACATAAGCCTGAATGCCCGCGAACTTCTTGCTCTTGGAATTCATGTAGGCATTGATGTTGCGCTGGAGCGAGTTCAGCCGGCCGAGCTTGGCATGGATGTTCTTCTCCTTCGGGGTGGCGGCCGTAGTGGTATCGTCCGTCGTGTCGTCATCGGTTGCATTGTCGACCTGCGACTTGGCGGCCTTTGCCGATGCCGACTTGCCGTGCGAGGCGCCGCTGTTGCTGCTTTGGCCCTTGCCGCCGCCGTTGCCGCCGCCGTTGCCATTACCGCCGCCATTGCCGTTACCGCCGCCATTGCCGTTGCCGCCGCCATGGCTGCCGCCATTGCCGTTGCCACCGCCATTGCCGCCGGCTCCGGCGAGTGCGGGAGCAGCCGCGAGCGCCAGAATGGCAAGCGAAGCCAAAAGTGTTTTCCGGATTGTCATCATGTTTCTCCGCAGGTGAATCGCCACCAATGCCCAACCGCTAGATCGCGTCATATGAGATTTCCCTAACGGCTTGGAGTAACTTTTAAACAAATTCGGTGGCGGCAAGAGAGTATCCCGAGAAGCAGCTCCGGAAATCCTGCTGAACACCTGTTAACTTGCTGAAATTATTGCGTAAATAAATGGGCCAAGGCCAGGTCCGCCCTCTGGAACAATGAAGGCCCACCTCCCGTCGGACCATGGGCCCAACGCTATGCGGCCAGCGTCCGTCGAGGAGTACAAGACGCCTGTTTATAAAGGCGATTTTCGGACGTGCGCGGCATCGTTTCGGGCAACCCGCGGGAGCGGTGATGCCACCAGCGCTTGGGGCGCGCTACCGAGGTGTTCTTATCCCGCTTTGCGGCCAATCCCAGATATATACTTATATATTCTTCCTCGGCATGCCCTGAAGCGTGTCGCAATCTTTCGGCCCACACAGCTTGTTAAGCTTAGCCCTGGCTTTGACCCGAAACGAAGTCTCACTTTGGGGAGACGTGCTTCAGCTGTTGATCAGCGGCACGGTGACAGTGGTCGAGTAATTGATCGGAAAATCGCTGAAATAGGGAAAGTTGATGACGAAGGCATAGCTGGCGCTGACATGCGCCATCTTGAAGCCGCCGCTCGGCGGGTCGGTGGTGATCGTAACTGTCACGTTCTGCAAGCCGAGCGCCTGTAGTTTCTGCGTCGCGATCGCCTGGATCTGAGCCTGGGTCATCGTCCTGTCAAGCTGCAGCGAGCGCGCCGAGGCCTCGAGCGCATAGCGCACGCTGGACTCGTTGTTCATCGACCAGCCGAAGGCGAAGATGCCGAACAGAAGCATGATCAGGAAAGGCACGATCAGCGCGAACTCGATCGCGGCGCCGCCAGAGGCGTTGCTGGCAAACAGCCTGGTTTTTTGCTTAGCGGACACGGACCACCTGCTGATGGCTGAGCGCGCTATTGCCCGGGAAGACGCCGAAGGTGAACGGCGGAACCCAGGTGCCCGACGCCTGGATCTGGACATAGATGGAAGGTACTTTCGATCCCGCACAGGTGGTCGACGACGTGACCACGGTCGTTCCGCATTTGTAGGTGCGTGTCACCGTGATCGCCGCATCGGAGGGTTTCTTCTCCCAACTCGCAAGAGCGGCGGCCTGAACGGCGGTGTCGTCTCCCCCGCCGGCCAGCAGCAGATTCGCCGCCGTCTTCACACCCGCCCGCATCGCCATCGAGCTGGTGACATAGGACCAGCCATCGGCGATTCCGAACAGCGCGACGCACAGCACCGGCAACACCAGCGCGAATTCCACCGCGGCCGCGCCGGAGCGATTCTTGCGGAAGCGGATCGCTGCCGGCGCCACGCGGCTACTCGACAATCGCAACAGACGGGGCGGCGGGGATGTCTTGCAGCCCAAGGCTCGAGCAGTTCTGGTTGATTGTGGAATTGCCCGACCACTGGATGGTGTCGGCCACAACCTGGGTGCAGCCGTTCGCGCCCGAGAAATTGCCGAGATAATTGACCTGCTGCTTGGGGAAATAGATTGCCCCGGTCAGCGAAGAAGTCGCCGTGCCGTTGAAGGTGCTCTGTGCGGCGTTGCCCGTCCTGTCGCCATAAAACAGCACGCCGGAATAGGTCCCCGAGGTCGGCGCGCTGAGCGTCACCGTGGCGTTGCCGTTCATGCTTATGGTGTTGCTGCCCGTCATATAGATGGTTACGCCGTTGGTGCAGGGTGCAGCGCAGGTGATGACCGCGCCGGCGTTGATCTTCAAATTGCCCTGGACAACGTAAGTGCCGGAAGAAAGCGCGACATTGCCGTTGAGGTTCATACCATTGCAGTAGGTACCGGGCTGGATTGTTTGCGTTGACTTGCCGCTGTTGACATTCTGGCAAGAGCCGCTGGTCGAGGGCGCCGGCAGGCTGGAGAACGGATCGGACGCGGGCAAGGCCTGGGTTATCGGCGACTTGCAGGTCGTGGTCACCGGGTTGTTCAGCGAAACGCCGCCGACCGAGATCAGGCAGTCGGCCTGAAGCCCTGCCGACCCCTGGACCTTGATGGCGTCCGCGGCGCTCGAATTCGACATGACCGAGCAGCCGGTCAGCTTGACGCTGGTGCTGCCGGAGAAAAGCGCCGCCTGCGAGGCCGACTTATTTAGCGCCAGCACGCAGGCCTTGGAAGCATCGGTAATGAGCGCCACCGCCCTCGCCTGCTCCGGCACCTTGGTCTGCGTGAAGATCGAGGTGAACATCCGGTCGAGGTTCTGGTTGAGGATGACCTCGACTGCCTTCTTGGCCGTGTTCGGCCCCGAGGTGGGCGGCGTGTGGACGGTGATGGTGCCATTGCCGAGGCCGTTGTCGGTCGCCGACTGGGTCGCGGCCGCCGTGATCGTCGCAGTGTCCGATCCCTGGATCTTTTCCAGCGCGCCGGCATAGGCGGCGGCGTCCGCCGTCGCCTGCAGCTTCAGGCTCGAATAGTACCAGTAGGACGTCTCGACGCCGAGCCCTGCCCCGCCGACGACGATCGGCAGGGTGAGCGCGAAGATCGTCGCAACATTGCCGCTCTCGCCGCGCCGCAGGCGGCGGGAGACGAACTGTCTGAAAATCCGACCGAATGTGTTCATGGCCGAGCGCGCCCAAGCTATCCCAGCCACCACGTTCAACACCCGGCGATAAACGAATGGCTAATTTTTTTCCTCGACTTGCGATTTTCAGACCCTTGCATGCATATTTACCACCCTGCGCGGCCACGACTCAGACTTAGGTCCCACTCTATATAGGACGTTAGGTCAAGCTGCGGATAAATCAGCGATTTTAGCTTTTGCTGCATTTTATCTTTTTCGGAAATCGGTCGTAGAGACGGCTGGAGTAGTGTCTCTGCCGTTTCCGGCGAGGGGTGCTGCCATGATCAGACGGTTCTGGGCTTCGACGCGCGGCAATTTCGCGCTGGCGACCGCAATCGCCATGGTGCCGCTGATGCTTGTCGTGGCCGGCGCCGTCGATGTGGCCGGCACGAGCGACGACGCGGCGCAACTGCAGAACTCGCTGGACGCAGCCGGGCTGGCGGTGGGCACGAAATACCAACCGACCATGTCGGCCGGCGATGTGCGCCAGCTCGGCCTAACTTTCTTCTCAGCCAATTTGAGCGTCGCCGACGCCGGCGAATATTCGGGCAGCGTCGGGGCGTTCCAGGCAGCGGCCAGCGGCGATCCGAGCGGCTACACCATCTCGCTGTCGTCGAGCATCAGCCGGGCGGCTTTCATCAGCGGCGCGCCGGCCTGGCAGGCGACCCGCTCCGCCTCCGTCGAGGTCAAACCCGGGGCGCAAGCGTGCGTTCTGGCGCTCGATCCGCATGTCGGCTCCGCCGTTAACCTGCAGGGCTCGACCAATGTGGCGATGAACGGCTGCGTGATCGCCGCAAACTCGGACGCGGCCGACGCCATCGACCGCGGCGGCTCGGCCCTGCTCAGCGCCGCATGCGTCTCGACGGTCGGCTCGACCTCGGGGATAACGCCGCCCAACGCAACACTCTCGTGCGACGCACCGCTCGAAAACCAGTACGCATCGTTCGACCCGTTGGCCAATGTCACCCCGCCCGCTTACGGCATGTGCCAATCGATGCCGAACGGCAAGACGGTCACGCTTTCGCCCGGCACCTATTGCGACAAGACCTGGTCAGGAAAGATCACGCTTAATCCGGGCGTCTACATCCTGCGCAATGTCACCATAAAGCCCGGCGGCAACGGTAGCCTCACCGGCCAGGGCGTGACGATCTTCCTGATGGAAGGCTCGCAGCTCTACATCAATGCCAATGAGCAGGTGAACCTCTCGCCGCCCACCAGCGGCGCCTATGCAGGCATCACCATCTTCCAGGCCAAGGGCAACACCTCGGCGCTGACGATCAACGGCGGATCCGGCTCGGTGGTCAGCGGCTTCATCTATGCCCCCGACGCGGCGATCTCCTATGCCGGCAATTCGGACATGAACGCGCAGGGCAATTGCCTGCGGCTGGTCGGCAATACCGTAGGCATGACCGGAAACTCGGCGGTGAAATCGGACTGCGCGGCCGAGCTCGGCAATCGCGAGATGTATGCCGGCAGGATGATCACCCTGGTGAAATAGCGCCGCTCTTCCTCAAGGGGAAATCAGTACTCGCCGACGATATCGGCGCCGGGCTGTTCGTCGAACAACACCGCGCAGCCGCGCTGCAGCGCCACCTGGCTCAACGCGTTCGCCGCCGCTTCGTCGGATGAGACGAAGTCACCGGTCAAGACGCGCAGTTCCTCGACGGCTCTCGACATTGAAACGAGGCGCCCAGCCGCGCCATCGCTGGCGCAGGCGTGGACGACGCAGAGAAGATCGATCAGTTCGAAGCTGTCCATGGCGGCCTCCGCCCACAGGATCCCTTCGCGGAAGTCAACGGCGTGACGGGCGGCCGGGTTCCGCTCGGAGTGGTGCATCATGATTTGGCGACAGCCTGGGCGGCCCGCGCTGAGATCGAGCGAAGCGGCAGGCAGGGCTTAAAAGCACGTCGCGCACGCCTGTGGTCGGATCGACCGGCAAAAGCGCGGAGAACGGGGTTCGCGAATCTCGGCAGACTGCGGGATTGTGGGAGTTGCCCGCCACATCGCAGGAAATGGCGGGCAACTCCACTTTCAAACCGCCGATGAAGGGACGTTACTCGACGGTTGTGCCACAATGAGTTGTGGGCCTACTTGTTTCCAGAAATAGCGCATTCGGACCTCTGCGCTCAAAGGTGCGGCCTCAGGTCCCGCCTGACAAGGGACCGTGGCCCGAAAGCAGGAACATTCCAGCTTTGGCGCCGTTGCCACGACATCCCAATCGGCAGAGGAGAGGAAACCATGGCCGACAGACCTACAGTTGTAAACACCAGTGGCGGGGGCGGCGCCGGCACAGCAGTGGCCATCGTTCTTGCCATCATCGCAATCGTGGCCCTGCTGTTCTTTACCGGCATCATCAATGTCGGTGGCCGCACCGGCGGTGGCGGATCGACGGATGTCAATGTGAAGCTCGATGCGCCGAAGGTCGAGGCGCCCAAGGTGGAGACGCCTGCGGCACCGTCGACGACGCCGGCACCCGCGCCTGCCGCTCCGGCTCCGGCCCCGGCTCCGGCCAACGGCGGTTGATCCGCCTGGCGCAACCGGTAGGCCGGCTGCGCGTTTATCGAATGGCTACTCCAGCTTCGGCCCGCGCATTCCTCTGGTAGGCGCGGGCCCTTTTTCTCTCGGGCCCTCTTTTCTCGGGCAGGTCCGCTCAGTCATCCAATTCCATCGGCCGATGGCCCGGCCTTTGATGCCAGACGACCTGGCGGAAGTCCGTCAGTTCGACGACTTGGTCGCAGGTCGGACAGATATAGTTGTCGCAGCACTGGCGAAGCGCCGGCGGAGTGCGGCGCACTGCCCCGACCGGCGGACGGGTTTCCGTTTTCCCTACCTGATGAAGCATCGATTCCTCCCAGTTTTTCTGATTTTCCGAGTATCGCCTTCCACCCGGCCTGGCCTCGCCTATGGCGGTTTCGATGGGCGCGGTGAGCGCGCGCCCGCGAGCGGAAATGAAAATGGACTATCGCGGACGGGGCCTGGCTTTGCCGCGGCCCTATTGGCGAAATTCACTTGCCTAGGGTTCACAGGATTCTCCCCAAGGGGCGACAAACGGGGTGGCCCCTCAACCACCGTCGTGCCAGGCGCAAGGAACAGCAAAACACCGGCAGAGCGTGCTTGCAATAGGGCCTGCGCGGCAAAATCGATTTCGCGCCGCGCCAAGCAACTTAGATTAGCAATCGGCTCCTGACTTCGTCCTAGCATGACGCAGTTTTGGGCCGCGATCCTTCCCGCCCCTCCCTGGTCTCGCGGTCAACCCGTCAAAGGGGAGCACACCGGCGCAACCGGTCAAAGCCCTTGGTTGTGACGGGTTGCAGATGTTCTCATCCCCAGCTGGCCGGCTTGACAGGAAACTCCTTTTGTTCTCTTTATGTTCACACGCATTACCGCTTACAACAGTTGCTGCTAATGCTGCGATGCCGCAAAGCGGATGGATGGAGCCGGGAGCGCGATGGCCGCCACGAACGCCGCTTCGGCCGCTACGATCCTGCATGCCGATCTCGACGCCTTCTACGCCTCGGTCGAGCAACTGCTCGACCCGTCGCTGCGCGGCAAGCCGATCGCAGTCGGCGGCGGCGTAGTGCTTGCCGCTTCTTATGAGGCGAAGATTTTTGGCGTGCGCGGCGGCATGCCCGGCCGCAGGGCGCGCGAGCTCTGTCCGCAGCTCATCTTCGTCGGCGGCCGCTTCGGCGAATACCAGCGTCTCGGCGACGCCGCGATCAAGGTGCTCGACGATTTCACGCCGCTGGTCGAGCGCATCTCGATCGACGAGGCTTTCGCCGATGTCGCCGGCTGCACGCATCTGTTCGGACCGCCGGACGAAATTGCGCGAACCATCCGCCGCCGCGTGAAGAGCGAGCTCGGCCTGCCGATCTCGATCGGGGTGGCACGGACGAAGCATCTCGCCAAGATCGCATCGCAGGTGGCCAAGCCCGACGGGCTGGTGGTGGTCGAGCCTGGCACCGAGCTTTCCTTCCTGCACGATTTGCCGGTGTCGCTGATGTGGGGCGTCGGTCCGGCAACCAAAGCCAGGCTCGCCGAGATCGGCGTCGAGACGATCGGGCAATTGGCGCGCACGCATAGCGGCGCGCTGGAGCGGCTGATCGGCCATGCCGCCGGCCAGAAGCTCGCGGCCCTTGCCTGGAACCGCGACCCGCGCCGGCTGGAGACGCATCGCCGCGCCCATTCCGCCGGCGCGCAGTCGGCGCTGGGCCGCAAACCGGCGCTGCCGCGCGTCTTCGTGCCGACGCTCCTGCATCTCGCCGATCGCGTCGCCAGCCGCCTGCGCGCCAAGGACCGGCCCGGCTGCACGGTGACGGTGCGCGTGCGCTTTGCCGACATGCGCGCGGTCACGCGCTCGGTGACGCTGGAGCAGCCGATCCAGGCGACGACCATGCTCGCTGACGTCGCGGAAGAGCTGGTCAGAGGCGTGCTCGCCGCTCACCCGGGCGAACGGGAAATCTCGCTGCTGGCGATCTCGGTCTCGCATCTGGAAGAGCATGCCGAGCTGCAGCTCGAACTGCCGCTCGGCCTGGCGGACGAGAAGCTGAAGCCCGGCAGCCGCAAAGGCCTCGCCCGCTTCGGCGCCGACCGCGCCATAGACAAGATCCGCCGGCGCTTCGGCAAGCAGGCCGTCGGCTACGGCACCGTCGCGCTGCAAGCAGCGCGCTCGGTGCCGGATGAATTCAGGGAGCTGGCGGAGAAGGAGCTGTGAGGGAGGTGCTTCGGCATGCTCTGCGGCGCTGGAGATTGGCGAAAGCCGACGCGCCCTCCGATCTCCCCCTTATGGGCCGGCAGGACAGAGGGGGCGGCGACCTATCCCTTCGTCATCCTAGGGCGAAGCAAGGAGCGAAACGACGCAGCGCAGACCCTAGGATGACGAACGGCCGCGATCCTTCGCGACCCTCTCTGGCCTGCCGGCCGTCTCCCCCTCAAGGGTTGAGATCACGCGCTCGGTCGGCTGCCCTCAACCCGCCACAGCCCAGTCCAGCCGCATCGTCGCGCTCATCGTTTGCCCATCTTCAAGCACCGTCAGCCCTTCGCCGTGATGCGCATCGACCGGGTGCGAGACCGGCTCGAAGCAGAAGAAGTCGGCGTCGGATGACGGCGAATAGAGGATATAGACGCCGAGCTCCGGCGAGGCGGTGAGCGTGATCCTGATCCCCTCCTCGAGCTGCGTGATCGAGGCGCGACGATTCCAGCCGTCGAAGGCGTTGTTGACCCAGTCCCACGGCAGCGGGATGGAGCGCGAGAAATCCCAGGCCGGGCGCTCGCTCACCGGCACGACGCCGACCGGCAAATGGCACTCGTCCTCCAGCCAGACGCGCCTCGCCTTGGCCCCGAGCAGCGTTGTGTCGCCGCGCGGGAACCAGGGATGGAAACCGAGGCCGTAAGGCAGGCGCATGCCGGCGCGGTTCTCCACCGTCAGCCGCGCCTCCAGCGCGCCGTCCCGCAGCGCATAGGTCACGGTAGCCGCATAGCGGTAAGGACCGATCGCGCCCTCGTCGAGCACCAGCTCCGCCTCGGTGTCAGTGCGGCGGGCGAGCCGCCACGGTTTTTGGAAACCGTCGCCATGGATCGGAAAGGCTTCGCCCGGAATGTTCGGCGCGACGGCGTGGAAGCGGCCGTCGAAAGTGAAGCCGCCGCCGGAGATGCGGTTCGACCACGGCACCAGGAGTTGGCAGCCGGACGTGCCGGTGCCATCGCCCGGCTTCAGCAGCGGTACCGGCGCGCTGCCGATCACCAGTGCGTCATAGCGCGCGATCGCCGCGCCCTTCTCAGGCGCCAGGACCAGCCTCGCCTGCCCGTCGTTCAGCTCGACCGCGCCGGCCATATCCTCACCAGCCGCCATCGATGGCGATGTTCTGGCCGCTGATCATGTCGGAGGCGGGTGAGACGAGGAACAGCACGAGCTCGGCGATGTTCTCAGGCTCGATGCGCGTCTTGAGGCTTTGGTTCTCGAGGATCCAGTCATTGTACTGCTTCAACCGGTCGCCGAAGACGCGCGCCTCCGCCTCCGAGACCACCGCGCCGGGCGACACGGCGTTGACGCGGATGCCATGCAGCCCGAGCTCGCGCGCCAGCGATTTGGTGAGACCGAGCATGGCGCCCTTCGAGGCGACATAGGGTACGTAGCCGTCCCAGCGGCCGTTGAGCGTGATCGAGCAGAAGTTGACGATCTTGCCGTAGCCCTTCGCCTTCATGCCCGGCGCGCAGGCCCGCGCCAGCGCAAAGGCGGCCGAGGAATTGACGCGGATCTGATCCTCATATTCGGCCAGCGAGAACTGCTCGAACGGCCGGTTGATGATCAGCGCCGCGTTGTTGATCAGGATATCGATCCCACCTTCCTTCGCCGCCAGCGCGGCAACAGCCGCTTCCGCCTCGGCCAGCCGGTTGAGATCGCAGCCGACGAAGGCCATATCGCCCCTGGCCTGTCCGGCAAGTCCCGCCACCGTCTGCTCGCCCTCACTAATGTCGGGGCGGTCGAGCACCAGCACGCGCGCGCCGGCCCGCGCCAGCGTCACCGCCTGGGCCCGGCCAAGCGAGCCGAGGCCGCCCGTCAGCAACACTTTACGACCAGCGAGCGCCTTCATTGCCTAACCCCTCACAGGACAGAATGGACTTCGTCGATCGAAGTGTCGCCGATACGCTTGTCCAGCACGATCTCGCCGCGCGCCATCGCGACGATACGGTCGCAGCACTCGAAGACGTGGTGCATGTTGTGACTGATGAAGACGCCCGTCACTCCCTGTTCTTTCAGGCCGCGCACGAAGCCGATCACCTTGTTGGTCTCCTTGACCGAGAGGTGATTGGTCGGCTCGTCGAGGATCATCACCTTCGACTTGAAGTGCATGGCGCGCGCGATCGCGACGCCCTGGCGCTGGCCTCCGGAGAGCTCGCCGACGAGCGCATCGGGGGAGCGCAGATGCAGGTCGACATTGGCGATGGCGCGCACGCTTTCCTCGGCCATCTTCTTCTGGTCGAGGATGCCGACGCCGAGGATCGAGAACCGGGTCGGCTCACGGCCGATGAACAGGTTGCGGGCGATCGACATGGTGGGGACCATGGAATTGTACTGGTAGATGGTCTCAATGCCGAGATCCATCGCGTCGCGCGGGGTGGCGATGCGGACGTCCCTGCCCTCGACCTTGATCTCGCCCTGGTCGGCACGGTGGACGCCGGACAGGATGTTGATCAAGGTCGACTTGCCGGCGCCGTTGTCGCCGACCAGGCCGAGCGCTTCGCCACGCTTGAAGTCGAGCGTGACGCCTTTGAGGGCATGCACGCCGGAATACCATTTGTGCAGATTGCGCACCGAGATGATGGCGTCGCTCACGGCTCAGCCCTCCATCTTGATGGCCTTGGCGCGCTTGCGCATCCAGGCATTGGCGACGACGGCGAAGATGGTCAGGAAGCCGATGGCGAATTTGAACCAGTTGGCGTCGACATGGCTGAGCACAAGGCCGTTGTCGATGACGCGGATGAGCGTCGTGCCGATGATGCCGCCCATGACGGTGCCGATGCCGCCGGCGAGCGAGGCGCCGCCGATGACGGCGGATGCCACCGCCTGCAGCTCCATGCCCTCGCCGATCGAAGGCAGCGGCGACCCCAGCCGCAGCACCTGCAGCATGCCGGCGAAGCCCGAGAGCACCGAGCACAGCATGAAGCAGACGATCTTGACCCTGGCCGTCGGGATGCCCATCGCCGCGGCGGCCGGCAGGAAGCCGCCGGTAGCCTTGATCCAGTTGCCGAAATTGGTGCGCGACAGCATCAGCGAGGTCAGCACCGCGACCGCGACGAACCACAGAAACGACATGCGGAACATGTTGCCCGGCCCGACGAAGGAAGTGAACAGCCAAGTCGGCAGGTCGGCGGGCAGCAGCGGCGGGAAGCCGCCGGACACGACGACGGTGAGCGAGCGCGCCATGAAGAGCATGCCGAGCGTGGTGATGAAGCTCGGGATGGCGAAGCGGATGGTGACGTAACCGTTGATGAAGCCGATGGCCGCCGAGACGAGCAGCCCGGCGAGCAGCGCCAGCGGGAACGGCCAGCCCTGCACCATCAGCACCGCCATCGTCATCGGCATCAGCGCGAAGACCGAACCGACCGACAGGTCGAACTCGCCGCTGATCATCAGGATGGTAACGCCGATGGCGACGAGGCCGGCCTCCGGCAGGATGCCGAGGATGCCGCGCAGATTGTCCTGGTTCAGGAACACGCCGTGGGAGCGGACCTGGAACAGGACGATGAGCAGCACCAGGAGGATCAGCCCGGCCAGTTCCGGCTTCTCGAGATAGGTCTTGAACAGGCGCTTCAATGAAAGGCTCCGGTGCGGTGATTGTGAAAGGTACTGTGGCGCCGCGTTCCTTCACACCCCCCTCTGTCCTGCCGGACGGTCCGGCAGGACAGAGGGGGGTGATGTCCCGCCAGCATTTCGGTGACGGGCGTCTCGGCCAATCTCAAAGGCATGCGACCTCAGCGCATGCCCTGCGCGGACAGCGCCATGATCGCATCGGCGTCCTTCTGGCGCACGATGCCCTGCCCCGTGTCGATGTCGGAAGGCGCAAGACCGAGCTTCTTGTTGAGATAGACTTCCATCACCGGCATGAAGCCCTGCATGTAGGGCTGCTGGTCGACCAGCGCCTGGACATAGCCCTTCTGCATCTGCTGCAGCACTTCCGGCACGAGATCGAAGCCGCCGAGCAGGACCTTGCCGGGCGCGACCCCGCGATCGGCCAGCACGCGCGCCACGCCGGCGCACCAGAAGCCGGTGTCGAAATAGGCGGTGGTGTCGGGATGCGCGTTGAGATAGGCGCCGACGCGGTCGGAAGTGATGGCGAGGTCGGTGCCGCTGTCGATACGCTCCCACGAAACGTCGCGGTCCTTATGAGCGGCCTTGTACTCCTCGAGGAACTGCATGACGCCGGCGCCGCGGGTTTCCGACCAGTTCTGGCCCGGCGCCGAAATGCCGACCAGCACCTTGATCGGACCATCCTTCGGAAAGTTCTCGGAAATCGCCTTGGCGAGCGAGTAGCCGGCTGGCTTGAAGCCCTGGCCGATGAAGGCCTGGCGCGCATTGCCCTTGGCGCCTTCGGTGTCGTCGACATTGACGGCGATCACCACCACGCCGGCGTCGCGGGCCTCCTTGATGACATCGTCGAAGGCATGGTCGTCGACGATGGAGGTGAGCAGCGCGTCGGGCTTGGCGGCAAGGGCCGCGCGCATGTTCGCGACCTGCTGCTCGATCGATCCCTCGGTCTGGGTGAAGACCATGTTGCAGTTGGCCTCGACCTTGGCGCAGCCATCATCGAAACCTTTCTTCACCGCCTGCCAGAATGTGTTGGAGGCCGACGAATGATGGGTGAAGACGATGTTGAGCCCGTCGGCTTTGGCGGCCGATTGCCCGCCGATAAGGGCGGCGCCGAGCAGAAGCATTGCTGTCAGTTTTCTCATGTTTGTTCCTCCCTATGGATCCTAGATGTGCGTCTTGGGCTAAATGTCCGTCTGGCTGCTGACGCGGCGGTGGACGGTGTAGGCCTTGCCAAGATCGGGACTGAGCGCCAGCCCGAGCCCAGGCCCCGGCGGCACGGTGATCATGCCGTCTTTCACCTCGGGCAGCGCCGTCACCAAGTCGCGGTACCAGGTGCGGTAGAAGGCGCGCACGCTTTCCTGGACGAGCGCGTTGGGCGCGTTGAGCGACAAATGGGTGGACGCTGCGAGCACGACCGGACCGGTGCAGTCGTGCGGCGCCACCGGCAGCCGCCAAGCCTCGGCCATCGAAGCGATCTTGCGCGCCTCCGACAGGCCGCCGCACCAGGAGATGTCGAGCATGACGATCCCCGCCGCTCCAGTCTCCAGAAGGTCGCGGAAAGCCCAGCGGCTGCCCAGCGTCTCGGAGGCCGAGATCGGGGCCGGACTGGCGGCGGCGTAACGCCTCAAATCGCCGAGGCTGTCCATGCGGATCGGGTCCTCGTGCCAATAGGTGGCGTAGGGCCTGAGCGCCTCGGCGATCCTCATCGCCGGCAAGAGCTGCCACATCGAATGGAACTCGACCATGATGTCGATCCTGTCGCCGACGGCTTTGCGAATCTTTTCAAAAGGCTCGAGCGCCGCCTTCAAGTCGGCTGCCGAGATGTCGTTGCCGCGCGTCTTCTCCGCCGCGTGGTCGAACGGCCAGATCTTCATGGCGGTGATGCCGTCGGCGAGCAATTCCTCGGCCAGCTCGCCGGCGCGGGTGAGGAAAGCGTTGAGATCGTCGTAATCGCGCCCGGCGCCGATGCCGTAATTGGCCGTCGTCTGGCCCTTGGCGTCCTTGATGTACTCGGTGCCGGCGCAGGTGTTGTAAGTGCGGATCGAGCGACGGCTGAAACCACCGAGCAGCTGCGCGACCGGCTGGCCGGTGGCCTTGCCGAAAATGTCCCACAGCGCGATGTCGAAGGCCGAGTTGCCGCGCACCTCGGCGCCGCTGGAGCGGAAGCCGAGATAGCCGACGAGATCGGCGGCCAAAAGATCGATCTCCAGCGGATCGCGGCCGATCACCCTGGGCGCCACATATTCGTGCAGATATTCCTCGACGGTGCGCGATAGATAGAACGTCTCGCCGAGACCGGTGATGCCCTCGTCGGTATGAACCTCGACCCAGAGCAGGTTGGGCCGTTCCTCGATGCGCACGGTCTCGATGGCGCGGATCTTCATCAGGCTAACCCCGCGTCGATCAGCGCCTTGACGCTCTTGTCGAAATGCTCGGCCATATGCTCGGCCGCAAGCCGCGGATCGCCCTTGAGGATGGCGTCGGCGATGTCCTCATGGCCCTTGATCATCTTGAGCTGGTCCTCGTCGGAGGAACGGGTTCGCCAGCCAATGACCCAGGTGCGCCGCGTCACGCCGCTGAAGGCGGTGACGATCAGCGAAAAGACCGGATTGTGCGAGGCCGCCGCGATCGCCTCGTGGAAGGCGATGTCATGCTCCATGACGGTCTCGGGGCTCTTGCAACTCTCGCGCATCAGCCGGGCCGACTGGGCGATCGCCGCGGCTTCCGCGTTGGTGCGGCGCAGCGCGGCCAGCGCCACGGTGCGCATCTCGATGGTGCGCCTGACGTCATAGACCTGCTGCACGCTGATCTGCTGGGTGGTGATGCCATGCTCGATCACCATCGACATGGCGCCGGTGTCGAGCTTGGCGACGGTGGCGCGGCGCCCGGCGCTCATGTCGATCAGCCGCATCGCCGACAGCGAGCGGAAGGCCTCTCGCACGACCGTTCGGGAAACGTTGAGCTGGCGCGTCATGGCCGCCTCGCTGGGCAGCGGATCGCCGGGCGCCAGGCCTTCCGAGCGGATGTGCTGGGTTATCGCCTGAATCGCCGTGCTGACCAGGCCAGGACTCGGTTCATCCCGTGGGTCCGTCTGCTCTTGCATCCGTTTCCTCAACACCTGTATGACAGGTTGATGTTGAATTGCTCATATTTCGGCTTAAAGATATATGTCAAGCTGATTTTCTGACACCCTGCCCCGAGGCGCCCCATGCACGAGAAGCAAGCCGGCCTGATCTTCGATGCGCGCGACGTGGTCGGCGAAAGCCTGGTGTGGGACGAGCGCCGCGAAAGGCTGGTTTGGGTCGACATCATCGGCCGCAGGATCCATCGGCTGGATCCGCTGAGCGGCGCGCATGAAAGCTGGCAGACGCCCGATCTCGTGACCTCGGTCGGCCTGCGCAACGACGGCGGCGCGATCGTCGGGTTGCGCAAGGAGATCGCGCTATGGGACTTCGATGGGCCGTTCCGGACGCTCGCGACGATCGAGGACGACAGGCCGGGAACGCGGCTCAACGAGGGCGTGGTGGCGCCGGACGGTTCGTTCTGGGTTGGAACGATGGCCAACAACATCGGCCCGGACGACGCGCCGGTGCCCATCGCCAGCGATGAAGGTCGGCTCTACCGGGTCGGCCGGGAGGGCAAAGCGACGCCGCTCAGCGAAGACCGGTTCGGCATCACCAACACGATGGTGTGGCTGCCCGACGGACGCTTCGTCACCGCCGACACGACGAAGAACGCGCTCTACAGCTATGACTGGGACAAGAAGGCGGGACGGCTCGGCCGGGCGCTCCCCTTCTTCACCGGCTTCGAGCGCGGCCTGCCGGACGGCTCCTGCCTTGACGCAGAGGGCTATATCTGGAACTGCCGGGTGGTTGGCGGAAGCTGCCTCGCCCGCATCGCGCCCGACGGCAGGCTGGACCGGATCGCCGAATTGCCCTGCAGCTGGCCGACGAGCTGCGCCTTCGGCGGCCCCGGCCTCGACACGCTGTTCGTCACCTCGGCGCGCTTCACCATGAGCGCCGAGCATCTCGACGCCAACCCCTTCGAAGGCGGCCTGTTCGCGCTCAGGCCCGGCGTGCGCGGCGTGCAAGGCAACCGGTTCGGATAATCTCCCCATCGAGAGATCGGCAGCAGCGATCAAAAAACTTCACCATCGATGTCGGACTGGCCAATCACCGTTCGTCATAGGAGCATAGACCGGCAATCAACAGGAGAAACGAAATGCCCAGCACTGTCCGCCTGCACCGCGTGCTTTCCACCAAACCTGAAAAAGTCTATCGCGCTTTCATCGAGGCGGACGCGCTGGCGAAATGGCTGCCGCCGAACGGCTTCACCTGCACGGTGCATCACTTGGATGCAAAGGCCGGCGGCAACTTCAAAATGTCGTTCCGCAACTTCACCACGGGCGAAAGCCATGCTTTCGGCGGCGACTATGTCGAGCTCGTTCCGGGTGAGCTCGTGCGCTACACCGACAAGTTCGACGATCCTAACCTGCCCGGCGAGATGCAGGTGACGGTGACGTTGAAGAAAGTCTCGGTCGGCACGGAGATGGAGATCACCCAGGCCGGCATTCCGGACGCCATCCCCGCCGAGGCCTGCTATCTCGGCTGGCAGGAGTCGCTCAAGAACCTGGCAAGGCTCGTCGAGCCCGAGATCAGTCAGTAAAGATCGATCGCAGGGTCTATGCAGCCGGCCGCGACGGAGCGGCCGGCACGCGGCCCGATTTCCAATCCGCGACGTTACGCGTTTCCCCCGCTTGCCAGAATGGCTGCGCTGGGCTGGATTGAGCAAAGCCGAGCTCGAATGCCGAACGGACAGGCAGAAGGGGGGCGCGATGGAGCCGATTCCAGCCGGATCGTCACCGGCTGACGACAAGGTCGAGCATTACGAGCTCGGCCTCTGCCTGTCGGGCGGCGGCTATCGCGCCATGCTGTTCCATGCCGGCGTGCTCTGCCGGCTGAACGAGGCCGGCCTGCTTCAGAAAATCGACATGGTCAGTTCGGTCTCGGGCGGCTCGATCGCCGCCGGGCTGCTTGCGGTTCTCTGGCCGCGCCTCAGCTTTGCCGACGGCGTTGCCACGAATTTCCGCGAGCTTTACGTCGAAAAAATCCTCGCTTTCTCGCAGGTCTTCCTTGACGCGCCGTCGATCCTCAAGGGCGTGTTCAACCCGTTTTCGAGCGCGGCGCGCGAAGTCGCCACCTGCTACGAGCGCCATCTGTTCGACGGCAAGGTGCCGACGCTGAAGAGCCTGACCCGGCGTCCGTGGTTCGTGTTCTGCTCGAGCAATCTCAGCACCGGCTCGCTGTTTCGCATGTCCAACCGCTACATTGCCGATTACCGGATCGGCATGGCCAAGCATGCGGACCTGCCGGTCGCGACCGCGGTCGCGGCGTCGTCTGCCTTCCCGCCGTTTCTGTCGCCGCTCAGGCTCGACCTCACTCAGTTCGCGTGGGAGAACGACAAGCTCGACGCGAGCGTCGGCCCGCCGGTCCCGGCCGGCCGCGCCGTGCTCACCGATGGCGGCGTCTATGACAATCACGGCATCGAGCCGGCGCTGAAGCGCTGCCGCTGGCTGTTGGTCAGCGACGCCGGCGCGCCCTGGCGAGCGTCCGGCTCCGGCTACTGGAACTGGTTCTCGCAGTTGAAGCGCGTGCTCGACACCACCGACAACCAGGTGCGCTCGCTCCGGCGGCGCGACCTCATCGCCCGCTTCCAGGCGGCGAAGGATGCCGACGACCAGGGCCTGCCCAATGACGCGACCCGGCCCGACTATGCCGCCACCCGCGGCGTCTACTGGTCGATCGCCAGCAAGCCTGACGCCGCCGAGCCGAGCTTCGTGCAAAGCGCGGCAATCGCGCCTGCCGATATCGGCACGTCGCTTCATTTCCTGGGAAGCGAGGAGACGATCGATCTCGTCAATTGGGGCTATTGCGCCAGCGACCAGGCGCTGCGGAGCTGGTACCGGCCGGCGGTGCCGGCTGGAAAGGGCGTGCCACTGAAGGCGGGCGACGTGAAGCCCGGACGCTGTGCGGTGGTGTCGAAGGCGCTGATGAGCGGTTTCAAGGTGTGAGCATGGCGTTCGGACTCCGCGTCCGCTTTCGCCAATCGGCATCGTGGCGCAATCCAAACCGGTTCGTGCCCTGCACCGCCGCGTGCTAACAGAGGCGCTTTCAACAAGGATGGACAGCGACATGGCAGGAGAAAAAGTAGCTCTGGTGACGGCGGGGGGCAGCGGCATGGGCGCGGCGGCGGCGAAGCGGCTGGCCGCCGACGGCTTCAAGGTCGGCGTGCTCTCCTCCTCCGGTAAGGGCGAAGCGCTGGGCAACGAACTCGGCGGTTTCGGCGTCACCGGCTCCAACCAGTCGAACGAGGATCTGAAGCGGCTGACCGACGGCGCGCTGGAACGCTGGGGCCGCATCGACGTGCTGGTCAACAGCGCCGGCCACGGGCCGCGCGCGCAGATCATCGAGATCAGCGACGAAGACTGGCACAAGGGCATCGACACCTATTTCCTCAACGTCGTGCGACCGACCCGGCTGGTGACGCCGGTGATGCAGAAGCAGAAGGCGGGCGTCATCATCAACATCTCGACCGCCTGGGCGTTCGAGCCGAGCGTCGCCTTCCCGACCTCGGCGGTGGCGCGCGCCGGGCTCGCCGCCTTCACCAAGATCTTTGCCGACACCTATGCGGCCGATAACATCCGCATCAACAACGTGCTGCCGGGCTGGATCGACAGCCTGCCCGGCGTAGAGGAACGCCGCCAGAGCGTGCCGATGAAGCGCTACGGCACATCCGAAGAAGTGGCGGCAACGATCTCCTTCCTCGCTTCCGACGGCGCGGCCTATATCACCGGCGAGAACATCCGCGTCGATGGTGGATTGATGCGGGGGTACTGAGGCTCGTTTCGGCAGGCACAGCTGTCGCTCGCCGGTACGCGGCTGCGGCTGACCGCTGGACAATGGCCGCCGCCTGCCGCACCCTTAAGACTGCAAGGGAGACACAAATGAGCGCTTCACTCAGGCTGGGCATTGTCGGCGGCGCCGGCTGGCTGGGCGGCGCCATCGCGGGTGCCGCGCTTTCGGCCGGCGTGGTGCGGGCGGAGAGCCTCACCCTCTCCTATCGGAGCACCAAACCGGATCGCTTTCCAGGCGTCTTCTGGACCGGCGACAACCAGGCGCTCGCCAACCGCTCGGACGTCATCATGCTTTCCGTGCAGCCGCAGGACTGGCCGTCGCTCGAGCTGGATGCCAAGGGCAAGCTGGTGATTTCGGTTATGGCCGGCATCCGATTGGCCGAGATCGGCGAGAAGCACGGCACCGGCCGCGTGGTGCGCACGCTGCCCAACGCGGCTGCCGAGGTCGGCAAATCGTACACGCCGTGGATCGCGAGCGGCGACGCCACCGAATTGGACCGCGCGACCGTGCGCGCGATCTTCGGAGCCTGCGGCGTTGAGGATGAGGTCGGCAGCGAGCGCGACATCGACTATCTCACCGGGCTGACGGGCTCGGGGCCCGCCTTCCCTGCCCTGCTCGCCGAAGCGATGATGCGCGACGCCGAGGCCTTCGGCCTCAAGCCGGAGGTCGCGCGCCGCGCGGTCAACACCGTTCTCACCGGAACCGGCCGGCTGCTGGAGCTCAACGACGCTTCTCCGACCGATACGGTCGAGGCCTTTCTCGGCTATCGCGGCACGACAGCGGCCGCGATCGAGACGATGCGCGAAGCAGGCTTCGACCAGGCCGTTGCCAAGGGACTGGCGGCCGCGTTCCTGAAGTCGATCGCGATGGGCAAGGCGTGAGCCGACGACGCTGCCCTTTGAGCGCGGAAAGCATCAGGCGAGCATCCGCCGGATCGGCCCCGCCGCTCAGGAGAGTCGTGCCGCCTAGGCCCCTCCCGCGCGATGCTTAATTTTTGATAAAGAAATTAGTAATATTGTGTAAAACTGAGTGAGCCCTCGCGTACAGATTGTATTAGGGCGTTCTCACTCTCTTTTCTTGCGAATAATTGATCGCTGAACGGCAAATTTTCTCTGTACTATTACACAATTCCTTGGAACGATACCCGGAATTACCAGTTGACCCGCTAGCGATCGGTTGAGTTCGCATCGCCGATTCAAGCAAGCCGTGTATTGCGAGGAGGGTTGTCCGATGAGCAGCTTCGTCAATGCCGTAGGCGTTCCTCTCCCCTATAGCGGCTCGTCCAACCATTGGTACTCGGCGGCGGGGTCCGGACCGGACTTGTGGGGCACCTCCGGAAACGACACCTTCTATGGAGCTTCCGGCGTCAATGTCACCATGCACGGCAGCTACGGCGATGACATCTATTATCTCTATGCCGCGGGCAACAAGGTGGCCGAGGGCTATGGGGCAGGCATCGACACAATCAGCACATGGATGAGCTACACGCTTCCCGACAATGTCGAGAACCTGATCGTCACCAACGCCAAGAACTACGCTTTTGGAAACGACCTGGACAACATCATCACCGCCAAGGCCGGCCACCAGACGCTGGACGGCGGCAAGGGCAATGATGTGCTGATCGATGGCGGCGGCGGTTACGACACTTTCATCATCGCGAAAGGCAACGGAAGCGACCTGATCGCCAATTTTGCCGCGACTGACAGCGTCCGTCTCGATGGCTATGGGTTCACTTCCTTCGACGCCATCCACTCGAACATGATCCAGGCGGGACCGAACGTCATCTTGAACCTCGGATCCGGCGAGATCCTCATGTTCAAGGACACGACCATCGACAAGCTGCAGCCCAGCCAATTCCAGCTGCCGATCGACAAGTCCGACATGACGCTGTCTTTCAGCGACGACTTCAACGCGCTGAACCTCCACAACAGCCAAGGCGGCACGTGGGATACCAACTTCTGGTGGGGCGCGCCGAACGGCAGCACGCTCGCCACCAACAACGAGCTGCAATGGTATATCGACGCCAATTACGCGCCGACGAGCTCGGTCCACCCGTTCAGCGTGAACAACGGCGTGCTCACCATCACCGCGGCGCAAGCGCCGGCGGACATCAAGCCGCTGATCAACAATTACGAATACACGTCCGGCATCCTGACCACGCATGACAGCTTCTCGCAGACATACGGCTATTTCGAAATGCGCGCCGACCTGCCGGAAAACGCCGGCGCCTGGCCGGCCTTCTGGCTGCTGCCGGAAGACGGCTCGTGGCCGCCTGAGCTGGACGTCATCGAAAGATACGGCCAGACCCCGAACTCGCTTCTGATGACCGCGCATACGATGGAGACGGGTACGCACACCATGGTCGGGTCTACGGTGAATGCGATGGATACTGCCGGTTTCCACACCTATGGCCTGCTGTGGACGCCGGACAAGCTTGTCTGGACCTATGACGGCGTGCAGGTCGCGGAAGCGGCGACGCCCTCGGACATGGATAAGCCCATGTACATGCTGGTCAATCTTGCGATCGGCGGCCAGGCCGGCGCGCCGCCGGATCATCTTGCCACACCGGCTGAGATGAAGATCGACTACATCCGCGCCTATACGCTGGACGCTGTGGAGGCTAACCCCCTGGTCGCCACCAGCAGCACCACCACCGCAACGCACAGCACTGCCACGCACAGCTTCGGCAGCAGCACGCTGCATCACGGTTCCGAGTTTGGGGGCCACGCTTAAGATTTTCAGGCGATCGGTTCGATGTCCCGGGATCATGCAGCGGCGGCCGATATGACTGCACCGTCGAGCCTGCGGGCGGTGTTCCTGCGCGCCGTCGCCGATGTCGGCATCTTCTCGCTGCTGATCAACATCCTGCTTCTGGTGATCCCGCTTTATCTGCTGCAGGTCTATGACCGCGTGCTGCCCTCCTCCAGCGTCGAGACGCTGGTCTATCTGTCGGCGATTGCGGTTCTTGCGCTCGCTTTCCTCGGACTGCTGGACGCGATCCGCGCCGTCTACACGCAGCGCGTCGCGGCCGCCGTCGACAGGAAGCTCGGGGCAAGGACATTCGCCCTCTCGCTGGCGCCCAAATATGCCGGCGGCCTGTCGCCGCTGCGTGATCTCGCCTCGGTCTGCGCCTTCGTCCGGTCGCGCGGCGTGGCGGTGCTGTTCGACCTGCCCTTTGCGCCCGTCTTCCTCGCTTTGCTCTATCTGATCCATCCGGTGCTGTTCTGGGTGACAGTCGCCGGCGCGGTGCTTCTGCTCGTCCTTGTCGTCGCGAACCAGCTCGCCATTGGCCGGAACGATGCCATGTCCGCGGAACGCTCGGCGTTGGCGAGCCATGCGGAACAGGTCTTTGCCCGCAATGCCGAAACGCTGCGCGCCATGGGCATGGTCGAGAACGCCGCTCGGGTCTGGGGGCGGCATGTCGGGGCAGCGCTCACGCTTTACGACCGTTCCTCGAGCGCCAATGCGATCTTCAGCGGCGCCTCGCGGGCGCTGCGCATGATGCTGCAGCTGGCGATCCTCGGCGCCGGCGCGTGGCTGGTGCTCGAGGGGCAGATGACGGCGGGTATGATCTTCGCCTCCTCGCTGGTGTCGTCGCGCGCGCTGCAGCCGCTCGACCAGCTGATCGGCGCCTGGCGGCAGATCGTCGAGGCAAAGCTGGCCTGGAAGCGGCTGGAGACGGCGCTTGCTGCGCATCCGGCTGGGAAGCGGAAACTGGCGCTCCCCGATCCATTAGGCGCGATTTCGGTGCAGGACGTTTTCTTCATGGCGCCGAACGCGCAGCCCGGCACCGAACCTATCCTCAAGCGGCTGAATTTCCAGATCGGCGCGGGCGAAGCGGTGGCGATCGTCGGGCCGAGCGGCGCCGGCAAATCGACGCTGGCGCGGCTGCTTGTCGGTGCCGCGCAGCCGACCGGGGGCGCAGTGAGGATCGACGGCGCCGACCTCAGGACGTGGGACGAAAAACAGCTCGGGAGACAGATCGGCTACCTGGCGCAGGAGGTGGAGCTCTTTCCCGGCACGATCGGCGACAATGTCGCCCGCTTCGACGCGCAGGCAGAGGACGCCGCGATCGTCGAGGCCGCCAGGCGCGCCCAGGCGCATGAGTTGATCCTGGCGCAGCGCGACGGCTACCAGACGATGATCGGCCCTTCCGACAGGACGCTCTCGGGCGGCGAGCGGCAGCGGATCGGGCTGGCGCGCGCCTTCTACGGCAACCCGCGCATTCTCGTGCTCGACGAGCCCAGTTCCCATCTCGACGGCAGCGGCGAGGCGGCGCTCGAAGTGGTTCTGGTCGCCGCGCGGGCGGCCGGCGTCACGATCCTCGTGATCACACATCGGCCGTCCATCGCAACGGCCTGCGACCGCGTGATGGTTCTGCGCGGTGGTGTGATCGAGGCCTTCGGCCCGAGCGCCGAGGTGCTGCGGCGGTCCACTGTCGATAGAGGCGCCGGCAACGCCCCGGCCGCCCAGCAGGGCACGGTGGTGACCGGATCATTCGCGCCGATGATCCGCACGCACGGCATCCGCTTCGGATCCTAGACGATGGCGATCGAGAGCCTTGCCTGGGATGGACAGCCGCGCACCGACTTCCGGCGCGTGGCCTTCATAGGATATGCGGCAATCGCGCTCTTTGCGGGCGGCTTCGGCTATTGGGCGGTAAGCGCGCCGCTGTCCGGCGCGGTAATCACGCAGGGCACGATCTCGGCGACGGGCGGCAACATCCTCATCCAGCAGCCCGAGGGCGGCATCATCCAGCAGCTGCTGGTCCGCGAGGGCGACCGCGTGCAGCAGGGCCAGGACCTCATCCTGCTCGACCGGACGGCAGCGCAAGCCGAGCTCAACCGTCTGACCAGGCAGTCGATCGCGCTCAAGGCGAGCATGGCGCGGCTGGAGGCGGAGCGCGACGGGCTGGACAGGCTCGCGCCGATCACCGAGGCAGCGCCGGCGCCGTTCCAGCAGGATTTCCAAAACCTCATCCGCGAGCAGCAGAAGGAGTTCGACGCCAGGCTCGCCCGGTTCCGGTCGGAGCAATCGATCATGGCGCAGCGGGTCGCCATGCATCGCGAGTCGGTCGTGGGCTTGAACGCCCAGAAGCTCGCCATCCAGCAGCAGGCCGATGTCGTGAAGAAGGAGCTCGGCATCAAGACAGGCCTGCTCGACAAGGGCCTCACCAACCGTACCGAATATTCGCAGTTGCTGCGCTCGGAAGCCGATCTGGTCGGCCAGGCCGGCGCGCTGGAGGCCAATCTTGCCGGGGCCAACAGCCAGATCGTCGAGGCGCAGGTGCAGGTCGAGCGGCTGACCACGCAGCGCGTGGAGGAAGCGCTGACCAAGCTCGACGAGGTGCGCACCAACCTCGGCGACATCGAGGAGCAGATCAGGGCAGCCGAAGCGGTGCTTCAGCGCACGACGATCAAGGCGCCGGCGGCAGGCATCGTGGTGTCCTCCACCTATAATTCAAAAGGCAGCGTGATCGCGCCCGGCGAAAAGATCATGGAGATCCTGCCCACCGCATCGGGCCTCAACGTCGATGCCAAGCTGCGGCCGAAAGACGTCGATCAGGTGCGCGTCGGCCAGCCGGCGAAGCTCAGGCTGTCAGCGCTCAACACGCGGCTGACACCAGAGGTATCGGCGACCGTGACGCAGATCTCGGCCGACCGGCTGATCGACCAGGCTACCCACGAACCCTATTTCCGCGCCAAGCTGAAGATCGCCGACGCGCTCCCGCCCGGCGTCAAGCCGGAGCAACTCTATCCGGGAACGCCGGTCGAAGCCTTCATCAACACCGGCGACCGTACCTTCTTTGAGTATCTGGCGCGGCCGATGACGGATTCGTTCGCCCGCGCGTTTGCGGAGAGGTGAGCGGGCGCTCCGCCCGACGCGACGGCGCCGTCGGGAGTTGCGTGCCTACGCAGGAACATAAGTCAACCTGATCGCTTCCTCCCCGATCAAATCACTGGCCACGAGGCGGAGCGGCGGCCGGGGGCCGGCGAAGAATGGCTTTCCGTGACCAAGCACGACGGGATGGATGTAGAGACGATACTCATCGATAAGCCCGAGGTCGGTCAGGCTTCGCGCCAGGTCCGGTCCGGAAACCGCGATCTCCCCAGCGAGCCGAGCCTTCAGGTCACGTATCATCTCCGCCAGGCCGCCTTCGACAAGCGTGGCGTTGGGGCCAACGGACTGCAACGTGCTCGACACGACCCACTTCGGCTGGCTACGCCACGCCGTCGCGAATTCGCGGAGCTCAGGGGTCCACTCGGAACGGTCCTCGTCCCAGTAGCGCATGACCTCGTACATGCGACGGCCGTACACGCTGCCCGTCAGGCCGCGCACTTGCTCTATCCAGTGACGAAAGAGCGCGGGATCGGGCGCAAATGCCTCGTGGTCGACATAGCCGTCCAGTGACTGATTCATTCCGAAGACGAGCTTCGCCATGCCTAATTCCATCCCAGCATTCTTTCAGGATACCAGTGAATCGCGCCGCTGCGTGATCTGTGACGGCCTCGTCACGCTCCTGGCCAGCACGACGGTTTCAAACGGCGATCTGAAGCGCCCCGTAGCGCTTGACTTCGGCTTCGATCTCCCTGACCAAAGTCTCCAGCGCGGGATTTCGGGAGTTGCGCGCGCGCCTGATGACATAGGCCAGGTCCGGCGGTTTGGGGAAGTGTTTGTCGACGATCTCCATGCCGGGTTGCAGGTGCCGCTGGCTCAAGAGCGCGACGCCGAGCCCGGAGGTCACGCCGGCGATGATACCGGCTGCGCTGGAGCATTCGAACACGGTCTCGAACACCGTTCCCTCGTCCTGCCCAAGATCGAGACCCCAGCGCCGATAGAAGCAGTTCTCGTCGAAGGACAGGAACGGGATCGGCTTTTCCTTCGACAGGACCAGATCCGGCGACTTCACCCAGTGCAGCGTCTCGCGGTAGAGGACGATGTCGGCAGGGCGAACCTCGTGCTGGAACAGCTGGACGATCGCGGCGTCAAGGGCCCCCTGGCTGAGCTGCTCCCGCAAGACGAGGCTCATGCGCACTTGCGTACGGACGCTCACCTCGGGATGAAGCCTGCGGAACCGGCCAAGAATGCGCGAGAGATCCGTGCAGGTCGTATCCTCGGTCATTCCCAGCGCGATCTTGCCTTGCAGCGTGCTTTTCGAGAGGCTCAGTACCGCCTCGTCATGAATTCCCAGGATGCGCCGCGCATAACCCAGGAGATCGTGCCCGGCCGTGGTGAACAGCGGCGCGTTTGGCTTCCGGCTGAGGATTTCGCAGTCGAGGCTCGCTTCCAGCCGCCTCATCTTGTGGCTGACGGCCGATTGCGACAACCCCAGAATCTCGGCCGCACGAGTGACACCGCCGTGTTTCTCGATCGCGACCAGCGCCCGCAGGGCATCGACATCCAGGCGGCGACTCATAATTCCAGCCATGACAATCCTCGCTTGCAATGAAAGCACCGCGCCAAAGCTCTGACACAGAGCGGGTTTTCGGGCAAATAATTATGTCATTGTTCGTGGCTGTTTCATGAGCCTATCGAAATTTGTCATGTGCAAGGCAGCGAGTGTGAAGTCATAAGTCTGCGCCAGACAGCGCTGGTGATCCGCTTCAGGAGCATGGCGCACCGCTCGAATAAAGACAGCCCATGACGCTTCTGCAGAACAAGCCTCATCCTCTGGTATGGCCGACCGTGGCGGCAGCCCTGGTCCTAAGCTGGAGCTCCGGCTTCGTCGGCATCCGCTACGCCAGCGAGAACGCCGACGTCATGCTGGTCCTGTTCTGGCGGACTTTTTTGTCCGGACTTATCCTTCTGCCATTTGCTCTTTTGATCGGGCAGCGCATCAGCGGGCGCGCCTTGGCGCAGCAGATGGCGTTCGGCGTGGCGACGATGTTCCTCTATCTAGGCGGATTCGCCCTTGCCATCGGCCAGCGCGTTCCGACCGGCCTTGTCGCGCTGATCTCCGATCTTGTCCCTCTCGCCATCGCGGCGCTGTCGCAGCCCATTCTCGGCCACCGGCTGAGCGCAAGACAATGGATCGGAACAGCCCTGGGCGTAACGGGCGTCCTTATCGTCTCCCTGGACAGCCTCAGTCTCGGCAAAGCACCGGTCTGGGCCTATGTCCTCACCGTCGCTTCCATGCTGGTGTTCGCCCTGGCGACCGTGGTGCAGAAGCGGATCAGGACGATCGATATGCCCATCCATCAGAGCTTGTGCATTCAATGCCTGACGGCGGCGATCCTCTTTGCCGCCTGCGCCGAATGGAACGGCGGCCTGACACCGCCGCTCGACGGGCGTTTCCAGTTCGGCATGGCGTGGCTGGTGCTGTTCTCGACCTTCTTCTGCTACGGCGTCTACTATATGAGCCTGCGTCACTACACCGCCGCACAGGTCAGCAGCGTGGTCTATCTCAGCCCGCCGGTGACGATGCTCTGGGCGTGGCTGATCTTCGGCGAACCGCTATCGAGAGCGATGTTCCTCGGCCTGGCGGTGACCCTGTTCGGTGTCTGGCTGACCTCATCGAGGAGCGCTGCATCGAAGGACAAAGCGCGTCTGAGCTCATGCGAGCAGCCTGCCGGATAATCACGCGACACCAACAAGGAGTGCAATTCCATGAAGCTGACCGATTTCAAGGCCCTGACCTTCGACTGCTACGGCACGCTCATCGACTGGGAATCCGGCATGATCGAGGGCCTGAAGCCACTGACAGAGCGCGCCGGCCGCCGTTTGAGCCGCGACGACATCCTCGAGGCGCATGCCCGGCACGAATCCAGCCAGCAGAAAGGGACTCCGGCAAGACGCTACCGCGATCTTCTGCCGATCGTCTACAAGCGGCTTGCCGAGGAATGGGGCGTCGTCGCCACCGCAGAGGAATGCACGGCCTATGGCGAAAGCGTGAAGGATTGGCCGGCCTTTGCCGACTCGGCGGAAGCCTTGCGGTATCTCAAGCAGCACTACAAGCTGATCATCCTTTCCAACGTCGACAACAAGAGCTTTTCGTTCAGCAACAAGAAGCTCGGCGTCGACTTCGACGCGATATACACGGCAGAGGACATCGGCTCCTACAAACCTTCCGCCCGCAACTTCGACTATATGCTCGAAAAGCTGGCGACGATCGGGGTGGAGAAAAGCCAAGTCCTGCACACTGCCGAAAGCATGTTCCATGATCACGCTCCCGCCAATCGCGTCGGCCTGGCATCGTGCTGGATCTATCGCCGTCATGCCGACCAGGGCTTCGGCGCCACGATGCACCCCGGTGACATGCCAAATGTGGATTTCCGCTTCGACAGCATGGCCGACCTCGTCAACGCGCACAGGCAAGAATTGGGCGCCTGAGTCCGCAGCGCGCGGAGGAGGCGCTGACCGAGCCGATGAGACCCCGAGATAGCTACACGACGCTACGCCGCCTGCTTTCGTGGCGTCCTCTCGCAACCGGATTCAATCCGCCAGCCTTGGAACCAAAAGACCTGCGAGACTGTTCAGCTATCGTTTCATACAACGCTGACGTGCCCTGCCGGTTGGGCAATCGGCGCTTTCGAGGAGTCTCACCATGTCCAGAATTCGTTCAGCCGCGATTGCGGTCATCGCCGCTGTCGGCGTGAGCTTTGCCAGCGCTGCTCACGCCGACAGCGGCACGATCCGCTTCTCGATCTATAAGGCGGCCTTCTTCATCGGCGGCGCCGGCGGCGAAGGCACGCTGACCTTCCGTGGTCGCAACTATCCCATCTCGATCGGGGGCATCTCGGGCGGCCTCGCCTTCGGGGCTTCCAAGACCTATTTCAAAGGCACAGTGCGCCACATTCGCCGCGCCCGCGACGTGGCGGGAGTGTACGGCGCAGCGGGCGGCGGCGGCGCGCTCGGCAGAGGCGCTCAGGTGATCGTGATGACCAACGACAAGGGCGCCGAACTCCAGCTCACAGGCCGGCAGGTAGGCCTGCAGATCAATGCCGATCTCAGCGGCATGACCATTGGGCTGAAATAAGGGGCGGGCCAGGCGGTCATTCCCTCCGCCCATTGGCGCTACCTGATCCAGCCGAACCAAGGGTCCGGTAGAATGGGAAGGGCCCGATGTCGGGCCCTTTCCCTTGCTTGCCTGGACTGTTTGCGTGGAGGCACGGGACGACGCGATCGCCAACAGTCGGAGGCTCTCTGGCTCAATCGCCGCCTGTAGACATCGCGCTCCCAATCACCCAATCTGAGCTGCGGGAACAGAAGCGCTTCAAAGAAAGCGCGGACCTTCGGGTGCGCATGAAAAATCGATGGACCTTGTATGATCCACGGCTGGCCTGGATGCTGATCGCGCCGGTGCTGCTGCTCTTGATCTTCTTCCTGGTGCTGCCGATCGCCGTGATGTCGGTCTACACCTTCTTCACCTTCGTCACCGCCGGCGTGGAAACCAGCGCGCTGACAACCGCGAACTGGCACGAATTCCTCACCGACAGCTACTATCACGGCTTCCTGTTGAAGACGCTGCGGGTCGGCGCCGTCACCGCGCTGCTCTGCGGCGTGCTCGGCTATTTTCCGGCCTATTTCATCTGGGCGACGAGCTTCAGGCACAAGTGGCTGCTGCTTCTCCTGCTCATCGTGCCGTTCTGGATCAGCTTCACCATCCGCACCTTTTCCTGGATCAACATTCTCGGCGAACAGGGCGTCATCAACGTGGCGCTCATAAAGTTGGGCATTGTCAGCGAGCCGCTGCCGATGCTCTACACCGAGGGCGCGGTGATCATGGGGCTGCTGCATTTCCTGCTGCCCTACATGATCCTCAACGTCTATGTCAGCCTGGAAAGCATCGACCGCACGCTGATTGCGGCAGCCCGCTCGATGGGCTGCACCAGTGCGCAGGCGTTTCGCGAGGTGACGCTGCCGCTTTCGTTGCCCGGCCTCGCGGCCGGCCTGCTGCTCTGCTTCGTGCTTGCCGCCGGCAGCTATGTGACGCCGCAGCTTCTGGGCTCGGGCCGCGACGCGCTGTTCGGCAATCTGATCTACGACACCATCATGAGCGAGCTGAACTGGCCGATGGGCGCCACGCTTTCGATCGTGCTGTTCGTCGTGCTCGGTTTCTTCGCCGCCATCTACACCCGCTACATGGGCATGTCGCAGATCGTCAAAGGCCTTGGAGGATGAGGGGATTGGGCGGATGAAGCCTGCACGCCGGAAAGAGGAAGGCAGATGGGCCTGGCGGCTGACTGGCTTCGTCACGCTCTGCGTCTACATCTTCATGTTCGCGCCGATTGCGGCGACCGTCATCCTGTCGTTCAACGCCTCGATGTTCGGCGGCTTCCCGATGACCGGCTTTTCGCTGCAATGGTACGGCAAGCTGATGGCCAATGAGGCGGTGCTGGCCGCGTTCCGAACGTCGCTGTGGATCGCCCTGGTCACCGCGGCCGCCACCACGGCGATCGGCGTCGTCACGTCGTTCGCGCTGGTGCGTTTCGAGTTCCCCGGCAAGCAGACGCTGAGCACGCTGGTGATCCTGCCGGCGCTGGTGCCCGAAACCATTCTGGGCGTCGGCCTCCTGGTGCTGATCAAGGCGGTCGACCAGCCGCGAACGTTGCTCCTCCTGGTGCTCGGCCATATTCTGCTCGCCGTGCCCTATGTGGTGCTGATCACCCAGGCGCGCATGGTGGGCATCCGGCGCGTCTATGAGGAGGCCGCGCTTTCGCTCGGCGCCTCGCGCTTCTCGTCCTTCCGCGAGATCACGCTGCCGCTGCTCATCCCGGCGGTCGTTGCCGGCGCGCTGCTCGCCTTCACCATCTCGTTCGACAACACCTCGGCCAGCCTGTTCTGGCGGCCGGCCGGCGTCGAGACCATGCCTACCCAAATCCTTTCGATGCTGAAGATTTCGATCAGCCCGGAGATCAATGCGCTGGGCACGGTCATGATCCTGGTGACCGTCGGCATCCCGCTGATTGGCGGCATTCTCATGCAAAGCCTGACAAAATTGAGAAGACGAGGCGAACCAAAGGAGGAAGCAAAATGAAACTATCCACCACCAAACGGCTGGAACGGCTGCATGACCGCTACGTGAACGGCGATTTGAGCCGCCGCACCTTTCTGAGCCTGACCGCCGCCGCCGCGGCCTCGGCGGGCCTCTCCATGCCGTGGATGAGCCGCGCGCTCGCCGCGGTCGAGCAGGTGCGCTTCGACGGCTGGGGCGGAACCGTGCAGGAGGCGATCGACAAATACGCCTTCCAGCCCTACACAGCCAAGACCAAGATCAAGGTGGTCCAGGGCACGTTCGGCGACGAGAACGAGATCATCACCAAGATCAAGACGGCGAAGCCAGGCGACTTCCAGATCGTGCATTCGTCCGGCGTCAACTACTACATCAAATACGTCAATGCCGGCATGAACTCGGAGATCAACGAGGCCAACATTCCCAACATGGCGAATGTGCTGCAGCCGATGATCGAGCCGTTCCGCAAGCTGACGCCAAAGCTCTCGGCGGTGCCCTACGACTACGGCACCACCGGCATCGCCTACAACACCAAGGTGATCTCGCCCGAGGAGGCGAAGGAAAAGGGTGCCGGCCTGCTGCTCGACAAGAAATACGCCGGCAAGGTCGGCGGCTATGCCGACATGACCACCCGCGTCTGGTACGCGGCTTTGGCCACCGGACAGGATCCCAACAACATCAAGGACATGGATACGATCTGGGCCAAGGTGCGCGAGACGCGCGACCTCGCCAAGAAATTCTGGAGCTCCGGCGCGGAACTGATGGACCTGTTGTCCAAGGGCGAGATCGTGGTGACCGACGCCTGGTCGGGCCGCGTCGCCGCCCTGCAGGATCAGGGCCATCCGATCGGCTATCTCGATCCGGCGGGCTCCTATGCCTGGATGGAGGACATGCTGATCCTGAAAGGCTCGCCGATGACCGAATGCGAAGAGCTGATCAACTTCATGCTCGATCCGGCGACCTCGATCGCGGTGGCCGAGGGCCAGAGCTACCCGCCGTCGCTCGACCCGACCAAGGTGAAGCTAACCGAGAAGATCGAGAAGCTGCCGGCTTTCGACAAGACCGGCTCGATGAAGGCGCTGACCTTCGCCGATCCGGTCTACTGGGCGACCAACGAGGACGCCTGGACCAAGCAGTGGGACAGGATCGCGAAAGGTGCCTGACAGAAGCCAAGCGTCACTCAGCCCCCGGCCGGTCTCGGCCGGGGCACCCGGCACAGCTCCCAACATGAGTGCGGAGCAGCCGGCGGTCGAGTTCCGCGACATCGACATCGCCTATGGCAAGTTCGTCGCTGTGCGCGACTTCTCGCTGTCGATCCGCAAGGGCAGTTTCGTCACCCTGCTTGGGCCGTCGGGCTGCGGCAAGACTACGATCCTGCGCTCCATCGCCGGGCTGGTCGACATTTCGGGCGGCCAGATCATGATCGATGGGCGGCGGGTCGACGACGTGCCGATCTACAAGCGCAACATCGGCCTGGTGTTCCAGAGCTACGCGCTGTTCCCGCACAAGAGCGTGTTCGACAATGTCGCCTTCGGCCTGAAGTATCGCAACGTGCCGAAGCCCGAGATCGCGCGCAGGGTCGGCCAGGCGCTCGACATGGTGCGGCTGCCGGGCAGCGAGAAGAAGCTGCCCTCGCAATTGTCGGGCGGGCAGCAGCAGCGCATCGCGCTGGCGCGGGCCATCGTCTTCGAACCGCAGGTGCTGCTGCTCGACGAGCCACTGTCGGCGCTCGACGCCAACATGCGCGAGGAGATGCGCGTCGAGATCAAGAAGATCCAGAAGGCAACCGGCATCACCGCCATCTTCGTCACCCACGACCAGGAAGAAGCGCTCTCCATGTCGGACCGCATCGTGGTGATGAACGCCGGCTCGGTCGAGCAGATCGGCACGCCGGAGGAAGTCTATGAGCGGCCCGCCACCGCCTTCGTCGCCGATTTCCTCGGCAAGGCCAACATGCTTGCCGGCACCGTCAGCAGATCCGACGGGCAGATAGCGGTGACGCTTGCCGCCGGCCAGACCGTCCATGTAACGTCGCCGCGGCCGCTGGCGCCGGGCAGCAAGGTCACCGTGGTGGTGCGGCCGCAGAAATTGTCGGTCGGTGCCGCAGCCGGCACCAACCAGCTCTCCGGCCGCGTCGTCTCGACCTCCTATCTCGGCGGCAGCGCCATTTACGAGATCGACTTCGGCGGCAAGACGAGCATCCGCGCCAACGCGCCGATCAACGGCCGCATCGTCCGGGAGGGCGAGACCATCGAGGTCGGATTCGATCCGAGCAGCTGTGTTTTGCTCGACGAGAACGGGCAGCGGATTTCGTAGCCTACTAAGCCCCTGTTCGCATCGGCCTTCAGGAATTCACTGCTTCGCCGCTTGAGCAGCCAAGCGGCCTGGATGCCTGAGGTTGGTCGGCGTGATGCCGGTGTGCTGGCGAAATACCCGGCTGAAGTGCCCGGCATTTTCGAAGCCGCATCTGTAGGCGATGTCGCCTATCTGCAGGTCGCTGCCTTCCAGCAGCGACTTGGCGTAGTGAACCCGGAGCGCCAGGTACGCGGCCATCGGGCTTGTGCCCAGCTCGGTCGCGAAAAGACGCTCGAGCTGGCGCCGGGAGCAATTCAACCGGCTTGCGATCTCGGTGACCGATATCTTTTCCTGCAGGCTGCTTTCCATCAGCAGCAAGGCCCGTTTCACCGCACGGCTCGACGCTTCGGGAAACAGATCGCCGACGGGCTGCACGTCCCGGATGTTGCGGATGCGATCGAGCACGAGGATCTTGGCGGCCTTTTCCGCCGCCTTCTGACCGATGAATTGCGACACGAAATAACCGGCAAGGTCTGCCGCGCCGGTGCCGCCGGCGCATGTCGCGCGGCCGCGGTCGACGGAATAGAGGCTGTCGGCATGCGCATTCACATCGGGGAATTCGGCGCGAAAATCCTTGATGTGGAACCAGCTGACGGCGGCACTGTAGCCGTCCAGCAAGCCATAGCGGGCCAGCACGAAGCTTCCCGTGCACAGCGCGGTTATCGGCACGCCCTTGTCGGCGGCCCGCAGAAGGAAGGCCTCCTTTTCAGCGCTGAGATTGCGGTTGGTGTCGAGCAGACCTCCAACCACGACGACGTTGTCGAAATCCTCCGGATTGCCGATCGCCTTGGTCGGCAGCAATTCGACGCCGCAGCTCGCCCGGATCGGCAGGCCGCGCTCGCCGACGATCTGCCAGTCGAACTCCACCCTGCGGCTGCGATCGCCCTCATCGCCGGCGAGCCGCAGCGTGTCGATGAAAAGCGACAGCGGCGACAAAGTGAAATCGCGCACCAGGAGAAACGCAAACTTCTTGGCCATGCTTTGCGGGACCTGTCCCTTGAGTTATCCGAGGCTCATTCAGACAAGATCGCCGTCCGGGCTGTCATTTGAGGCGAGCCAGCCGATCCATCTCGTCATATATTGTGTACCAAGAAAATACAATCCGTTGACTCACTTGCAAGCGCATGCGACTCTTCCAACTGCCAGGTATGTCGATTGGCAAGGACGATTCCGAAGGTGCGCCATGAAGGGAAGCAAGGGCAGTCTCTATGACGATCTGAAGCGTCGCATCCTGACAATGGAACTCGATCCTGACGAGGATTTGGACGAGGTGGCGCTGAGCGAGCGCTATGGCCTGTCGCGGACCCCGGTCAGGGAAATCTTCCGGCGGCTGGAGGGCGAAGGTTACATCGAGATCCGCGCGAACCGGGGCGCCAGGGTCGTTCCGATGAACCATTCGACCCTTCGGCAATTCTTCCTGGTCGCCCCCATGGTCTACGCCGCCATCGGCCGGCTGGCCGTGCAGAATTTCAAGCCTTCGCAGATGGTAGACCTGAAGGACACGCAGGAGCGTTTCCGCGCCGCCAGCAAGTCAGGCGACGCGCTTTCCATGGTGGTCGAGAACAACAGGTTTCACGAGATCATCGGCGAGATGTCTGCGAACGCCTATCTTCAGCCCAGCCTCGGCAGGTTGCTGATCGACCACGCCCGCATCGGCCATACCTTCTTCCGCCCACGCAATGACGACATGCGCAAGCGGCTGCAGACGGCGGTCGAACATCATGACGGCTTCATCTCGGCCATCGGCGCGCATGACGAGGATGCCGTCGTCGACCTGGTGTTCGAGCACTGGGAACTGTCGCGCGAGAACATGGAAATGTTCATCGCGCCGCAGGGAATGAAGGCGGACGCGCTGGTCGGCGATAACTGACGGCCGCTTAGGAAAGCGACTGCGGCCGGGATAGGAAGAACGCCTGCTGCCGGGCCCGGTGCCGGCAGCGAAACTGCGGCGACGCCACCGAATACCTGCTCCATATCCGCAAATGCGCGACGGGCGCGCTCCCCAGAATTGTACTCGTGCCATATTTTTTATGTGTACGTAAATTATACAATCTGTTGACTCTCGGATGCTGACGTGCAATCTTTCGCGTTATCAAACGCGATCAACCGGTTTCGAGCGCTGCGAATCCCCGCTTGGGAATTCGCGGATGGCCTCCGTTTTGCCGAATGACGCATTGGTCGAAACGGCCACTCCATCGATGGAGAAATGTCTTGAAGTTTGAGGGCATCTACACGCCGGCGGTGACGCCGATCGGTCCGGACGGTCAGATCGATAACGCGGCCTTCGCCGACGTTCTCGAGTCACTCATCGAAGCCAAGGTGCACGGCATCATCGTTGGTGGATCGACCGGTGAATATTATGCCCAAAGCGCCCAGGAGCGCTTCGAGCTCGGTGCCTATGCCAAGCAGGTGATCGGCACCCGCCTTCCGCTGGTCATCGGCACAGGCGCTACCAGGACCGAAGATTCGGTCGAATACGCCAAGGGGGCGAAGGAGATCGGCGCCGACGCGATCCTCGTCTCGTCGCCGCCATATGCCTTGCCGACGGAGCGCGAGAATGCGGTTCATGCGCTCACCGTCGACCGCGCGGCCAACCTCCCGATCATGCTCTACAACTATCCGGCCCGCATGGGCGTGATGATGGGCGAGGAGTATTTCTCTCGCGTCGGCAAATCCCGCAACGTCGTCGCCATCAAGGAAAGCTCCGGCGACATGGGCAATTTGCACCGGCTTGCCCGCAAGTTCCCGCACATCTCGCTTTCCTGCGGCTGGGACGACCAGGCGCTGGAATTCTTCGCCTGGGGCGCCAGGAGCTGGGTCTGCGCCGGCTCGAACTTCCTGCCGCGCGAGCACGTCGCGCTCTACGAGGCCTGCGTGCTCGAAAAGAACTTCGACAAGGGCCGCGCCATCATGAGCGCGATGCTGCCGCTGATGGACTTTCTCGAATGCGGCAAGTTCGTCCAGTCGATCAAGCATGGATGCGAGCTGATCGGCCTGAAGGCAGGCGGCGTGCGCGCGCCGCTGCGGCCTCTCAATTCGGAAGAAAAGCGATCCCTTCAGACTGTCGTCGCCACGCTGAAGCGGACGGTCGCCCAGATCACGTCGGGAGCAAACCAATGCATGAGCCTTTGACCGCCGCCGAATACAAGGCGCTCGCCGCCGAGATTCAATTCCCGACCAATGCCTTCATCGACGGAGGCTTCCGCCCGGCGAAATCCGGCAAGACCTTCAGGACGACCAATCCGGCGACCGGCGAGGTGCTTGCCGACATCGCGGCCTGCGATGCCAGCGATGTCGACTTCGCCGTGGCCAAGGCCAGGGAAGCCTTCGACGACGGCCGCTGGCAGCATCTCGCGCCTGGCGAACGCAAGGCCGTCCTGCTCAAATTCGCCAAGCTTCTGGAGCGCAACCGCCACGAACTCGCGGTGATGGAGAGCCTCGACAGCGGCAAGCCGATCCGCGAATGCCAGACCGTCGATGTGCCGGACACGATCCATACCATCCGCTGGCATGCCGAGCTGATCGACAAGCTCTACGACAACACCGCGCCCGTTGGTTCGAAGGCGCTGACCATGGTCGTGCGCGAACCGGTCGGCGTCGTCGGCTGCGTCCTGCCGTGGAATTTTCCGCTGCTGATGCTGGCCTGGAAGATCGGCCCGGCGCTTGCGGCCGGATGCTCGGTCATCGTGAAACCTGCCCAGGAGACGACGCTGACCACGCTGCGTGTCGCGGAGCTCGCCCATGAGGCCGGCATCCCGGCCGGCGTCTTCAATGTCGTGCCGGGCGGCGGCAAGGAGGTCGGCGAACCGATCGGAATGCATATGGGCGTCGACATGGTGGCCTTCACCGGATCGACGCCGACCGGCCGCCGTTTCCTGCGCTACGCGGCCGACTCCAACCTCAAGCGCGTCGTGCTGGAATGCGGCGGCAAGAACCCGGCAGTGGTTCTCGACGACGCCGAAGACCTCGATCTCGTCGCCGAACAGGTGGTCAACGGCGCCTTCTGGAACATGGGCGAGAACTGCTCGGCCACCTCGCGGCTCATCGTCGACGCCAAGATCAAGGACGAGCTGCTGCTGCGTATCGGCGCCTACATGCGCGAGTGGAAGACCGGCGATCCGCTCGATCCTGAAAACCGCATCGGCGCGCTGGTCAGCAAGACCCATTTCGAGAAGGTGAAATCCTTCCTCGGCGACGTAAAGACCGAGAAGCTCTCGGTCGCCCATGGCGGCGCCACGCATAAGGGTGCCTATATCGAGCCGACCGTCGTCGACGGTGTCACCCCTGCGAGCCGCCTCTTCCAGGAGGAAATTTTCGGGCCGATCCTGTCGGTGACGACGTTCAACTCGCTGGCCGAGGCGATCGCGCTCGCCAACGACACGAATTACGGCCTCACCGCGTCCGTCTATACGGGGAGCCTGCGCAAGGCGATCAAGCTCTCCCGCGAGCTCCGCGCCGGCGTCGTCACGGTCAACTGCTTCGGCGAAGGCGACGCGACAACACCGTTCGGCGGCTACAAGGAATCCGGCTTCGGCGGGCGCGACAAGTCGGTCTTCGCGCATGACAATTACTGCGAACTGAAGACGGTCTGGATCGACGTCTCCGACCGCTCGGTCGACGAGACCGTCCGGTGAGCGATCTCGTCGTCAAGCGGCTTCCGGCTGAATCCGGAATCTCTGGCTGGGAGGCGATCAGCAGACGCTGCTTCCCCGTCCGCACGCTCGACGGCGACATCAAGGCCGACTGGCTGATCATCGGCGGCGGCTTCGCCGGCCTCTCCGCCGCCCGGCGGCTCGCAAAGCTTCGGCCGGGCGACAGGATCGTCCTGCTGGAAGCCGGAGAGGTCGCCAAAGGTCCCGCCGGCCGGAATTCCGGCTATATGATCGACACCCCGCACAATTTGTCGTCGGGCGAATATTCCGTCGCCGGTGAGGCCGAAACAAAGGCGGAGATCGCCGAGAATCGCTTCGCGATCGCTTTCGCCGCCGAGGCGGCCGCGGAATACGCAATGTCCGCGCGCACCTTCGATCCCTCGGGCAAGATCAATGCCGCGGCGACCGAACGCGGCATGACACTCAATGCCAATTACGGCCGCTCGCTCAAGACGATCGGCGAAGAGCATCGCTTCCTCGACGCGAGCGACATGCGGGAAATCACCGGGTCGTCCTACTATCTCGGCGGCCTCTACACGCCCGGCGCCGTGATGATCCAGCCTGCCGACTATATCCGGGGGCTCGCGGCGGGGCTCGCACCGAAGGTCGACATCTTCGAGCACTCGCCGGTGCTCAAGCTCACCCGGGCCGGAAGAGCCTGGAAGGCGGTGTCGCGCACCGGAAGCGTCACCGCGCCGAAAGTCATCCTCGGCGTCAACGGCCATATCGACGATTTCGGTTACTTCCGCGGCCGCCTGATGCACATCTTCACCTATGCATCGATGACCGCCCCATTCACCGCGAAGTCGACGGGCAAGGACCGGTGGGCATTGCTGCCGGCCGATCCGATGGGCGCCACGGTCCGGAAGATAACCAGCGACGGGCTCTCGCGGATCGTGATCCGGACCCGGTTCACCTATGACTGGCCCGTGCGGGTCAGCGAGAAGCGCTTGGCCGGCATCGCCGGCGAGCAGCGGATGTCACTCGATGCCAGGTTTCCGGACCTCAAGGATGTGCCGTTCGAATATGTCTGGGCCGGACGGCTTTGCCTCAGCCGCAACCACGTGCCCGCCTTCGGCGAGATCGAAGACGGCCTTTATTCGGCGTGCTGCGAGAACGGCCTTGGGACCGTGAAAAGCACGCTCGCGGGCATCATGGCCGCGGATCTCGCGACCGGCACCCGGTCGAACATGCTCGACAAATATGCGGATCAACCCCAACCCGCGCGGCTTCCTCCCGAACCGTTCGCGTGGATGGGCATCAACACGGTGATCCGTTTGCAGGAATTGCGTGCTGGCCGCGAGGGATGAGCTCTCGCCGCGCAATGTGAAGACCGAGCAGACCGCGAAGTCTTCGAACGGGAATGGAAACGATAACTAAGGAGTGAGGAAACATGAAGACGTTGTGGAAAGCGCTCTGCGCTGCCGCGATGGTCGGGATGACCATGCTGTCCGCTCAGGCGGAAGAAAAGACAATCACCGTTGGCACGATGTCGTGGGAGGATCTCACCCCCATCACAGGCATCACCAAGAAGGTGCTTGAGGACGCCGGCTACACCGTCAAGGTGGTCGATTTTTCCGAATGGGGCATCGCCTACGCCGCATTGACCAAGGGCGACATTCAACTGCTCGCCTCGCAGACGGACTATGTCGCGCAGGACTACTGGGACAAGAACAAGAAGCGCCTCGAGAAGATCTCTCCGGTTTCGCACGGCCTCTACCAGGCGATCGCCGTGCCGAACTACGTGACCATCGATTCGACCGAGCAGCTCAACGACAACGCCGACAAGTTCGGCGGCAAGATCGTCGGCATCGAGCCGGGTTCGGGCCTGATGCGCGACGCCGCCAATGCGATCAAGGAATACGGCCTGAAGCTCCAGCTGGTCGAAGGCAGCACCGCCGCGATGACCGCCGCGCTGAAGTCGGCCGTCGACCGCAAGGAATGGATCGCCGTCACCATCTGGGAGCCGTCCTGGATGATGCAGAAGTATCCCGTGAAATACCTCAAGGATCCGAAGGGCATCTTCCCGCCGCCGCAGAGCTACTACTGGATTGCCAAGAAGGGCTTCTCGGCCGACCATCCGCATGCCCGCGAGGTCATCGCCTCGGTCTATGTGCCGCTCGCTGATATTACCGCCATCAACGGCGCGGTCAGCGACGGCAAGAAGATGGATGAAGCCGTCAAGGCCTGGACCGACGCTCACGCCGATCTCCTGAAGCGCTGGGAAAACATCAAGGGCGAGTAATCACACCAACGGCGGGCCGCCGAACCGGCTGCCCGCCTCCAAACACGATAGCCATTTGGTGGCCCATGGGGAAGGCAATGAACATGACCGTGAATGCCCCCAACGAAGTGTTGGTCGACTGCAAATCCGTGTGGAAGGTGTTCGGGAGCCGCGCCTCGGCCGCGGTCAAGGCGATCTCCGAGCGCGGGCTCTCCAAAAAGCAGGTGCTGCAGGAGTTCAACTGCGTGGTCGGTGTTGCCGACGCTAGCCTCCAGGTCCGCCGCGGCGAGATCTTCTGCATCATGGGCCTCTCGGGAAGCGGCAAGTCGACGCTGATCCGTCTGCTTAATCGCCTGATCGAGCCGAGCCTCGGCAAGATCACGGTCAAGGGAAAGGAGATCGCCAAACTCAATGCCACGGAGCTGCGCGACATGCGCGCCCGCAATATCGGCATGGTGTTCCAAAGCGTGGCGCTCCTGCCGCACCGCACGGTTCTGGAAAACGCCGGCTTCGGCCTCGAGGTGCGCGGCGTCGCCAAGGAAGAACGCAACAAGATCGCCCGTGCTGCCCTCGGAAAGGTCGGGCTCGCCGATTGGACATCGCGCTATCCCTCGGAGCTTTCCGGCGGCATGCAGCAGCGCGTGGGCCTCGCCCGAGCCTTGGCGGCAGACCCGGAAATCATCCTCATGGACGAGCCTTTCAGCGCGCTCGACCCGCTCATCCGCCGTCAGTTGCAGGACGAGTTCCGGCAACTGACGAAGTCGCTCGGCAAGTCGGCGGTCTTCATCACGCATGATCTCGAGGAAGCCATCCGCATCGGCGACCGTATTGCTATCATGAAGGACGGCGTCATCGTCCAGGTCGGGACGGCTGAAGACATCGTGACAAAACCCGCAGACGATTACGTCTCCGATTTCGTGGCGGGCATTTCCAGGATTCACCTGGTCAAGGCGCACTCCGTGATGACGCCAGTGGGCGAATACAAGAGTGCGCAACCGCATAGCGACGTGAACGCCCTGCCCCAAACGTCGCCCGAGGCCGACATCGGCGCGCTCATCGACCTCACGACCCAGTCCGATCGCGATGCGGTCGCGGTGGTCGAGGGCGAAACGGTCGTCGGCGTCGTCACCATCCGCGGCCTGCTGCGCGGTGTCGCCGGCAAGCCTGCGGGGGAACTCGTGGCGGCATAGCTCGGGAGGAGCACTATGGACATCTCGACCATCACCGACACGTTCGACAGTTGGACCGACACGGCTCTCGGCTGGATCAGCGACAATGGCGACTGGCTGTTCGAAACGCTGAGGACCGGGCTTGAAGGAACCTATGACGGCGTCCTCTGGCTGCTGCAGCTCGCACCGTTCTACCTGATCGCGATGGTCGCGGCGCTGCTCGCGTGGCGACTGATCAATGCCCTCGCCGGCGTTCTCGCCGGGCTTGCCCTGGTCTTCTGCGCGGTCATGGGGCTCTGGGCCGAGACCATGAGCACGCTCGCCCTGGTGATTACCGCCACCATATTGGCGCTGCTCTTCGGCATTCCGATCGGCATCGTGGCGGGTTTCGGCAGGGCGTTCGACCGTTTCCTCGAGCCGATACTCGACCTGATCCAGACGCTGCCACCCTACATCTATCTTCTTCCGGCGATCGCGCTGCTGGGTTACGGACCGGCGACCGCGCTCGTGGCCACTTTCATCGTCGCGATGCCTCCTGCCATCCGGCTCACTGCGCTGGGCATCCGAATGACGCCGCGCGAATTCGTGGAGCTGGGACACGCGACCGGCCTGACCCCTTGGCAGATGTTCGTCAAGATCAGGCTCCCCTTCGCCATCCCGAGCGTCATGGCGGGGATCAACCAGAGCCTGATGATGGCCTTCGGCATGGTCGTCATCGCCGGCATCGTCGGTTCGGGCGGTCTCGGCGAGACGATCTATTCGGCCGTGCGCACGCTCGACATTGCAACCTCTATCAACGCCGCCATCGCCATCGTCATACTGACCATGGTGCTCGACAGGCTCACGCAAAGCGCGGCCAGCCGCGCCAAGGGAGGCGCAAGATGAATTTCGATCTGCTCCGCTTTTCGCCGGGGGGTTATCTTGCCCCCGCGGTGGATTGGCTGAACACCAACTTCCATCCGTTTTTCGACGCCGTGGCCAAACTGATCGAGGCGGTGCTCAGCGGCATCGAAGTCGCCCTGCTCTACCCGCCCGCCTATGTGACGATCGTCTTGGCCGTTGCTCTGGCCTTCTTTCTCGTCGGCACCAGGGTTGCCGTCGTGACGGCCGTTGCGCTTCTCTTCTGCCTGCTGGCCGGCTTCTGGGCCGCGTCGATGCAGACGCTGGCGCTGGTGACGGTGGCGGTGATCATCTCGGTGTCGATCGCGTTCCCGCTCGGCATCCTGGCATCGCGCTCCAAGAATTTCGAGGCCGCGATCCGGCCGGTGCTGGACATCATGCAGACGGTACCGCCTTGGGTCTATCTCATCCCAGCCGTCATGATCTTCAGCCTCGGCCGCGTGCCGGCGATCATCGCGACGATCGTCTACGGCATACCGCCGATGCTGCGCCTGACGACGCTCGCCTTCAACCAGGTGCCGAAGGATCTTCTGGAGCTTGGCCAGGCCACCGGGGCTTCGCCGCGATCGATCCTGTTCAAGATAGAAATCCCCTCCGCCACGCCCACCCTGCTGGTCGGCCTCAACCAGTGCATTCTGCTCTCACTGGCTATGGTCGTGCTGGCCGGCCTCGTCGGAGCGGGCGGCCTCGGCGCGGAGGTGACGCGGGGATTGACCCGCATGGAGATGGGGCTCGGCCTGCGGGCCGGCCTGTCGATCGTGGCGATCGCCATCTTCCTCGACCGGCTGTCGAGGGGCGCGCTGGAGCGCAGCCGGGCACCCGGTGCGGCCAAGCCTGCCTGAACGGAGAGATCATGCGCCGCAGCTTCTTCTGCATCGACGCCCACACCTGCGGCAACCCGGTTCGGCTGGTCGCCGGCGGCGGACCCTTGCTGCCGCACGCCCCGATCGCCGAGCGACGCGAGCTCTTCGTGCGCGAGCATGACTGGATCCGGCGGGCGCTGATGTTCGAACCGCGCGGCCACGACATCATGTCGGGCGCCATCATCTATCCCGCCTACCGCGAGGACTGCGATTTCGCCGTCATCTTCATCGAGGTCAGCGGCTGCCTGCCGATGTGCGGCGCCGGCACGATCGGCCTGGTTACGGCGGCGCTGGAAGAAGGGCTCGTTACGCCGCGCATCCCGGGCAGGCTGTCGATCGAGACGCCGGCGGGAAGAGTGGACATCCAGTACGAGAAGCCGGGCGAATTCGTGGACTCCGTGCGGATGTTCAATGTCGCCAGTTATCTGCATGCGGCCGATGTCGGCGTCCATGTTCCAGGGCTCGGCCGGCTCGTGGTCGACATCGCCTATGGTGGCAATTTCTACGCGGTGGTCGAGCCGCAGGAAAACTGGCGGGGTCTGGAGGGCATGTCGGCCAGCGACATCGTCGACCTCAGCCGGCGTCTGCGCGACGCGTTGGCGATTGTCTGCAATCCGGTCCACCCCGAGGACGAGAGAATAAGCGGCGTCCACCACGCCATCTGGTGCGACAAACCCTTGGGCAGCGATGCCGACGGCCGCGGTGCGGTCTTCTATGGCGACAAGGCGATCGACCGTTCGCCGGGCGGCACGGGAACGTCGGCGCGCATGGCGCAACTTCGCGGCAAGGGCCGCCTGAAAGTCGGCGACAGCTTCCGCCAGGAAAGCCTGATCGGCACTGTCTTCGAGGGCCGTGTCGAGGCGGAGGTTGACGTTGGCCCTTTCAAAGGCATTCGGCCAAGCGTCGGCGGATGGGCGCAAATTATTGGCCACAATACGATCTTTGTGGACGACCGCGATCCGTTGGCCCACGGATTCCAGATCAGGTAGGCGCTTGCTTCGCTGCCTTGTCGTGGCCTCGGTCGTCCGAATGGCCGAGCATGCGAAGCGCACGGCCGATATTTACCTAAGCTGGCCAGTCTGGCCATCGTCCTTAGGGATGCGTTTCAATTGTATTAGCATTAGCGCATATTTCTATCAGCCGGTGCCCTCTTAGCGAAGTCCCCGTACTAGGTCCCCGCCGGTTAGGCCCGGTGGCCCTTGCCTTTCGCCACCAAACCCACAAGGGCTCCGGGCCGCTCCCGTGTCAGGGTGTCGACAGACCGTGTCATTCGAACCCCGAAGGACATCGGGCATGGGCGATCGACCGCGCCGATGCGGTAAACTCTCCTTGCACTTGCCATCACCGGGCTACGCGACGCGAGCCGCATGCGGCTTCAACATCGTGGCAAGCACGATGCCGGCGACGATGAAGGCGGCGCCGATGAGATCGTAGTCATGCAGGCTCTCGCCGAGCAGCAGATAGGCGAGGATGGCGACGAACATCGTCTGCAGATAGAGGAGCATGCTCGCCCGGCTGGCGCCGAGCGTCGCCACGCTGCGATTGTAGAGATAGTACATCAGGGCGCCGCCCGGGCCCGCCAGATAGGCGAGCGCGAGCCAGCCATGGGCGTTCAAGGCGGAGCGTTCGTCGTTGACCAGTTCCCACAGATGGAAAGGCAGGGCGACGAGCGCGCCGGCGCCGAGCAGGAGCACCACCAGCGGCAACAGCTCGATGCCGAATTTGGACCGGCGCACCAGCACGGTGTAGAGCGCCCAGCAGAACGCGCTGCCGACGATCCACAATTCGCCCAGGTTGAACTGTAGCTGAAGCAGCGCCGCCAGGTCGCCATGCGCGACGATCACCAGCATGCCGGCGAGCGCAACCACCGCGCCGAGCGCCTGCCAAAGCCCGAGCGGCTCGCCGAGCACGAAACGCGCGAGCACCATCGTCATGACCGGAGACAGCGCCATGATGATGCCGGCCGTGGTCGCGTCGGTGTCGGCGAGGCCGCGGTAGATCATGCCCTGGCAGAGCGTCAGGCCGATCGCTCCGACGGCGGCGATCTCGAGCGGCCGGGATTTGAGAAGCGCGATCATCGCGCCGTGATGGCGATGCACGATCGGCAGCAGGATGGCGCAGGCGAGCGCAAGCCGCCAGAAGCAGAGTCCCCAGGGCGGCATTTCCGGCGCCACCCATTTTGCCGCGATATAGACGCCGGCCGACAGCAGCCAGCACAGCACCGCGGCCGGATAGCCGGAGAGCGAAGGTATCGAGGCGGCGGCGGACTGTTCCGCCGGATGAGCTATCGGCACCGCCTGCATGTCATGCCCCCGTTCAAACAACGTCAGCGCCCAAGGATGGCGGCAATATATCTCAATCCCGGGCCGTCACATATATGCGCTTCCATGGACAGCGGCGGCCAAGATGCCTCGCTCTGGCTGGATGTGCTTCGGAGCCGCTACCGCATGCGCCCGCCACCGGAGCCATGCATGAACGACTGCAGCTCGTCCAGGTCGAGGCTGCCGTCGCCATCCTCGTCGGCGGCGTTGAAGATCCTGCCGACGATATCCTGAACTTCGCCCTGCGACAGTGCGCCGTCGCCGTCGGCATCCACTATCGCGAACATGACCTGCATACGGGCGCGGTGCATCATGCGCGGTCCCATCCGATCAGGCCTGCCAGCCATTCTGTCGCCGTCGCGCCGCGCTTGTCTGTCTTCGCGGTGCCAACGTCCGCCATGCCGGGGTCCCTGTTCAGCCGAACGATCTTCCTGCAGCTTCTCCTGGAGCGCGTCGTCGATCATCTGGCGGATCATCTCGCGCGTCGGACCTGCGGGTTGGGCGTTGGCTTCCGGTGTCGCGGTCGGTCCGGGCTTCTGCGGAATCGGCGTGGGCTCCGGCGCAGCACTTGTCTGGGCAAGGACCGGGAAGCTCATGAATAGCAAGGCAGCAGCGGCGGCTGTGGTTCTGTACGGAAGTTTCATCGGGTTCTCCCTTGAGCTATGACTGTCTCTCAAACTGAGATGCACAACCAACCTGCTCTCGATCCGATGGTTCCGCGCGAAGCGCCGACGGCCCAAGAAGTGTTTCGAGCCTGCAGAATGCCGGCGCGCTCCTAGGCGCGTGACACGGACTTCGACATCCCGCCAAGCTCCATCGCTCAATCACCTAAGAGCAATGTTTCGCGCTGCCGACGGCAGCAGGCTCTCGGTGCCGGGCGCGGAAACCGGGGCGCCGTGAAGAACCCAGTCGGCCGCGATCTGCCCGATCACCGGGGCCAGCTGAATGCCGTAGCCGCCGGCGCCGGCGGCGGTCACCAATGTCGGCTCGGAAGCATCGATCGGGCCGACGAAGGGGCGATGGTCGGCGGTCACGGGGTAAAGGCCGGCCCAGCCCCGGCCAAGCCGCGCGCCCGGCAGATCGGGCAGCCGCTCAAGGAGAAGCTCCGCCAGTCTGACCTTAGATCGTTCCTCGCAATGGTCGTTATAATTGTCGGGATCCTCCGGCGCGAGCGAGTCGACCTTGTGAATCTCGGCGATCAGTTCGGTGCTTTTCTCATGGCGGAAATTGAGGCCGCTGCCTTCGCCGTTTACCAGATCCATGACCATCGGCATCGTGTAGCCGAGCGGCTCGTCGAGATGGATGACGACCGCCTCGTGACGCTCGGGCCAAATGTGCAGGCGCTGGCCGAAGAGTTCGGCCACCTGCGGCGCCCAGGCTCCTGCCGCATTGACCACGACATCGCAATCGATCGGATCGCCGCTGGTCTCCAGCGTGTAGCCGCGCGCTCGCCGCCTTACCCCCAGCAGCTTGCGATACTGGCGGATTTCGCCGCCCTGGGTGCGGACCGAATGCGCCAGGAAAGTGCACATCTCGTGAGGGTCGAGGAAGCCATTGTCGGGCCCGAACAGCCCACCCTCCAGCCCACCCGGGTTGATATGCGGCACGAGTTCCGTGAGTTCGTTCGCACGATAGAGTCGGGAGCGCAGGCCGGCCTCTTCCTGAATTTCCACCGACTTTGCAAACAGTTCCATCTGCTTCTGCGTGCGCGCCAGCCGCAGATAGCCGATGTGGTTGAAGCCAAGCCCCTGGCTCTCCCATTGGCGGAAGCGGCGCAGCGCATGAACGCGAAGCATGATCTCAAACGGATCGGTAAATTGCGATCCGACCACGCCAACCGACCTGCCGCTCGATCCGGAGGCGATCGACTGGCCTTCGAGCACGGTTACGCGCGCGCCCTGTTCGACAAGGTGGAGGGCCGAGCACAAACCCAACGTGCCGGCGCCGATCACCACCACATGAGGAGAAGCTGTCATCCGTGATCCTCCTGTCGGCCTGTCTCAGGACTGGCGAGCGATCTCGCCCAGGGTCTCGTCGATCGCCTGCAGAATGGCGCGGGCGTCCGCCTCGGTCATCGGTGTCGACAGCGCGAACAGGCCATAGCTGGCCGACAAGACGCCGCGGCCAAGCAAGCCCTTGTGGAAGGCATCGAGCTTCCTGCGTTCGGCCTGGCCGGGATAGACGGAGCGGTAATCCGTGACGGGATGCGACGTGAAATGGACCTTGAAGAGCGAGCCCAGGCCGACGCATTGGCCGGCAAGACCATGCTTGCCCAATGAGGCGGCGATGCCGTCGCTCAACAAAGCGCCGAGGCGATCGAGGTGGGCAAAGCTTTCCCTGGTCAGCGCCCGCATCGCGGCCAGCCCGGCGCGCATCGTCACCGGATTGGCGGTGAAGGTGCCGCCATGCGGCAAAGCGGGCTTGCCCTGGGTCGGATCGAACACCGCCATGATGTCGGCCCGGCCGCCGACGGCACCCACGGGAAAGCCTCCGCCGATGATCTTGCCCAGCGCCGTCAGGTCGGGCTCGATGCCCCACAGCCCCTGCGCGCCCGAATAGCCGAGGCGGACGGAAATCACTTCGTCGAAGATGACCAGGGCACCCGCCGCATGGGCGATCTCGACCATGGCGTGCAGGTAATCCTGCCGCGCCGGAATGAGGCCGGCGCGGTTCGGTATGGGATCGATCAGCACGCCGGCAATGGTATCGCGCTCAGCGGCGAAGACCGCGCGCAGCGCTTCGCTGTCGTTGAACGGCACGGCGATCACATCGTCCAGCACCCCGCGCGGCGTGCCCCTCGCATAGGGCGTGGAATTCGGCATGTCTCCCCAATTGGCGGGAGTACTGTCAAGGCTGACTTCGGCGAAGTCGTAGGAGCCGTGATAGGCGCCCTCGATCTTGACGATTTTGGGCCGTCCGGTGAAGGCGCGCGCGGCCTTGATGGCCATCATCACCCCCTCGGTCCCGGAGTTGGCGAAGCGGATCCGGTCGACCGAGGGCAAGCGCTCGACCAGCAGCTCGGCAAGCTCGATCTCGCTGACCGTCGGCGCACCGAAGGCCGTGCCGAACGGCAGCTGGTCGATCACCGCGGCGGCCACATCCGGTTGCGTGTAGCCATGGATCATCGAGGTGAAATTGTTGATGCAGTCGTAATAGACGTTGCCGTCCACATCCCAGACCCTGCACCCCTCGCCTCGCGAGGCATAGATCGGAAACGGATCGACAAAGACCGTGGTGCGCGTGTTCCCGCCCGGCATCACCTTCCTGGCACGTTCGAACAGGGTCTTCGACAGGGGCATTGCGTCTGGATAGTGCGGCATGGTTCGATCGTATGGCTTTGTTGGCGCAGTGCGCAATCGGCCAGGCGAGGCCTGCGACGTGACCACCAAGACCCAATTGAAGCCAAAGCTAGGCCAACCCCGCCATGCGAAGTCCGCTGATGTAGAGAGCGCGCTTTTCGGGCCTGACGATGGGGTGGTGCTCGTCGACCCAGGCCACCGAGAGGTTCGGCTGTAGCCGCAGGGCCTCCTTCAACGCCGCGGCGGCGGTGGCGACATCGCCGGCAAGGGCAGCCGTCGCCGCATAAGTCCGCCAAGCGGTGCCGAAAGCCGGCCGAAGCTGAACGGCCCGGCGCTCCAGATCGGCCGCCACATCGAACCGTCCCGCGGTGAAGTGGCAGATACCCATGGTGGAAAAGATCGCCGCCTGAATGAAATCCCGCGGGCTGAGCCGCGCGGCAATCGCCAGGTGATGCAAGCCATCCTCCGCCATGTCGCCATAGCCATAGGTGGAACCCAGAATGCAGTGCGCGAGCGAGAGCCCAGGATTGCGTTCGATCGCCTCCAGCAATTCGTCTACCGCCGAGCGAAAATTTCGCGACACCATGTGAACATAGCCGGCCGAAAGATGCGCCCAGGGATCGTCCTGATCGCGCACGACCGCCGCTTGTGCCCTCGTCAAAGCGGAGGCCAACAGCTCACGGGGTTTCGGCGTCAGGCCAAGCGCTGCCCGCGCGCCGGTCGTCCAGGCAAGAAGGCTGTTGGCGCGGGCATAATCGGGATCGATCTCAAGCGCCTTGACGAGCAGACCCTCGGCCATGTCGAGGTCTTTCTCGGATCCCCACGTCCAGACATGGGGCATGGCCTTCATCACAAAGCCCCAGGCGTCGAGCCTCTCGGCGGGACGGCTATGCAGGCGCAGACGCTCGGCTTCGTAAAGCTGGGGCTCGATCGAAGCCATAACCTTGTGGGTGATCTGGTCTTGCAACGCCAGGAAATCGCCGCTCTCGACATCGAAGCGTTCCGCCCACACCTGCGTACCCGCGCTGGCATCGCTCAGCGTCGCCGTGATCCTCAGGGCCTGCCCGGACTGGCGCACGCTGCCCTGCAGGACGTAGCGGACTTTCAACTCGCGGCGCAGGCGATCGAGCTCGATGTGCTGCGGGTCATAGGCAAAGGAAGAACTCCGGTCACGCACATGCAGACCTCGCAACCGCGACAGGCCGGTGATGATGTCCTCCGACAGGCCGTCGGCAAAGTAGGACTTTTCGGGATCGTCGCCGATCAGGCGAAAACGGGTCACCGCGATGGACGGCCCTTCGTCCGATTCGGCTGCACCGTTTCGCGTATCGCTTGCGTCAAGCCGCACCTCGCCGGTCAGCCGGTAGCCCACGCGCGCGACCGACAGGATCGAATGCGAGGCGTCGGGTCCCTCGCCCAGGACCTTGCGCAAGGCGGCGATCTGCACCGACAGGTTGCCCTCCTCGACCGCCAGTCCGTTCCAGGCTGCATCGAGCAGTTCGTCCTTACCGACCACGACTCCGGCCGAGCGCAGCAGGCGCTCCAGAAGCAGCATGGCCCGGTAGCCTACCGAAATCGGCACTCCGCGTCGGTAAAGCATTCCCGCTCCCGCATCGAGCAAGAAAGGACCAAAACTGTAGCGCCGCTCCTCCATCAGCTCACGCTAATGCAATGAGGCGTTTTTTGGAAGTTTTCGGAAGTTTTAGCACCTCGGTTCGCTACATTTAGCGGCCCGCATTTCACCTTGATTGCTCCTGACCGAGAGGAGCGATCCCATGACCGCCGCCACCAAGATCGAAGTTGCCGTGCCCCCCTCTGCCCTGTTCCAAGAAATGTGGGGCATCTACCGCAAGGTTCTGGACAACAACTACCTGTTTCACCGTGAAGCTTATGCGGTGCTTCGCCAGTTGCTGCAAAACCAACGCCCTGGTTTCTCTTTCCTGGACCTTGCCTGCGGAGACGCCTCGTTCAGTGCGGCTGCCTTGGAGGGCTTGCCCGTCGGTCGCTATGTCGGCATCGACCTGTCGCGGACAGCGCTCGATGAGGCAACCGCCAATGTCGCCGGTCTGTCATGCGCCGCCGAACTGCGGCGCGGGGAATTCGTAGAGTGGCTGACCGCCTCGGAGGAGCCTGTCGACTTCGCCTGGATCGGCCTGTCCTTGCACCATTTACGCTTCGACAAAAAACTCGAGGTCATGCACCAGCTGCGGCGCCTTGTCGGCCCATCCGGGACACTTCTGGTCTACGAGAACACATGCAAAATGTGGGAGAGCCGGGCCGGCTGGATGAGACGATGGGAACGGCAGCGCAAAGATTTTTCAGCGCTCAGCAGCCTCGAATGGCTGCTGCTCGCCACCCACGTGCATAGCATGGATTACCCTGAGACGGCGTCTTCCTGGCGGAATCTTGGCCGGCGGGCCGGCTTCCGCGAGGTGCGTGAGCACTACAGGAGTCCTTCGAACCTATTCCGGTTGTTCAGCTTCAAGGCTTAGCGGCTCGCGGCCGACAACTTCGCGTCGACGAGCCGGGCTCGGCGAACTCACACGCGAACCAAAGCTCTACCTGAATGGTCGAAATGCAGGGCGCGAGTGGGCGGGACATCGAGCTGCCAGGCGCGGCATCAAAGCGGTCAGGTCGGGAACATGCCAATCCTGCCTGGCCGCCGGTGGCTACACAAATTCGCGGGCAAAGCTGCCCGCGCTCAGAAGCGCGCGCCGTCCGGCGCTCAATTGCGCATTCCAGACCGGCCAGGCATGGATCATATGCGGCCAGATTTCGAGGCGTGCCTCGACGTCCGCCATGCCGGCGGCCTCGGCGAGCCGCGTCGCGTCCGACAGCAGCGTCTCGGCGGAACCGACCTGGATCAGCATTGGAGGAAATCCGGTCAGATCGGCAAACAAGGGCGAGATCAGCGGATCGCGCCGATCCACACCATGGGGAACATAGGCGCCCGCCAGTTCCTCCAGATAGGCCCGGTGGATGATGGGGTCGATCGCGTCCTTGGCTGACAATGTCGTGCCGGACATCGAAAGATCCGTCCAGGGCGAGACCAGCCAAAGGCAGCCCGGCAACCGCTCGCCCGCCGCGCGCAACCGGCCGACCAGTGACAGGCTGAGATTGCCGCCGGCACTGTCTCCGCCGACAACGATGCGATCCGGCGCGATCCCTTGCTCGGCGAGGAAGCGCCACGCCGCGAGCGCGTCTTCGTGCTGCGCGGGAAAGGGATGTTCCGGCGCGCGCCGATAGCCGACCGCAAGCGTGCGCATTCTCATTGCCCGGCCGGCCTCTGTCACCATTCGACGATGGCTTGTGATCGAGCCGGAGCAGTAACCGCCACCATGGAAGAAGAGCAGCACCTTGTCCGTGTCGGACCCGGGCGCCAAGGACCACTCGGACGCGAGGTCGTTGAAGGTCACCGCCTCGCATCGGATATCGGCCGCGACCGGCGAGGACGAGCCGACCTCATCGAGCCGCGCCCGGCGTTCGTCCCAGCCCACCGGCCGCGGCTTCGACGCCAGCAAGGCGCGAATTGCGTTGATTTCCTTTAGATCGAGGTTTTCGCCCGCACCGCTCATTTCTACGCCCCGACCAAGCGCGCCGCGACTAGTAGCGCTTTGAGCTTTGGCAACGGAAATCGTTGGGATAGTCGCTGGATGTGTCAAGCTGCGTCAGCGAATTCGCCCATGGACTATTTGAATTGATCGGCATGGCACGGCGCGAGCAGAACCCTATTGTGTTTGTGTTAGCTGCAAACCACGCGGAGACGAACGTGACCCTGACCAACCGAGACCTGGTCGAGCTGACGGAATGGCGGCGCAAGCTGCATCGGCAGCCGGAAATCTCCAACGAAGAGGAGAAGACGGCGAAGGAGGTCGTCGACTTCCTCGCCGATACCGGGCCGGACAAGGTGCTGACCGGGCTCGGCGGCCATGGGGTGGCGGCGGTCTATGACAGCGGGCAAGCCGGGCCGACGGTGCTGTTTCGCTCCGAGCTCGACGCGCTGCCGATCCACGAGCTTTCGGGCGTCGCGCATGCCTCGCAGGTGCCGGGCAAGTCGCATATGTGCGGCCATGACGGGCACACAGCGATCCTGGCTGCGCTCGGCCGCCAGTTCGGGCGCCAGAGGCCGGCGTGCGGCCGCGTGGTGCTGATGTTCCAGCCGGCGGAAGAGACCGGCAATGGCGCGGCGGGCGTCGTCGCCGATCCGCGCTTTTCCGAGATCCAGCCTGACTTCGCCTTCTCGCTGCACAATCTGCCGGGCGTGCCGTTCGGCGAAGTGCGGCTCAAACCCGGCGTGGTGAACTGCGCCTCGCGCGGCATGCGGATCGTGCTCGAAGGCAAGACCGCGCATTCCTCCATGCCCGAGACCGGCAGCTCGCCGATGCTGGCGGTCAGTGAGCTGATGCCTCAATTGCCGGCGCTCGGGCGCGGCACCTTTGCCGACGACGATTTCGCTATGGTCACGGTCACCCATTGCTCGATGGGCGAAGCGGTGTTCGGCATTGCGCCCGGCTACGCCGAGGTGTGGGCGACCCTGCGCACCCGCCGCGACGAGCGCATGGCGGAGTTGGTTGCAGCGGCGGAGGCGCTGGCGGCAAGAATCGCCGCCCAACACGGCCTTTCCGTCCGCCACGACTACCACGAGATTTTCGTGGCCAGCGTCAACGCGCCGGACGCGGTGCAGCATCTCGAGCGCGCGCTGGACGAGGAAGGCGTGTCGCGCGGCGAGGAAGCCTTGCCGATGCGCGCCTCGGAGGATTTCGGCATCTTCGGCCACAGCGCCAAGTCGGCGATGTTCTTCCTCGGAGCCGGCGAGCGCTACCCGGCGCTGCACAATCCCGACTACGATTTCCCGGACGACCTGATCCCGATCGGTTCGAAGATCTTCATGCGCGCGGCGCGCAATCTGCTGGGGTGAGCGGGCTGGAAAGGAGGCGCATTCTCCGGCCGGAATTGCGTCGGTCCAGAGAGACAGGGCAGTTCACCTTTTCCATGAAACGCTGAACTGAGACGGTGCGCAGGGCCGGCCGGACAGCTTTCGCTGGCGGTTTGCGTGTGCCGCGTAGCGCCCTGTATTGTTATGCCGGCTTGCCGCTTGTATGAGCGGGGAATGACCTCGATCTCCCGTCTTACCGCCCTCGTGCTGCTGGCGGCCATCACGTTTGCCACCCTCTCACCCGTCCAAATGCGCCCGCATCTCGGTGAGGCGAACATGGAACGCGCACTGGCCTATGCCCTGTTCGGCCTTGCCTTGGCCTTCGGATTCCGCGCCCGCCTGATGCACGCAATGCTGTTTGTCTGCGCCGCGGCCGGCCTATTGGAATTGCTGCAGGCGGTCGATCCCGGCCGGCATGCCCGGCTCCAGGATGCGCTCGTGAAAGCGGCGGCCGGGCTCATTGGGATTGCCTTGGCGCGGATTGTGTTTGCCGTCGCGAGCAGGGCCGTCGATCGTTCGGCAGGTCCGAGGATTTGAATCCCGGCACGGCAGCGCAGGCAATAGCCGCGCGGAACCCGCTTGGGGTTCTTCGCTGGCGCGGCGCTATCGCGCGGAAAAGGTCCGCGAGGTCGGCGACCGGATCATCAAAAACCAGCTGGCGCGGCACCGGCGCGAGAGCGCGCCCGACCTCGATCTGGGCGATGCGGCGGCGCTCATCGAGACGCTCCTGGAGAACGTGGTCCACCGCGCCATCGAACGGCACCCGGCCAGCGTCGCCGGCGAACGCGCGATGGGCCAGTGCCGCAGGATGATTATGGCCTATCTGACGAGCGTTGACCGCCATGCCGCCTAGCACTCACGCCGACCAGCACCACAATTTCTTCGCGCGCGAAGCCGTCACGGTGGCGCGCGCCTTGATCGGCGCGCGGCTCGGCCTCGCCGGCGTCGGCGGCATCATTGTCGAGACCGAGGCCTATCGCCCCGACGATCCGGCCTCGCACAGCTATCGCGGCCGCACGCCGCGCAACGCGCCGATGTATGGCGCCCCCGGCACGGCCTATGTCTATCGCTCCTACGGCTTGCATTGGTGCCTGAATGCGGTGTGCCTGCCGGGCAGCGCGGTGCTGATCCGCGCGATCCAGCCGCAGTCCGGCATCGCCGCCATGCGCGACAGGCGGGGAACCGACGATGACAGGCTGCTCTGCTCCGGCCCGGGCAAGCTCTGCCAGGCGCTGGGCGTCGACGGCTCGCATAACGGCCTGTCGCTCATCGCCCCGCCCTTCGAGTTTTCCGCCTCGGAAACCAACGCGGCCGCTATTTTGAGCGGACGCAGGATCGGCATCACGAAGGGCGTGCAGGCGCAGTGGCGGTTCGGCCTCGGCGGATCGCCTTATGTCAGCCGGAAGTTTTGACAGATCGATAGCGATCGATCACGCCGCCATCCATTCCTGCGCGGCACGCGCCGCGGCCAGTTCCATCGCTTCGGCAGCGAGAATGCCGCGCGACCTCGCGAACGCTTCGAAGGCGACGCGTGCGGCTTCGGCATCCTGTTCACCCGCGACCGCCGCCCGGCACAGCGCGATGGTCGTTGCGTAGGTCGGGCTGCGGCTGCCCGTCCATTCGTCGAGAAACTGATAGGCCTCGAAGACGGTGTTTATCTCGCGCGGAAAGCCGAGCCCGACGAAGATTGCGACGGGCTGAGAGAAACGCTTGGCGGGCATTGGTGTGGGCTCCATGAGGTAAGCTGCTTCGACAACGCGCGTCCCGCAGGCCGGTTGCAGCTCGAAAGCGATTTTGGTTCCCGTCGACGGATGCTTGCCCGAAGCCTCCGTGTGTGTTTTCTCGCCCGCACATTAGGAAAGGCTTGCGGATGCGAATCGCAATGATCCTTGCGCTGAGCGCGGCGCTGGCTGGATGCGTGACCTCTCCGGTCGACTACGGAGCGAAGCTGTCGCAGCAGGACCCGAAATGGGCCTCGCCGGAATGCCAGCAGGCCCGCATTGCGGCCTCGGACTACGACGTGCGCGAAAAGGAGCATCCCGGCTGGGGTTTTGGCGTGCTGCTCGGCCCGTACAGCATGGGGATGGTGGCGGCGGTGAAGGAGCATGAGCAGCAACAGCGACGGCTTCTTGCCCGCCAGGTGCACCTGCAATGCTCCAGCCAGCCGCTGCCGAAGGAGCTGGATTTCGATCCGGCAACCTACGCGCCGACGAAGACGCAATATCCGTAGGCGAAAGCGCGCCGCTGCGACTTCGAATCGGCGGCCGCTGTTTCTTGTTGAAGGCGCAGGTGGGGATGGCCTCGCTTGATGGCGAGATGCTTGCATTCAGCGTTCGCCCCACGCCTTCAGCAATGGTCCGTCGCGGCCATAGACCGGGTCCTTGCGCGGCCGGCTCACCTTCGGGATCATGCGTAGCGCTTCCGCGTGCTGCTCGGGCTTGGTGCATTCGTCATAGGTGCCGGAGGGCGGATAGGCGCCGACGACGAGGAAATCGGCGGAAGCCGAGAGCCGCTGGTGACCGGTGCCGGCCGGCAGGACCGCGACGTCGCCGGCCTTGACCGTGAGCGCGCGGCCCTTGTCGCCGCCGAAGCGCACCTTGGCCTCGCCGCGCGCAATGCCCAGCACCTCATGGATGCGCGAGTGGTAGTGGACATAGTCGTAGATGCCGTTGCGCCAGCTGTCGCCCCAGCCATTCGCCTTGAATAGCTCCTCGAAGACGGCTGCCGGATCGAGATCGTCCGGCAACGTCACGGCGCCGCGGTAAACGATCAGCGGCCACGACGGATGGTTCGGAACAAGGCCGTCGTCCTTGAAGCGGAAGGCATTGGCTTTCCTCTGCCTAACCAGATCCGCGAGCCTGGACGTGGCCGGTCTTGCGATCCCGGTCAGCTTCTCGGCTGCTTTCTTGATGCTCTCGACAATGCTCAAAGCCGGGCCCTCCATAAGTGCCGCTTGCAACGCCTTGCGACCTCGGCCGACCGAACTCAACCCGTGGGGACAGCCTTGGTTCCAGAGGTTGGCGACGCCCGCTCGCGGCACGAGCGACCCCCATTGCTTCCCGGCATCGCAGCGGTCAAGCTGCGGGAGGTTGCCGGCATCCCATGCCTCACGCCGCCAATGGCCGCGCGCCCTTCCCGAGGAGTTCAAAATGCGTGCATTTTGCCTTTCGACCATCGGCGTTTTCGCTTCGGTGCTGCTTGCGGCATCCGCCTTCCCGGTCCTCGCTTCAGGCAGCGCGGCGAAGGGCCAAAATCTCCATCGACTGTGCCGCCAGGTGAAGAACGACGATACGATCCGCGCCTACTCGCACGAGCTCTACGGCGGCACGGTCAAGGCGTTCAGGAAGCTCTTTCCGGACGCCAAGGGCGCGCCGGCGGAATCGGAACTGCAGGCGCAGGCCAACTACCGCTGCATGAACGGCAAGGTGCTGGCCTGCTTCGTCGGGGCAAACCTGCCCTGCGCCAAAATGAACGCCGCGCGCGACAATCCCGGCGCGGACGAATTCTGCAGGACCAACCCGAATGCCGACGTCGTGCCAGCCTTCGCGACCGGTCACGACGCGCTCTATTCCTACAAATGTCTGGACGGCAAGGCGGTGGTGACCGGCGAGACCTGGGTGCTCGACAAGCGCGGCTTTGCCGCCCGGTTGTGGGCCGAAGTGCCCCGGCACTGAGGCTGACCGAAGAGCCGATCCGACGACCTGCAGAGACGGCTTAGCGGCGGCGCGCTTTCCGTTACATCCTTGCCCGGGCTGACCTGCGGCGAAGCAAGAGCGCGATGGCCAAAGCCGGAAGTGCCGCCGCGGCGGCGGCGAGGAAGACGAACCGCAGCCCGGCGGACGCGGCGATCAGGCCGAGCGCCGGGCTGCCGAAGCCGAGCGCCACGTCGAGAAAGACGGTGTAGAGCCCCATGGCAAGGCCGCGGCTGCCCCCGGGGAGATGGGCGACCGCCTCGGTGCCGAGGCCCGGATAGACCAGCGAGTAGCCGAGCCCGGTCAGGCCCGCTCCGATTACCGCGACGAGCGGCCCCGGCGCCAGCCAGATCGATAGTAGGCCCGCCGCCTCGACCACCACGAAGATGGCGGCGACGCGGGCGCCGCCGAGCCTGTCCGGCAGGTGGCCGAAGCACAGCCTTGCCGCGATCAGCGATGCCGCATAGGCGGTGAAGGGAAGCCACACCGGATGCCAGCCGCGCTCGGCAAAGAGCAGTGCTGCGAAGGACAGGATCGCGCCATAGCCGAGGCTGCTGAGGGCTGCTCCGACGCCCGGAAGCCAGACCGCTTGCGCGACGCTCGTCCAGGACTGCGGCGCGGCGCTGCCGGCGGCCTTGACGCCGCGCATCGGTAGAGTGGCGAGCAGTGTTGCAAGGGGCAGGACCATTGTGGCAAGAGCGATCGCGGCGAAGCCCCCGGCTTCATAGAGCGCGGACCCGATCGGCGCGCCGAGCGCCAGCGCCGCGAACATTGCCATACCGATCCAGGCGATGACCTTGCCGGAGTTCTGTCCGCCGGCAAGCGCCAGGCCCCAGGCGACGCCGCCGGTGATGATGAAGCTCTCGGCGGCGCCCAGCACCGCCCTGCCGACGAAGAGCACCGTCGCGGACGCGGTCGGCTGAGCGAGCAAGGCCAGCGAGCCGAGATAGATAAGCCCGGCCAGCGCGGCGGCGACAAGGCCGACCACGACGGCGCGCTTGCCGCCACGCAGATCGGCATAGTTTCCGGCACCAATGCGCGACAGCAGCGAGGCGAGGAACTGGCTGCCCGTCACCAGCCCGACGGCGAACGGGCCGAAGCCGAGCCTGTCATGCAGGTGCAGCGGCAGGACGGGCAACGCCAGGCCGATGAGCAGGAAGCCGGCAAAGACCGCCGCCATGATCGGCAGCAATCTCGCCATCGTCCGGCTTTCATCGGCTGCAGTGCCCGTCGCGACCATCGCCGGCGCCTAGACCTCGAGCATGACCTTGACCGCGCGCCGCTCGTCCATGGCGCGGTAGCCCTCGGCGACCTCAGTCAGCGGCAGCTTGAGGTCGAAAACCTTGCCGGGCTTGATCCTGCCCTTGAGCACGCGCTCCATCAGGTCGGGCAGGAAGCGGCGCACCGGCGCCGGGCCGCCGAGCATGCGCTTCTGGCCGAAGAACAGTTTCTGGCTGTCGAAGCTCACGCCATGCGGCACGCCGACATAGCCGATGGTGCCGCCGGGGCGCGAGCAGGCCAGCGCCTGGTCGAAGGATTCGGCCGTACCGACGCATTCCAGCACCGAGTCCGCGCCGACGCCCGCGGTCAGTTCCTTGATGCGGGCGATGCCTTCCTCGCCGCGCTCGGCCACGATGTCGGTCGCGCCGAATTCGCGCGCGAGTTTCTGGCGGCTCTCGTGCCGGCTCATGGCGATGATGCGCTGCGCGCCCATCTCGCTCGCCGCGAGCACGCCCATCAGGCCGACGGCGCCGTCGCCGACGACGACAACGGTCGATCCTTGGCGCACCTCGGCCGCATCCGCCGCATACCAGCCGGTGCCGAGCACATCCGAGACGGCCAACAGGTCAGGCACCAGGTCGGCCGGCGGAACCTCGGAAGTCGCCACCAGGGTGCCGTCGGCCAGCGGCACGCGGGCATAAGGCGCCTGCGCGCCCGACATGAACTCGCGTTGCACGCAGGAAGACTGGAAGCCGAAGCGGCAATGCGGGCAGGTGTTGTCGGAGAGGCAGAAGGAGCCGACGACGAACTGGCCGGGGCGCACGTTGCGCACCTCCGCGCCGACATCGACGACGATGCCGCAATATTCGTGGCCCATATGCATCGGGCGATCGATCGGCTGCAGCCCACGATACGGCCACAGGTCCGAGCCGCAGATGCAGCTCGCCGAGAGCTTGATGATGGCGTCCGTCGGGCGAAGGATCTTCGGGTCCTCGATTTCCTCGCAGCGGATATCGCCGGGCTTATGAAGAACAGTTGCGAGCATTTTGCTTTCCTTTTCGTTCGATCGGTGATCAGGCGCGGTAGTCGGCGTCGCTGACATGTTCCAGCCAGTCCACGACCTTGCCGTCCTTGACCTCCTGGAGGGCAATGTGGGTCATGGCCGTCTCGGGAGACGCGCCGTGCCAATGCTTCTCGCCGGGCGCGAACCAGACGACGTCGCCGGGGCGGACCTCCTCGAGCGGCCCGCCCTCGCGCTGCACGCGGCCACGGCCGGAGACGACGATCAGCGTCTGCCCCAGCGGATGCGTATGCCAGGCGGTGCGGGCGCCGGGCTCGAAGGTGACCTGCGCACCCTGCACCCGGGCGGCATCGAAGGGATTGAAGAGCGGATCGATCCGGACCGTGCCGGTGAACCAGTCGGAAGGCCCCTTGCCGGACGGCCTCGTGCCAGCGCGAAGAATGTCCATGGTGATCTCCTTTGCGTTCTCACACGCGTTCGATGCGCAGCGGGAACTCGCCGCGTATGTGCAGGGCCTCTTCGCCCTCGTCGAAGCGGCCGAGCCTGATCAGCCCGGGATGGCGGTAGTCGGCGTAGAACATCGCCAGATTGCCCCAGGGCACGAAGTAGCAGAGGTCATAGGGCTGCTCGTTGCCGAACGGGCCGCTGCCCTCTTCGGTCAGCTTGCGCGGCAGATAGGCGATCTTCTCGTTACGCGCGTAGTCGTCGATCGTGAGATCGAGCGGCAGCATGGAAAAGAAATCGCGTGCCGAAGGATTGTCGTAGAGCGTGGCCGTCATGGTTCGGCCATCGAATGTCATTCTGATCTTCATGTCGGCGGGTTCCTGGCTGGCCGGGCCCCTGCCCTGCTGGCTGCGGGCGCGCCGCGGCAGGAGCGTTGATGCGAGCGCGGCGCCGAGCAATGCGCGGCGACTGAGCTTGGGATGGCCGGTCGTCATGGCACGGCCCTCCCGCCCATGCGCGATGCGGCGAACGCGGCGAGCGCCGCTCCGCAAAGCAGCGCCGCGCCGAAGGCAAAGGCTCCCCACCAGCCGACCGTGTCGAAAAGCGTGCCGCCGATCGCAGCGCCGCCGGTAATGGCAAGCTGGATGACGGCCACCTGCAACCCGCCGCCGGCCTCCGCGTCTTCAGGCAGCGTGCGGCTGAGCCAGGTGCCCCAGCCGACGGGCGCGGCCGTGCCGAAGAAACCCCAGACGAAAAGCAGCAGGGCCGTGGGAAGGGGTATTGCGCCGAGGGCGATGAGCGCGAGCGCAAGCACGGCCATGACCAGCGGAATGACGATCAGGATGCTGAACAGACGCGCGCGCAGCAGCCGGCCGATGCACCAGGTGCCGCCGACGCCCGCGAGCCCCATGACCAGCAGGATCGCCGAAAGCGTCGCGACGTCGACCTGGGTGACCCTTTCGAGGAAGGGACGCAGATAGGTGAAGAGCGCGAACTGGCCCATGAACAGCATCATGACCGATGCCATGCCGATGGCGACCGGAGGACGGCCGAGAAGAGCTAGGCTGTTGCCCGGCCGCTTTCGCCGGCGCGGCGGGAGCGGTGGCAGACTGAGCCACTGCCAGACGAGCGCCAGGAACCCGAGCGGCACGACCAGGAAGAACGCGCCGCGCCAACCGGCATAGGCCCCAAGCAGGCTGCCCAGCGGCGCGGCAATGGTGGCCGCGACGGCGTTGCCGGCGTTCAGCATGGCGAGGCCCTTAGGGACCTGCTCCTCGGGGACGAGGCGCATGACGATCGCGGTCGACATCGACCAGAAGCCGCCGATCGCCATGCCGAGCAGCGCGCGGCCGGCCATCAGGAACGCGTAGTTGGAGGCGAAGGTGACGGCAAGCCCGGACGCGATGAGAAGCACAGTGAAGCCGGTGACTACCAGCCTGCGATCGATGCGGCGCGTCAGGCCGGCGACCAGCAGGCTGGTCACGACAGCGAAAATGCCCGAAATCGAGATCGCCTGGCCCGCCCGACCCTCGGTGATACCGAGATCGGTCGCGATCGGCGACAGCAGGCTGACCGGCATGAACTCCGAGGCGATGAGCACCGAAACGCAAAGCGCCATCGAGAGCACCGCGCCCCGCATGGCGCGGTCTTCGACAAGCCTTGTGTCGTAAGTGGTTTCCATTCGGGGGCATCCTTGCAAGCGGGGCGCCGGAATCGGCCACGGCCGCCGCGACCTGCCCGGAAGATATTGCAGTGCAACCAATTCGATTAGAGCAGATAATCCGTATGGACTTATCGACCTGTGATATAAATCGACCAGGAGGTTCTCCATGCAGCGCGGCGACATGAAAGATTTGCTGTGGTTCCTGGCTGTCGCCCGGGAGCGCAGCTTCACCAGGGCAGCGGCGGAACTCGGCACGTCACAGTCGACGCTCAGCCACACCATCAAGCAGCTGGAAGCCCGCCTCGGCGTTCGCCTGCTTACGCGCACGACGCGAAGCGTGGCGCCGACGGAAGCCGGCGAGCGGCTCTACCAGTCGCTCGCCCCACGCTTCGAGGAGATCGAGGCCGATCTCGCGGGTCTGGTCGCCTTCCGGGACAAGCCCGCTGGCACGGTACGCATCACGCTGTCCGACCATGCGCTGGAGACGACGGTCTGGCCGAAGCTCGAGCCGATGCTCTGCGACTATCCCGACTTGCGCGTCGAGCTCTACAGCGACAACGGCATGCGCAACATCGTGGAGGAGCGCTTCGACGCCGGCGTGCGGCTTGGCGAGAGCGTCGACCGGGACATGATCGCGGTGCGGATCGGCCCCGACTGGCGGCTGGTGGCCATCGCCTCGCCGGATTATTTTTCCCGCCGCCCAGTCCCGAGGACACCGCAGGATCTGGTCGGGCATGACTGCATCGGCCTGCGGCAGGCGACGTTTGGCGGGCTCTATGCCTGGGAGTTCGAGAAGAAGGGCCGCGAGCTTCGGGTCCGGGTCGATGGCCAGCTGACCTTCAACTCGACCCTGCCGATGATCGATGCGGCGCTAAGCGGCTACGGCATCGCTTATGTCCCGGAAAACCTCGTCAGCCGCCACATCGCGGAGGGGCGGCTGACGCTCGTGCTCGACGATTGGAGCCTGCCCTTTCCGGGCTATCACCTCTATTATCCGAGCCGGCGGCAACTTTCTCCGGCGATGGCAGTCGTCGTCGAGGCGCTTCGGCATCGGAGTTGAGCCTGGGGCCGGGGGCGGCAAGAGCGCCGAGCAGTGGACGCTCATTGCAGGCTGAACTCGGCAATGCCCGACAAAAGATGCTTGACTCGCCCTGCCCCTTCCGGACAATTGTGTTGTCAGACATCTTACATACGAGAGGGAGGTTTCGTGAGGAGATTGATCGCTTGTTTCGCGCTGGCTGCCGGCGCGCTCGCATTCGTGTCGGCAGCGCGAGCGGGAGAAACCCTGGATCGCGTCACATCCAAGAAGGCCATGGTGGTCGCGACCAACAGCGGCTGGCCGCCGCAGAGCTTTCTCGACGAAAGCAACCAGTTGGTGGGTTTTGATATCGACGTCTCGAAAGCGATCGCCAAGCGTCTGGGCGTGGAGGTCAGCTTCGAGACGCCCGACTGGGCCACAATGACCGGCGGCCACTGGCAGGGCCGCTACGACCTCGGCGTCGGCTCGGTGACGCCGACCAAGGCCCGGGCCAAGGTGATCGATTTCGCCGGCATCTATTATTACAGCCCTTATGTTTATGTGGTCCACAAGGACAGCAAGGCGAAGTCCGTGATCGACCTGAACGGCAAGGTGATCGGTGTCGAAACCGCCACGACTTCGGAAGATTTCATCCGCCGTCAGCTGGAGATCGACGCTCCCGGCCTTCCGCCAGTCGAATACAAGCTGCAACCCGGCGAGATCCGGACCTTTGCCGATTCCATGCTGCCATTCGACGATTTGAGACTTGGGGACGGCGTGCGGCTCGATGCAGTCATCGCGCCCGAGCAGACCGCCCAGAACGCCATCAAGAACGGGTATCCGCTGCGCATTCTTGAGGGCGACTACGCCTTCCGCGAGCCGCTGGTGGTGATCGCGGACAGGGGTGACGCCGAGTGGACCACCAAGGTCGGCGGCATCATCGACGAGATGAAAAAGGACGGCACGCTCGCCACGCTGACCACCAAATGGTACGGCAAGAACTACAGCACCGACTGATGTTCTTCGCGGGCGGCTTTCAAGGCCGCCCGCTCTCATGCGATTCATCATGACCTATCCCGACACTTACTATCGCCGCACGCTTGCCGACGAGAAGGTCCGACCACCATTGGCGGGTCTGGCCGAATGCGACACGGTCATTGTCGGCGGCGGACTGGCCGGTCTGACGACGGCGCTGCAGCTGGCGCGCGCCGGGCGCGAGGTCGTCCTGCTCGAAGCCGAGCGCGTCGGCTTCGGCGCCTCGGGCCGCAACGGCGGCTTCGTCAGCCCCGGCTTCGCCACCGGCAGCGACAATATCGCCGCGATGGTCGGCGCCGCGGCAGCACAGAAGCTGCACCGATTGTCGATCGAAGGCGTCGAATTCGTGCGGCAGACGATCAAGGATCTCGACATCAAGACGGCAAAGCCTCGCCCCGGAATTATCGGCGTGCTTCGCCATGACGGCGGCGCCGAACTGAAGGCCCACGCCGAACGGCTGGCGCGGGATTTCGACTATCCGCTCGAATATCTCGAGCGTGACCAGGTGCGCGCGGTGCTGCAGTCCGAGCGCTACTATCAGGGCCTGCGCGACGCCAACGCCTTCCACATGCATCCGCTCAACTATCTGCGCTCCGTCGCCGAGGAGATCGAGCGGCTGGGCGGCAGGATCCACGAGGCGTCGAGCGCCGTCGAGGCGAGACTCGACGGCCCGCAAAAGACCATGCGCACAGCAAACGGCGAAGTACGCGCGCGGCGGGCGGTGTTCGCCACCGGCGGCTACACAGGACGGCTGCTCGGCCAGTTGAGGCGGGCCATGTTGCCGATTGCGACCTATGTGATGCTGAGCGAGGAGGCCCCGGAGCTCATCGCCAGCGCCATCGCGACGACCGACGGCATAGGCGATAGCCGCCGCGCCGGCGACTACTACCGGGTCGTGGAAGACGGGGGGCGGCTGCTCTGGGGTGGGCGCATCACCACGCGGGCCGCTTCGCCGGCGGCGCTGGCCTGGGAATTGCGCCGGGAGATGGTCGGAACCTATCCTCAGCTCGCTGCGCTCAAGACCGAACTCGCCTGGTCGGGGCTGATGGCCTACGCCCGGCACCTGATGCCCCAGATCGGACAGCTGCAGCCAGGCGTCTGGTATCTCACGGCGTTTGGCGGCCATGGCATCAACACCACCGCCATGGCCGGCAAGGTAGTGGCCGAGGCGATACTCGGCCAGTCGGACCGTTACCGGCTGTTCGAACGGTTCGGACTGACCTGGGCGGGCGGGCCGGTCGGGCTTGCCGCGGCGCAACTCACCTATTGGAAGCTACAGGCGCAGGATTGGTGGCGCGAACGCCCCCGCTGACCACAGGGAGATCGACAGGTGATCGGCAGACTGCTGCTCAATTATCCGGACGCCGCGCGTCGCATCGGCATGTGCCTGGCGCTCGCCGCGTTCGCTGCAGGCCTCTACGGGCTTGGCATCAAAGCCGACTGGATCGGCAAGCTGGTTCCGAGCTCCCTCGAATGGCTTGCCGCCAATCCCGCGGCAGCGCGAGGCGTTTCGGCGGTGCTGATCGCGCTGATCGCGGCGGCCAACTGGAAAGCCCTGCAGCAACTCGGGCGCAAACAGCAGATCGTGGCGGTGTGGATCGAGCTGTTCGTGCTGCTGATGCTGTTCTTCTATTCCTTCGACCTGTCGTTCTCTTTCATTGCCAGGAAGATCGGCTTCCTCGTCTCGCAGGGCGTGGTGACGACGCTCTACATCTCCGCCATTTCGATCGCCATCGCCACGGTCATCGCCTTCATCGGCGCCATAGCCAAGCTCTCCAAGAACGGCGTCGTCTATGGCCTGGCAACGTTCTACACTTCGCTGTTCCGCGGGCTGCCGTTGCTGATGCAGATCTACATCATCTATCTCGGCCTGCCACAGGTCGGCTACGTGATCGGGGCCGTGCCCGCCGGCATCATGGCGCTGTCGCTTTGCTACGGCGCCTACATGACCGAAATTTTCCGGGCCGGCATCGAAAGCATTCCGCGCGGCCAGACGGAGGGCGCCACCGCGCTTGGCCTCAGCCCCAACCAGACGATGTTCCTGGTGATCCTGCCGCAAGCGATGCGCGTTATCGTGCCCCCGACCGGCAACCAGTTCATCGCGATGCTGAAGGATTCCTCGCTGATTTCGGTGGTCGGCGTATGGGAGATCATGTATCTGGCGCGCACGCAGGGCCAGACCGAGTTCCGGCACATCGAGATGCTGATCACCGCCTCGATGATCTACTGGCTGCTGTCGATCGGGCTCGAATTCCTGCAGTCTCGCATCGAGGAACGCTTCGGGCGCTCGCTGAAGCGCTGAACTTCAGTGCGGCATTCCCTCCTGGGGGAAGCCGCCGAGATGGCAGCAGGTCAGCGCGGCGCGATCGCGGCCGCTTTCGAGACATTGCAACAGCGGCTTTTTGGCCAGCCAGGCGTGGAGAAAGCCGGCAATGAAACTGTCGCCGGCGCCGGTCGTGTCGACGACCTCGACCGGACGGATGCCGGTCTCGGCGCGCTCGCGGGCAGTGAACGCCATCGACCCCTCGGCACCGCGCATGACGACGGCGCAGCCTGCGCCGCGCGACAGAAGATCCGCCGCCATCGCCGCCGCGGCACCATAGGGTTCGCCGGTCGAGCAGAAGGCTACGCTCAGGCCCTCGACGCCGAGATTGGCCGGATCGGCGTTGACCGAAATGTCCTGCGAGACGCTGACGCCTGCCCGCGACAGGCGCCTGCGCAAGGCGCCGCCGTCATCCAGCCAGCCGATATGGACGTGATCCATCGCCTCCAGGATCGCAAGTTCGGCCTCGTGCGGCGCGTATCCGGCGCAGGCGCCGAAATCCTCGGCGGCGATCAGCCGCTCACCGGACGGCAACACTTTGATGTCGGTCCAGGCGGTGTTGCGGTCGCCGACTCGCAGGTGGTCGACCACGACCCGATTGGCTTCGAGCTCGGCGCGGGTGCGCTCGCCTTCGGCGTCGCGGCCGACGGCACCGAAATAGAAGCTCCTATTGCCAAGCCGGGCGAGCTGGACGGCGACGTTGAGCGCGTTGCCGCCGACCAGCGAGCGCCCGATCGGCAAGCCGAGGCGGTCAGTGCAATTGTCGCCGACGGCGGCAAATCGAAATTGAGCCGTCATATCCCCTCTGCTACGCCGCTAAAGGCAGGCGCTCAATAGGCTACGCGTTTGTAGTAGCGGCGCGTCGACAGCGGGTGGTTGCGGATCACCTCGAGATGAGCGCTGACGCGTTCGAGGGCGGTGGCCAGCACGACCGGCGAAACCAGCGCCCGCACGTCCGCAGAAATGCCGGGCAGTTCGAAGGCGGCCGTATCGAGCACCGTCGTCTTGTCCGTGTAGATAGCTGCGAAGTTCTCGACCCGCTCGGCCAGCGGCCGGGCGCTGTCCTCGCCCTTGAAGAGAACAACGCTCACGTCTTTTTCCACCAGCTCCAGCGTGCCGTGGAAAAAATCGGAGGCATGCACCGGACGGGTCCGGATCCATTGCATCTCTTCCAGGATGCACATGCCGTAATACCAAGCCTGCGGCCAGACGTTCCCGGCGCCGGTTATGATGTGATAGTCGGAGGCGGCCAGTTTTCGGGCGAAGTCGGCGGCTTGCTTTTCATAGCTCCGCTTCACCTCCAGCAGCAATCGCGGCAACTGCGCCAGCTCGGCGAAAATTCGTTCGGATTCGGCGAGCTCGCCGCGATGCTTCAGCACCGAAAGCGCGATGAACAGCGACTGGAGGTAGAAGGACTCGCAGGAGGTGTCGTCCTCAGCGAAGTTGACGAAGACGTGGTCCCCGCCCGCGCCGAGCGGCGTCTCCTCATGCCCGACCAGCGCGATCACCGTCGCTCCGATCTCCTTGATCCTAGCCAGCAGCGCCACGCTTTCCTTGGTGGTGCCCGAGAGCGAAGGCAGCACGACGATCGACTTCTCGGTCAGGTGCACGGATTGGGCAAGCTGCAGCTCGGCAGTGATATCGACGAAGGCGGGAAAGCCGGACCGGCGCTGCAGCAATTGCGCGGCCGGATGCATCAGAATCGCCGCGCCGCCGGTGCCGAGGAAGAAGATGTTTTGAGCCCCGCCGGCGAGACATTGCGCAACGGCGGTTTCGATGCGCTCCCGCAGAGCCACCGCCCCCGATTGAATGCGTACAAACCGGGCTTCGTCGAAATTGAGCATCGTTCCCTCGATCGCTTCTGTTGTAAGACAACTGACATCTCAATGAGCGCATTTCAAGAGAAATTTTGCGGACCGGCTTCGGTCCATTTGCGTATGCAGCAAAGTCAGGCGCCACGACATGCCCCGCTTGACCTAGCCGCGATTGTCCGACAACAAAAGGAGAGTTGGCACAATGGGGATAAAGGACTTGGACGAGCCGCTTCGCGATGCGCGCACACTGGCGGTCCAGCTCCGCGACCGCCTTGCCGACCTGATCAGAAGCGAGGGGCTCAAGCCCGGCGACCGGCTGCCGACCGAGTCGCAGTTGACGCAGCGCTTCCGCATCTCGCGCCCTGCCCTGCGCGAAGCGCTGAAACTTCTCGAACAGGACGGCGCCATTTCCGTCACCCACGGCCTCGGCCGCTTTGTCACGGCGAACTCTGCCGTGCAGGTCGACCGGCCGATCACCATGTTCGAAAGCGTGACCGACATGTCGCGTCATTATGGCTACGACACCATCAACAAGGTTCTGTCGATCGCCGAGGAAACGCCCGATCCGGTGATCCAGCAGCAATTGCGGCTGGCCGACGGAGAGCGCGTCATAAGGCTTGAACGGCTGCGGCTGCACAACGACGTGCCCCTGATCTACTCGCTGGATTACGTGCCGCGCGGCCTTTTGCCCGGCCGCCTTTTCGACATCGAATGGAGTGGTTCGCTGCTCGCGCTGTTGGAGAAAAACCGCCATCAGCCGCGTATGTCGGCCGCCTCGGTTTCAGCCGTGACGCTGCCGGACGAAATCGTGCAACGCAACGACCTGCGCGATTTCGGGCCGGCGCTGCTCATTACGGAAACCTGTTTCGATGCGACCGGGACACCGGTCGTCTATGCCGCTGTCTATCATCGCGGCAGCCATTTCGCCTTCAGCTTCGCAAGGCGGTGACGCCCAACGCCGGCGATTCGGGCCGGCGACGGCGGTGTTCGCCGGGACGCTGCCGCACAGCCTTCGAACAGATCCTCTGGTGCCGGCAGTTGCACGCTGCGTGGCGGTTAGCCCGGCAGCGTGTTGGCGCGCAGATGCTTGTCGGCCCCGGTGGATCACCTCCCCACCGGATCTCGACAACGCGTAGAGCTGTTCGCGGTGGCCCGGCAACGAGAAGCTCACGGAATCCCGGTCGGCGGGGCGCATTTGGCCTGCAGCAAACCTGAGCCCCCGACGAGCCGCCTATCCCGGATCCTAAATAGATTGCGCTCAGTCTCTAAATGGCATATAGATTTCGTACGCCATCTAAATATGGAGGCCGATCATGCGCGTGAGCCGCATTCAGGCTGAGAAGAACCGGCAGACCGTGATCGACGTGGCCAGCCGCCTTTTTCGGGAACATGGGTTCGACGGCATCGGCCTCAAGGATCTGATGAAGGGTGCCGGGCTGACCCAAGGCGCCTTCTACAAGCAGTTCGCGTCGAAGGAGGACTTGGTCGCACAGGCTTCCAGACGGGCGGTGGAGAGTACGGCTGCCCGATGGGCGACAGCGACCGCAGCCAATCCCAGCGATCCGCTTGGGGCGGTGATGGCATTTTACCTCAGCATGGGCCATCGCGAGCAAAGGATGGACGGCTGCCCGGTCGCGGCGCTCGGCTCGGATGCCGCCAGGCAGCGGGCCGAGGTGAAAGGGTCGTTCGAAGCCGGCATCAAGCAGTATCTCGAAATCATCGGCCGTTTGATCGCCGCGACCGACGTAGACGAGCCCAACAGCAAGGCCATGGCCATTCTTTCGACGATGGTCGGCGCGCTGACATTGTCGCGCGTCGTCAATGACCCCGACCTCGCTCGGGCCTTTCTGGATGCGGCCACCGAACAGGTTCGCGACGCGGTCAGGGCTTGAACGGCGCCGGACTGACGACCGGGATTGATAGGAGAATGGATGCGACGGATCGTTGTAACGGGCATGGGCGCGGTCACGCCGCTTGCGGCGGATGTCGAGACGTCCTGGTCGCGTCTCCTGGCCGGCCGCTCTGGTATCCGCAGGCTCGCGGACGACGTGGTGGAAGATTTGCCGGCGAAGATCGGCGGCGTGGTTCCCTCCCTGGAAGAAGATCCCGAAGCCGGCCTCGATCCGAACGCTTTCCTGACTCCGAAGGATCAGCGTAAGGTCGACCGCTTCATCCTGTTCGCGCTGGCCGCAGCAGAAGAGGCGCTTGCCCAGGCGAGATGGAAACCGGCCTTGGAAAAGGATCGGCTTCGCACGGTGACGATCATCGCTTCAGGTGTCGGAGGTTTTCCCGCCATCACCGAGGCTGTCCGGACCGTCGACCAGCGCGGCGTTCGGCGCCTTTCGCCGTTCACGGTGCCATCTTTCCTGGTGAACCTCGCGGCTGGCCACGTCTCGATCCGCTACGGCTTCAAAGGCCACATCGGCGCACCGGTAACCGCATGCGCCGCCGGCATCCAGGCGATCGGCGATGCGGCCCGCATCATCCGCGCCAATGAGGCCGATGTCGCTTTGTGCGGCGGCACCGAGGCATGCATGAACACCGTCAGCTTGGGGGGCTTCGCAGCGGCACGCTCGCTTTCGACCTCCTTTAATCACCGTCCCGATCAGGCCTCTCGTCCGTTCGACCTGTCGCGGGACGGGTTCGTCATGGGCGAAGGCGCCGGCATCCTGGTCATCGAGGAATTGAGCCATGCGCTGGCTCGCGGCTCGAAACCGCTCGCCGAGGTCGTCGGCTACGGCACCACGGCGGATGCCCATCATGTCACTTCCGGCCCCGAGGACGGCGATGGCGCGCGACGCGCCATGGAGATCGCGATTGCCCAGGCCGGCATCTCGCCACGCGAGATCCGCCACCTCAATGCGCATGCGACCTCCACGCCGGTGGGCGACCTGGGAGAAATCGAAGCGATCAAAAGGGTGTTCGGCGCGGATTTCTCGATCGCCGTCAGCGGGACCAAGTCGGCGACCGGACACCTGCTCGGCGCTGCCGGCGGGCTCGGCGCGATCTTCACGATATTGGCGCTCAGGGACCAGGTGGCGCCGCCAACCCTCAATCTGGGCGCGCCCGATCCGGCCGGCGACGGCATAGACTTCGTCGCGAACCAAGCCCGGCCAATGGAAATGGACTACGCGATCTCCAATGGTTTTGGCTTCGGAGGTGTGAACGCCAGCGCGCTGTTCCGGCGCTGGGACGGACAGGCATGAACGGTCGAGCCGCTCCCTGGCTGAGGCTTTTGTTTCGGCCTTCCGATTTCCCCACTCCAGCCGCAAGAAAGTGATCTCATGGAAAAGACCAATCCTGGCGTCGCCCTCGTCACAGGCGCATCCTCGGGCATCGGGCGCGCAACAGCCGCAGCCCTCCGGAACGCGGGCTTTCGCGTGTTCGGAACCAGCCGTCGCGCGATCTCCGAACAGTCCGACGGCGTTACCATGCTGACCGGCGACGTGACCGACGACGCGTCCGTATCGAAGCTGGTCGAAGAGGTGCTGGCCGAAACCGGACGCATAGACCTGCTCGTCAACAATGCCGGCATCGGCCTGCTTGGCGGCGCGGAGGAATCCTCGACTGCGCAGGCTCAGGCGCTGTTTGCTGTCAATGTCTTTGGTGTCATCCGGATGACCAACGCGGTGCTGCCGACAATGCGACGCCAACGGAGCGGCAGAATCGTGAATTTGAGTTCCGTGCTGGGCCTGATTCCGGCTCCCTATTCCGCTCTCTATGCGTCGACCAAGCATGCGATCGAAGGCTATTCAGAATCGCTGGACCATGAACTGCGCTCGTTCGGAATTCGCGTGGTGCTGGTCGAGCCCGCCTACACCCGCACGTCGTTTGAAGAAAATCTCGCAAGGCCCGATCAGTTGCTGGACATCTATGGCACCGCGCGCGCCGACATGGATGTGGTTCTGCGGAAAGCCATCGAGACAGGCGATGCGCCCGAGATCGTGGCCAAGACGGTCTTGCAAGCGGCGACCGCCTCCGTTCCACGGAGGCGCTATGCTGCCGGAAAAATGGCTCGCCAGATCAGCTTGCTGCGCCGTTTCGTTCCCGAATCCGCCTTCGACAAGAGCCTGCGAAAGCAAAACGGCCTGCCGGCCTGATATCCAAGTCGCCGACAGGGTCCTTCGAGGCTCTCTGACACAGGAGTTGGGCAGCCGCAGCCGCCCACCCCCTTAGGCGGCGCTGCCGGTTCGGCGCGACGGGAGTTGCCCGGGATCACAGGCGGCCCTTGCGGCGGCAGAGGTGTCGAAATGCCTCGGCTCGAAGGCCAGCGCATCGTGCATGGGAAGCGCTGCCGAGAAGAGGAAGCCCTGCCCGATCATGCAATCGAGCGAGCGCAGGATCAGCCGATCGGCGTCCGTTTCGACCCCCTCCGCCATGACCTCTATGCCAAGCGTTCGTCCGAGATCAATGACCGCCTTGACCAGCGCCTGATCTTCCACGGACTTGGCCAGATCGCGAACGAAGTCCTTGTCGATCTTGATCTTGCGGATCCGACTGTCCTTCAGCGAAACCAGGGTCGAAAAGCCGGTGCCGAAATCGTCCAGCACGATCGATATGCCCGCGTCCGCCAGGCGTTCCAGCTTTTCGTCGACCCGGGCGCGATCCACGGGCGCCTCTTCGGTGATCTCTATCTCGAGCATGGCCGCGGGGACATTCCTCGTCTTCAGGATGTCCAGCATCATATCGTCGACATTGCCTGCCTCGAGCTCACGCGGGGACAGATTCATCGCAACGCGCACATCCTGGCGCCCTTTCCTCGCCAGTTCCTCGATCATGGAGCAGCAATTGAGAAAGACCTTCTCCGTCAGCAAGGAAAGCAGACCGGTTTCGCGTGCCGCTGTCACGATCTCCGGCGGGGGAATGGCGCCGTGAACCGGGTGCTGCCACCGCAGCAGCGCTTCGAAGCCGGCGACCGCTTGCGTGTCCAGCCGCACGATGGGCTGGAACCATGAGCAAAGCGTGCCTCTCTCGATGGCTGCGCGCAGGTCGCGCTCGATGCAGTGCTTGCGTTCGAGCCCGTGATCGAGCTCGGCATCGAATAGGCAGTATTCGTTCCTGCCGCTGCGCTTGGCCGCGTAAAGCGCGAAGTCGGCGCGCAGCAGCATCTCCGTCAGTCGCGGTGTCTCCGATACGTAGATACCGATCGAGGCGCCGACACGCACCGATTTCAATGCCGGATCCGGATTGGCGATGGCCGCGATGATCAAGGACGCAAGCTCGTCTATCGAGTGCTGCGAGCTTGCGACGGGAAAGAGCAGCACGAACTCGTCGCCGCCGATGCGCGCGATCGTTGCCCCCGGCGGCGCGTGGTTCTCTATCCTGCGCGCGACCCGGACCAGCAGGTCGTCGCCGATATTGTGACCATAGGTGTCGTTGACGGATTTGAAGCCGTCGAGATCGATCAGCATGGTCACGAACGGACCGTCGGAAAAACCCATCTCGCCGATTGCGTGCTCGAGCCCGTGCCTGTTGAGCAAGTTCGTCAGCGGATCGCACCTGGAGTTTCGTTCCATCCGGGCTGCGAACGCCCTCGCCTCGTATTTGAGGCGGCTCGTCTCCTTGAAGCGGGTCTGCCCGAGCAGCGAGCTTCTGATCATGCCTCCAAGAAAAAGCAGGACCGTGAGGCCGAGGACGTAGTTCTCGATATTGCCTTTCGCCAACACGCATCCTGCGGCGATCAGAAGCGGCAATGTCAAGAAGTTGATCGAAGCCGGCGCGTATGACGCACCATAGGTGACCGAACCGGCCGACAGGCCGGCGAGCACGATCAGATAGAGCGGCGCCTGGGGAGTGGTGTATCCATCCGACAGCACGGCCAGAAAAGACCAGGCGATGCCCGATGCCAGGGCCAACAGCCCGTAAACGGAAAGTCGCGCATCGACCGGCCTCGACCGGCCATCGGGCCCATTAAAGGCAATTTCCGGCTGGGTGAGGGCCAGTCCTATGCGGGCGCCGTTGATGATGGTGACCGCCACAAACCACAGCGCCGCCGCCGGGCCACCGCCCGAGAGCATCTGCACGGCCAGGATCAGGGCCGAGAGAACGGTGCCGATGGGCATCGAGATGAAAAGGCCCTTCTTCAGGTCAGCGAACTGATCCCGCAGAATTCCCGCTTCCACGGCTTCGCTTTGCCCCTGAAGGGCTGAACCTGGGCCGGGCTGGTCGGAATTTCTCATGCCTAGTGGCTAAACGAGCGGAATGAAAATCGCGTTAAGGATTTCAGCGACTTACGCCGCATCAGTCATAGGCGAGCGCGACGGTCCGGCCCGCCTCCCCATCGGGGTCGAGGCTGTCCACAACTCCAGCCGAACGGACTGTTCCCCACGCTGCCTCTGCGCTTCGATCTACCCCGGTGTGGCGGGAGTTTGCGAAAATCTTTGGGTCCGTTTGGAAACCGATCTGACGAAACTCCATCAAATCATTCGTCGGCCGCTACGGTCACCAAAGGATGGGTGTCGATGTCGTGACAGGCCTCGAACTTTGCCCATCGACTGGCGCAAAGCAGGCCAGGCGATCGTTGATTTGCCCAAACCAGCGTCGGGAGTCAGTCTGGCTCGGTCGGACTCCAATCGAATAGCGCAGGGAGAAAGAAGATGGCTCAAGACCACTCTAAATCGAACGGACCGGATCTGGCCCAAGGCATTGCGCTAGCCGACCTTGCCGATGGCGCAAAGCTGGTCGGTCACTGTGGCGATGAACAGGTGCTGTTGGTGCGCCGCGGGACAGAGGTCTTCGCAATCGGAGCGGCGTGCACGCATTATGGCGGGCCGCTGGTCGACGGTCTTGTCGTGGAGGATACCGTTCGATGTCCGTGGCACCACGCCTGCTTCGATTTGCGCACCGGCGAAGCCGTGCGTGCGCCTGCGTTCAGTCCACTCGCCTGCTGGTCGGTGGAACAGCGCGGCGATCGCATATTCGTGGGCGAGAAGCGCAAGCGAGCGGCTCAAACGCCCGGCAGCGGAGGCGCTGGCCAGTTTGCCGGCAGAATCGTGATCGTCGGAGGCGGCGCGGCCGGTTTCGCAGCCGCCGAAAGACTACGGCGCGAAGGCCATCAGGGCAGCATTGTCATGCTCAGCGACGACGAGGCGCCGCCCGTCGATCGCCCCAACCTTTCCAAGGACTACCTCGCCGGCAAGGCGCCGTCGGACTGGGTTCCGCTGCGTCGGGAAAGCTTCTATGCCAAGAACGGCATTGATCTGCGCCTCAAAGCCAGCGTCGCCGACATCGATGTCCGGTCCGGCGAGGTCGTGCACGCAGACGGGAACCGAACTGCCTACGACCGTTTGCTGCTTGCTACGGGAGCCGAACCGGTCCGCCTCACGATCTCGGGCGCCGATCAGCCACAGGTCCATACGCTGCGCTCGCTCTCCGACTGCTGCACGATTATCGAGGAAGCCAAGACGGCCCGCAGCGCCATCGTGCTGGGCGCCAGTTTCATCGGCCTCGAGGTTGCCGCGTCCCTGCGTGCGCGGAACATCGAAGTTCATGTCGTCGCGCCCGACGAACGGCCGATGGAGCGGGTCCTCGGGCCGCAGATGGGCGACTTCATCCGCAGCCTCCACGAGCAAAATGGCGTCGTCTTTCATCTCAAGGACACCGCGACCGCCATCGACGGCACGAACGTGCAACTGAGCAGCGGCCTTACGCTGACCGCGGATCTCATCGTCGCTGGCATCGGCGTGCGGCCGCGGCTCGGGCTTGCCGAAAAGGCTGGGCTCAGGCTCGACCGCGGCATCATGGTGGACGCCTTTCTGGAGACGAGCGCGCCGGGCATTTTCGCGGCAGGCGACATTGCGCGATGGCCCGATGCCCACTCCGGCGAAAACATCAGGGTCGAGCACTGGGTGGTCGCAGAAAGGCAGGGACAGACGGCAGCTCTGAACATGCTCGGACAGCGCGAGAAATACACTGCCGTGCCGTTCTTCTGGAGCCAGCATTATGACGTCCCGATCAACTACGTTGGACATGCGGAGCGATGGGACAAGATCGCGGTGGAAGGCGACATCGCCGCCAAAGATTGCCTCCTGCGTTTCAAGCGCAAGGGACGCACACTGGCGGTCGCCTCGATTTTTCGCGACATCGAAAGCCTGAAGGCCGAATTGGAGATGGAACGCCAGAGCGCTACCTGATGAAGCATGCGGAGGCCGCTTAGCGCAGCGCACGCACGGAGGCGGCCGGCGTCGGTCTGCAATGCGCTCAAATCCGACATCCGACCGGAACGGCCGACCGCTGCAAATGTGATGCAGTTGAGGACCAAAGGCCGTTTTGCCGTTTCAGACGGCCTGGCGAAGGCTGATTTGCCGCCATGCGATCGGCGGTACCAATCGCCTACGAAAAGCAACAATGCGATGAAACCTTTCAGGGCTTCTTTCCGTTCGGTCGGAGGAGGATCCAACAATGACCGAACCCGGCGAAAGCAGTTCCCATAACCGGATCGACGACAAGCAGCTCGTCATTTTGCTGAAACAGAAAACAGGCATTTCGGACGCGCAAGCCAGGAGGCTGATAAAAGCGGTTGGACGCGATCGTCCTGCGCTGTTGCGGGAAGCCAGAATCATCAGGGCGAGGCACTCGGGCGTCTAGTTCACGCCGCCGCTTGAGCCGGTCGATGGGCCTTTCCGAAAAACGGCCATCCCCTCAGCGTGCGACCAGCCGAGAAACCTTGAGCCGCGGCGCGAAGAAGCAGCGCAAATAGGGCTGATTGGTTATCACGTAGTTGTTTTCGCAGATATGATATTGGCCGTCCGGCGATTCCTGAACCCGATCTCGCGGGATGTTGAAACCGTCGGGCAAATAGGTATAGCCGCCGTCGGCTCTGGACCGCACCGAAGACTGAGGGATGGCGCGGCAATCTTGACTGCCGCAGCACTTGAATCTCGTTACCGGGTCAATCTTGTCTTCGTACCAATCATGCGCATTGGCGCCTGTTGCGGCGGCAATGCACATGGCTGTGAAGATGACCCTTCGCATGGCATTCCTCGTGTGCGGAGGCGCTGCTCATTCGGGCGTCATGTATATTAGCGTTGCGCCGAAAATGCCATTGCATCGCGAAGGCCCGGCACGGCAGCCGTCTGCCTCGCCCGCTCACACCAGCCATCGTTTTGGATGGTCTCGCCGGTCATGAACGCGTTCTGCATAAGATACAGACAGGCGGGCGCGCGATGTCGGAGGGCGTGGCGAAGCGCTTTTAGTCGTTGGTTGCTGCGTCTCGTTGCCCCAGAATCGCTTGTGCCTCCTGGCGGCATGCACAAGAATCGGCGGCTTGCGCAGACCTGCCGATTGCGAGATGGTGGGCGATGATCGCCGGTAGGTATCTGGATCACAAATTGGAATGCCCGTATTGCGGTGTGATCCGGTTGCAGATCCCCATCGATGCTCAACCCATTACCCAAATCCATTGTGCCGAATGCGGCAAATATCTGGGTACGTGGGACGAACTCCAGACCGACTTCGAGCGCCAGGGCGGCACCGAGGGGGTGTTCCGTCTGGACAAAGGGCGTATCCAGAAGCTCGCTTCCAGCCAATAACGGACCGCCGGTGGCAGCCAAGCCCGGAATTGGCGGGAACTAATTTCTGACTTGAACGTTGCGCCGCCATAGGGGACTTCCCATGGCGCTCACATCTGACAGTCAGTCACAGGAAGCTGTTGTTCAACGGCTTGTCCGGGAGATCGGCATTACCGAAGCGCAGGCGTTGGAACTTGTTTCTTTCCTAGGCTTGAATTGGGGTTCGCTCGTTCGCGAGGCGAAGGCACTGTCGTTCAGGAAGTAGCCTGTTGACGAGCCAGATCCGGTTTTCTTGCACGCGTGCCAAGGCACGCGCTGGAAAGTGCGCAAAGATACATTAGCGATCGCTTGACGAATCCGCCGACCGCACCAGTCTTGCGTCTATGGCAAGAGGCATCAAGGTCGGAGACGAGGTCGCCATCACCGCAACGGTTCGCCGGCGGGTGACGGAGGACCGCGTCAGCGTGTCGATTCCCTCCTATGAGCAGCCGCATTCGATCATCGACCGCACGTCGACCGTGAAGAGAGGCCAGCCGATCGAGCTCGTCGGAGATGTAACGCGCGTCAATGGGGACCGGGTGACAGTGAAGCTCGGCGTACCGGTTACAGTTGACATCGACAAGGTCAGGCTGGTGACCACCAGCAAGCCTCCCGCGCGAAAGCCACCGGTGGTTCAGCGGCCGGCGTAAGGAAGACCGTGCCTGCCGGCAGTTCCGGACGGAAACCCGAGTCACGCTTTCTAGAATTGCTCCGGCAAAAACCCGCCCGGGGAGGAGCGCGGGCGGGTTTTCGCAAGAGCGGCCACATGACTCGCTCACGGATGGCGGCCCTCATTTCGGAGCAAAGGTTCGCCCCGCCGCTGCGTACCGAACAGCAAGACCCGCGGAAGGTTCCCATCGAGCCGAACGCTCCCGCACGCGCCCTCATCTTGACGGCCAAAAACCGCAAACCCATATCGCAGCCAGGCCAGGATCGTTGAAGGTTCCGGCCCGTCTCAGAACTCAAATTGTTCGTTCGACTTGGAGGATCTTATGAACGATCGGATGTTTGACAGCCCTGTTTTCGTGAAGAGCGGGAACAGCCTCATCCAGGAAATCGCGTGCCTCGATGACGCCCTGGAATTTCTCTACGAATGGCCCAAGAACAGACGCGGCACCATCTACGAGACCGCCCTGCGTGCCTGTCAGCGAGCATTCGACAGCGACTATCCGCTAACGGCGGCCAGAGACGCGTTCTGCGGCTTCGCAAAGTCGGTCAAAATCCACGAGGACGTGAGTGTCACTTTGCCTTGGATGACCGGCAAGGGCCCAGGCAGCGGCGTGACTGCGTAGCCGCAAAAAGGAGGCAGTCACGATGCTTGCAAAACCGTTCGAAAAGCCGATCCGCGTCTGGGTCGGACTGGGATTTCCGCGTCAGCTGAACACTGTCGTAGATGCCTATCAGTTCGTCGCCGACTGGTGTGGCAACAGCCCTGAGCAGAAGGCGGCGATGCGTGCCTGCAAGGCCGCCTTGGCCGGCGAAATCGACGCAGAAACGGCGAGAGGCGTCTTCGTTGCCTTTGCCCGCCGGAAGGACATCCTCATCGAGGAGGGAGCAGTTCCGCTCCCAACTGGAAAGGCAGCCCAGCCGAAGCACGCTTGATGGGACCGAGGCGGCGGCCAACGCCGCCTCGTTCACCTGTAGGACGCGAACTAGCGCTTGGCGCTGTCGGTGTCGGCATCGGCCCGGGCGAGGAATGTCTCGGTGACCTGCGGAAGATTGTCCTTCAGCCACTCGGCCATCGCTTCTTCTTCGCGCAGGTTCTGCTCACAGACCCGAGCAATCTCGGCTTCACCCACGGATTCAGCGGCAGCCATGAGGATCGTATAGGAAGCGATCTCCATATGCTCGAAGGTGTAGCTGGCCAGAGAGCCTTTCATCACCTCGTCGCCGGCGAACACGCCGCTGATCGACTGCGCCATTGCGGTCAGTTTTCCGCCTGCGTCCTTCAGTGTTGACGAACCTTCTTCCAGGCCATCGAGGCAAGACTTCAATCGTCTCGCCTGCTCCTTGGTCTCGGCGAGGTGAGCGCGGATGCGTTCGCTGAGGTCCGGATAGCTCTCGAGCCGGCCCAGCTGGCCGGACAGCATCGTCTCGGCTTGCTCTTCCATTGCGTGAGCATCCCTCAGCCACTGGATCAGCCATTCGCGGGATTCAGACATAGTTTGTTCCTCCTAGTTGGGTGCGCCCGAACCACAAGGACTGCGGATTGTTCCGTGGCGAGAGTGACGGGAGTGGGCATGACGAGCAGCAGGCCCGCGGCTCCTCGAAAAGCGTCGCTGACAGGACGGAAGCCGCGTCCGCATACCACCTCCCAGAGGCTGGAACATTCCCAAAGGGAGGCGGTTTTATTCCTATCCAGGAGGAACAACCATGGCAGACGACACGACCAAGCGTGATTTCCGCGACCGCGGCCGCGTGTCAGGCGATGAGGAATATGAGATCGCCCACTTCGCGAGGAAATTTCAGCTGACAATCCCCGAGGCTCGCGACCTCATCAAAAAGCACGGAAACGATCGTGCGACGCTGGAGCGCGAAGCAAGGGCGGTGGCGAGCCGCTGACGGGCGTTCGCACTTGTGCGGAGATACTGCGAAGGAGACTTGACATGGCTAATAACCTATCCCGCGAGGAGGAGCAGCGTGGCACCAGCAGGGTCTTCATGTGGGGTAGCGTCGCCGCGGCCGTAATCTTTGTGGCCCTTCTGGCGCTATTTTGGTTCGGCTCGTGATTGCCGTCGGCCACAATGGCAAAGACTTTGCGGCGTGCCTCAGCCCTGCTCGACCGGTCAGGGCTGCGTCCTTAACTTGAGATTTCGAAATGAGGCAACCGACGGCATGGGCGGGGGGCGATGGGGAGCCGTCGGTTACCAGGAACAGGGGCCATCGAATCAAAATATGCATAGGCCCTTATATGATCATGCCAGCAATTTGCGTTCTTGGAAACTGGTTCCGCCCGAAAATTCAATCGCCTATGCCTAAGAACGCAGATTCGAGATGATCTTCACGGGCCTCGCCCGCTACGCCGCATTTCGCTGAGCCGCACTGAACGGATGGTCCATGGTAAACGCATCCGGCCGGATACGCCGCTCTACCTGCACCCAAGTAACGGGATGCGCGATGGGGAAGCCGGGGCGGGCCCGCGGCGAAAAAGCGCCGGCGGCCGTGTTGCCTCGCCCGTTGCGAAGATAGTCGATAAAGATGCGGCCCTTGCGGGCCGCCGGCGCGGCCGACAGCAAGTAGCGGTCGGGTTCTGCGTCGGCGAGGACCTGGGCAATCGACCTGGCGAGCTGCCGCGCGCGGTCGTGGGTCATTTTCGCCGCCAGCGGCGCCAACAAGTGAATGCCCTTGCCGCCCGTGACCTTCGGCCAGCTTTCCAGACCTGACGCTGCCATGATGTCCCGCAGCGCCAGCGCGGTCTCAGTCACTTGCGCCCATTCCACGCCCTCACCAGGGTCGAGATCCAGCACGATCCGGTCGGCATGCTCGATGTCATCCACCGTGGCATTCCACGGGTGGAGCTCGACCGCATCCATTTCGACCAGCCCGAGCAAGCCGTCGAGGTCGTCGACCCAGACCCGAGTGCCCTCCCCACCTTCTCGCTTCTCGACGCGCAGCTGGTGCACCGCTGCCGGGATCTCGGGCAGCATTCCCTTGTGGTAGAAAGTTGCCCCGAAGGCATGACGGACGAGCTTCAGTGGGCGACGGCCGAGGTGCACCAGCGCCTGATCGGCGACCAGACTCCAATAGCGGAAGAGCTCATCCTTGGAAGGCGAAACCGCATCGGGCAGCAGCTGCAAGATATTCTCACGCGGCACGCCGTGATCTCGGTCCGCTCTTCGTTTCGACGGCGCCGGCGGCTTTGGCGGGACGGCCACCAGGTCCTCGCGGAGCCCCTTGAACACGGCTTCGCGCAAGATCCCGCGATCGGTAACGCCGCTGAACTGCACCTCGGCCAGGACTTCGGGTCTCACCCAGGTCGCCTTTGGCTTCACAATGGGCTCCGACAAAGGCGATTTGCCGATGATCAGCGGATCGAGCCGTTCGCGAACGCGTCGCGCCACTTCAAGCGTATAACCGCTCTGAGCCTTGCCTGCATAAAGCAGCCGATCGCCCTCGCGCCTGCCGATATAGAGCGATGCGATCCGGCGCGGCTCAGCACCAAGTTTCTCGACGAACGCGACGATCGGAAAGGTGTCGCTCTTGATGCATTTGACCTTGACCCAACTCGTCTGCACGCCAGAACGGTAGGGCGCGTCCGAGCGCTTCGACACGATCCCCTCCAGGCCCATCCGGCAGGCATGATCGAACATCTCCCTGCCGCTCACCTCCAGATGCTCGGCATAGGTCAGCGTCGGCGCGCTGTCCTTCAGCAGCGTTTCGAGCGCTGCCTTGCGCTCGACCAGCGGCTGCTGTCGGAGATCGCGGCCGTCGAGGTGCAGCAGGTCGAAGGCATAGAAGATCAATCTCGAAGAGTTTGGGTTGCCCAACTCGCGCTCCAGCGCCTGGTAGTCAGGCAGGCCGGTGTCGCCGATCACGACAGCCTCGCCATCGATGATCGCAGATTTCACCGGCAAGCCTGCCGCCGCCTGGACAATCCTCCTGTAGCGATGTGACCAGTCATAGCCGCGGCGCGTGAAGGCTCGCGCTGTTCCGCCCTCCACGATGAGCTGGGTTCGGTAACCGTCATATTTGATCTCGTGCAGCCATTCGCCGTCTTCGGGAGCTTTCTCGACCAAGGTGGGCGATTGGAACTCGATGAAGGAAAGCCGGTCTTTGCCGCTGGTCATGCACGCGCGACTCCACGAACCGCGACTCAAGCCGGAGCAGTCCCATCAGTTCCTTCCATTTTAGTAAAATCGTATGTTTGTCCAACTTGGCAAAGCGCGGCCTCGCAAAGGCAACACGTTGCCCTCCGGGCCGCAGAGTGCTCCGATTATCTGATCAGATGTTTTATCAGTTGAGTGCGGAACAATCCTTAGCCGGCGACGTTTGGCTGCGGGGTGGATCTTCTTCAGGTGGGCCGTCAATGAACAAGTCAATCGTAATGGATTCGGTCGAAATCGACACGCTGGAAGACAGGTATTACGTGCGCGTTATCGAGGATGGCGTTGTCACCATCAAGGGTTTCGGTTCCGAAGCGGACGCGAAAGCTTTTGCCAAGCACGAACACACGCGACTGGGACTTGACGCTGTCAAGCAGCCGGGCACCGGCCAAAAGCTGCGATACGGGTTTCCGGAAAGTTGATGCCGCCTCGAAGATCGAGGAGTCTCTGACTTCCCTTCGGGAACGCCGGCAACGCGCGGCCGCGGTCCTGCCCTGCAAATAAGTCAGCCATGCGCGTCGTTCATTTGCCTGGTCGAGGTTGAACCAGCTTGAAGTCGAAGCTCTCCGGCAAACGTCCACGAGTGCTCACAGGCCTCACGGAGGACGCGACCTCCGGTTTGCGTGGACAGTTAGCTCGCTGCCAGCAGCGCTCGGCAGCGGGACTAGCTTAGCGGCGCTGTTTATGGCGATAGCCATTCATTTCGGGCCTGACGGCCGAAAGCGAGGGCCCCTTCGCCGTGAACACGACGCCCGCCGCCTCAAAAGCGCGACGGATGCGGGTTCGTTTCTCGGCCCGCAGAATTCTGATCCCGTTCTCGAAGTCGCGAATGGTCCCCTCCCCTAGGCTGGCCTTGGCGCCGAGGCGCACTTGCGACCAGTGCAGGAGTTCTCGCGCGGCTCGCGACTCCTCTGGCGTCAAATCCATCAAGGGGTCTCCCCTAGGGTTTTTCAGCTGTCAATTTCCAGCCTCGCGTGTCCCGGCTGCTCGTGCCAGATCACCTGCCGGAGATCGCCCCAGTCCACTGCCTGCCCGCAGGCGGGACATGTCCGGAACTGGTCCTCTTCGTTGGCGGCTGCTCTGACCCGCAACCGGGCAAAGATCGGCGGCCCCAAATCAGAAAGCTTTGTCACCCAGCTTCCTTGCCTCACGTTGCAAAATCTTACGGTCGTTGCCGTGCTCGCTGATCAGTTCCCGAACCTGTTCAGGCGTGATGCGATGCTGCTTGGCAAAGTAGCGAACCTCATAATCGTCGTCCGCCGACACACGGTCGCGGTCCCGGAAATCGCGCTTCGTTTTGACGTCTGCCATGGTTGCTCCTCCTGGCAAAACGAACACCGGGAAGGCAGGAATGTTCCAAACCGCTAATATGTGCGTGAAGCGCTACGGCCGGGATGGGGTCGGCCACGGCATTGCCTGGGGAGGCCTCAAATGAAGTAACCGGCGGCATGGGCGGGGGGCGTTGGGGAGCCGCCGGTCACCAGGCAAGGGCCCATCTAATCAGAAAATGCATAGGCCCTTATATGATCATGCCAGCATTTTTCGCTCTTGGGAACTGGTTTCGGCATAAAATTCAAGATCGTACGCCCAAAGGTGCACGTTCTAATGATTTGCACGCCGGCGCTGCGACAGGAACCAGATCGGCACGCCCGCGTCATAAAGACAGGTTTCTGTCGTAACCCGGGAGTGAAGTCGATGGTCCGGCTCTTCGTTGTCGCTGCCGTGGCGTTCGCGCTCGCATGCAGCGGAGCTCAGGCGGCCAGGCTTGACCTCGACGCGGTCAATCAGGCGCAATTCAGCGAGGGCGAGCCGAAGGACGTCAGTCCGATGCTTCTCAAGGCGCAGATCCTTCTCGATCGCGCCCGCTTCTCGCCGGGCCTGATCGACGGTCGCCTCTCCGACAATTTTGCCAAAGCCGTGGCGGCGTTCCAGGCGGCCAACGGACTGGCTTCCGACGGCAAGCTCACACGCGAGACCTGGGACAAGCTGACGGCGGGCTCCGCCGAGCCGGTTCTGGTGACATATGAGGTCACGGTCAAGGACGTGCGCGGCCCCTTTACCAGGCGCATCCCCACGCGCCTGGAGCGGATGGCTAGTCTGAAGCGCCTCGGCTATCGCAATGCGCGGGAGAGGCTGGCCGAGCGTTTCCACATCAGCGAACAATTGCTGAAGACGCTAAACCCGCGCGTCGGGTTCCGGAAGGCAGATGTGAGCCTCGTAGTGCCCGATCTCGGACGGGGCGACGCCCCGGCGGAGATCGAGACCATCGAGGTCGACAAGGCATCCCGCCAGGTCCGCGCGCTCGATCCATCAGGCAAGCCGGTTGCGGTCTATCCGGCCTCGATCGGCAGCGAGGAAAAGCCGGCGCCGAGCGGCGCCGCGGAGGTCAAACGCGTGGTGCGCAATCCGACCTATCACTACAATCCGAAATTCGCCTTCAAGGGGGTCAAGAGCAAGCGGCCCTTCACCATCGCCAAGGGACCGAACAATCCGGTGGGATCGGTCTGGATCGACCTCTCGATCGAAAGCTATGGCATCCACGGCACGCCGGATCCCGGCAAGATCGGCACGACCTACTCGCATGGCTGCATCCGGCTGACCAACTGGGATGCCGAAGACCTCGCCGCCATGGTCAAGCCGGGCATGAAAGTCGAGTTCAAGGACGAGACGGCGCAGGACGGGCAGGCGCAGTAAAAACGCCGGGAGGAGCGAGCCGCCAAGGCGGGATCGCTGCATAAGCCTAATTTATCGTTACCCCTAGTTTTTCAGAACGTTACACGGCCTTCCGTCGCCTGTAGCTTCGGCGGCGCGCTTTTGAAAACGATCTGGAATTGGTGGTTCGATGCAAGCACATGCGAGAGTGGTGATCGTCGGCGGAGGATGCGTCGGCGCCGGCATCCTTTACGGCCTGGCCAAGCGCGGCTGGACCGACGTTGCGCTGCTCGAGCGGACCCAGCTTACGGCCGGCTCCACCTGGCATGCGGCGGGCCTGATCCCGTCCTATACCCGCAACATCAATGTCGGCCGCATGATCAAGAAGACCATCGAGATCTATGAAGGGCTGGAGGCCGAAACCGGCCAGCCGGTCGGCTGGCACAAATGCGGCCAGCTGCGCATTGCCAACAGCCGCGACCGGCTAGACGAATTCAAGAGTTATATGAGCGTGGCCGACGTCCAGGGCATGCGCGCTGAGTTGCTGACGCCGGGCGAAGCGAGGCAGCTGGCGCCGCTGCTCGACAACGACCACATGCTGGGCGCGCTTTATCATCCCGATGACGGCCATATCGCGCCGGCCGATGTGACCATCGCCATGGCCAAAGGCGCGCGGGATCTGGGTGCCAAGGTGTACTTGAACACCGAGGTCACCGGCTTCAGGCGCACGCCCGGCGGCGAATGGCTCGTCCAGACTAACAAGGGCGACATCACCTGCGAGCACGTGATCTCCGCGACCGGCAATTATGCGCGCCAGACCGGCGCGCTGCTCGGCCTCGATATCCCGGCGATCCCGATCCTGCATCAGTACTGGATCACCGAAGCGGTGCCGGAAATCGTCGAGCGGAAAAGGCAGGGCCGCCCCGAAATGCCGATCCTGCGCGACGAAGGGTTCGAGGGCTATCTGCGCGAAGAAGGCGACGGGCTGATGTTCGGGCCTTACGAGCGCACGCCGAACCTGAAACTGTTCGCCGAGGACGGCGTCCCTTCCTGGTTCGGCGCCGACCTCGTCGAAGAAGATTTCGAGGCGGTGTCGTGGAACTGGGAGCAGGCTCTGCAGCTGGTGCCGGCGCTGGGGCGCGTCGGTATCAAGGCCAATGTGCGCGGACCGTTCCAGATGACCGCGGACGAGCTTCCCTTGATGGGGCCGGCCTGGGGCCGGCCCAATGTCTGGCTGGCCGAAGGCGTGCCAGGCGGCATCCTGTGGGGCGGCACGATCGGCTATTACCTGTCGGAACGGATCGTCGAAGGCGGCAACAGCCTCGACACCTCGGATCTCGATCCGCGCCGCTTCGGCGACTATGCCAACAAGGCCTGGACGCGCGAAAAGGTCCGCGAGGCCTGGGGCACACATGCGGAGCAGAAGTATCCGGGACAGGACATGCCCGCCGCCCGGCCGCAGAAGACCGCGCCTTCCTATGACAGGCTGACCGAGCTCGGCGCCGTCTGGGGCGTGCTCAATGGCTGGGAGATGCCCAATTGGTTCGCGCGCAGCGGCGTCGAAGCCAAGGACCAGTATAGCTGGCGATGGACGCCGAAGGGGAACCTCGTGGCCGAGGAAGTCCAGGCGGTGCGCACTGCCGTCGGCCTGGTCGAGATGACGCCAATGACCAAGTTCGAGGTATCCGGACCGAACGCGGCCGCCTGGCTGGACAGGATCATCGCCAATCGCTTGCCGGCGGTCGGAAAGGTGACGCTGGCCCATCACCTCACTGCAGGCGGCGGGGTGCAGGCGGAGTACATGGTGGCGCGCCTCGGAGAAGACCTGTTCTACCTCATCTCGACGCCGCGCGCCGAGCGCTGGAATTTCGACGATCTCTCAAGGCTGCTGCCCGCCGACGGCAGCGTATCGCTGAAGAACGTCACCAACGATCGCGGCTGCTTCACCGTCGTCGGGCCCAAGGCACGCGAAGTGCTGCAGCCGCTGACCGAGATCGATCTTTCGAACGAAAAGTTCCCGTGGTTCAGCGTGACGACCGGCCGCGTCGCCCTGGCCAGCGACGTGCGGCTGCTGCGCGTCAACTATGAGGGCGAGCTCGGCTGGGAACTCTATCATCCGCTGCCCTATCAGCGGCAGCTGCTGGATGCCATCCTAAAGGAGGGCGAGAAGCACGGCATGCGGCTTGTCGGGTTGCATGCGCTGGAGTCGCTCAGGCTCGAAAAATCCTATCGCGCCATGTATCGCGACATGAACCCTGAGCTCAACGCGCTGGAGAGCGGGCTCGAGCGCTTCATCCGCCTCGACAAGGGCGATTTCGTCGGCCGCGAGGCGGTGCTGAAATACAAGGCGAGGAACGACCAGCGCCGGTCGGTGACGCTCAAGATCGAAACCGACGGCGCGAGCACGCTTGCCTCCGAGGGCCTTTATAGCGACGGCGAACTTGTCGGGCGCATTACGTCGGGCGGCTACGGCTATGCGCTCGGCCATGACGTGGCGCTGGCCCTTCTGCCGGAACGTCTGAGCAAACCCGGCACCAAGCTCGAGGTCGCCATTTTGGGGGAATGGAAGATCGCCGAGGTGATCGCGGACTCGCCTTACGATCCGACCTCGGCCAGGGCGCGTATGTGATGCGCGTCGATCGGATCAACGTCTATTCGGCGCAGCTGCCCGTCAAAGGCGGCGTCTACCGCATGGCCAGCGACGACGTGGAGTCGCTGGACTCGACGCTTGTCGAGATCGTGACCGAAGACGGTTTGACCGGCTGGGGCGAGACCTGCCCGATCGGACCGGTCTATCAGCCGCACCATGCGCTGGGCGCTCGCGCGGCGATCGCCGAAATCGCCCCGGGACTGATCGATGCGGAGATCGCTTCGATCAGACTGCTTGCGAAACAGATGGACGAGCGCCTGAACGGACATGGCTATGCCAAGGCCGCGTTCGACATGGCCTTTCTCGACCTGCTCGGCCAAAAGCTCGGCGTGCCGGTCTCGACGCTGCTGGGCGGCGCGCTGACCGATCGCGTGCCGGCCTATTATTCGCTGATCGTAGGTCCGCCGGACGAAACGGCGAGGATCGCCGCCGACAAGGTGAAGGCCGGCTATCCGCGCCTCCAAGTGAAGATCGGCGGGCGCAACCTCGAAGAAGACGTGGCCGTCGTGCACAAGGTCTGGGAAGCTGTCGGCTACAAGGCGCGCATCGCGGTCGACGGCAACCGGGGCCTGACAATCGCGTCGGCAATCCATCTCGACCGGCTTTGCCACGCCATCCCCTTCGTCTTCGAACAGCCCTGCAACACCATGGATGAAGTCGCTACGCTGAAGGGCCGGGTGACGCATCCGGTCTACCTCGACGAGAGTACCGAGGACCAGAACGCGGTGCTTCGAGCGATCTCCATGGGCATCGCCGATGGCTTCGGCTTCAAGGTGACGCGCCTCGGCGGCCTCACGAAGATGACAACCGTGCGCGACCTTTGCGCCATTCGCTCGCTGCCGCACAGCTGCGACGACGCCTGGGGCGGCGACATCATCGCGGCGGCCTGTGTCCATCTTGCTGCCACGGTCGAGCCGCGCCGGATGGAGGGAGCCTGGATCGCCCAAGAATATATCGACGGGCATTTCGACCGGAAGAACCCGGTCGTGATCGAAAAGGGCTTCATAGCCGTGCCGCAGCGGCCGGGCCTGGGCGTCAAACCGGAACCCGGGACATTCGGCAAGCCGCTGGCGACTTACGGAGCCTGACCACCGGCCAGGCTTTGGCTGGCGCCAGCCGATCACTTCTTGGGCCTCGCGGATCGTTCCGCCTCATCCCGCGTTGAGTGGCACGCAAAGGGAGGAACGGCAATGGATGATGATCGGACCGAGAAGATCAGGCAGCGTGCCTATGAGCTCTGGCAGCGCGAGGGCAGCTTGCATGGCGACCATGAGCGGCACTGGCGCCAGGCCGAGATGGAGATCGATCGCGAGGCGGCGCTGCCGCTCACGGCAGACGATGCGCTGCCGGGAACGCGCGAGATCGACAGCGCGGATGTGCTGACGGTCGAGGCGCTTGCGATACGCACCGGCATATCGGCCCAAGAAGCGCAGGAGTTGCTCGACAGGCTGGGCAGCGACCGCGCCGCGATCGAGCAGGCGGCGCGGAGCATCCGGGCACGGAAAGGGCTGTAGGTCAGGAACCCAGACGCGTGCGACGTTGCCGGCATTCGACGTCGGCGGAACCCTCGTTGCCATCGACAGTTCCTCCTGTCTAACCACAGGAGACCTGTCATGGATCATACCAACCACGTGAGGCTGACAAACGCCGAATTGACTCCCAGCATTCTCGAAGGCGCGACCATCTACGGCCCGGACGACGAAAAGATCGGCTCAGTCGACCACATGCATGGCAGCCAGGTCGTCATCGCTGTCGGCGGCTTCCTCGGCATCGGTGCAAAGCCGGTCGCCGTCAGCGCCAACCAATTGGATTTCATGCGCGACGAGGACGGCGACGTCCACGCCGTGACCAGATGGACGAAGGACCAGCTGAAGTCGATGCCCGAGCATCACGACTGAGCACGGGAGGGTCCGACGAGAGCCGGGCCTCCATTCAGCAGGTCGCGCTCGGCGGCCTGCACGTGGCCCCCGCGCTCAACGAGACGACGGCGGTGGAGAAGCGGCGACGCGCTCCGCCCCGTTGCCGGGGCTAACGAAGGCCGTCAGCCCTTCATTGAATTGCTGTAGACCTGCACGCCGACGCGCTCGTTGCGGCGCCAGCGCACCACGGCCCGATAAACGGCGTCGTCATCGGGAACAATGAGCGTGAAACGGTCGGGCAATTCCACCTGCGGCCCGACGCGCAGTTCGGCGCCATGCTCGTGCTGATTACGGACGGAGCACCTGATGCTGGCGTCGCCGGTGACGATTGTAGCCTCCTTCAGCACGAATTCTCGTGAATGAAGACGGCGCTCTAAGTGGGGAAAGGTGGCCATGATGCACTGGTCCCGAAACTTGCCCGGCGGGCTCAAACTCAATCGCCCGACGCACCACCCTAGCGCGGACGTGTTTCCGTTCCGTTAGCGTTTTCTAATCACTGCCCACTCGGCGATCCCGTTTCCGCACAGGCGGCGCCGGACCGAACGAGCTTGTCGCATGCCGCTAATGCCGCTTGAAATACTGGACCTCGCGCTCGTGCTTTTCGGCAGCCTCGCGCGACTTGAAGGTACCGAGATTCCGGCGTTTGCCGGTCCTCGGATCCGCCTTGCGCGAATAGAGCCGGTAGTCGCCGGACTTCAGCTTGCGGATCATGGGACACCTCCTCTGCTCGTAAGTCTAATCCACTCGACCTGTCCGGGGTTCCAGCAGCGAACGTGATCCATTTCACGGAAGCGCCGCGCCGAATGTCGGAATCGACGCGGCAGCGACACGATTGGGTCGGATTATTTGTACTCAAACGACTTCCGCGGCGTTAGTCTTTGCGTCCGCGAGCATGCCGGACTGGAGGAGGGTGAGATGGCGACGGCCAAGCTTCACGGCGTTGAACTCGTCAAGGGCCAGAGGTGGACGGTGCGCGTCACCGCCTACGGCACTACGCTGACCTTCCCTTTCGAAGCCGAGCAATTTGCGCGCTCCTATGCCGATGGTCAGGCCTTCCGCCTCGGCGTCGAGGTGGTCGAGTTGAAGGACTGCGCCTGAGCGGCTGCGGGCGTAGCGATCGCCGCCACGGGTTCGCCGCGCGACAAATCTATCGCCAAGCTCCGATAGCGGCGGACCTTATGCAGGAACTAACAAGAAGTCGGTGTCGTGCCCATCACTTTGTCGACTCGTTCGCAAACCACGAGCCTCGATCTACTTCATGAAGCATCTGGCGTTCTAGGTTTGCGGCAACCAGGCAACCTTCTCGCCATCCTCCTTGATGAATTCGCGCACGGGGTTGTCGAGCAGCGGCAGCACCGCCTCCGACGGCCGGCAGAGCCTCGTGCCCTTGGGCGTCTCCACGATCGGCCGGTTGATGAGTATCGGATGGGCGAGCATGAAACCGATCAGCTCGTCGTCGCTCCATTTCGGATCGGCGAGGCCAAGCTCCGCGTAGGGCGTGCCTTTCTCCCGCAACAGGTCGCGCGGGGTGATGCCCATCGCCGCGATCAATTCGAGTAGCCGTTCGCGGCTCGGCGGCGCCTTCAGATATTCGATCACCATCGGCTCCTCACCGCTGGCGCGGATCATGGAAAGCGTGTTGCGCGAGGTGCCGCAAGCGGGGTTGTGGTAGATGGTGACCGTCATGGCTCGGCTTTCAGTGGCTCGGATTGCTCGATGGATTCGGGCCGCAGCAGCCATCCCATCAGCGCCAGCGCGATAAAGGCGCCGAGCAGTTCGGCGACGATGAAACCCGGGAGATCGGCCGGCCTGATGCCGGAAAAGCTGTCGGTGAGCGCACGCGCCACGGCGACGGCCGGATTGGCGAAGGACGTAGAGGCGGTGAACCAGTAGGCGGCGGTGATGAAGAGGCCTACCAGCCATGGCACAGCCCGTCGCTCGAAGCGCAGGCCGGCGAGAATTACAGCGACCAGGCCGAATGTCGCGACAATCTCCGAAAACCATTGCGCCGGTCCGGCGCGCGGCTTGGTCGCGATCTCCAAGGGCGGCAGGGCGAACATGAGGTGCGCGGCGATCGTGCCGGCGATGCCGCCGGCGAACTGCGCGGCGAGATAGGCAGGCAGATCGCGCGGCGGGAGCGACCGGTTCAAACAGAAGACGAGCGAGACGGCCGGATTGAAATGCGCCCCGGAGATCGGTCCGAGGATGGTGATCAACACCACCAGCATGGCGCCGGTCGCGAGCGTGTTGGCGAGCAGCGCCAGCGCGGTGTCATGCGTCAGCGTCTCCGCCATGATGCCGGAACCGACCACCGTTGCCACCAGCAGGCCGGCGCCCAGGGCTTCAGCAACGGCACGTCGCGGCAGATCGTAAGAGATCATTGCCGGGGCCCCTCGCCCGGCCGGCAGCACGGGGCGGCGAGCGCCGGCGCGCAGATTTCCGGCCGGCCCGAGCAGCAATCCTCCATCAGGAAGCGGATCAGAGCGGAAAGCGCATCGTATTCCGCGCTGTAGACGATCGAGCGTGCGTCGCGGCGCGTGCCGACCAGGCCGGCGCGCTCCAGTTCCTTGAGATGGAAGCTGACATTGGACGGAGATACCTCGACCTGTTCGGCAAGCGAACCGGCGGCGATGCCGTCCGGCCCGGCAACCACCAGCAACCGAAGCAGTTTCAGCCGCGTTTCCTGCGACAGCGCACCAAAGGCCATCAGGGCTTGTCGCTCATCCACGTTTCAACAATCCTTGAAATATTGAAACGAGGCATAGCCGACATGCTCACTCCTGACAAGAAATATCGTCCCCGCTCCTCCATTGGATCCTCGGACCTGACCATCGGCGATCTGCTCCACACGCTGGCTGATTACCAAGACAAGCCGCTGGTGTTTCGTTACGACGCGGCCGGCCGGTGAAATTTCCATCCCAACTAGGATAGTGGGTCGGTTTGAAATCGCGGGTTAGCCCAAACTCCCCCGTCCATCACGCTCTATTGAGCGAATGTGAATGATCGCCAGCTTCCTCTAAACCCGTGATTGTGATGAATATCCGACCGCCAGAGCACACCCAACAATGTCGCTCTCAGCAAGGAAAAGGGCTCGCGCCTAAACGCCGCGAGCCCTTCTCTTTTTACGTCACGTCCGCGCACTGTTGGCTTCTCGGCTTCGACAAGCGCAACGATGTTCGCGCTTCCTCCCAAAGCTTGTCGGTGACGCCCGTTCCCGTCTATTTCCAGACGGGGCCTAGGCGAAAGCGCCTGTTCTGATCGGGATGGACTTTCAAACTGACCCACTACCCAAATTAGCGATCTCTTGTATTTCTTGAAAATGAGGATCATGCTTGGCCCAATGCGTGGCAACCTGATGCGCAGCCGGGTGGATAAAAGGGTAAGGCGCCATGGAATTCGCAGTCTGCTATGACCACAGCGTGATCGATCTGGCTTGGTCGATCTTCCTCAGCATCACGACGGTTTTCATGTTCCTGGCGCCATTGGCCGTCGCGCGGCTGATAGCGATCTTGCGCGGGGCACCTGTCGCACGTCTTCAGACGGCCTGACAGCCGAGGCCTCTCCTAGCCGACGATTTTTAGCCCAGGCACTTCACCGAACAGCGCCGAGCAGTCGATCTCGTCCCGGAAAAGCGCGTCGGGATCGAGCACCAGCCACGATGTATGCGTACGAAGATCCCTCAGTCTGGCGTTCTTTTCGGCGCGCGCCTGGCGCTCCGCCTCGGCAATCGAGGCCAAGCCTGGCATCTCGGCCTTGTGAAGGTGAGAACTCCTCGACATAGCGAGGCAAAACGCGGTCGCCCTATTTTGCGTTCCAGCCCATCCGCCTGAAAACAAGTGCGGTGATCATACCCGCGAGCACGACCAAAAGCCGGATGGCCAAGGCCACCCCAAGCCGCCGCACGTTTCATTCGCGCCGCCATCGCTACGAGCGGCCCGGCTCGAATCAGCGCAGACCCAGAAAACTCAAAATGGCGATCACGATGACGATAGCACCTACGATCCAGATGATGTTGTTCATGGTCCTCTCCACATGTCGGCGGTCAGGAAACGCGCCTGCCAAGGGGGCATAGGCCGAAGTTTCTTTCGGAAGCCCTCGCAAAGACCTCAACACTTAGAAACTGCTAATGTTCCGCCCGCATCTGTGCCGGGGGCCGGACTAGGCGTTCTTGGCACCTGGAAGCGGTTTCTGCAGCCTCGACGGCCGCGCTGTTAACCGCTCGCCTGAAGGCCGGACCAAGGTCGGTGTCGCAATTGCCGCGGCTGGCCTATACTCTTTGTCCGTGGTGGGGTGAATCGCGCGAATGCTCAGGGAGACCTTGAAGCGACTTGTGCAAATCTGGAGCGGGCTGTCGCTGGCCTGGCAGTTTGTGATTGCCGGCGGCATCGGGCTTTTGGCGGTGATGCTCGTGGTTGGCCTCTGGGTGACCTCGCAAATCCGCGAAGGCGTGATGCACAACTCCGCCACCACGACGGCGCTCTATGTCGACAGCGTGATCGCGCCGCTGCTGCCGGACCTGCGCAAGAGCCGCGAGCTCGACGACACGGTCAAACGGGCGCTGGACGAGACGCTCGGCCAGGGCGCGCTCGGCAAGAGGCTGGTGTCATTCAAGCTGTGGCGGCGCGACGGCACGGTGCTTTACGCTGATAACTCGAAGCTGATCGGCAAGACGTTTCCGCCCAACCCCAATCTGATCTCGGCCTTTGCCGGCAATGTCGTGGCGGAATTCAACAACCTCGCCGACGATCCTGAGACCAGCGAAGAGAAAGCGGTGACCGCGCCGTTGTTCGAGATCTACAACCCCGTGCGCGAACCCTGGTCGGGCGAAGTGGTGGCGGTGTCGGAATTCTACGAAGTCGCCGACGATTTCCAGGAGACGCTGAACTCAGCACTCAGATGGACCTGGCTGGTGGTGGCCGGCGCCACCGCCGCCTCGCTGGCGCTGCTGTCGGGCATCGTGTTTCGCGGCAGCCGCACCATCCAGACGCAGCGTGCCGCGCTGGAAGCCAAAGTCACCGAGTTGCAGGAGGCGCTGGCGCAGAACTCGTCGCTACGCCAGCGCGTGCAGCGCGCCTCGCGGCGAGCCACCGCCATCAACGAACGCTACCTGAGGCGCATCGGCGCCGACCTGCATGACGGCCCGGCGCAGCTGGTGGCGCTTGCCGCGCTCAGGATGGACAGTCCGGTGCTGGTCGACCCCGCCACACCCAAACCGCAGCGCGAGGCGGAAATCGCCGGCATCCATAAGACGCTGGGCGAAGCGATGAGCGAGATACGCGGCATCTGCAACGGCCTGGTGCTGCCGCAGATCGAGACGCAGGCAGTGGCCGACATATTGCGGCTGGCGGTCGCCGAGCATGAGCGCCGCACCGACACCAAAGTGCTGCTGACGCTGCCGGAGCGCTTGCCGGAACTCGGCACCTCGGAGAAGATCAGCATCTATCGTTTCGTGCAGGAAGGACTGAACAACGCCTTCCGGCACGGCAAGGGCAAGGGCCAGCAGGTGAGAGCCACGATGAAGGGCGGCAAGCTTCTGGTCGAGGTGCAGGACACCGGCCCGGGCTTCAATCCTGCGCGAAGCGAAGGCCTCGGGCTCGCCGGTCTTAGGGAGCGTATCGAAAGCATTGGCGGGCAGTTCGAGACGCTTTCGGGGCCGGGGGGAACGAGACTGGTAATCACATTGTCTGTCGAGGAGCAGCCGTGACCGCACCCATCCGCATCGCTATTGTCGACGATCATCCGCTGTTTCGCGAGGGCGTGGCGCGCAGCCTCGGCGAGATCGGCGGCTTCGAGCTTGTCGGCGAAGGCGCCAGCGCCGAGGACGCCGAAAAGCTGGTCCGCGCCAGCGCGCCCGACGTGCTGCTGCTTGACATCAGCATGCCCGGCGGCGGCCTCAATGCGCTGGCCAGCATCCTTTCGGCGGCGCCTGAGCAAAAGATCGTCATGCTCACCGTGTCCGAGACCAATGCCGATGTCGCCCAGGCGCTGAAGGCGGGCGCGCGGGGCTATGTGCTGAAGGGCGTCGGCTCCAAGTCGCTGGCCGAGATCCTGCGCGACGTCGCCAACGGCCAGAGCTACGTTTCGCCGACGCTTTCGGCCCGGCTGCTGTCGGATCTCTTGCAGCCCACCAGCCGCAAGCCCGACCCGCTCAGCCAGCTCACCGGCCGCGAGGCCGAGATCCTGGGGCTGGTGGCGGAGGGCCTGAGCAACAAGGAGGTCGCGATGCGGCTGTCGCTGCAGGAAAAGACGGTCAAGCACCACATGACCCGAGTGCTCGCCAAGCTCAACGTGCGCAATCGGACGGAGGCGGCGCTGCTGATGCATGAAGCGAGAGAGAGGAATTAGTGAATAGTGAATAGTGAATGGTGAATGGTGAAGCGCCGGCGCGTTCCATTCGGTGAAGTGCCGTCCGCTGATTACTATTCACCATTCACCATTCACCGTCCCCCTAAAAGCAAATCACCCCCGCCTCTGAAGGCGGGGGTGACATGCGAAGGCGCGGGAAAAGGGGGTAGCTTCTCTCGGCCCTCACAAGCCTAGCAGACGGGCCAGATCCTCCTCGGTCGCCCGGCGCTCGACGATGGTGCGACCTTGCGCATCGGTCATCTCGAAGCGCCCGTTCTCGATCTCTTCCTTCATGCCGTTGCGGTGGATGATGGTGATCCTGTTGCCGTCGATCTCGACTGTGTCGCCCGTCGCCGCATTGACATGGCTGGCGGCCTTGCCGCCGGGGTTGGTGTTGCCTTTGCCGCTGTTGTTGCCAGGACCGGCATTGGCATTGCCGCCACCGGAATTGCTGTTGCCGGAATTGCCGCCAGCGTTTCCGCCGCCGCTATTGCCCCCGCCGCCGTTGCCGCCGCCATTGCCGTTGCCGCCGCCGTTGTCGGCATAAGCGGTGGCCACCAGAAGCTTGGCAAGGCTATTGGACGTGAAATGACCAGGCGCGGCAAAAAGCGCCAGCGCGGCCGCGGCGCGCAGCGTAAGGCGGACAAACCTTTTTGAGGCGGGTTCGCGCATGCCGTCCTTGGTTCATGCCGGTTCCGCCTCGGCCCTGCCGAAGTTCCGCTCTCAGCCCGCCAAGGCGGAACCGGTGTCTTGACCAGACAAGATTCACGCTTTGGTAAGGTTACGGAAGCGGCCCACGACCCATGCCATGTCCGGTCGGACCTTTTTGCAGTCACTTGGGGACCATTGTCGCACCAGCCGGGAACACAACTGGAAGCTGCGACTGCCGTCGCGTTAACCAAAATCGCTTGGAAAGCCGTTAGCAATTCATTATGACTGTCGCACGCGAGAACGGCGCGGACACTCAACGAACCGCGGCATGCTACGGCGCATGCGCCCTCCTGGACGAAAAAGCGCCGTAACCTTTGGTTTGCGCATGAAATGTTTCCCCGGACTGCGGGGGCATGCGCCAAGAGCCCGCCTTATCCGGCAGCCGTCTCAAGGGCCCCAAAAAAGTACCCCCGCCAAAAGGCGGGGGCAAGGTGAGCAGCGGGAGTTCTGTCGTAAGACGATCAGGACCGAAGAGACGAAGCAAAAGGTGGCAACCTGATTTTGCAGCGCTGGCTTTTGGCCCCTTAAGATCTAATCCAGATAGAACCTCGCTCTCACAAACTCTTTAGGCGATCGAGATCGGCCACTGTGGCCTTGCGCTCGACGATGGTGCGACCAAACTTGTCCTCCATCCTGAAACGGCCGTTCTCGATGCTCTCCTTCATTCCGTTCCGGTGCGTGACCTGGATGCTATTGGCACTGACCTCGACCTTGTCGCCGGTCGCCGCATTCACATGATCATCGACATCGCCGGTTGCTGCAGTGTTCGTTGCGCCCTTGCTGTTGCCGCTGTTTCCGTTTCCGTTGTTACCGCCCGAGTTGCTGTTTCCGCTGTTGCCGCCCGAGTTGCCGTTCCCGTTCCCGCTGTTGCCGCCGCCGCTGCCGTTACCGTTGCCGCCGCCGCTGTTCCCACCGCCATTGCCGTTTCCATTGCCGCCTTTGCCGGCATAGGCCTTGGCCACGACAGGACCGTCGAAGGAGAGATGAAAAGGCGCGACAACAAGCGCCAGCGCAACGAGCGCCCGCAAGACATGCCTGCAGCCCATGCGCGATACGCGCATCCCAATCTCCCCTTGCCAGCCATCCGACCCTTCGGCCGAACTACCCCACCGGCAATGTCGCAACATCAGCATCCCTAATCAACCCGTCGTGGGGAAGTGGCCCACGACCCTTGTCTTGCTTTTTAAGACCTTTTTCGCAGCGATGTCGGACCTAAGTCCTATCTCAACCACCAGATGTGATCGGGCCCGGCTGCGTGCATGGCTTTTTCTGGCGTGGATACCCGCGTGCACGGCTTCGCGCAACGCGCTACGGGTGGTTGTTCTATGCTCTCCCAAAACCGCCGCGCCCTCAGGCGATATGGCATTGATCCTTAACAGGGTGACGGAACCGGCGCTCTCGCCGTTACGGCCGCGCCGAACGCGGCGGCAATCACGGCGCCAATACCGGCGCATTGCAAAACGCTCAAGCTCTCGTGCAGGAAGAGAAACCCGGTCAGCGCGGCGCCTGCGGGTTCCAGGCAGACGATCATGCCATAGACTTTCGCCGGCATTCTGGCGAGCACCATCATCTCCAGCCAGAAGGGCAGCGCGCTGGAGAACAGCCCGACGACGACCGCGGCCGCCATGACATGCGAGTCGGTGAGATAAGGTTCGGCTGCGGTGAAGCCAAAAGGCAGCGCGACGAGCGCGGCGATCGCCATGCCATAGGCCGAGGTGCGGGCGCCAAGCTCGGCGCCGGCCTTCTGCGCACAGATGATATAGAGCCCCCAGCAGGCGCCGGCGGCAAGCGCAAGCAGCACGCCGATCGGATCGAGCCCGCGGCTGATATCGGCGAACGGCGAGAGCAGCACGATGCCGGCGACGGCAAGCACCACCCAGACGAGGTCGAGAAGGCGCCGCGAGCCGAGTGTGGCGACAAAAAGCGGGCCGGTGAATTCGAGCGCCACGCAGATGCCCAGCGGAATGCGCTCGAGCGCGGCATAGAAGAGCAGGTTCATCACCGAAACGGTGACGCCATAGGCGGCGAGCCAAGGCAGACCCTTTCGCGTCGGCAGCACTTTCCATGGCCTGAGCACTGCCGCCAGCATCAACGCGCCGATGACGAGCCTCAGCATCGTTGTGCCCTCGGCCCCAAGGACCGGAAACAGGCCCTTGGCGAAGGCGGCGCCAACCTGCACCGAAAGGATGGCGCTGAGCAGGCCAAGCACGGGCAAGGCCCCCAGCGGCGCCTGCGGTGTTGCGATCGGCGTCGACGTCACTTCTCCTCCATCCCCCCGCGCCCCGGTCCGTGGTGGAGATAGAGACTGATGTTTCCCTTGTCTTGAGGCAACGGGGCCGGATGGTTGGACAAGGCCTCTCGCGACTGGCTTGCTGCGCAGCACAAGACTCTGAAAGTCAATACAGTTTTCACAACGCCGCTTAGTAATCTTCAGCGTGAGGCGTTTACTGTAAATACAGGCCGAAACACTCGCTCCGGTTGCCGCGGCAAGCCTCAACATCCTCGGCGATAAATACTGCAAAAATCGGACCAAACGCCCATACGTATATAGGACCATAGGCCAAATCGCTCAAGGACAACTCTGTTCTGTAACCTTCCCGATCACAGCTTTATTTCAAATCCGTAAGCATTGTGTGTTGCGCCGCAACATAAGCCGGGACAGATGTTAACCAACATGGGCAGTGGAGGATGCCGCTACGTTAAGCCGAATGGGCATTCCGCTGACAGCCAAGGACGGCACTCTCGCCCCGGACGGAGATTCCTCGACAGGCAGAGCCGGCGTGCTTTGCAGGTCCGGCGCAGGATCTTACGGCGAAGCCGGGGGACCCCGCCCATGACAGGTCAGCGCGACATCCAGCTTGATGCAGTGCGAGCTGTAGCCGTCACGCTGGTGCTTTACGCGCATTTCCTTGCGCCGAACGGCACCTCCTTCCTCGGCCATCTCGGCGTGCGGCTGTTCTTTGTGCTCTCCGGCTTCCTGATCACCCGGCTTTTGCTGGACGCGCGTGACAGCAATGTATTCGCTTCCGGGCCAGCGCTGCGCGCCTTCTACTCCAGGCGCATAATCCGAATTTTTCCGCCCTATTTCGCCGTGCTGGCCCTGGTCTGGCTCACCAATCTGGAACAGTCCAGCTCGTCGCTTGCCTGGCATGCGCTTTATCTCTCGAACTTCTGGTATGCGCTGCGCAACGACTGGAACCCCTGGCTGCTCTGCCATTTTTGGAGCCTCAGCATCGAGGAGCAGTTCTATCTCGCCTGGCCGCTGATCGTGCTGCTGGCGCCGCGCCGGCGTATCGAGGCGATCACGATCGGCGTCATCCTCTTCTCGTTCGCGTACCGCTTCTACTGGCCGCTCACCGCCAACCCGGCGCTCGCCCGGGACCTGTTGCCGCCGGCCTCTATGGACGCGCTCGGCTGCGGCGCCCTGCTTGCCGTTCGCCGCGCCAGGAGCGCCGATGTGCCGCGCTGGATGCGGCTCGGCTGGCCGGCTTTCGCGGTCGTTTTCCTGCTCGTCGTCTGGTCCGATCCGGGACCGGCGAACTCGGCATGGGAGTGGGGGCACTGGGCGCTGGTGCAGGTGCTGCCGCTGGTGCCGCTGGTGGCGATCGTCGCCGCCTGCTCCAACGGCCTCGGCGGCAGGCTCGGCAAGCTGGCCGAACTGCCACCGCTGCTTTTCCTCGGCCGCATCAGCTACGGCGTCTATCTCTACCACCCGATCCTTCTCGCCTACGCCGTCAAGGCGCAGCCCTGGATCCCGCTCAACGTCTCGGAGCAAGGGCCTGGCCGCTTCCTTGTCGCAGGCGCCGCCACGCTGCTTGTCGCCTCACTCTCCTGGGCGCTGTTCGAAAAGCCGCTCAACAGTCTCAAGCGCTATTTCCCCTATGTCGCGCGGTCGCGCGCGGGCATGGCGGGCGAGACAAGCTGGATAGGCCCGCCGGCCAGCGTGTCCGCGCTGGACCTGCAGCAAACCGAGGCGAGGCGATGATGGCAAGCGCCACTCCCCTCATCTCCGTGCTGCTGCCGGTCTACAATGCCGAGCCCTATGTCGGCGCTGCAATCCAATCGATCCTGCGGCAGGATTACAGCCGGCTCGAGATCATCGCCATCGACGACGGTTCGACCGACCGGTCGCTGGAGATCCTCGACCGCAGCCGCAAGGCGGACAGCCGCGTATCCATTGTTTCGCGCGAGAATCGCGGTCTCGTCGCCAGCCTCAATGAGGGGCTGGCGAGCGCGCAAGGCGAATTGGTCGCGCGTATGGACGCGGACGACTTCGCCTATCCCTGGCGGCTGTCGCGCCAGGCGGCGCTGTTTGCAACGCGCCCCGACCTCGGCTTCTGCGGCTCGATCGTCGACATGCTGGTGCGTGGCCGTATTGCGCCTGGCAGGCTCGACCCGGTGTTCCGCCTCGACCTTGCCGCGCTCGCGAAATTCTTCACGATCTTCATGCACCCGACCGTGGTCTACAACCGCCGGGTGATCGGCGAGGCCGACCTTCATTACGACGCCGCCTACCGGCATGCCGAGGATTTCGACCTCTTCCGCCGGCTCGCCGACCGTTATCCGGCGGCCCTGATGGAGGAGAGCCTGCTGGTCTACCGCGTGCATTCCGGCAGCGTGACCAGCCGGCATGTGAAGGAGATGCGGCGCACGCATCTCCGGATCGTCGGCGAAAACCTCGAGCGCGAGGGTCTGACAGACGATACCAAGGACCTGCGCGCGATCGGCGATCGAGTCTCCTTCGCGACGGTGGCCGGGGTAGCAGCCTTCATCCGCGCGCTGGAAGAGCGGATTACCGCGCTGCCCGCGGCGGTGCGCCCGAGCTTCGAGGCCGGCGCGCTCAACCTCTTCTATTTCCTCTACCAGCTCGTCAACGACGAGGAGCAACCCGCGCTGACGCATGAGCTTTTGACGCTTTCCGCGAAATGGAACGCGATCCGCCGCCGCGAGCAATATGCGTTGCGCCCCGGGGCCTGGGCACCGTGGCTCAGCCAGGCTTCGATGTGGGCCGGCAAGCAGGCCGACAGGCTCGCCTACCGCTTCAAATCCACGCCGGCGGCATCGGTGCTGGCGCCTTACAGGATGGAGGCGGCATGAGCAGCTTTGGCCGCGTCCACTCGCCGGCGGTGGAAATCGGCGAAAGCCGGCGCGACAGCCAATCTCCCCTCACAAGCAGGGAGGTCAGCAGCCTCAGCGCTGAGCCCTCTCCATGAACGACGCGCGCCATCCCCTGCCGCGGCACCCGGCCCTGCCCGCGCCTCCCTGGCCCAGGCAGCGGCCGCAGGTCTCCTTCATCGTCTGCACGCGTGACCGCGCGGCGGTGCTTGAAGCCTGCATCGATTCGATCCGTGCCGCCTGTCTTGCGCATCCCGCCTTCGCCGCCGAACTGGTGGTGGTCGACAACGGCTCGCGCGACGGCACGGCGGAATATCTTTCCCGGATCGCCGCGAGCTCCGACATTCCACTTACGGCGATCTCAGAGCCGCGGCCCGGGCTGGCGGCGGCGCGCAATGCGGGGCTGGCGCGGGCGCGCGGGCACGTGCTGGTCTTCAACGACGACGACTGCAGGCTCGACCGCAACTACCTCGCCGACCTCCAACGGCATTATGCAAGCGGTGAGAAATGGCTGATCCGCGGCGGCCGCGTCGAACTCGGCGATGCGCGCGACCTGCCCTTCACCATCAAGCGCTGCGACGAGCGCCAGCGGCTGACGCCCGCCGTGCATCCGGGCGGCTTCGTGCTCGGCTGCAACATGACCATGCATCGCGACGTCGCCGCTCGCATCGGCCCCTTCGACGAACGCTTCGGCGCCGGCGGGCCGCTGCGCTCCGCGGAAGACACCGACTACCTGGTGCGCGCCATGCTCGCCGGCATGGCGGTGGAATATGTGCCCGACATGACGATCTTCCATCACCACGGCCGGCGTGGCCGCAAGGCGATCGATCGGCTGCACCGCGACTATCATTTCGGCAATGGCGCGCTGTGTCTCAAGCATTTCCGCCGCGCGCCATGGCTGCTTCGCCATTTCTATTGGGCGGCACGTGCCGCCACGCGCGAGCTGATCGGCGGCCCGCGCTTCGACCAGGATCTCAGGCTCTCGCACTGGCCGATCGTTTTGATGAACCTCGCGGGCGCGGCGAAATTCATGACGCTCGTGCTGGCGGGGCGGCCCGATCGGCAGCCGCGGCACGCTCAGGAAGCCGGCGAGGCCAGGACGGAGGCCGGCGCGCCATGAGCGGGCACCCGACTCTGGCGATGCTGCGGCGGGCGCTCGGCCGCCGTCAGCTCGGCCTGCTGCCCGTCGTGGTCGCGCTCGGGCTTGCCAGTGCTGCGCTCGAAGGCTTCGGCATCGGGCTGATCATTCCGCTGCTCGGCATCATCATGGGACATGGCGAGGCGACCGGCATGGCCGGACTCTCCGCCCTGCTGCAGAAGGTCGGCGCCGGGCTCGGCGAGCGCGAGCGGCTGATCGCGATTTCGGCCGCGATCCTCGGCTCGATCCTGCTCAAGAACCTGCTTGCCTTCGCCAATGCGGTGCTGACCGCGCATATCTACGGCAAGGCCGGTCAATCGATCCGCGGCGCGCTCGCCGAACGCCTGCTCAGCGTCGGCTATCCGTTCTTCCTGAAGGAGAGCCCAGGGCGGCTGCTCAACATCATCTCCAACGAATCCTGGCGGGCGTCGGACGCCATGCAGGGGATGCTGGGCGCGATCGTCAGCGCCTCGGCGGCGGTTATCCTGCTTGCCTTCCTGCTGCTCTTATCCTGGCAGATGACGCTGCTGGTTATGCTCGGCCTGGCGCTGGTGCAAGCGGCACATATGGTGCTGTCGGCCCATCTCAAGGGCCCGAGCCGCAGCGTCGCGGCCCGCAACAGCGCTTTAGCCTCGCAGATGCTGCACCTGGTGCATGCCGGCCGTCTCATCCGCATCTTCGGCCAGGAGGCGCGCGAGAACGCGGCGTTCGAGAAGGCGTCGGACAGCGTGCGGCGGGCGGCCTTCACGCTTTCCAGACGCCAGGGCGCGCTGGCGCCGCTCACCGAAGTGCTGCACGCGGTGCTGTTCCTGGCGGTGGTGATCGGCGCCTGGCTTGCTGGCCTGAGCTTCCCGTTGGTCGCCGCCTTCCTCATCCTGCTTTACCGCCTGCAGCCGCATGTGCGCGCGCTGCAGATGACCTGGAGCCAGCTGCAGGGGCTTTCCGGCTCGCTGGAGGAGGTGAGCTGGCTGCTCGACCCCGAGGGCAAGCCCGTGCCGCCCACGGGCAGCCGCCCGTTCGCGGGACTCGGTGAGAAGATCGCCTTCGAGGGCGTCAGCTTCAGCTATGCCAATGAGGAGCAGCGCGCGGCGGTGCTGCATGCGGCGAGCTTCGACATCGTGAGCGGCCGCTCGACGGCGCTGATCGGCCGCTCCGGCGCCGGCAAGACGACCATCGTCAACCTGCTCTGCCGCTTCGTCGAGCCCGATGGCGGCCGCATCCTCGTCGACGGCGCGCCGCTCGGCGAGATCGACCCGGCCCAATGGCGGGCGCACATCGCTTTGGCCAGCCAGGAGCTGGAGCTGGTCGACGGCACCATCCTCGACAACATCACCTACGGCAAGGACACGGCCAGCGCGGAAGAGGCGCGCCGCGCGGCCAAGCTCGCCGAGGCGCATGGCTTCATCGAGACGCTGCCGCAGGCCTACCAGACGGTGGTCGGCTATCGCGGCGTCAACCTGTCGGCCGGGCAAAGGCAGCGCATCGCGCTGGCGCGAGCGCTGCTGCGCGACCCCGACATTTTGATCCTCGACGAAGCCACAAATGCGGTGGACGGGCTCTCGGAAGCGGCAATCGTGGAAACGCTGAAATCGCGCGCCGGCCGCCGCACCACGATCGTCATCAGCCATCACCACTCGACCATCGCGTTCTGCGACGACCTGGTGATCCTGGAGCATGGGCGGGTGAAGAAGCAGGCGCCGTTCGCGGAACTGGCGGCGCGCAGCATGGATGAGCTGTACCAGCCGGAGTGAGGGCTTTCTTTGCGAGGGAAGTGGCGAAGGTTGGCGCGAGACACCCCCCTCTGCCCTGCCGGGCATCTCCCCCGCAAGGGGGGAGATTGGCAGCTCCGGCTGCCGCGCTCTTCATGCTCCGTCGGAAGTTGGCGAAAGCGGCGACGACATCTGATCTCCCCCTTGCGGGCCCTTGCGGGGGAGATGTCCGGCAGGACAGAGGGGGGTGCTGTCCCGCCGGCGCTAAACCAGCTTCACCCCGCCATCGCGAGCGGCGCGGCGCTCTTGTTGGGGATCTGGATGTCGATCTCCAGCGTCGACATGGTGGCGCCGCGATCCATCGAGACCTGGAGATAGTCCTGGTCGATCTGCACATGCTTGGCAATGACGGCCATGATCTCCTCGCGCAGGATGGAGACGAGGTCTGGCTGGCCACGGCTCTGGCGTTCATAGGCGAGCAGCAGCTGCAGCCGCTCGCGCGCCACAGGCGCACTGGTGCGCCGCTTGAAGAGGTCGAGAATGCTCATGCCGCCCTCCTTCCGAGAAGCCGTTCGAGGAAACCCTTGCGCTCGAAGGGGACGACCACCGGCAGGTCCTCGCCCTCCAGGCGCCGTGCCGCTTCGAGGTAGGCCTTGGCGGCGGTGTTGATCGGCTCGCTGAGCGTCACCGGCGCGCCGAGGTTGGAGGCCCTGAGCACATCCTGGCTTTCCGGGATGATGCCGAGCAGCGGCGTCGAAAGGATCTCCAGCACGTCGTCGATCGACAGCATCTCGCCGCGCGAGGCGCGCGTCGCGTCATAGCGCGTGACCAGCACGTGCTTCTGGATCAGCTCACCCTGCTCGGCCTTCATGGTGCGGGCGTCGAGCAGGCCGATGATCCGGTCGGAGTCGCGCACCGAGCTCACTTCCGGGTTGGTGACGATGACCGCCTCGTCGGCGAAGCGCATGGCAAGCTGGGCGCCGCGCTCGATGCCGGCCGGGCTGTCGCAGAAGACATAGTCGAACACCGAGCGCAGCCGGGCGATGACTTCGGCAACGCCCTCCTCGGTCAGCGCGTCCTTGTCGCGCGTCTGCGAGGCCGGCAGCAGATAGAGCGTCTCCAGCCGCTTGTCGCGGATCAGCGCCTGCGACAGTTTTGCGGTGCCCTGGATAACGTTGACGAGGTCGAACACCACGCGGCGCTCGGCACCCATGATGAGGTCGAGATTGCGCAGGCCGACGTCGAAATCGACCAGCGCAACCTTCTTGCCGGTCTTGGCCACGGCAGCGCCGAGCGCGGCCGTCGAGGTTGTCTTGCCGACGCCCCCCTTGCCCGAGGTGACCACGACTACCTTGCCCATATATCCAGCCTCCGTTGGCGATTTTTATTCTCTGGCCGTGCCGGGCACGGCGGACTCATGAAGGACAATGGCACTCGAAACCGGTCCGAAGCTTGCGGCCAAAGACTCAGCCGAGCGGCACCACGCACAGCGCATCGTTTTCGAGGAAGGCCTGCACCGCCTTGCCGCGCGAAACACCTTCCATCTCCTCGGCCGTGGTGTACCAGCCGTCGACGGCGAGCAGCTCGGCCTCATTCTTGCGGCAGAAGATGCGCGCCGATGTGTTGCCTTCCGAGCCGGCGATCGCCCGGCCGCGCAGCGTGCCGTAGACATGGATCGAGCCGCCGGCGACGATTTCCGAGCCGGACGCGACCGAGCCCAGCACGATGACGTCGCCATGCGGATGAAAGACCGACTGCCCCGAGCGGATCGGCGCCTTGATCATCAGCGTGCCGGCGGAAGGCTCGTGCCGTGCCGGTACAGCACCCTGCCCCGACCCGGCCGGTTCCGACTTGGCTGCTTCGGCGGCTCGCGCGTTCTGCGCATCGAGCTTCGCCAGTTCATCCTGCGGCGCCCTCATTTGCCCCGGCTGCACGTCCTCGACCGTAGCCGTCTCGACCGTGATCTCTTCCGCCTTCGCCTTGCGCGCGGCCCTGCCCAGCAGGCCCTCGGCGGTCGCCTCCTTGGCGCCGGCGAGCAGCGGCGGCAAATCGGGGCCGAGCTCGGCGCCCTCGAGCTCGATCGCATAGACGCGGATGCCGCGCCGGGCGAGCGTGCCGACAAGTGCAGCGATCTCCTCCGGGCCCGGCTTCAAAGTATTGAGATCCAACACTACCGGGCGGCCGTTGAAATAGCCCGGCGAGTTGCCGATCCAGTGATCGAGCCCCTCCAGCCACTCGTCGATCGGCGCCTCCGGCGTCAGCGTGAAAGCGACGAAGGAGCGGGCGCGGAAGCGGATGGATTTGTTGTGCAAAGGGGCGGCGAAGGTCACGGCCAGACGAATCCTTACTCAATGGTTAAAAGGTGCCGGGCGAATGGTTAACAAAAGGTTAATTTTGCGGATGGCGGCCGCTGAGGAACTGGCGCAGCTAAGTTTTGTGGCGGGGTGGTCACAGTGCCTGCCGCAGCGTCTATCCAGCACACAATTCGACACATGGCGTGAGCCGGCAAGGAACGCTCAGCGGGGCCTAACGGCCAACAATATGCTCGGCATTTCGGCTCTTGTCGGCGGAGGCACCAAGATCTGTATCTCGGCTCTTTCTTCGGCGCCACGCGGAAGCCCTTCATAGGAGTCGGACGGCGTCGCGCGTCAAGCGAAATTTAGTCGCCGGCAAGCTTTTCAGGACAACGGCGCCGACAATATTATTTCGCCTCGCCTTGTCGCCGCTTCGGTTAAGCGCTATGTTTTTCAAATCGAACTTGTTGAACGAATGTTGTTTCTGCGCCTTGGCGCCCTGACGATCTTCCCTCTCAATTTCGAAGACTGCGACGTTTGGCACGCAGCCAGGCGGCGATGATTTGCGTCGATTTGAAAGGAAAATCGTATGACTACTGGAACAGTGAAGTTTTTCAACGCCACGAAAGGCTTCGGCTTCATCGAGCAGGGCAATGGGCAGCCGGACGTGTTCGTCCACATCTCCGCCGTCGAGCGCGCCGGAATGCGCTCGCTAGCGGAGGGCCAGAAGGTGAGCTTCGACATCGTGAAGAACCAGCGGAACGGCAAAAGCTCGGCGGAGAATATCCAGGCGGGCTGATGCCGTGCATCCATGGCCTTTGACCGCGGATGTACCGGCATTGGCCTTGGAGCACTTTGATCTTGCGGATGTCTTCGTCCCGAAACCGGCTCCCGATTTCGGGCAACATGTTTTGGGGTTTTACGCATGTCTTCCCCTAACCGGTTTCCGATTTCGGGAGATATGCTTTGGAAGGTCGGGCTTGCCCGGCCTTCTTCGTTTCAAATCGCGAGGTAGACCATGGCCGAAACCAGTGTGTTCAAGCCGAAGGGCGACGCCAAGAGCGAAGCCACCACGAAGACGGCGCGCACGATAATCGAGGGCGAAGCGGCAGCGCGGCAGGCAAAGACGGAACGGCTCCGCGCGGCCAGGCTCGCCCGCGGGCCGGTTGAAGCGGAGCCAAAGAAGAAGCCGGCAAGGCGAAAATAGCGACGGAGGTCTTGGGGAAGTCTACTTCTCCCGACGCGATTCGGCTCGAGTTCCCGCGGCTGGGGATCGCCGATCCAATGCCCTCCAGCTGAACTATCCCAAAGGCCGGATGGCCGGGCCGTTGAGGACAGCTCCGTCCGGCGCGAACTGCGAGCCGTGGCAGGGGCAATCCCAGCATTGCTCGGTCGAATTCCAGTGCACGATGCAGCCGAGATGCGTGCAACTGGCCGAATGCCGGTGCAGCTTGCCGTCGCGATCGCGGCACACGGCGAACTTGCTCAAGCCGTCCTGAAGGATGCCGCCTTCGCCGGGCTCGAGGGCGTCGGCCGACTTGACCTCACCGGGCAGCAAATAGCCGGCAAGGTTCTTCACCGTCGTAAGGTTCTCATTGACGTAGTGTGCGAGCGCGGCGGGCGGCGTCCGGTCGGGGGCGTAGACGGCTTCCCAGGAGTTCGATCCGTCCACGATCAGGTCGCGGATGAGCAGTCCGGCCAAGGCGCCATGCGTCATGCCCTGGCCGGAGTCGCCGGTGGCGATGAAGACGTTGCCGTTGCCGGGGCTGCGGCCGATGAATCCGCAATAGTCGATCGTTTCGAGGACCTGGCCGGACCATCGTGCTCGTTCTTCGCCAAGATCGGGCACCAATGCCCTGATCCAGGCGTCGAGCGCGACAAAGCGTGCCTCGCCGTCATCCGCTTCGCCCGATTTGTGATCGCGGCCGCCGGCGATGAGACAGTCCGTCTTGCCGGGGCCGGGATTGAGGCGGAGATAATAATAGGGATCGTCCATATCCCAGTAGAGCGCATCCGGGAGGGTTCCCCTGGCAATGTCGAAAGCCATCGCATAGGTGCGGTAAGGCGCCATCTTGCTGTGGATCTTGACCCAGGTGTTGATCGGGGAATTGGTGGCAAACACTGCGTTCGAAGCCGTTACGGTGGAGCCGCCGTCGCATTTCAGGCGAACCTTGTCCCCCTCCTCGATTTCGGTGACGGCGCTGTCGGCGAATGCCTTGCCGCCTCGTTTCTCGAAATCGGCCAGCAGCGCGCGCAAATATTTCAGCGGGTGGAAGGTCGCCTGGTCTGGATAGCGCAGGATGGGCGCCGTTTCATGGCCCTTGAGCGGCACACCCTTGCCATGCTCAGCCTCGGCGCCGATCTTTGCCGCAGCCGCGTACTCCTTGTTGCATTCTCTGGCGGCCTCTTTCTCGTCCATCCATGCGGCCGGAAACAGGAAGCCTTCCAGCCGGCGGAAATCGCAGTCGATCTCCAGCGTGGCGACATGGCGTTCGATGCGGTCGACGGCGGCCTGCTGGCTTTCCTGGAATCCGCGCGCCAGAGCCTCGCCGCGCATGTCGATCAGCGCGCTCAAGCCGTCGTCGCAGATGGGTGCCAGATGGGCGGTCGTGCGCGATGTCATGCCGCCGAGCAAGGGGCCGCGATCCACGAGCACCACCTTGCGTCCCGCCAAGGCCAGTTCGTAGGCGATGGAAACGCCGGCGATGCCGGCGCCGATGACGGCTACGTCACAATGCTCATCCTGCTCGAGGCGAGGCGCGTTGGGCAAGCTGGTGTCGAGTGTCCAAAAAGATCTGGTCGCTTCGCTGCTGACGTTCATTGCCTGCCTCGTATCGGATGCCCGCGCCGAATGCTGCTCGGCGCGGGTTGCAGATCATCGTGACCGGCTCCGCCCTAACGGCTAGGTGCTCCTGAGCGTTCCGTTCATCCCGTTCGGGTAAAAGCCGCCCTTGCTCACACCCGACTGATCGGTCAGATAGACGATGCGCAGCACCTCCTGCGGCGTCCTTGTGAAGGCAATCGCATCCGGCGTCGAAGGAACGACGTTGGCCTTGCCGTCGACCTGAATGCCCTGGTCTTTGTCCTCGTTCCCATCGATCTTGTCGCGTGCGTCGGAAACCGCATTCGCGGCCTTCCAGGCCTTTTCGCCCATGCGATAGAGCGACGACCGCGCCATTCCCATGTGATAGGCCTCGACCGCGAGAATTCCAGCCGCGGCAGCGAGGAATTCCTTGTTCTTCAGGACAGTCGCCGCACCGGCGTAGGCCGTCACACCGACGTCCTCGAACAGCATACCGCCGAGCACCAAATTCATCTGATTGCCAAACGCATCGAAATCGTCGCCGAGGCCGGCCGCCTTGGCGACCGCGGCAAAGCCGGCATCGAAATCGATCGCCGGCCGGTCCACCGCATTCGACGCAAGCGTCTTGCGATAGAACCTGACATGGGCAAGTTCGTTTTCCGCGACCTCGCGCATGAATTCACCGACCGCGGGCGTATCGAAGGCAACCTTTTTGCCGCCGACGACATCGCCGGGTTTGGAACCGATGTCTGAGTCCTCGATGCCTTTTCCCGTGGTGCCGCGGAGGTAATATTCGGCCTCCATATATTCCAGGTTGAGCGCGAAGCGGAAAATGTCTTCGTCTTTTATGTCGTCCTGCGCGGCAGCAGACGAAGTCGAAGCAACGCCGGCCGCTGAAGCAATGGTCGCTCCAAGACCGATTTGCAGTGCCCGGCGGCGACAAACATGAAGTGAAGGCGTGACAGCGGTCATAGCTTCCTCCCGAAGCCCGCCTGTCAACCGGTTTGGCCTCAATGAGCGGGCCAGCCGCCAAACTTCGCAGAAGGCAGAATGTTCCTGAAAAGAAGCCGATATGGCTTTGCCTGGGGGAGCCTGATGCGGCCGCGATACGGCTCGCGTGGCGCCGGTGCGGTTTTGCGCAGCCAATGGCTCGAGCCCTGTCGCCCAGGTCGGCGCCGGGCTTGCAGGCAGGGCGGCGACGGGCGCCTCGCCGCGACCTCCGGGCCATGAACAAGGCCCAGGAGATCGCCTGCCGCGCTCGGCTTCGCGCTCCAGCCTGAGCTCAAGCCGCCAGCCCCACCTCACGGGCTGCGACGATCATGAGGCCGGCGAGCAGGCCGTAGGCGGCTTGCCAGGCACCTGAGGCGTGAAGGCCGCAGTCCGCCACCGCGTTCGCAACAATAACGGATTCGGTTGAGTTACAAGAGGGTGTCTCGCGCCAGATTCAGCGGCCCAGCGTCACTTCGCAGGAACGTGGGCCGCCCTACTCGCACTGCCGGCGCGGGCCGCCGTCATAGGGCTGGTAGGTGTTGTCCTGCGGATCGTAGGAGCGATAGCGGCTGAAGCAGGAGTCGATATGGTCTCCCGACATTTGCGGGCCCAACAGCCGATCCCTGGAAGGCTGCTCCTCCGGCAAAATCTCTTCCGGCGGGCCGCCATAGGTCGTCGCGTAGCCGTCCCGTGTCGTGGGATAGCCTTCCACCTCGGCCTCGTCGTCAGTCACCTCGCCCTGATTGTTCATCCAGGGCTGATCGGATTGGTGCCCGTCGGTCGAGGCTGTGCGATCGCCGCCCGGATCGAAATAGGGCGAGATGCAGGGGCGAATCTCCCCGCTGTAGGAGCGGTAGCTGTTTTCTTGCGGGCGGTAGCTGCGATAGCGGTTGGCGCACCATTCGAGATGCGCGGCGGGCAATTGTGCCTGCTGGGCCGGCGCCTGCTGCGAAGGCTGTTCAGCCGCATCGGCCTGGCCCGTCTGTGAACCATTGGGCGGAGAGATTTCGGGCAAGGGCTGCAACTGCCGCGGCGCGGCGGCTTGCGGCGTTGGGAGAGCTGCGGTCTGCGTGGCCGTATCCGCCGCTTTGGCCCCCTCGTCCGCCTTAACGGACGCGCCGGCGGCCTGCTGGGCCGGGATGCGCTCGAGATCCTGCTTCGCCGGATCGACGGGCCTGGCGTCCTTGGTCCAGAGCTCCGAAACGCCGATCGCCGGCGTTGCCTGGCGCACCGGCTTGGCGGCCAGCAGCCAAGTGGCGAAGGCGAGCCCTGAGGCAAACACGGCCAGGGTCAGCACGAAGCCGCCGACGATTCCCAACAATGCCTTCACGCTGCTCTCCTTCGACCCCCGCTATACAATGCGGGGGGCGGATGGGAGTTCCTCTGCCGCCTCTCGAGATGAGGAACTAGGCGACCACCTCGCCATACTCCCTCACCTTCCCGTCCTGCCCGCGAATCCGCCATGTCTCGCTGTCCCGGCCCTCGATGTGGCTGTGGCCGAGCGGCACCTTGCCGCCGCCATCGGGCAGATCGATGACATAGGTCGGGTTGCAGATGCCGGAGAGGCGCCGGCGCAGTTCCGCGGCCAGCGCCTGGCCCTCGGCAATCGTGGTGCGGCGGTGCGCCATGCCCGGCGCCAGATCACCATGGTGAAGATAGTAAGGTTTTACGCCCAGCCGATAGATCAGCTCGCGGCAGAGCTCTTCCAGCACCTCGACCTTGTCGTTGACGCCCTTCAAGAGAACGCTCTGGTTAAGCAGAACAAAACCCGCCTGACGCATGGTCCGGCAAGCCGTTTCGGTGGCCGGCGTAATCTCGCGCGGGTGGTTGAAGTGGGTGACGACCGTCACCATTAGTCTTCCCTGCAGGGATGCCGTCAGGCCGGGCGTGATGCGCGACGGCAGCGCCACGGGCACGCGGGTGTGGATGCGCAGGAGCCGCACATGCGGGATGGCCTCGATGCGGGCGCGGATTTCGGCGAGCGCCTTGTCGGGCAGCGACAGCGGATCGCCGCCGGTCAGGATCACCTCGCGGATCTCGCTATGTTGGGCGATGTAAGCGAGGGCTGGCTCCAGCGCCTCGCGCGTATAGCCGCGGCCGATCGAAGTCAGCGCCTCCTTGCGAAAACAAAAGCGGCAATAGACCGCGCATTGATAGGTCGGAAACAAGAGCACGCGGTCGGCATGGCGATGGGTCAGCCTGGGCACCGGGCTGAAGGCGTGATCGCCGATCGGATCGCCGAGCTCGCCCTCGGCAGTGATCAATTCGTCCGGCGACGGGATTACCTGCGCGCGGATCGGATCGTTCGGATCGTTCCAGTCGATCAGGTCGAGATAGGCTTTCGGCACGCGCACCTTGTGGGCGGCGGCGGCTTGCTGCGCAGCGGCGCGCTCGGCCGGTGAGAGCGGCAGGGCTGCGAGGTCGCGCACATGGCGCACGCCGGCACGCACGTCGTCCTGCCAGGCGGCGTCGGGTCCGCGCGCGGCTTCCTTGAGATCGGTATTTGAGGTCATTGGGGTCTCGGTGCGAACTTGCGCGGGATATCGGCCGGATGGATGGCCGGGTCAATCGTTTTGGTTGCCGCAGAGCGGTGGAGTGGCGCGCGAGACCGGCCGGGCCTGATGCCCGGCTTGTCTCGTGGCTTTGAGCGCGACGAAATTGGCGCTAATTTGGCGCAGGCTTCGGGGGCGAGACGAATGGATTTCAGCGCAGGCCATGGCTACCTTCTCATCGGTGGGCTCATCCTGGTCGGCGCCGGGCTGCTGATCATTTCGCTCATCGTCAATCTGCGCGTGGCGCACAGCGTGCGCGACGAACTGCGCCATCGCGAAAAGCTGCTGGAATATTATCGCAACATCTTTTCGCAGCTGGGCGTGATCCTGATCGGCATCGGCGTTTCGCTGTTCATCTTCTTCTTCCAGCAGAACTATCAGGACCAGCGCAAGCGCGAGACCGAGCTGCAGCAGGTTCTCGCCAAACTGGCGGCGCGCGTTGCCCGCGGCGCCCCCGTCATCGAAACGCTGGGCGAGTTCGACGAGATACTGGATGAGGGCAGCGCCTATGTCGGCCCCGAACACGGCGGAAGCAACGCCGCGATCACCGCCAGGGGAACGGAGCTCGCCAAGCAGGTCGAAAAGATCCTGCTGGTCGAACGTGATGTCGATGTTCGAGACTTCGAAATTCTGAACCTGTCGCGCGACCTCGAAGCCACCTTTGTCGTCAACGAGATCGATCCGACGCTGTGGTTCAACATCGTGCGCGACGAGAACGAGATCAAATACGCGACGACGCAGTTAGCCCTCGACTACAAGGACCTGCATGACGCGATCGGCGACGAGGCGGTGGAGGCCGCGGTCGCCAAGCCCGACAAGGAACCGAAGATCAAGCACGAGGTGCTCGACATCCTCTATGACGCCGACCTGCTGCGCCAGCGCAGCAGGCGGTTTCTCGCCCGCGCCTGCTGGCTCTTCAGCAAGGGCAAGAGTTTCGTCGCCCTTGCACCGGTTGATGCGATCGAGACCGACACCAAATCGCAGCAGGAATGGATCGACCGCGCGAAATCGGTCCTGACGCAGACAAAGTCGGGCAGCGGCGACTGCTTCAAGCTGCTCCGCTACGGCCAGGCATCCTGAGCCCGCTGGTCTTTGTTTTGATGCTGTCGTTCACCCAGAATCGCCGCACGGCTCTGGGTGAAGCGATCAGTCTCCCACCCGCTGCAGCCTGCCCAGATGATTGTCGTCGAGGAACTCGATCGTCATCGCCGAGGCCTTGCCGTCGGGGCCGACGACGAAGCTCACGCCCGCCGGCCGGTCCGGCGTCTCGGCGTCGGGATGGGTCAGGAACAGATCGGCGTCGAAATGCGTCAGCGAATAGGACCGCGCTCCGGCCGGTCCGACCTCGAGCACAAGGCCGTCGCCCGCGCTCGACACGGTCACGCCGCCGATGAAGTCATTGCCGTAGCGGCCGGAATAGGCGCTGGCCGGCCGGGCCGGCCTTGGCGGAGACGGAGGCGCGGCATATTCGGCCTTGGCCGCGGCGATCGCCGGACCCAGCATCCCGGCATAGATTCCGTCCCAGGCCTCGACCCAGTCCTTTTCGACTTTTCCGTCGAAGACCAGATCGGCAAAGCTGTCGGACAACCCTTCCGGGACACCGGTCGGGAAGGCGTTCGTAAGGATAACGATGCCAAGCTTCTCCTGCGGAAACAGCGTCGCCACCGTACGCGCACCGACGCTGAAGGCGCCTGCATGGCCCCAGCTCAGGCCGTGCCGGCCGAAATCAATATTCCAGCCGAGGCCATAGAAAGACTCGCCTCCGGTTACGGGATTGCGGCCGAGCGCCATCTGAGGCAGATGCGTCTGTCGCAGCGCATCGGAAGCAATCAGCCTCCGGCCGGCATAAACCCCGTCGCCGAGCACCAGGCGCATCCATTGCATGAGATCGCGCGCGCTGGAATTCACGCCGCCCGCCGGCGCCTGAGGATCGACATTGCGCTTGACCTTTGCGGCCCAGACGCCGTCGATCTTGACATGCAGCGCGGCGCGATTGGCGCGGCTGATGAAGTCCGCGTGACGGGAGCTGGTCGCAGCCATTCCAAGCGGGCGGTAGAGCTTTTCCTCCGCGACCGTCTCCCAGGGCTTGCCTGTCGGCTTCGCGGCCGCCACGGCACCCTCGGTCAGCCCGAAATTGCTGTAGGAATAGCCGGCGCGAAAGCTCGACGATGGCGACACAAAGCGGAGGCGGCGAAGGATTTCGGCGCGGTCGTAGCCGATGCCCTCAAGGTCGTCTCCGGCAGTGCCGGGAAGGCCGCTGCGATGCGTGAAAAGATCGCGGATGGTGACTTCGCCGGTGGGATAGGTATCGGCAAGGCGGAAGGCCGGATCGAGATCGGCGATCTTCGAATCCCAGGATACCACCCCGTCGCTGACCAGCGCGGCCACGACGGTAGCCGAGATCGGCTTCGAAAGGGAGGCGATCTGGAACACCGTGTCGGCGTCGACCGGCTCCGGTCTGCCGGCTTCGCGATGCCCGAAACCCTTGAGGAAGATCACCTTGTCGTCATGCACGACGCCGATGGCAAGGCCGGGGACGGCACCATCGGCGACGGCGGCTTGCGCCAGCGCTTCGAGCTTCGGCAAGGCGGCGGCGATGCGCGCGGGCGTGACGGGATCGGCCGATGCCGCGTGCGGCCAAAGCGCCAGTCCGGCGATGAAGGCCAAAACCGTCAAATGACAGAGATCCCGACCAAGCCGCATCGCGCGCTCCCTTCCCTGCATTCACCCTAAGATTGTACAGGCCGGCACCGGCCTGGCCAAGCCCTGCGCCGCCCTGATCATCCTCCCAATCGACTGGTGTGGCGCCGGGTGCGTCCCTCACCTCTGGGCCTGCGCCCGCCTTAGAAGATCCGGCCGTCCCCGACATCATGGCTGTGCTCTGGACACGAAAGCTTGCGTTCCTTCGCGCCCCCCTCTGTCCTGCCGGACATCTCTCCCACTTGGGGGGAGATCAGATGTGGCGCCGGCTTTCGCCAATCATCGCGGAAGGCCGGATATTAAATTCGGGTTCTCCCCGGGATTCCGCCACGCAAAAGCCGCCAAGTCAGGCGAAGGCCACAAGGGCTTTGGTTTGAATTGGGGTTATAGAATGCGGCTGGTCTGGGCGTTTTTGTTCGCGCTGGCGAGCGGCGTGGTTTTCGCGGCATCGCCGGAGGACGACTATATCGCCGCGCGCGACAAGGCGATTTCCGACATCGCGGCGCAGGAGAGCTCGAACGCGGAAGTGGAGGCGCTCGATGGCGCCAACACCAAGGCGCTGGCCGATCTGGAAAAGCGTCTTTCCGCCATTCTCGGCCCGCTTGCGGTCAAGGATTTTCCGGCAACCGGCACGATCAATCTGCAGAGCCTGAGCGCCTCCGATATTGGCTTCGGCATGCTGGACGGGCTGCGCTACGCCAAGAGCGATGCCGGCCCGAGCATCGTCGCGACGACCCGCGGGTTGGTCGAGCGCTGGCTGCGGTCCAAGGCTGACGAGGACGATGAAGGCCTCCGGCTGCCCGCCGGCATCGACGAGGCGCTCAAGCTAGACGCCTTCTATACGCAGGCCATCGGCAGCGACGCCGCATTCGTGAAGACGCTCGACTTTTCACTGAAGAAGCCCGAAGGCGCCGATATCGCCGTCGCGCGGCTCGGCGGCTGGACGCAGGATGTCGGACCGATCTACGACCAGCAGGTCGTCGTCGCGGTCGTCAAGGGCGACCGCGTCCTGATCGCCGAGGCGCCCGCCTCACCGCCCGTGCCGAAGATCGCGGCCTGCGATGCGCTTTGGACCGCGGCCGACGCGGCTGCCCAGAAATTTCAGCAGGCCTATCAGAACTCGGACCTGAAGGACCAGCAGGCCTATGATTCCGCCAACGCCGCCTGGGAAAAAGGCGACGGCGATTATCGCGCCTGCATGGGCGAGCGCCTGCCGGGCGATCCGGGCTTCCCGGCACTGCTTGCCGAGGCCCAGCAGCTTGCTGACCGGATGACCGGCAAGTAGGCCCAGAGCGGTGAAGCGCTGAGCTGGCTACACCCTTCGTCAGCTCGCGGCGGCTCTCATGTTGCGCCGGCGCCTCGCGGTGGGTCGCGCCGGCTCCACGATATGCCCGTTGGTGACATGCCCATTCGTCACGGGCACAACATCCTGCCGGGCCCGGGCGTCGGTCACCCTGTGCAGCCGCTCATAAGGCAGCAGCTCCTTGATGCGGGCATTCAGCGTCTCGACCTCGGCGCGCAGGTCCTCGCATTCCTGTTTCTGGATATCGAGCTGGATCTGCTCCGACGCCTGCTGCAGCGATAGCTGCGAGAGGTTGGTACTGATCACCGACAAATTCTTCTTGTCCAATTCGTTCTCGTTCCTGAGAACGGCAAGCTTCTCTTCCGCGATCTGCCGCTCGGTCACGGCGTCATTCAACTGCGCCCTCAGACCTGTCGCCTCGGCGACCGCCTCGGTCTTGTCGATGGAGGCCTGCTCCAGCCGCGATTGCAGCTCCTGGATTTCGGAGCGCAAGCCGCGCAGCTCTGCCCGGCTCCGCGCAAGCTCCGCCGCGCCATCGCTTTCGGCAATGCGGGCGGCTTCGGCTGTCTCCGCAAGCTTGGCCTGCGTCGTCTCCAACGATTTCTGCAGCCGGGCCTCCTCCTTCTCGTGGCTACCGAGCTGGGCCATAAGTTCGGCAATGCGCGTGGCTTCGTTGGCGTGGGTCGCCGCGAACTCGTCGAATTTGTGCCGGGCCTCGGCCTCGCGCTTTTGCGCCTGCTCCAGCTCGATCGAAAGCCCGACCTGCTTCTCGCGCAGCAGCTTGTTCTCGACAGCGCGCCTGTCGGCTTCGACGGTCTTGGCCGTCAGGGTCTTGACGATCTCACCGAACTCAGCCTCGCGCCTGGCGCTCTCATTGCCCATCTCGACCATTTCGAGCCGCACCGCTGCAAGCGCCTCGCGCAGCGACTCCCTGTCCTGGACGAGACTTGCCTCGCGCTGCTGCCAGGCCTCGGCCGCGCCGTCGCGTTCGCGCTGCTTGCGCGTAGCGTCAAGCAATTGTTCCGACAAGGCCTTGTGTTCGGCGCCCAGAGCGGCGTTCTCCAGCTCCAGCTCATTGGCGCGCAGCGCATCGCGATGCAGGGCGTTCAGGATATCGCGCGTCATGTGGTGCGCTGTGGCGATCTCGGCCAGCCTTGACCCGATCTCCTCCAGATGACCCTGTCCGTCGCGGAAGAGTCCGGAAACGGCTTCCAAGGCGGCCAACCGTGTCTGGGTGTGCGGCGTCAGCCGGGAGGCGGAAGCCTCGGACTGAGTCTCGCCCGGCGGATCCTCCTCGCTTGCCGCCAGGTCGGCGGCAGAATCGTATCCCGGGGACGTCTCTTCGTCAGCCGAAAGACATTCTTCGAAAGCCTCTGCCAGATCCGACTGGAGCTCTTGAAATTCCTTGTCTACGTCCTCGGCCCGTTTGATCAGGGATTTGAAATTCATAACGGCACACCTCTTACGCTCACACCCGCCGTATTACTTAACGAATTGCTAATCTAGCCCTTAACGTTCCGTACGGGAAGCCTGACCAAAAGAAGGAAGGAATTAAGGTTATCGCGGATTTCCAGAGGCTTGCGCGGTGTTCCGTCAGCGGCATCTGCGCTCAGCGCGGTAAAAGGTTAGAATGGCCTGCGTCGGCCGCACGTCATCGAGCCGCAAGCGAGCACCTGGCGCCCGCTGCGGGCGGATCACTCGTTGGAAGGGGAGCCACGCTCCAGCCAGCACCTACGCCAGCGTTGGCCGTTCCATCTAGCGCCGAGGTTCCGTCATGCCGCAGGGGCCGGACCCGCCGGTCCAACCCCTGCATCCAGGCATCAGCTCTTGATTTCGATACGCTTGGCCTGCGACTGCGCCTTCGCGGTCTTGGGCAGCATTACCGTCAGCACGCCGTTCTTGAAGCGGGCATCGATCTTGTCTTCTTCGATCTCGTAGCCCAGCGGGATTCGACGCTCGAAGCGGCCATAGATGCGCTCGGAGAACTGCCGCTCCTTGTCCTCCGTCTCGGAGCGCTTTTCACCCTTCAGCGTCAGCACGCCATCATCAAGCAGCACCTCGATGTCCTTCTCGTCCAGGCCCGGGACTTCGGCCGCCACCTTGATCTCCTTCTCGTTGTCGGAGATCTCAACGCTCGGCCAGCCGGCACCAAAGGCTGATACGCCGCCTAGGGATGGCAAGCCGGAACCGAAACCCCGGAAGACGTCGTCGAACAGCCGATTCACCTCGCGATGCAGCGACAGGAAAGGATCGCGTTCGCCGTCGCGGAAGACACTTGGAACCTGGTTACCATTGTTTCGGCCCCAGGGAATCAGATCACGAACACTCATTTTTTCCTCCTTTCTGTTCATCCGGAGACAAGGCCCCCAAGCGCCGGGAACATCACCCGGCGCTTGGCGCAAAGCGCGGCGAGAAGGCTCAGGCCGCCTTGTTGTCGGCCTCGAGTTTCTTTGTCGCGGCCTTTGGCGATGATTTGTCCGCCGTGATCTCGATCCGGCGCGGCTTCATTTCTTCCGGGATCTCGCGTTTGAGGTCGATTGTCAGCAGACCGTTGACGAGGCTCGCATCGACGACCTTGACGTGATCGGCAAGCTCGAAGCGACGCTGGAATGCGCGGCCGGCAATGCCGCGATGCAGGTACTCGCCGTTGTCCTCGCCTGCCTTTTGGCCAGAAACCATCAGCATGTTCTGCTCCTGGGTAATGGCCAGTTCGTCCTGGCTGAAGCCTGCCAGGGCCATGGTGATACGGTAGTCGTCCTCGCCGCTCTTGGCGATATCGTAGGGCGGCCAGTTGTCAGCGGTTTCGATGCGGCTTGCGGTCTCGAGCGCGTTCAGCATTCGATCGAAGCCGATGCTCGACCGGAACAGGGGAGAAAAGTCGAAACTGGTTCTCATAGCTACATCCTCCATTGAGCAACATAGATACGAGGAGCGCCAAGGCAGCGGCGCTCCTTGACCTTGCCGGCCACTTCAGGCGCCGGCAGGTTCGATTTGGGAATTCATTCCTTTGCCGTCAAGAGGTCCGAGGCGCGCCCGTCAAAGCTGCATAATTACCTTTGTTTTCACGGCGCTAGCACTCGGCTGTTGCGAGTGCCAAAAAATTTCTTGCGGCCTCTTGAAACCGGCGCGTGCAAAACCAAATCCACATGCGCGAGGCCGAAAGGATCGCGAGCCCCGCTCCGGTCCTTCCGGTCCGGAGTGGAGGAACCTCTCAAAATCTGTTTGTCCCGAAGGAGAACGATATGAAGTTCCATCCATTGCATGACCGCGTTCTGGTCCGCCGCGTCGAGGCCGAGGAGAAGACGGCCGGCGGCATCATCATCCCGGACACGGCGAAGGAGAAGCCGCAGGAAGGCGAGATCATCGCCGTCGGTTCCGGCGCGCGCGACGAGAGCGGCAAGCTCATTCCCCTCGACGTCAAAGTCGGCGACCGCATCCTGTTCGGCAAGTGGTCCGGCACCGAGATCAAGCTCAACGGTGAAGACCTGCTCATTATGAAGGAAAGCGACGTGATGGGTGTGGTCGAGCAGACATCGGCGTTGGGAAAAGCGGCTTGAACCGGCCCAACCCGATCGGTGAATGAAAGGTGCCTGCTGAAGGAGTGTTCCAATGGCTGCCAAGGAAGTGAAATTCCATTCCGACGCCCGCGACCGCATGTTGCGCGGCGTCAACATCCTCGCCGACGCGGTGAAGGTCACGCTCGGCCCTAAGGGCCGCAATGTCGTCATCGACAAGTCGTTCGGCGCTCCGCGCATCACCAAGGACGGCGTCACTGTCGCCAAGGAGATCGAGCTCGAGGACAAGTTCGAGAACATGGGCGCGCAAATGGTGCGCGAGGTCGCCTCGAAAACCAGCGATATCGCCGGCGACGGCACGACCACCGCGACCGTTCTCGCCCAGGCCATCGTCAGGGAAGGTGCCAAGGCCGTTGCCGCCGGCATGAATCCCATGGATCTGAAGCGCGGCATCGACAAAGCCGTCGAGGCTATTGTTCAGGAGTTGAAGACCAACGCCCGCAAGGTGACCAGAAATGACGAGATCGCCCAGGTCGGCACGATTTCGGCCAATGGTGATGCCGAGATCGGCCGTTTCCTTGCTGAGGCGATGCAGAAGGTCGGCAACGAGGGCGTCATCACCGTCGAGGAAGCCAAGACCGCCGACACCGAGCTGGAAGTGGTCGAAGGCATGCAGTTCGATCGCGGTTATCTCTCGCCTTACTTCATCACCAATCAGGATAAGATGCGCGTCGAGCTCGAAGAGCCCTATGTGCTGATCCACGAGAAGAAGCTTTCCAACCTGCAGGCGCTGCTGCCGGTTCTGGAGGCGGTGGTTCAGTCGGCGAAGCCCCTGCTCATCATCGCGGAGGATGTCGAGGGCGAGGCGCTCGCGACGCTGGTGGTCAACAAGCTGCGCGGCGGCCTGAAGGTTGCGGCCGTCAAGGCTCCGGGCTTCGGCGACCGCCGCAAGGCCATGCTGGAGGACATCGCCATCCTCACCGGCGGCACCGCTATCAGCGAGGATCTCGGCATCAAGCTTGAGAACGTCACGCTGGAGATGCTCGGCCGCACCAAGAAAGTGGTGGTCGAGAAGGAGAACACCACGATCGTCGATGGCGCCGGCAAGAAGGAGGAGATCCAGGGCCGCGTCGCGCAGATCAAGGCGCAAATCGAGGAGACCACCTCGGACTACGATCGCGAGAAGCTGCAGGAGCGTCTGGCCAAGCTCGCCGGCGGCGTGGCTGTGATCCGCGTCGGCGGTTCGACGGAGGTCGAGGTCAGGGAGCGCAAGGACCGCGTCGACGATGCCATGCATGCGACGCGCGCGGCGGTCGAGGAAGGCATTCTTCCGGGCGGCGGGGTGGCGCTGCTCAGGGCCGCCAATGCGCTCGACGCGGTGGCTGCCGACAACCCCGACCAGAGATACGGCGTCGACATCGTGCGGCGCGCCATCGAGGCGCCGGCGCGTCAGATCGCCGAGAACAGCGGGGCGGAAGGCTCGATCATCGTCGGCAAGCTGCGCGAGAAGACCGATTTCGCCTATGGCTGGAACGCCCAGACCGGCGAATATGGCGATCTTTTCAGCCAGGGCGTTATCGATCCGGCCAAGGTCGTGCGCACCGCGCTGCAGGATGCAGCCTCGATCGCCGGCCTGCTCGTCACCACCGAGGCGATGGTCGCCGAGAAGCCGAAGAAGGAAGCGGCACCCGCCATGCCCGCCGGCGCCGGCATGGACTTCTAGGACGCTGGGGAGGCGCGGCGCCGACACAGCCAATCTCCCCCGACAGGGTTCAATTGGGGGAGATTGCTCGGCAGGGCAAAAGGGAGCGCGAGGGAAACGGCACCCTTCTGAATTGACAAGAACCGGAAAAGCGAGAAAGCACTCCGCGACAGATCGGCTGGCGGGACGCGTCCCCTTTGTCCTGTCGGACATCTCCCCTCATCGGCGGAGATCGGCAGCTTCGACACGCCGCGGCGCGACGGGCCAGAGTTACTATGTGGGAAGATTCTGAATGACGACGGATACCAAGACGACGGAAACCAGGACATTCGAGGCGGATGTCTCGCGGCTGCTGCACATGATGGTGCATTCGGTCTATTCGGACCGGGACGTCTTCCTGCGCGAGCTGATCTCCAACGGCGCGGACGCGTGCGAGAAGCTGCGCTTCGAAGCGATCACCCGTCCCGAGCTGCTGGGCGAGGACGCAAAGCCGCGCATCACTATTTCGGCCGACCCCGACAACAAGCAGCTTGCCGTCGAGGACAACGGCATCGGCATGGGCCGCGAGGAGATGGCCGAGGCTCTGGGCACCATCGCACGCTCCGGCACCCGTGCCTTCATCGAGCGCGTCGAGGCTGGCAAGGCGACTGAGGACTCGCAACTCATCGGCCAGTTCGGCGTCGGCTTCTACTCCGCTTTCATGGTGGCCGATCATGTCGATGTCATCAGCCGGCAGGCCGGCAGCGAGGAAGCCTGGCGCTGGTCTTCCGACGGCAAGGGCACCTACGAGATCGCTCCCGTGCCGCTTGCGGCAGCTCCCAGGCGCGGCACGCGCGTCGTGCTGCATCTGATGGACGATGCGAGTTCCTACACCACGCCTTACCGGCTCGAAGGGCTGGCGAAGTCGCAGTCCGGCCACGTGCCGGTGCCGATCACGCTTGTTGAGAAGCCGGGCGCCGAGCCGCGCGATGTCGCCGACGGCACGGCGCTCTGGGTGAGGCCGAAGAGCGACATAAAGCCCGAGGAATATACCGACTTCTACCGCAGCATCGCCGGCCAGTATGACGAGCCGGCCGCCACCATCCACTTCCGCGCCGAGGGTCGGCACGAATACAGCGCACTTGCCTTCGTGCCGGGCTCGCGTCCGTTCGATCTCTTCGACCAGGACCGCAAGGGTCGTATGAAGCTCTACGTGCGGCGCGTCTTCATCACCGACGATGCCGACGTGTTGCCGCGCTATCTGCGCTTCGTGCGCGGCCTGGTCGATTCCGCCGATCTGCCGCTCAACGTCTCGCGCGAGATGATCCAGGAAAGCCCGCTGCTCGCCGCGATCCGCAAGGGTGTCACCAACCGCGTCCTCGGCGATCTGGGCAAACTCGCCGATAACGATGCCGAGGCCTACGCCAAGATCTGGGAGAATTTCGGCGTCGTGCTCAAGGAAGGCATCTACGAGGACTACGAGCGGCGCGAGCAGCTGCTGAAGCTCGCCCGCTTCCGCTCGACCGCTTCCGGCGAGACGCTGCGCAGCCTGGCCGATTATGTCGCCGCGATGAAGGAAGGACAGAAGGCGATCTTCTTCATGGCCGGGGAAGACCGCGCCCGGCTCGAGGTCTCGCCGCAGCTCGAAGGGTTCCGGGCGCGCGGCATCGAAGTGCTGCTTTTGACCGATCCGGTCGACAGTTTCTGGACGACGATGGCGCCGGAATTCGACGGCAAGCCGTTCAAATCGGTGACGCAGGGCGCGGCCGAACTGTCGGAGATCCCGCTGCTCGACACCGCGTCCAAGCCGGATGCCGAAATCTCGTCCGAAATCGCGACCTTCCTGGCCTTCGTGAAGACGGCGCTGGGAGACGAGGTCTCGGACGTGAAGGCCTCCGACCGCCTGACCGAAAGCGCGGTCTGCCTGGTCGCACCGGAGCACGGTCCCGACCGCCAGTTCGAGCGGCTGCTCAACGCCGCCGGCCGCCTCGACAAGGCGGCCAAGCCGATCCTCGAGATCAACCCGCGGCACGAGCGCGTCACGGCGCTGGCGAAGCTCGGCGACGGCGAGCGCGCTTTCAAGGAAGACGCCGCGCATCTGCTTTACGACGAGGCGCGCGTGCTGGACGGCGACAAGCCGGCCGATGCCAGGGCGTTTTCGGCGCGGCTTGCTCGCCTGATCGAGCGCGGTTTGGCGAGGGAGTAGTGGGGGCGTTGGGCGCCTCACGGAGCCCGGATCCTGCCGTGACTTCTCACGAGGAGGCGGCGCAAGGGTGAGATCGGTCGCGATCCTTCGCGCCCCCCTCTGTCCTGCCGACGGGTCAAGGCTTCTCCACGCTACTACGCTCGGAGGTCAGAGCGCCGCCCTACCCCCTCAGCCCCGGTG
>NZ_LYTP01000007.1:0-139312 GCF_001672435.1 Mesorhizobium sp. AA23
TCCCCCATCCCCGTGCCCGTCTACGACACCAATCTAAGGGCCAAGCTCTGGGCAGTTCCGCCTGCGCGCCTCGGGGCCATATTCGGGCCACGTTAACACGGTGCCTATCCCGCTTACTTCTATGGGACCAGCGCAGGCGGGCACAGCTACGGCAAGCACATCCCGAGCTCGCCGTATTCATTACCTTGGGCGACGATTTCCTTGGCAGCGCAATCGGCTGGCACGCCCGATAGCGTTAATTAACGACCGACAGCTCCACAAGGGCGAACTTCGAAGAAGCGAGTACAGGTCGTTAATCCGCGAGAGTTCTGCAAACAACTCGTGCAACATTTGCGGATAATGCGCCAGTTCTCTGAAATACCATCAACACAGCAGAACTATTCTCAGTGGTTTCGAACGATGAAGGAAACAACATTATCGCAACAAGCGAATGAACCTATCGCGCGGAGTCACAGCGGCCATCGTCCTGTTGCTGGTAGGCCGGCAAGCCGTCGCGGCAGACCTTCCGGAAATCCTTGCGGCACGCAGGAGGGTGCCTCGATTGAATGGCCGCGCCCCTGGCAGCTCCGCCTGCGGGCATTGGGGGTGATCACTGAGGATTCGGGTTACGTCAACGCGGTGCCTAGCAGGTTCACCGGGGTGACTGGTCGCGCGCGGGTGGCGAGCATGACCGGTTACGCACGATCGTGGCGCGGGCCTTCAACAACCCGCGGGGTGAAGCTGCTCGCGCAGCGGGTCGAGGCCATCGGCACGCAGTTGTTCAAGACGCTGGCGGCCCAGCCCCAGCCCGCCTACCTGCGGCGCCACCTCGCCTTTCCGCTTCCGGTCATGGTCATCGGCGCGTCGGTGGGCGAATGCGCAACCACGCTCAGCGAAGCCGAGCGGGAACAACTACTGGAATTCCCGGCGGACCGTGACGAACTGGACCGACTTACACTTTGAGCCTGGGGACCTCGATCTGGTCCGGCGTCGCCGATGGGGGCAAGGACCTCTCCGAGCCTGCACTGATGAGAAGCCGCATCGTATGCGGCTTGGGCCAAAGAGACCGACCAGCGCAAGGCGCTATTCGCATAATCACATAAACATCTCGTTATGTGGCATTGACAGGGAGCGAAGCGGCTGTGATTGTGCGCATGTCATGGTTCTCCGCGCGGCACTGCCGTGGCGGAGCTAAGAGGGAAGCCGGTGCGATGCCGGCGCTGCCCCCGCAACTGTTAGCGGCGAGCCAAGCCCATTGATGTCACTGAGGCGAATGGCCTCGGGAAGACGGGCAGAGGCTTTGACCCGCGAGCCAGGAGACCTGCCACGACGAACAACGTCCACGGACGGGGTGTCTGGTGGTCGCGGTGACTCGGCTTCGTGCCGCCTAACCCGCGTTCCTTGTCCCCCGCCCCAACCATCGGGGTATGGCATGACTGTCTCTCAACGAATTCCTGTAGCAACGCTCGGCGTGCCGCGTATCGGTCGACGGCGGGAACTCAAATTCGCGCTTGAAAACTACTGGTCCGGAAAATCTCCTGCTGCCGACTTGCTCGCGACGGCGAAGACGCTGCGTGCCGCTAGCTGGAGGGAGCAGCACGATCGCGGCGTGTCGAAAATCCCGTCCAACGATTTCTCACTTTATGACCATGTGCTCGACACAGTCGCCATGGTCGGCGCCGTGCCGGCACGATACGCCTGGACTGGCGGCGAGGTCCCACTCGATATCTATTTCGCCATGGCGCGCGGCAATCAAGGTCAGGCCGCGGATTGTGGACATGCCGGTGACGAGCATGCGGCCAATGGGCATGGGCTTGCCGCGATGGAAATGACCAAATGGTTCGACACCAACTACCACTACATTGTGCCGGAACTCACGGACGATCAGAGCTTTGCCCTCTCGTCGGCGAAACCGGTGGATCATTTCCTCGAGGCCAAGGCGCTCGGCATCCACACCCGCCCGGTCCTGCTTGGACCGGTTACCTTTCTCAAGTTGGCGAAGTCACCTGGGGAAGGTTTCAACCCTATCGCGCTCCTGCCACGGCTGCTGCCTGTCTACGAGGAGCTCCTGCAGAGGCTAAAGCTCGCGGGAGCCGATTGGGTGCAGATCGATGAGCCGGCGCTCGTGCTCGATCTGATTCCCAACGAACGGGATGCGCTCCAATTCGCCTACTCCCGGCTGTCGAAAGCAGCACCCGAGTTGAAGATCATGGTCGCTACCTATTTCGGATCGCTGGGAGACAATCTCGAGACAGCAATTTCTCTTCCCGTGGCGGGACTGCACGTGGATCTCGTGCGCGCTCCAGAGCAGTTGGAGGCCATCGGCCGGCTCGCGCGGAAGGAACTTGTGCTCTCGCTCGGGCTGATCGACGGCCGCAACGTCTGGCGCGCGAACCTGCCTGCCATACTTGACCGTATCAAGTCGATCGTCGCCGGTTGGCCGCTGGAGCGGGTGGAGATTGCCCCGTCCTGCTCGATGCTGCATGTGCCGATCGACCTGGACATGGAGACGGCACTCGATGCGGATGTGAGGTCGTGGCTCGCCTTCGCAGCGCAAAAGACCGACGAGCTGGTCGTGCTCGCCCGTGCCCTGGCCGAAGGCCGGGACGCAGTTGCCGCCGAACTGGAGGCGTCGGCTGAGGCTGCCGCCGTTCGCGCGACATCCGCGAAGGTGAATGATCCGCTCGTCGAAGGCCGGATCGCCAGCATCAAGGTCGGCATGACGCGCCGGAAGAGCGCATTTGCCGTCCGCTCCAAGCTTCAGGCCGACGCGTTTGGCTTGCCCTCCTTCCCCACCACGACGATCGGCTCCTTCCCGCAAACAGCCGAGATTCGCAAGGCGCGGGCAGCTCATGCCAAAGGCCAGCTGAGTTACATCGACTATGAAGCGTTCCTGAAGAAAGAGATAAAAGCCCCGTTCGCTGGCAAGAAGAGATTGGACTCGACGTGCTGGTCCACGGCGAATTCGAGCGCAACGATATGGTACAGTATTTCGCCGAGCAGCTCTGCGGCTTCGCCTTCACGCAACACGGATGGGTGCAGAGCTATGGCTCGCGCTTTGTGCGACCCCCGATCATCATTGGAGATGTGTCGCGACAAAATCCGATGACACTAAATTGGTGGCGATATGCCCAGTCGCTAACGCATAAGCCAGTGAAGGGCATGCTTACCGGCCCGGTGACGATCCTCAACTGGTCCTTCGTCCGAGACGACCTTCCGCGCTCAGCCGTCTGCCGCCAGGTCGCGCTTGCCATTCGCGATGAAGTGAGCGACCTCGAAAAGGCCGGCGCCAAGATGATCCAGATCGACGAAGCCGCACTGCGGGAGGGCTTGCCGCTGCGCGCGGCCGACTGGGAGGCCTATCTCGACTGGGCCGTCGAATGCTTCCGGCTGGCTTCAACGGCCGTCGGCGATGCGACCCAGATCCACACCCATATGTGCTACTCCGAGTTCGGCGATATCGTGGACGCGATTGCCGTAATGGATGCCGATGTGATCTCCATTGAAACCTCGCGCTCGCAGATGGAACTGCTCGATACGCTTCGAACCTTCAAGTATCCGAACGACATCGGTCCTGGGGTCTACGACATTCACTCGCCGCGGGTCCCGGAAGTGGGCGAAATTTCCAACCTCCTCATGCTTGCGCGCGATCGATTGTTGGACCGCCAACTGTGGGTGAATCCCGACTGCGGCCTCAAAACGCGCAGATGGGAGGAGGTCCGCCCTGCCCTGGTGAACATGGTGGCTGCGGCGCGCGCAATTCGGGAAAAAGCGCAGACGGCGTAGGGCTCGGTGACACTCGCCGGCGGTGAGCGGCGACGCTGCACCGCCGGCGAAGTAGGTTTGAGTTTATCCGACTCACCCAAAGAAATCGAGCTGACGCTGACGAAGCGCCTTGGCAAGCTTGGTCTGGTCGCGGGCCTTGTTATGGCGCGTCCAAGCCACCTGTTCCAAAGGCGGCGTTGGTGGGCGATCGAAGGAGGCCGGCCCTCAAATGAGCCGGCCAGAAACGAGACGGCTGACCTCCAGCCAGTTTCGGACTACTCCGGATTGGGATAGTCCAATATCACTATCATCTTTCCGCTGCCGATCGCCGAAACCTCCGCTCCGACGATCGGCGACCATCGGGAGAGGCATCGGCGATCACGCGGCGCCGGTCCAAGGGTGTTCCGGGAAACAGGATGCAAGGCTAATCTGGGGGAAGGTTCAACCGGCACTTCTGGAGACTATCGAGGCGGTATCGACGCTCTGCCACCTGCAGTCGGCCAACTCTCGCTCAATGGCCCGTCTGCCTCTGTCTCCAATTACGATCGCCGCGAAGGCGAAGCCGAGCGGCCGCAGCTTGGCTGGCGGACCCCTTGTGTTTTGATGGTGGAAGATCCGACGGCGCGACCAGGAAAGCCATTGCGGAAAGTGCGGGGTTGGCTTGCTCCCGGCGGATGCCGGCAGCGGTGTTCGGACCGCGCCCAACAGCGACGTGCAGATGGCCGAAATTCATGAGCGGCGTCATAAATCTCAATCGTTGCGTAGAATGCGTGCTTCGAGCGCGGCTGCGACGAAAGCTCGTCGAGCGGCCGGCGCATGGGTCTTACCGCGTAACACCTGCAGGCAGGCGTCCATCGCTATTCTGCGTTTATCGGTCTCATGATGCAGATCCCGCAGCAAGATAGCGGCCGCGTCGTTGACGTCGAACACGATACGCTCTGAGCTGCGGCGGCTGACCTGAACAACGACTGGCCTCTCAAATCTGATCAACCCGGTCATCCCCCCTCCTCCACAGCCACTATGCGGCAAACCGCCCGGGTCGTATTTGTTTACTCAGTCGAACGCGACCGATGCACCTGCACCACTGAGGCTGGCCATTGGCGACCAAGCGATCGCCATGAGCTGCGTCTGGCCATAGTCAGGTTGCGTGCGATCTGCACTTTTGTAGTCGGCGGTGAGGAACTGCTTCTCATTCGCGTGGTCTAGCTGTGGAACCTGAACATACTGCACTCTTTGACGCGCCTCGCGCCAGTCTCAAACATGTCGTCGAAGTCTACACCTGCACTTTTCCACTGCCCGATCTGCAGCCGGCGATCCACTGCATGGCCGAGGTTGGATCTTCCAATATGGCGACCCGTTTCGCAAAGCCGAAAAAGGCATTGCGAGCCGTGCTTACCGGCTTGCGCCCATCGTATGCATCGTAGCATGCCCTCAGGGCGACCTCGTGGATCATGTCTCTGCGATCTTCAGGCCATTCATTGAGAAAATCGATGGCATCCGCAAGGCCGGCAATCTCTTGGATGATGTGCGTTGCGCGCTTCACGAAAAGGGGGTTGCTGAAAGCCTTAGCGTTCATTCGTTTCTCCAAACTATCCGTAACCAATTTGCGTGAAGAGGCGCCGCATCGACGCGGGCCCAACCATGGCACAGCGGTGTTGTCAGGACGATGACGGTTGAAGAGGAATATCCTGCGACTGCGGCCGGGAGTGTAGCGATCCGCCAACAGATCGTGCAATGGCTTGGTTGCCATCAAACGCGGTCGTCACTATTAAGCTATGAATTGATTCCCCACCGCCTAGTCTAAGCCCGCAGGAGCGTTTTCATGGCCGAAGAAACTGAGACGAAAGCTGACAACCTCATCGAACTCACCGCCCATGTCGTCTCAGCCTATGTTTCGAATAATCCGGTTCCCGTCGGTGAACTGCCTGGGCTTATCGACCAGATCCACATCGCATTGAAAGGCAGTGCCGGTGGTGCCGCACCAGAAAAGTCGGAACCCCTCAACCCTGCCGTACCGATCAGAAAATCGGTTACACCTGATTACATTGTCAGCCTTGAGGACGGTAAGAAGTTCAAGTCGCTCAAGCGTCACCTGGCTACCCACTATGGCCTTACCCCTGCCGAATATCGCGCGAAATGGGGGCTGCCGGCGGACTATCCCATGGTGGCGCCGAACTACGCTGCGGCGCGCTCGGCATTGGCCAAGACCATGGGACTGGGCCGCAAGCCGAAGGAACCGGGGACGCCGACCCCTGCCAAGCGTGCCCGCAAGAAAGCCGCAGCCTGACCGGACTGTTTCAGGATCGGCTAAGGGATCCGGCACGATTTCGCACTTGCGAGATGAAATTGTGCATTGCAATATCCGCGACGATCGGTATGATCATGGTGTCGGCCATCTACTCCTCCCAGATGTGGTGCCGACGCTGAACGGGGCGCACCTCCTCCCGCGTCTCATTCGATATAGAGCCCGCTGCCACCTCCTCCCGGCAGCGGGCTTTCTTTGTCTGAGGCGCGATTTCGGTCTTGGACCAACGGATTGGCTCTAAGCGAGGGGGACGCTCCGAACCTCCGGGCCCTTCTTGCCCTGCGCGTATTGGACAAACACCTTCTGCCCCTCCGTCGGCATGCTTGATAGCGCGGTAGCATGAACGAAGATGTCCTTCTCACCGTGTTCAGGAGCAATGAAGCCGAAGCGCTTTTGGGAATTGTACCACTTGACCGTGCCCTCGCTCTCCAATTGGGGACTCGTCCCGGCGGCGGGCTCTCCAGCGCTACGCGTATGTAGCTGAGTTTTCGCGGTCTGATTACCCGACCTCCAGCACTTGAGACCTGATGACCTCTTGGACTTTCTTCCGTTGTGACCTTGAGACACGTTCCCACGGAAACACCGCGGCTCCCGTCTGCCTCCAGCGCCCGGATGTGCAGATAGGCCTCGATGCACTCCGGCAATTTGACAAAGCCCAAACCCTTGCTGGTGTTGAATCAGTTCACGTCGGCGTCGACAGCGGGTGCGGTTACGGTCGACGAACGCTGACGGTAGCTTGACTCGGAAGACCGTTCCGCAAAAGAAACCGGGGCAATGGCGATGCTGGCGTGGCCAACGATGGTCCTTATAATTGCCCATGATCGTCCGACTGGCTTGAACAGCGCATTGCGCTCCCGGCAGGACAATCTCAATCGGGCGATGCGTTCATGGCTCATCGACAATCAAATAGATTCGGCCATGCGTGAACGCATACTGCGCGCGGTCAGTCAGGATGCTCAAGAGCGGGCTCTGCGGGATGAGCTGAAGCAGCACCCGGACGATGTCGATGCGGCGATCCGCCTTACGAATGCCTTGGTGGCGCAGCAGCGGCCGCATGACGCTCTTCAGGTCATCGACAGCATCTTAGTTGCTTCTCCATGGAACTTGCGTTCATTGAACGCGAAGGGCGTAATCTTGGACATGCAGGGGCTGCATGACGCGGCACAGGTGCAATATCGTCAAGCTCTCAAGGCGGAGCCAGGGAATGAGATAGTGCACCACAATTTCAATCTGTCGCGTGCTCTTGCTCGGAAGTCCGAGCCCAGGACGTTGACACGGTCGCGGTAACGTTCAAGTCCTCGTCGTCCTGCGAGCTCGACAGTGCGATTCGGTTCTCAAATCTTCTAATTCTAAATGTTTGGCGAAAGACGAATGGTGCTAGCATTCGCGGTCATACAGATACGAATTCTTCAGTTGCTTCCAAACAGGACGCGGTTGGTTCGCTAGCTATTCAGCCTGCTTCACCCCATGTCTGTCGTACCTGCTGCTCCACTCGCCTTCCCGTTCTATGGGATCCCTGCGTGCGGATGACGTTTGGAGGTCGGTACAGCCAGCGCCTTTTCTTCTTGTAAAGCGCAAGCCCTATTGAAGCCTCCGGTGAGACACAAGCCACGTCAATGGCATGCCTTCAGCTATCCATATTGTGGATGCCTCCCATCGAAACAAACAATTTTATCAGATTTTCAAAATCTTGCAGGGAAGGCACCTGACCAGCGGACAACAGCCGCCTCTATGGCGAGACGAACGCCCCAAGGATAGCCCAAAGGAGATATTGTTTCATGTGCTCTGCCGTGCAGTGGAGGATGCGCTGGGAAAACGACCTGCAACTGGCCGACCATGTCGAACTCTCCGACTTCTTCCGAAGGACATATGGGCAGACTGGGGCCTTCAACGCTAAGCCTTTCGAAGGTGGCCGCAGTTGGGGCGGCGCGAGGCCGGAAGTCCGCTTAATCGGCAGCGACGAGCAGGGTATAGCGGCCCACATAGGCATAATACGCCGTTTCATCAAGGTTGGCGATGTCGACCTTTTAGTGGCCGAGTTGGGACTGTACGCGGTTCGTCCGGATCTTGAGCGTCTCGGAATCAGCTTTTCCATGCGCATTGTGCATCCAGTGCTGCAGCAGATGGGAGTTCCATTCGCTTTCGGCACTGTTCGGCACGCAATGCGCACCCATGTTGAGAGGTTCTGCCGAGAGGGCATAGCGACCCTGATATCGGGTGTTCGCGTACGTTCCACTCGCGCAGATATGCGGCCCGACCTTCCGCCTACACGCCTGGAGGACGTCCTCGTCTTGGTTTCGCCGATTGGACGCTCGATGGACGAGTGGCCCTCCGGCACCCTGATCGAGCGAAACGGCCCGGAGCTATGAAGCGGGCCAAGCGGTGCGCTGACGCTGACTTTGACGACGGTCTCAATCCGCGGTTCCCGGCGATCTTCCTCGTCCTCGACGACGGCGCCACATACCGGCCGGAACTCATCCGGCTTTGATAAGCATCGGGCTTTGTCAGTTGCACAAGCCTTAGTGGCATTTCGCCACGCGGCCCGCTCAGAGAAGCAGGACCGCCCACGTCAAAATAGCTGAAATGGAAAGGAACGGAAATGGCTGATCAACTCGCAACGGAAATCATTGCCATAATAAAGAAACGCGTCGAGTCAGAGAATGGTGAGGGGACCAAGCTATCCGTCGGCGAAATAACGACTGCGACGGAACTGACTGGCCTCGGGATCGATTCCCTGGGGTTAGCGGACGTGCTCTGGGACCTGGAGCAGGCCTATGGCATCAAGATCGAAATGAACTCGGCCGAGGCCTGGTCGGATGTCCAGAATGTCGGCGGCATCGTGGAAGCTATCCGCGGCTTGATTGCCAAGGCCGCTTGAATGGACAGGCGCGTTGTCATCACCGGTATAGGCGGGCTGTGCGGACTAGGCACCGACGCCGCCTCGATTTGGACAGGCATGCGCGAAGGCCGCTCGGCCATCGGCCCGATTGTCAATTCAGAGCTTCATGGTCTGGAGGGCATGATCGGCGCCCAGATCAAAGCATTGCCTGAGCACGACATTGACCCCAGGCAACTCGTCTCCATGGCCCGCTGCAGCCTGCTTGCCGTGCTTGCGGCGCACGAAGCCATGCGCCAGGCCGGACTTTCCTGCGATGAAGGAAATGCCCATCGCTTCGGCGCTACAGTGGGCGTCGGCTTCGGTGGCTGGGAGGCGACCGAAAAGGCCTACCGCGCCCTCCTTCTGGACGGCGCGACGCGCGTGAATCTCTTGACTGGAGTAAAGGGGATGCCGAGCGCGGCTGCCTGCCATGTCAGCATGAGCCTCGGCCTGCGCGGGCCGGTCTTCGCCACCACCTCCGCCTGCGCCTCGGCCAACCATGCGATCGCCTCGGCCGTCGACCAGATCAGGTACGGGCGGGCCGACGTGATGCTTGCCGGAGGCAGCGACGCGCCCTTCGTATTTTTTGTGGTGAAGGCATGGGACGCCATGCGCGTACTCGCTCCGGATACTTGCCGGCCCTTCTCCGCCGACAGGAGGGGCCTGGTGCTGGGCGAGGGTGCGGGCATGGCCGTGCTGGAAAGCTATGAGCATGCCACGGCGCGCGGCGCCACGATCCTTGCCGAGATCGCAGGCATCGGCCTTTCTGCCGATGCCTTCCACATCGCCGCGCCGGCTGTCCATGGACCGGAAGCGGCGATGCGCGCCTGTCTTGCCGATGCCGGGCTGAATGCCGAGGATGTGGAGTACCCGAACGCGCATGGCACCGGCACCAAGGCCAACGACGAAATCGAAACGGCGGCGATCAGGCGCGTCTTCGGTGACCATGCTAGCTCGCTGTCCGTCTCCTCCACCAAGTCCACACACGGCCACTGCCTCGGGGGAGCGAGCGCGCTCGAAATGATCGCCTGTGTGATGGCGATCCAAGAGGGCGTCGTGCCGCCGACCGCCAATTATCGCGAGCGGGATCCCAAATGCGATCTCGATGTCACCCCCAATGTTGCCCGCGAGCGCAAGGTGCACGTGGCCATGAGCAACGCTTTCTCCATGGGTGGCTTGAACGCAGTGCTGGCATTCAAGCAGGTGTAGAACCCATGTCAGCTCTTTGGTCGCCTCCTCATCCAGATGCTTGGCCGTGCGAAGACCGACAGCAGCGACAGCTGTTGCCTGCGCGATTCATCGAACGCGGTCTTGGGCTACATATAGGATTCTATGTCGAAGCCGAGATCTCCTTCGGGAACGAGCATTGCGCCAAGTCAGATTCGATCAATCCGATCGAGCGGCTTTAACGGCGAGATCAAGCGGCGCAACGACGTCGTCGGCATCTTCCCCAACGACCTTGCCATTGTCAGCGACAACACAGGAAAAATCAGCCGGATGAGCGATGATCCGCTCGTTGGCCTGCCGGCAGTAGTACGCTGATCAGTCCGGACCGTGCCAGAGAGCACGGCGACCAAAGCCGCCAATTACACCATGCCAGTGGCCGCTATCAAAAAAGCCGGAGATACTTAGGATGATGACATTGTACGGATCAGGTCCGACGCGCGCGCTTCGCGCACTTTGGGCCCTTCAGGAGCTTGATGCGGAATTCGCGATTGTGCCCGTCAACATTCTGGCCGGCGACACCCGTCGCCCCGACTTCCTTCGCCTCAACCCTGCCGCCAAACTTCCGGTGCTGGTTGACGGTGACTTCGTGCTCACGGAATCCGTCGCAATCGTCATGTACTTGGCGGAAAAGTACGCCGCCAAAGGATTGATGCCCTCCGACCTAAAGGAGCGGGCGCAGGCATATCGATGGTCTCTGTTAGCGGTTACCGAACTCGAACAGCCGCTTTGGCGGATAGCCAAGCACACATTTTTGTATCCCGAAGGCAAGCGTCTGCCGGAAGACATTGCCCTCGCCAGGGAAGAATTCGTGGCGATGGCAGCCGTGCTTGAACAGCACATGGACGGGCGCGAGTTCATTGTTGGCGATAACATAACCATCGCCGATTGCGTCACCGCCTATGTCCTGGATTGGGGCAATGAAAATGGGCTGATTGATCGGTTTCCAAATCTCAAAGCATATCTCGAGCGGATGTATACTCGTCCCAAAGCCCCCCAGCGGATCGCCGTAACAGCCTCTAGAATTAGAAAAATCGCCGAAGCAATTGCAGCCTCCAGAATTTGAAATCTCCGCTGATGGCATCGGAGCGAACTCCAGCCCAGAGCGAGCCAACGACCATCGCCAGTGGCGTTTCTGGCCGGCTCCTGGTTTACGGCACGGCCGCCATTCGGGCTAATCGCAGCGGGCGACTGCTCATCACTTTGCGCCTTGCCGGTGCTCGCCAATCGGTGCACCACAGGCAACAGCGCGAGCGCACGATCGCTGGATCATGTCGTAGCCTTCCGCGATGAGAACCGCCAGAGAGCGGACATTGTTCGGCCCTGCGCCGCGATGATCCCGATTTCGGCCAGATGGCTGCGCAGTGCGTTGAGAAGCGGCGTGCGCTGCGCGGCGGGCAGTTCGCGCACCTCGTAATGCATGAGCCCTGCCTGGTTTTCGACCGATCGCACCGGCACAAATCGCCTGCCTCGTCGCCGCCTCGCAGATGGCCGCTGCATCCGCGGCATTGGCCCATTCTCAGGTCAGCGCAGGCTTTGCAAGCCGTTGGGCGTCGGCAAATCTTCCGATATATGACCTACCTGAACGCCTTGTGCCAAACGCCTGCCGAGGAAGATCGCGCGAAACTGCTATGCAGGTGCGACAACATTTCTCAGCCTCGGCAATTAGAAACTTGAGGAACGGGCGTGCGGCCTTTCTACTTACGCGGGATTGCCTGAATCGTCATCTGCACAAGGGTAAGGGTGGGCAGCACGTTGCGGAAATGGCCGGCCCCACAAACAGCCCGGCCTGCTCGGCTTCGCGGCGCAGGTTCTGGCGCGGGCGCGGGCCGATCTGCTGGATTACCAGCCCCGCGGCCAGCGAGCCGAGGTCGCCGCAATCCTTGAGACTGCGCCCGGCCGTGTAGCCGAAAAGGAAGCCGGCGGCATAGAGATCGCCGGCTCCAGTCGTATCGACCAGTTCCTTGATCTTCGTCGCCTCGATGGTGACGGTCTCGTCGCCGCGCACGATGACCGAGCCTTTTTCAGAACGGGTGACCGCAGCTATTCTGCAATCCTTGCGGATAGCGGCGAGCGCCTCCTCGAAGGAAGCGGTCTGGTAAAGCGATTTGGTCTCGTGGCTGTTAGCAAAGACGATGTCGACGGTGCCCGAGCGCATCAGCTCGAGGAACTCGTCGCGGTAGCGGTCGACGCAAAAGGAATCCGACAGCGTCATCGACACTTCGCGGCCCGCCGCATGGGCAAGCTTCGCGGTCTGGCGGATAGCCTCCTTGGCGCGCGGCGGATCCCACAGATAACCCTCGAAATAGGTCACCTTGGCGCCGGCCGCCTTGTCGGCCTCGACATCCTCGGGGCCAAGCTCGATGCAGGCGCCGAGATAGGTGTTCATCGAACGCTCGCCGTCGGGCGTCACGAAGATCATCGAGCGTGCCGTCGGCGGTTCGCCCGCGAGCGGCCTGGTATCGAAGGCCACGCCCTGGGCCTTGATGTCGTGCGTGTAGATTTGGCCCAGCGCGTCGTTCGACAATTTGCCGAAGAAAGCGGCCCGTCCGCCGAAGGAGGCGACGCCGGCCGCGGTGTTGCCGGCGCTGCCGCCGGAAGCCTCGATCGCCGGTCCCATGCGGCTGTAGAGCAGCTCGGCGCGCTTGGCGTCGATGAGGTTCATCGCGCCCTTGATGATGCCGTTGGTTTCGAGAAAAGCCTCGTCGCACTGCGCGATGATGTCGACAATGGCATTGCCGATGCAAAGCACGTCATATTCCGGCATCAATGTCTCCGCCAACGAGCCACCGGCTTTCTGCCATGCCGGCCGGGCGTGGGTCTAGCGAGGTGAAATGGGTTGCCGCATTCGCTTGATCCAACGGCCCTCACGCAGCTGCCGGTCCTGCTTCACGCAGCAAGTCGTCGGCTCTGTCCGTCTTTTCCCAGGTGAACTCCGGTTCTTCACGGCCGAAGTGTCCGTATGTCGCGGTCTTGCGATATATTGGGCGTAAGAGATCAAGCATCTTGATGATGCCTTTCGGTCGGAGGTCGAAAAGCTCAAAAATAAGGCGCTCGATCTTTTTTTCCTCAATCCTTGCGGTTCCGAAGGTGTTGACCATGACAGAAACCGGACTGGCCACGCCGATCGCGTAAGCAAGCTGAACCTCGCAGACCTCTGCAAGGCCGCTGGCAACGATATTCTTTGCGACGTACCGCGCCGCATATGCGGCCGAGCGGTCGACCTTGGATGGGTCCTTGCCCGAAAAGGCGCCGCCGCCGTGACGCCCCGTTCCACCGTAGGAATCGACGATGATCTTGCGTCCAGTGAGGCCGCAGTCGCCGGCAGGCCCACCGACCACGAATCGCCCTGTTGGATTGACGAGAAATCTGATCCCCCTCGTATCCAAGTCGGGCGGCAAGAGCGGCTTAATGATCTCCTCAATGACGCCTTCGCGGACTGTTTCTTGGGAGACTGCCTCGTCATGCTGCGTCGACAGGACTATGGTATCCAGCGCTACCGGGCGGAGACCCTCGTAGCGTACGGACACTTGAGATTTCACGTCCGGACGCAGCCAGCCAAGCTGTCCAGTTTTCCGGATCTCTGCCTGTCTTTTCGTCAAATGGTGGGCGAGCTGGATCGGCAAGGGCATCAATGTATCCGTCTCGTTGCATGCGTATCCAAACATGAGGCCCTGATCCCCCGCCCCCTGCTCGAGATCCTGACCTCGTCCTTCGTCAACGCCCTGGCTGATGTCGGGCGACTGCTCGGTGAGAGCGAGAACGACGGCGCAACGTCGACCATCAAAGCCGATGGCATCGTCGTCGTAGCCAATATCGAGGACCGTATCGCGGGCGACTTGGCTGTAATCGATCTTCGCATGGGTGGTGATCTCGCCAGCCAGAACGACCATCCCTGTCTTCACCAACGTTTCACACGTCTTCACCAATGCTTCACAAGCGACGCGGGCCTTAGGATCCTCGCGAAGGACCGCATCGAGGACGGCATCCGATATGTTGTCTGCCAACTTATCCGGGTGTCCCGCACCGACGGATTCGGAAGAGAACACGAACTGTCTGGTCATGGAATGCCCTCGCTTCAAGTGTTGGAGTTAGCTGGGAGGTTTCTGGATTAGGGCGGCTCTATCGGTCGCTGATACCGGGGACGTCGAACGCAGTGCAGAAGTCGGCAACGTGTCTTCGTACGCTCGCATGAACTTCCTCGTCATCGGGCTGGCGGCAGACGGAGTCGATGAAAGCGGCGATCTGCACCATTTCCCCTTCACGCATGCCCATGGACGTCACTGCCGGCGACCCCAAGCGGATTCCGCTTGTGACCGCCGGGTCGCGCGGGTCGCCCGGCACCATATTAAAGTTCGTAATGATGCCTGCCCTTGCCAGGCGATCGGCATAGGCTTTGCCTGATAGCGGCCGGTTCCGAAGGTCAAGGATCAGCATGTGATTGTCAGTCCCGCCGGTGACCAGGTCATAACCCCGGTCCAGAAGCGCCTCGGCCAGAGCCTTGGCGTTCTTGACGATCTGGTGACCGTAGGTGCGGAAAGAGGGGGTCGCGGCTTCCTGCAAAGCGACAGCTAGCGCGGCGATGATATTCATGTGCGGCCCACCTTGCAGTTGAGGGAACACCGCGCGATCAATCCTCCTAGCGAGGTTGTATTTACTCGTGGGATGATAGAGCGCCTGATAGCGATCTTCATTCTTCGACCAAATAAAGCCTCCACGGGATCCGCGGATCGACTTGTGGGACGTGCTGGTGACGACGTCGCAATAGGGCACGGGGTTCGGATGCACTCCTGCGACAACTAGGCCGCTGATGTGGGCGATGTCGGCCACGAGATAGGCGTTCGCCTCCAGACCGATTTCTGCCATGGCCGCGTAGTCAAAGACACGCGGATAGGCAGTTCCGCCGACCCAGATGAGTTTCGGGCGTTCCTGCCTGGCTCTCTCACGCAAGCGGTCGTAGTCAATTTGCTGTGTCTTTTGGTGCAGCCCATAGGGGACGCGTTGATAATCAGTGCCGGAAAAGTTGACGGACCAACCGTGAGTCAAATGGCCGCCTTCGGGTAAAGGCAAACCCATGACTTTGTCTCCGGGAATCAAAAGCGCGCGATAGACAGCATGATTGGCCGGCGAGCCGGAATAGGGCTGAACGTTGGCGTGCTCACTGCCAAATAGCGTCTTCAGGCGCTCGATGGCGAGGGTCTCAAGCTCATCGACAATCTCGTTTCCCGCGTAGTAGCGCGCACCCGGGTAGCCCTCGGCATACTGGTTGGTGAAAATCGACCCGGTCGCTTCCAACACCGCCGAGGAGGCAAAGTTCTCGGAGGCGATAAGTTTGAGAGTTGTCCGCTCCTGGCGCTCCTGTCTTAGAAGCAGTTCGTGAACGCGGTAATCGACGCGGACCAAGGAAGACCGTCCGAAAGTTCCGGGCTCTGCGATGGCTGCGTCAGCGGAGTTCTTCATGGTCATTTCGCCCTCCCAGCTAGGCGGATGTTTTTCACGATCAAGCAGCAGTTCCCTTCGACCACGCGTCTTGCACCGCCTCGAGCCGCTCCAGGTCCCGCTTATGATACCCATCGTCGTGAGGCAGGAGATCGACCAAGAATTGAACCAACCCTCCGTCCTTCCCCCCTGCATTGAGATGATATGAGGACCAAGGACGTTGTCCGCTGCCGCAAAGAAAGTCGGCTCTGGCGAGCATCCGGACGTGTCGTGCAACACGCTCCCGCCGAAGATCGAGAATCTCCGCAAGCTCGAAGACGGTCAGGTCGGCATGCGCGCAAAGGCCCAGGATCCGAAGGCGATCAAGGTGTGCTGCTATCATTAGGCGATCGACGAGCATCAACATTGGTAAGCACGACGCCTAAAACAATCGAACCCTGGTCCTGCTGGTTTTGTCATTTCGCGCTCTTCGCAAATGCTGTTCGGCGGCGGACAATAAAAGGACACTAGATTTCTGCCGTCACTGAACTCGAAATTTCCGACGACACTACCATTGACAGCGAATTGCGGTCGCAAAGATATATGAATTTCCTTGAAGGATCTGTTGCAATGCCTAAACAAAAACGCAATGAATTGGGAGGTGCTGGTAGGCGGCAACATGGCGAACTGCTTGGCCAAGCGGGTTGCGATCGGCGCCGCCTTTCCTCAGGCGGCAGAGCTAAGCTGCATGGGTGCACGAGACTCGCCTCGAGATACTCGACGCTGTAGCGCATTCACCGCGCTGACCATTCCCCGGACCTGAGCCGCTGCGGCACTGTTTGCGTCGGCATCGGGGGCCAATGCCGAAACAGGCCTGAAAGGCGCGTGAGAAATGGCTGCGGCTTGCCTGGCAGGCGCCACTCCGAGGAGCGGAAGGTTTGACTGTTGCAGGATCTCATCGGACCTCTCCAACCGCAGAGATCCATAGAACTGCGTCCCCGCTAAGTCCCGACTGTTCCGTTGCCAGCCGGATACGCATTCGATGTGTTGCCGGTGAATTTGAACCGGCGTGCCGCCATCACACCGGCGGCAGCCAAGATTGCCGCTTCGCCTAAGATCCCGCCAAGGGCACTCCCGACCGGGTTACCTCGATATGAAATACCCCTGCATGGCTGGTATCTGAAGACCTGTTTGCGGGGCTAGCAGATCGGGCACTCACGCGACCTCACAATATAGGTTCTCGATTGCAAGCCGATGGGCGGCTCCGCACAGGAACTCTAGTTTGCCGCGGCCAAGTGCCTTCGGAGAGCCCTCGATCCGATTCGACGCCCGACATTGCGCATCTGATTTGGAGTTCTGAACGCGAGTACGTTTGACAGGTTTGCCCGGCAGGAGACTGAGCTCGCTGCCGGGCGCGGGTACGCCTTGGGAGGTGGCGTAAGTCAACGACCTTCGTGGCGTTGGCCACTCAGTCCGGGAGTTCTGCGCAACAGCTCGCACGTACCGTGCCAAGCCAAAAGCATTTAAAAACGCCCGAGAGTCAGCTTCCTCCATGTTGTGCATTCGACACTGTCGGCTATCGGAAAAAGCCGGTGGTCTCTCGGTATCGACCGACGACTGCGCCAGAGCGCAACCGCAAAACCGTTCACCGCCTTTTCCACCGGGCAAACTGGTGGCGATAGAGTTTTGGCTCTGAACTCTTCGGCAGCTGACGCACAGGGCGCACTGCTTTCAAGTGAGGAACTCTTTGTAGCCTCCATTCATGAGGGCGCGGCCACGAGAGACAGCGCGGCGAATGCGGTCGCGCAGATGATCGCGAGGATCCCTCCAGTCGGCAGTGACGCGCCCTTGACCAATCAGCGCTTCGGCGAGCTCGCGATGTGACGCCCCGGCAAGTGAGCCGTCGAGCGCACGAAGAACGAAGGTTAGGCGGGGACCGCGCTTTTCCGGCGGAAACAAGCGGGCAGGCAGGTTTTGACCCAAAGCTAGAGTATTGAGGCACTCGAGCGCCCTCAGGCGGGGCTTCGAAAACATTGCCGGCCAGATCGCCTCGGTATGGAGGCATACAGGGTCTAAGACATCCGCGCCGGAGACGGCCAGCTGAAGCGTATGCTCTGTATCGCGAAAAATAACATGCTGGCCCTTGTCGGGCGCCAGCAGGACCGTCGCACGACATCGCAATGCCGAGAGCTCGAACGGCAATGTCGCCCACGATGCAGATAGGTGTTCTGCAATGACTGGCAGCACATGGGCGCACCAAAGCGGAGACCAGAATACGAGCGAATTGCGCCCACAAGACTCGGCGAAACAGGACACCCCAGCGGGACAAGTCACCGGCCGGCGTGACCACGTCGAGAGACGGTTGGTGAGGCAAGGCATTGGCCTGCCGAGGCGTTGCGATCACATCACGCTGGAACGCTGGATTGCGGCGCAAGAACTCCCAGGCCCATCCGCGCGGCGTCAGACCCGTGGTGTAATCGTATGATCTTTCCTCCAACCAGTCGGCCCGATCAGCGTCAGTCAAAGAAAATGGCATGACTGCCGCTCCCCTCCCCGCCCGGAAACGTTGAAGCATCATGCGATCTGGCAGAGCAGCAGCGGCGAAAGCACCAGACATCGGTGGCGCCGTTTCGTCGAACCGGTCCCGATTGACGGTGCCGAGGACAGAAGACGCCCGCAATCAGCAAAATGACCATGGACGCGCAGCAACAATCAGCACGGTGTGAACGGGTCAACAGAATCGTCTTCATAGCTGTTTGTCGGCTGCAGCAGCCCGCACCGGGCATCGCGTGAAGGCGCAGTAAAAGCGGGCGATGGATTGAACACGATTTTGCCGGCAGGTTGGTGGAGCGTCGTGCGCAATTAGCGGGGTCATAGAAGGCCTCCTCCGAAACTTCCACGCCATTGGAGCCCAAATCTTGAGGTCTTGGCATCCTGTGCAGTTGTACAGGTTAAGTCACCGCCAAAAGCGGAGCAGGATAGGGATTGCAGCTGCTTCCAGGAATCTCGTAGAGTCCGGGCGAAAGTACAGCGACGATTGCCCTTCTGAAGAGATATCGGCCGTCTCTAATTACCACGTTGTGACTGGACAGCCGGACGTTGGTGTTTCCTCGGCACGCAAAGTTTCCTTTGCCCTACCATGGGCCGGTACCGCGCCGGGCTTCAGCTCGGTAATGATGCGGTTTGATAGAGGCTAGCGCCCGAGTGCCTGGCCCTCGCCTGTTTCTCCGTTAGCGGTACGCTGTCTCTGCAGGCATGCATTTGTGCTCCCGCCCGAAATCGATTTCCTGGAAACCGGGGACGGCGAATTGCGACTGCAAGGCCGCCATCCAGGCGGCCCGCAGGACCAAAACGAAAAGAAGAACCCAAAGAGAGAGCGAATGGTTGCGGGGCGCCGCGGCGGACCTACGACGGGACGCCGCCCCCCGACTTATATGGAAAGGCCCAACAGAACGACCGCGCCAGGAGCTAAGCCAAATGGGCGAGACGTGCGTACCGGGAACGCGTTCGGTGCACTGGCCGGTGAGCGCCGTTAGACGAGGCGGCTCAGGTCCGGAGGCTCGATAAAATCTCGCACGGATCAGCGTCAAGCACCGCAGTCACGTCGAGAAACTCGATGATGTCGAGACGCCGCTCTCCACCCTCGTACTTCGCCACGAAGGATTGCGGTCGACCAAGTCTCTCAGCCACCTGCGCCTGGGTCAGACCTTTGGCCTTGCGCAGCGCTATGAGCTGGGCCAGAAACCGCTGGTGGCGGGGAGATCGAAGCGATTTGGGCATATAGGTGAACCGGTCAGGTAAAGACCGGCTCAGCGACTAATCCCGGTTTCGGATTATCCCATTTTGGGATATGTTTCCTTGAATCCAGCAATCAACATGCGAGGTTCGCGGCAAGCATGAATCGATCAACGGGAACTGACGGGACTAAAAGCTCAACACTGCGCGACGAAGTCCCTTGGTCGGAGAGCCTCACGAGCTATGACAGGCAGCATTTCAAGATCTATCTGAGGATCCTCGACGCCTGCGCCGACAATGCCAGCCTAGAGGAGATGGCAGATCTCATTCTCGGCATCGACCCCGATCTTGAACCGGTTCGCGCTCGACAGGCTGTTCGCAGCCATATCGATCGGGCGAACTGGATAGTGACAACCGGCTACAAGGAACTGTTCGCCGGCTGACCCGCGGCGTGGACTGTCACCTTTTCAAGCAAGGAACTCATGACAGCCCCATTCGTGAGCGCACGCTGCGAAAAACGGCGTGGCGGATGCGCTCGCTGGGGGTGACCGAGAGGATCCGTCCAGTCGGCGTGAACGCGGCCGTCCCGCATCAACAGCTCAGCGAATTCGCGGTAAACATGGGGCATTGAGACACTCGAGCGCCCACAGGAATGCTTCCGTGCGCGGCCTCCTCGCTGGGAAATTCCCGGCCATTTGAGGCGAACATTCGCGCCAGGGCAGCCTGTGCAGTTGCACAAGGTGAAGCGAATTCGTCAGTGAACCGAAGAATCCGAACGCGCGAGGCGCCCAATTGCCTGCCTAGTGGTCGTCACCCCAAGCTTGCGGCGAACGTTGGCCAGATGAAAGGCGGCCGTGCGCTGCGTGATCCCCAGGATGCAGCCGATCTCCCAATCGGATTTGCCTTTTGCTGCCCAATGCAGACACTCGTATTCCCGCGGCGTCAGTAGGACGCCGTCGATCATTCGATTGGCGGTCAATTTGCGGCGAACGAATACATGAAAACAAGTCGCGATATACGACAGACCTTCTTCATAGCGCTCTGCCGCGCGGAAAAATGCAGGAACAGGCTCTTCACCGGCAAACGTCATCGCCGCGAAATTGCCTCGGCCGTCGATAATCGGAAATGTCACGCCGCTGCGGATGCCAAACTGCGCGGCTTCTTCGAATACCTGAGCCCCTGAGGCCCTTTCCGTACCGATCATATCGGATCCCCATTGAAATGTGCTTCCGCCACAGCGCGCACGCACAATGACAGGGTCGACACTCTGATACCGGTTCGTGAGATAGCGTGCTGTCCAAGCCGCCGGATAATTTGAGATCAGCGTGGGCTTGCCATTAGGACGCGGTGGCAACGAGAGGTAGGCAAAAGCGAGCAGATCGAATCCAGAGGCGACCTCGGCCATAGCACCGCGGAGATCAGTCTCATCGACGCTTTCTGAAAGCCGTTCCAAAAATCTTTCGAAGAGACTCTGCATGTCAGTCTATGTCAATGCCTTCCATTGACTCGTTCATCCTAATCCAAATCGCTCCTTCAATCATCATTTAGAGCTGACGGCTCAGAAAAAAGGGCGCTAATCGCGGGGACGTTGCTGCGGAAGGTCGCTGTCGGTCGGAAAATCGGACAGCAGCGATATTTATGATGTCTTTCGGAACTGATGATCTCCGTTCGGTAGGCCGCGATTTCTCCGGGGTAGAAGATACGGACACGATTTAGGCTCGGATTTGCGATCTGCTGAAGGTGGAAAAAATATCGTCTGCTATAAGATCAATTCATCTAAGCGGCTAAGCCAATTAGGCTATAAGTTGGGATCACCACGGCGGCGGTGAAGGCAAAGGGCGCGATGGGCGACTCCGGGGTTGTCGTCTGATGGCATGCCGAGAAACTGAACCATCTTCCTCGTGTCAATACCCACAATAGCGAAAGCAAGCTGGGGCGCTGCAGCCAAGCGGTTCATGCAGGAGACAGTCGACCATTGCGCCCATGGTCGCGACGCCCGTTCGATGAAAGGAGTCGGGCGCTCCGGCAAGCGGACAACCAACACCACGGCGAGACCACGGATCTGGTTCTCCGAGCGGCTTCGGAGCACTCTTGCGGGCGATGATTACCACACACACGACATGTGCCGGGTAGGGGTCTGAAGAAGCCAATACCGGGCCAGATGCATACCAGAGAGCGATCGTCGGTCTTATGAATCGTACGCATCCGGTGAAGAGCGCAGTCGTGCGTATCCGGCGGCCATGAGGACCTGAGCACTGCGGTGCTGGAGTCAAGCTTTCGATGGGGAGACGCGATGACATTCTTCGAGGAGGAGTTTGACCTCCTCGATGCCTTCATCGGTGAAGGCCAAGATCCCGTCGTCATCGTTGGCCCCGTACACTCAGATGACGCCATCCTCGGGCTCGAGACCGAGGGTCAGGTCCTCGATCAGGCGCTTCGCTGACGCCGAGTTCGCTGGCGACACGTTCGACGGTGTAGACGTGATGCACCTTATTGCGCTGCATGATCAGGCCGCAGCTGGTTGGGTCCGCAGTTTTGCGGACCTTCAATTCCATGGCAGCAGATCATCGACTTGATGGGCCGGATAGGCGGCCAGTCGGGCGAGGACGTCGGCGAGCCAGGCCTGCGGGTCGATGTCATTCATCTTGGCGCTGACGATCAGGCTGTAGAGAACGGCAGCGCGCTGTCCGCCGCGATCGGAACCGCAGAACAGCCAGGACTTTCTGCCGAGAGCGATGCCGCGCAGGGCTCGCTCGGCTGCATTGTTCGATAGGCAGATCCGCCCATCAGCGAGGAAGCGGGTGAAGGATGACCAGCGGCGCAGCATGTAGTTGAAGGCCTTGCTCAGATCGTGTCCGCGCGAGAGCTTGTCGCGCGTCTCGATCATCCAGCGCTCAAGCTCGGTGACTAAGCGCGCGCTCCGCTCCTGGCGCACGGCGTGGCGTTGGGCCGGCGACAGGCCGTTGATCGCGCTCGATATCGAACAGGGCATCGATGCGCTTCACGGCTTCAACCGCCAGCGGATAGACTAGGTTGGGCTTCTCGCTGCGCGCCTTCTTGCGCGCCGCCGCTTCAATATCGGCCAGCTCGAACACTTTGCGCCGGCTGTGAGCCCAGCAGCTGGCTTCCAGAACACGCACCGGCTGACGACCCGTCGCATAGAGATCGCCATAACCGCCAAAGGCATCGGCCTGCAGAATGCCGCTCCAGCCGGCGAAGATGTGCCGCGGGATGTTCGCCTCGGCGATCGCGGGAATAATAGAACACAGCCGCCGGCGGATCGGCGCCGCCGAACGGTCGGTCATCGCGCACATAGGTCCATAATCGGCCGGTATCGGTCTAGCCCTTGGCCAGGACCGGCACCGTCGTGTCGTCGCCGTGCAGACGTGAAGCGGCCAGCACATGGGCTTCGAGCCGCTTGAACAGCGGCATCAGCGCCGCGGCGCCGGCGCCGACCTGATCGGCGAGCGTCGACAGGCTGAGCGGCACGCCTTCGCGCGCATAGCGTTCAGCCTGGCGGTTGAGCGGCTGATGCTGGCCGAACTTCTCGAACAGGATCATCGCCAGCAGGCCGGGACCGGCTCAGCCGCGCGGGGTGGCGTGGAACGGCGCCGGAGCCTGGCTGATCGCCTCGCAGTCGCGGCAGGTGAACTTCTCCCGCACGTGCTGGATCACCTTCCATTGCCGCGGCACCACCTCCAGCGTCTCGGTGATATCCTCACCCAGCTTGCGCAGCCGATGACCGCCGCAGCAGTGGCAAGCGGTCGGCGCCGGCTCGACCATGCGTTCACGCGGCAGATGCTCGGGAAATGGCTGCCGCGTAGGTCGCTTGGGCGCATAAGGCGCCACCTCGGTGGTCCGGGCCGCGGCCTGTTCGGCGGCGATCTCGTCTTCCGTCGCGGTGCTCTCGAGTTCCTCGAAGGTGAGCTCCATCTGGTCGTGCAGGCGGGCTGAGCGTTCAGAACTCTGACCATGCAGCGCCCGCTGCAGCTTCCGGATCGTCAGATGCTGATGTGCGATCAGCGCCGCATCCTCCGATGCCTTGGCCCTGGCGACCGCCAGTTCGGCCTCGACCAGCGCAGCGCGCGGCCTGGCTGAGCTGTTCCGTCAGGGCGCGTTGCCGGTGGAGTATCGGCAAGCGCAGCGAGTTGCTCCTGCACGGCGCGGATATCGCGCAATAGCAGGACAGGATCGAGCCCGGCGTAGATTTCCTGCAGACGGGAGCGGACTGCATCTGAGGTGCTAGGGTCGGCAACCAGACGCTGATGCGGCGTAGCCGGCGGACTATACGTCTTGCGCACACGCGCGCCCTCGCGCTGCTTCGCGATCAGCAGGCTCATCTGGCGATCCTCGATGCACGCCGTGCCGCTCAGCCTGCGCGGATGCAGCGCAGTTTCGTGACGAGGCTTGTTCCCTCGCCCGTCGCGGGCGTAACTCATGCCTTGATCGTCTCGACCGAAGACGAAATGGCGTCCAGAAAATCCCAGTCCATCGTCACGCCAATCCCAGCGCCATTCACCGGGATGGGCATCAGACCATCGCACGTTTCCAGTCGCTCGACGACAATATCGCGTTCGAAATAGCGAGACGATGACGAGGTGTCTCCCGGACGAGAGTACTGTTCCAGCGTGGAGAGATGGATGTTGTGGGCACGGCCAATCCCGGTTTCCATCATGCCGCCACACCAGACCGGCACGTCGTACGCGAGACAGAGGTCATGCACCTGCTTCGCCACCGTATGGCCGCCCAGGCGGCCGACCTTGATGTTGATAACCCGCCCGGCATCGGACTGCAGCGCCTTTCGGCAATCGGCCAGCGTGCGAATAGATTCATCCAGGCAGATCGACGTGCGCAGTATGGATTGCAAGCGCGCATGGTCATGCAGGTCGTTCCAGGCCAGCGGCTGCTCGATATAATCCAGCCTATAATCGTCCATGTTTCGCAGCAGGGGCAGATCGGCCATTGTGTAGCAGCAGTTCGCATCCACGGTCAGATGGATGTCAGGGAACTCGGCGCGCACTGCATCGAGAAGCTTCAAATCATGGCCGGCGTTCACCTTCAACTTGATCCGACGATAGCGTTGCTGAACGTAGTGGGCCACTTCCAGCAAGGTCCTCGGGATCTCTTTGATCCCTAGTGAAACTCCGACCTCGATCTTGGAGCGAGTGCCACCAAGCACCTGCCAGAGCGGCAGACCCTGCGCTTTGGCCCAGAGATCCCAAAAGGCCATCTCGACCGCGGCCTTCGCCATCTGGTGATCGCGCCACGGCCGGAACAACCGCTCGATTTCCTGCGGATTGGCAAATTTCTTGCCGATAAGCGCAGGCAGCAGTACATCGCGCATCATCATCATCGAGGAGACGATGGTTTCGGGCAGATAATCGGGCAGCACATCCGCTACGCCTTCGGCATAGCCCTCGCAGCCGCCCCCCCGCAGCACGACAATTGGCGCCACCCTCGTCACCACGGTCCCCGAGGAGATGGTGAACGGGTTCAGCAACGGCAGCTCGATCAGTCGTAGGTCGGCGGATTCGACAACCAGAGGCTCTCTCAGGGGCGGCGGATTCGATATCATATCCCTTCTATTCCTTCTCACAGAAAAATTCGGACAGGTCATCGCAAGCCTATAACCATTGGATTGTGACAGTATTATTTTAATATGAGCCAGCACTCCGCAATGAGGTCGGACCTTTGTGCCTGATCGCCCCATGCGGGCGCATCGGGCCAACAGCATCTCCTCTGCATCCGCCTTCTTCTCAAAGCCCATGACGAGGTGAGTGGCGCGGAGGACTTGCACCTCCGCGCTCTCGTAGAACCGTACGTGACACTCTCGCGTCATACGGCTCCCATTGTTCAGCCCCGCCCGAATAGCAGGCTCCAGTGGGCAAACAGCCATGTCTGACGGCGCGCGATGCGCTCCAGCCATTGGACGGCCCGCCTTCTGTGCCTGCGCAAGGACATGAACTTCCGATTGGCGCAACGCGCCAGATAGACGTCGATGTGCCTCAGGGTCGGGTAGAGTGCCAACGGGTAGAACCGCCCGAAGCCACGGTGTGGACATTGAACATCCGCGCCAGATCGTCCAAGGCCTTGTCACTCCGTTCATGGAGGGAACAGCCGCGATCCGTCCGGCGGATCGCCTTGAGAGCTTTGTCACTGGCCGCGGGGCTAAACGAGACGCCCACCTTTCCGCCCCTTCGGCGCGCCAGCCTCGGCCTGAAGGTATAGCCGAGGAAGTCGAACTTGTGGTTGGAATGGTTTCCGCGTCGATCGTCATCCTTACAGTAGACGATGTTCGTCTTTTCGGGATGTAGCGTAAGCCCGCAGTCTGCGAACCGCTTTTCAAGAGCGTCGCGCGGCGCCACTGCCTGTTCTTCGGTTCGGCAATGGCAAATGGCATCATCGGCATAACGTTCGAACGGGATGTCCGGATGGTTCCGATGCATCAACATGTCAAGCGCGTAGTGGAGAAAGAGATTGGCCAGGACAGGGCTAATCACCCCACCCTGCGGCGTCCCTCTATCCCCGCCGATGAGGCTCCCGTCCGCCATCTGCACCGGTGCTTTCAGCCATCTCTCGATGTACATCAGCACCCACGGGCAATCCGTGTGCTTGCGCACCGCCCGCATGAGCAGATTCGTGTCGATGCCGTCGAAAAAGGCACTGATATCAAGATCAAGAACCCAGGCATGGCGCCAGCATCGCTGCCGCGCCATACCGACCGCATCGAGCGCCGATTTTCCGGGGCCGGTATCCATCGGAATCCTTGTGGAACAAAAGGGGTTCCAGGAACCGTTTGACCACCATTTGGGCGACTCGATCAGCAACTGTGGGCACGGTCACATCGAACTGCACTTCTTGCCAACGAGCCTTTGGGTTCAGCGGAAGTCACCCGTCCCTTTCATCCCCTGCGCGGTCAGCGTTTTGACCTCCTCAAGGTCCGTCGCGTCTCGGGCGTCGAGACGCTGAGCCTGCGGCATGGCGAGCTCGGTAGCTTCGCCATGCCGCAGGAGTGGACGGACTGGGGGCCGCCGGAGATGCCGGCGGTGGGCGCCGGCCCGGCGCTGATCGTCGACGCCTTCGGCTGTGCGGCGTTGGCCGCACTGCTGTTTTCCTTGAACCAGGACCCATCAGGGGACTCATCAGGGGTTGAATCATGACTCGACTTTTGCGAGAATCGTCGGACCAGTCTGATTGGAGGTCCGACTATTGCCGTGAAGGACACTTCCGCCGCCGCCCTGCGCCAACGCCGCCGCCGGCTCCTGCGCCGGCTGCCACCGCTCGAACAGCTCCTGCGCGGCTCGCTCATCGAGCGCTACAAGCGCTGCGGCCGGCCCGGCTGCCATTGCGCCAACGGACCCGGACACGGGCCCAAGTTCTATCTTTCCGTCAGCACCCCGGGCGAGCGGCCGCGCAATGGACTATGTGCCCAACGCCGCTGTCGCCCAATCCCACCAGTATCTGGCCAATTTCCACAAGCTGCGGGAGCTCCTCAACGAGATCTGCGCGATCAACGCGGAGTTGCTCCGCCGTCGCGAGCCGTTCGAGCAAATGGACCCGCCCGTCGCCGCCCTCGATCTTGCCAAGGCGGGCTCCATCCTCGCCAACATGATCGAAAGCTGTCTCGCCGTCGATGCGCCGCAGTCCCAACCGGAGGAAAGCCCCGATGATGACGACCAGCAAGATTTCCGAACACCACCTGTCGCGGGAAGCCTGTGTCTACATCCGCCAGTCGACGGTGGGCCAGGTCCGCTTCCATCAGGAGAGCACCGAACGGCAGTACGATCTGGCGAGCAAAGCCCGATCGCTGGGCTGGCGGCCGGAGCAGATTCGTGTCGTCGACCGGGACCTCAGCCAGTCCGGCTCGCAGGCCACCCACCGCGAGGACTTCAAGACCCTGGTCGGCAATGTGGCGATGGAAAAGCTCGGCGCATCTTCTCGTTGGAAGCCTCGCGCCTGGCGCGCTCGAACCAGGATTGGCATCGCCTCCTGGAATCGTGTGCCATCACTGGGACCCTGGTGATCGACGAGGACGGCTGCTACGATCCGGCCCGAATTCAACGACGGTCTCGTCCTCGGCTTGAAGGGAACCTTCGCGCAAGCCGAACTCCACATCATCCGCGCCCGCCTCCACGGCGGTAAGCTCAACAAGGCGCGAAAGGGCGAATTGCGCTTCCCCCTACCGGTTGGCCTCGTCTTCGACGGCGAGCGCATCGTGCTCGATCCCGACGAAGAGGGTGCAAGGCGCGGTGCGCGCCGTGTTCGAGCTCTTCGCGCGCGAGGGCACCGCCTACGCGGTCGTGCAGCGTTTCCACGAACTCGGCCTGCGCTTCCCCCGCCGCGCCTACGGCGGCGTCTGGAACGGCAAGCTCATCTGGGGCCGCATTGCCGGCACTTATGTGTTCGGACGGTATCAATCGTCCAAGGCGATCGGGCCGGCCGGTGCGATCGAGACCCGCACACGCCGCATGCCCGAGGAGGAATGGCGGGGCGTCATTCACGACCATCATCCAGGCTATATCAGCCGGGATCAGTTCCTCGCCAACCGCCAACGCTTGGCCCAGAACCGGACCAATGCCGAGGTGCTCACCGGCCCTGCTCGTGAAAGCCTCTGCCTCTTGCAGGGCCTGCTTGTCTGCGGCCTATGCGGGCGCCGTCTCACCGTGCGCTACACCGGCAATGGCGGGCTCTATCCCGTCTATCAATGCAATGGGCGCAAGCACGAAGGCCTGGCCCGATGCGCCTGCATGTCGGTGTCGGCGACGCCGCTCGACAACGCCGTCAGCGCTCGCGTGGTCGACCAGCGTCCCCACCGGGGGCGACGGAGCGGGGATGTGGTGTTTGTGACCGACCCAGCTGATCATGCTGGCGGTGAAAGGCTGCCGGTGGCGCTTGTCTTGCCGTTGCGGGCAAGGAGCGCCGCGATCTCGCGGTCATCATGGGATTGCGCCAGCGTGCGGACTTCGTCGATGAAGGCCGGCGGATAGCGCAGCGCGTCAGCCCGGTTGGGCGGCAGGTGCACGTCGATCGTCACGGTCGCACCACCCTGCCAGCGGATGTGCAGTTGGAGCTGCTTGGGCTCCGGCCCCTTGGCAAGGGTGATATCCTTGATCAGCAAGCGCAGTATGCGCTTGCTGGGGCTGGTGGTCGGAGCAGCCCATAACCGCGGAAAGTCGCGCCCGAGCTCGATGATTTGCTGCTTCTGCTCGGCGGTCACGGCCCGCAGGCTTTGCCGCTCGAAGGCGGCCATCTGCGCCTCCAGATCGAGTACTCGTTGCTCCGCGTTCCAGCGCTTCTCCAACGTAGCGGCGATCAGGCGGTTAGCTGGGTCGACGGCCTCGTAGCGCCGTTCGGCCAGGTCGACCTCGTAACGGGCGCGCTCAATGCGCCGACGCCATTGCCCGGCGGTAAACGTCAAGCTGACCGCAACTGGCGCGGTTCGAGGTGATGAGCGAGAGATAGTGACACTGAAGGAGCTGAGGAGCTTGCAGTGTCAATTTCTATGTCTGCGCCGGTGACGCCCGAGTCCATTGCGCATCATCTGCGGCATACCGGTGGGTCGTGGCGACCTGTGCGTGCCCGAGCCAGGCTTGGATGGTCAAAAGGTCCACGCCGGACTGAAGGAGCTTCATGGCGAAGGAGTGCCGGAAGATGTGCGGCGATATGGGCTTGTCGGCCAAGGCTGGCCTGGTAGGCACGGCCTCGGTGGCCGCACGTCGCACGATATGGGTCGCTCCGAAACGAGTCAGGCGCTCGTTGCGGGCGCCGACGAATATCGGTCGCGGCTCGTGATGGGTATCCCGCGCTCGCCCAACAAGGTCGTGAGCGCTCGCGCCAGGTCCTTAGGAATGGGTACGACGCGGTCTCTGCGTCCTTTGCCGCGCAGTAGCACTTGCGGGTGAGACGTTCCAACTCAAGGTCGTTTGCGTTGACGCCGGTGGCTTCCGAGACGCGGGCACCGGTCCGTGCCAGGAAGAGCAGAAAGGCTCGGTCGCGCCGACCACGGGGCGTCTTTGGATCGGGCGCCGCGATGAGGGTATCCACTTCGGCCTTGGTGAGATGGTGCGTTACCTCGATGTGCGCCCGTTTAATGGGAATCGACAGCACGCGTTGGGCCACACCGAAGGACGCCGGGTCGGCGGCAGCGACGTGGTGGAAAAAAGATCGGATCGCGGCCAAGCGGGCGTTGCGCGTGGCGACGCAATTGTTCCGCTTCTCCTCGGGTTCGTCGAGAAAAGCGAGGTCTCGATCGAGATCTTCGAGCGCCAACGCCGCCGGCTTCTTACGCAACCGGTCGGCGGCAAAGAGGATCAGCACGCGCAAGGCGTCGCGATAGCTGGCCACGGTCGCGGGAGTCGCATTGCGCTAGTTCGTCAGGCGCCGGCGGAAATACGACTCCAGGAGCGGCGCCAGGAGCAGGTGTTCGCTCATGCTGCGCCTCCATCGAGGGCGGCACGCTCAGCCGCGATAGCGAGGAGCTCCGCCGAGCCCGTGAGGTAGTAGGCCGTGTCGCTGTAACTAACGTGGCCGAGATATGTGGCGAGCAAAGGCAATAGCGCCTGAACGTCTGCGCGCTGTTGGTGCCAGAGGCTGAGGCGGGTCACGGCAAACCGGTGCCTGAGATCGTGCGGCCTTAACGGCTTGCCGCCATCAAAGTCGGCGAGTTTACGGGCCTCGGCAAAGCCATTTTGCAGGCCGGTCGCCGAGAGGCGGTTGCAAACTGAGGAAGAAGGCCTGGTCCTTGGATATGGGGAAAGCGGCGTCGCGCTCACGGGCATAGCAACCAAGGGCACCCTGGGTTGTCGCGAGAGACGCATTGTCTTTGCGGTCTCGTTGGGGAATTCCTCTTGCCACAGATGTGCGTCCAGCGCCAAGGTCCGGGCGTCGATCAAGTCGCTCTGTGCTTTCTTTGGCAATGGACATGGTGTCTCTGTGGAAGCTTCCACGGCGCCAGTAACTAAAAACGTTGCGACATTGCTTCGCGCGTAGCGTTTACGGGGTTGCCACCGGTCTGTTCACATCGTGACTGCGGCATTCGAATCGCTGGAAAACATTCTCACTAGGTCCTCCCGGGTCAACCAGACGAGCCAGTCGTCATCGTCTATTCCGCGCGCCGGCAATCGTGCGACTACTCCACGCTCTTTGTGCAGATAGCCGTTGCGATCTGTTACATGTTTTTCGATATTCCAGGCAGCAACCAGGGCGTAAACGAAATCCGGGGACCATTTAGCCCAAGCCAGTCCAAACGCGATCCGACTAAGAAAGGGTAGGAGACCAAGTCCCCGAAAATCCTCCCTCAGCCAGAGGTCGCCCCGATATGCTACCAGCCCAGCAATTTTGCTGGCGGATGGTGCGTAGCAGATACACGAAGAGCCAGGCCCTGCGTTGAGATCAGGGTCCGCGAAGTAGTCTGCGAGCGTCTCAAGGTGTTCACGAAGGCTTTTAGTCGATAGGTCATACAGCCGCATTGCTTGGACATGCGCTATCCTGTCTTCTTGATCTCTTCCAATAATCCAGAAAGCTTTACCGCAAAGAAGCTCTGAGCAACCGGGCCTAAAGTGCGGATACGTCGGGTACTTTCCAGGAATTTCATCAGTTATACCTGTATAATATTCGAAATCTTCTCCTATAGTGACATTCATGTCGAATTTGCGTATCGATTCTACATAAGTCGAAATAACGTCGTATGCGTCCGATGCAGTATCGTTGATCATTACTTGCTCCAGGCCAGGAGTTAAACTAATGTTGTTATGCTGCTGTTATGTTACTGCAAGTTTGTCTCTCATTCGCCGTGCCTATCCTAAACCGATGCGAAATCAGCTCATGACAGTTCTCAGTTAGGGACGGCGCCGCGCCCCACGCAACCTACTGCGCAAGAATCGCGCCAATTGTCCAAACGAGGCGAAGAAGGCACCTTTTGGGGCTTGTCTGGTTTGGGGCAAACTAAGGAATTTGGCTACAGCCTATGTCGCAGACTCGACAAAGTCGGATAAAGTCATCAAAGTGTTGTGGACGTCACGGAGAAGCCAGAACCGCAGCGTCCGCGCTCGGCAGGCTGTCAGGGTGCCTCGCAATAGAATGCATCGAGCGTATGCCCTATACGACCGCAGGTCGTGCCTCGAGATCTTGAAAACCAGCATTGCTCGCGCCCGATGCTTGATGCGTCTCGTTCGTTTGCTCACCTCGTCGCGGCAGATCGGCGGCGACCCGGCTGGGGGCGGCCAAGCCGGCCGACTTCCGCGCGGTGATCGTCGACACCACCGTGCAGGAGAAGGCCATCACCTTTGCGACCGACGCCAAGCTAATGCATCGCGCCCGCGAGCGGCTGGTCAAGCTGGTCAAGAAGCATGGTGTTGTGCTGCGCGCCAGTCCTATGCTCGGGTCGGCAAGTCGCGCTGATCAAGCATCAGCGTTATGCCCACGCCAAGCAGATGGGGCGGATGCCAGCCTTCTCCGACGGCCTCGCAATGTGCCAAGTTCGTGGTGCTACAGCCACGCAAAGGAGAGGAAAGCATCCATGGAAGAAGTTACCATCATTGGAGTCGACCTGGCAAAGAACGTCTTCCAACTGCACGGGGCGGCAGCCGATGGATCTGTTGTGTTTCGCAAGAAACTGATGCGCGCGCAGTTCGGTACGTTTATGACGGATCATCCAGCCTGTATTGTGGCGATGGAGGCTTGTGGCAGCGACCACCACTGGGCTCGCGAAATGGCTAGGCTTGGCCCTCAGCCGAAACTGCTCGCCCCAGGCTATGTCAAACCGTTCATCAAGCGCCATAAGAACGACGCAGCGGACGCGGAGGCGATCGTCGAGGCAGCACAACGGCCGACGATGCGCTCTGTCGAACCTAAGAGCGAGGAGCAGCAGTGCCGCGCCATCGTGTTCCGCACCCGGGAACAATTGGTCAATCAGCGCACCGAACTGGTCAACGCATTGCGCGCGCACCTTTATGAGTTTGGATATGTTGCTCCGCAAGGCATCGGCCACCTACGACGCCTGGCAGAGATCATCCAGGACCAGAACGCGAAATTGCCAGATCTGGTACGTGAAATATGCGACGATTTGCTGGACCGGATCGCCCACCTGACTGGCCGGATCGAGGCACTGAAGAAGACGATCAACGCGCTGTCCAAGGAAGCGCAAAGGCCGCGACGTTTGCAGACCATGCCCGGTGTCGGGCCGATCGCCGCCCTTGCTGTCGAAACCTTTGCGCCGCCAATGGAGACCTTCAAGTGTGGCCGCGACTTCTCCGCCTGGCTCGGGCTGGTCCCGCTGCAGAAGTCCACCGGGGGCAAGCAACGATTGGGGAAGAGCTCGAAGATGGGCCAACGTGATATTCGGCGGTTGCTCATCCTTGGTGCCATGGCTGTGGTGCAATGGGCCTCCCGGAAGGGTGTGCCCAACGGCTCTTGGCTTGCCCGCATGATGGCAAAGAAGCCACGCATACTGGTGGCTATCGCGCTGGCCAACAAGATGGCGCGAGGAATCTGGGCGATGCTAACGAAACAAGAGGATTACCGGAATCCGGCGATGGTACCTGCATGAACACTCATCTGCGCACCTGAAGCCGGTACGTCGGAGATGTGAGGAAGGCAAGAACCGCGTGGGCAAATGATCGATCAGATCGGGAAAACCAGTGTTTGAACGGGAGCTGTACAAGCTCGCCAAGCAGATTTGGACCTGATCCGCGCATCACCATACCGGCCCCGCGGCATGTGAACGGCCGCACCTGAGACAGGCCTGATCCGCACTCGATCACACGCCCAAAAGTTCAATGCTCTCCTTGCAAAACGGCTGGCATCCACACAAGTTCAAACCAAGGCGCTGCGCAGGCTCAAGACCTATCTCGGCCGGACCATTCGCGACATCTCCCGCCAGATCGCCGGCGACGCGGGGCTGGACGCGCTCTTCAAATAGCCGCTCTACCAGGCCGCCACCGTTCTCGAGCAACGTCCTGCACGCGCACGAGGTGGAATGCATCGGCAAGGGCAACGCGCATATGCCCTATGAGTTTGGGGTCAAGGTCCCGGTTGCCACCACGCTGAAGCGCTCCAAGGGCGGCCAGTTCGCCCTGCATGCAAAAGCGCTGCCCGGCAATCCCTATGATGGCCACACGCTGGCCACCGTTCTTCCCGCGATCGAGAACGCGATCGGCGCCAACCTCTACATGATCGTCGCCGATGCCGGCTATCGCGGCCCGCCGTGCTCGCCGCCGTAAGCTATAACTTCAGCCTACGCCGCTCCGCCTTCCCGTCATCGCCTATCTCAAGAGCGACCACTGCATTGACCGCAACTTCCTGGCCTTCTCCGAGGGCGGCGCCCAACGCGTCGCAACGCTCGTTTGACGGCCTTGGTGAGGCCGCGCTTGTAGCCGGCGACATTGACCTTGGAGGTTTTGTCCTTCGGGGCGTTGTGATGGCCATTTCAAATTGGGGAGAATCCCGGGAGATGGCGGGAGCATTACTCGAACGGCGGGGCCCTGTTTGGAGCGATCGCGGTCGGTCAGGTATGCCTGTGGTCTTTCGATTTGAGGGCCATGCTAAACGATCGATGGAGGCTCCCGCGGTGCTCGGAGGGCTGTACATCGCGGTAGACGCGGGTTTGCCGTGGCCTTTCGGCCATCGCCTCGCCGAGATCGAGCCCATCGGAACCCGAGACTTTCCAGTTCCGGGTCGACTATGGCTGTTCCGTAGCAGCACCAGAATTGGAATGATTGCTCGATGCTTGGCATCGCCAATTGATCAAAAGAGCTGTAACAGATAGATCATAAAAACTTCACAGAATCTTTGCGAATATCAATCTTAGAACATGCTACTTCTTAAAAAATCTGATGTCATCATCTGTGTCGATCTACGCTTGGATCGACCCACAGTGCACAGTTGGGGTACTTTAAATGGCAAAAAGAGCGTTGATATTGATCGAGGGCGCAACTAATATGCTTCTATACGTCCAGACAATCAAGCGTCTTGGTCTTCATCCAGTTGCCCTGTCGGCTAATCCAAGTCGACATGACTTCCTTGCGTCGGAAGGAATTGAGGCAATCCGTGTCGATACTGGCAATATCGATGCGCTCATCCAAGAATGTTACCGGTTAGGTGCGACCTACAACATTGCTGGCATTACCAGCCCCCAAGAGTCGGCCTATGCAACAGTTGGCAAGCTCTGCCAGTATTTCGATCTCCCGGGACCGAACCCCAAGTCGATTGAACGGTGCTGCGACAAATTCGCTCAACGGCAGGCCCTCGCGGATGCCGGCGTTCTGGTACCTGCTTATCGCCTGGCAGCGAATGCGGCGGACATAGAAAGCGCTGCCATGCAAATCGGCCTGCCGGTGATTCTTAAGCCAGCCGTAGGCGCCGGCAGCATGGGCGTCCGATTGTGCCGCGACGCCGACGAGTTAGGCGAACATACGACCTACCTGTTGGGTGGGGAGCACAGATGGGCGTCGTCGCCGAGGATCCTGGTCGAAGAATTCGCGCAAGGCCCTTACTATAGCGTCGACATCATGGGAGATGAAGTCATTTCGATTTGCTCTGGCGAGTTCGGGCCCCACCCGCATTTCGTCGCGCGTGAATTGACCTATCCGGCCGTACTAACTGTTGAGGAGCATAATCATATCGCCGATGTTGCCCTGAGCTGTCTGCGAGCTCTCGGCCTTGGCTGGGGGCCAGCGAACTTTGAGCTCCGGTGGACAAAGCGTGGCCCGGTCGTCATCGAAGTCAATCCGCGTATGCCGGGTTCGCCTGTTCCTCAACTGGTTCAGCTGGCTTACGGTATTGATCTGGTCGCCGAGCACATCAAGCTTGTCATCGGCGACGAATGGGATTTGCGCGGAAGTCATTCGCAGATTGCGGCTTTGCGAATACTGGTTCCTGATCGCGATGGTATCCTCGATTGGATCGATACTAGTCGCGCGGGCGCTGTATTAGGTGTCGCCGAGGTAAAGTTTTATATTGGGGCAAAGACGCCGATCGTCCGGAAAGGCGATTACCGGGACTGGATCGGGCATGTCATCGCCGCTTCACCCAACCGCGCTCAGACCATGGCCATCCTTCAGCGGGCCGTCGACTTAGTTGGTTGGTCAATATCACCATTTCCAGCCGAAAAGGAATAATCACTGCTCAAAGGATGTGCACAATATAGCAAACCAGCGCATAGCAAGGGCCCCTTGGGTGTGCGAGCGGCTTTTTAACCGCCGGTCGGACTGGTTCATAGCCGTGTCGGAGTGGTTCATAGCCGTGAAGCCTTCGAAAGGAAACGACGCGAGTGGAGGGAAGAGACCAACCTGAGGAGCGCCTTCCCGAAGAAGCCAAGGTCCGGACACAGAGCCGGGATTTCTTCCCGCCGAACGTCGATCGGGTGAACGCGGCGGCCAGCAGGCCCCTACCCGGTTTTATGGCCATGCGGCATAAGGTCGACGAGGCCACCCTGCATCGGGCGTTCCGACACAAAGGCGCGCGGCGCTAGATGTTTGATCCCGGGCTCACATGACGATGCGGGGTCAAGAGGGTCGTTAGAGCGGCATCGTGTTCCTCCAATTGGTCGCGGAATCCAGAACTGAGCCCGATTGCGTGACACGGCTCGGTCAATCGAGCCTGGTCAACTCACATACGGTCGCCGCTTGAAGACGGCTGCACGAATATCTCGCTTGCGGCGGCAAGCGCCCAGAAGGCGAGACCCGTCTTTGATACGGCATTCCAGCCAGCTGGGATCTCGGTTCGCCTCCTGGATCCGCCGAGGCTGATCAGGCCTCGAGGGATGATTGTGTCGGTGTGGTCTCGTCAGGCAGCCTTCATGAGGGCACCTTCGATGACGTCGCCCGCGGTCACGTATTTCCAAAGCGCCAGGAGCAGCTTCCTTGCAAGGGCGACGACGGTTGTCTTTTTGAGGTGCGTATTCCGATGAAGCCGGCCACCGATTCCGATTTGAAGGCGGCCAGTCATTCCGATTTCATTCCGGCCGGCGTTCCGATTTGAAGGCGGCCATTTCTCGGACTGATCCTGGGTCTGGTTGATGTTTGGATCGAGTTAGATTTCAGGTCAAGCTTGCGGTATTTCGGTTGCGACAGGCGAGCGCTGTTTTCGCATGCTCTCGCCGGTCAGATCGATGCGATAGGCGTTGTGAACAAGGCGATCCAGGATGGCATCGGCCAGAGTTGGGTTTGCAATTATTTCGTACCAGCGATCCACGGGGACCTGACTTGTGAGGATGGTTGAGCGTCGTTCGTAGCGGTCCTCAATGATCTCCAGGAGATCGCGGCGTTGGTCGTCATTGAGTTTTTCCGGTCCCCAGTCATCGAGGATCAGCAGGTCGGTCCTGGCAAGAGATTTGAGGATCCTGCCGTATCGCCCGTCACCTCTTGCAAGTGCGAGCGTGGCGAACAGCCGGGGAACTCGGTGGTATGTTACGGAGAAATCCTCGCGGCAGGCCTTGTGGCCGAGAGCGCAGGCAAGCCAGCTCTTGCCGACGCCGGCTGGTCCGGTGATGAGAAGGCTGTGATGCTTTCTGATCCAGTCGCAGCCGGCAAGCGCCATGAACAGATTGCGGTCGAGACCGCGTGCAGCACGAAAGTCGGCATTCTCGATCTGCGCATCGTGACGCAGCTTGGCAGCTCTGGCGCGGGCCTCGAAACGCTTCTGGCGGCGCATGGTCGCCTCGCGTTCGAGCAGCATGGCAAGCCATTCGCCGTGCTCGAGGCCGCGCGCTTCGGACTGTGCGTCGAGTTCCTGGAAAGCGGTTGCCATGCCGTAAAGGCCGAGCTCTCGCAGCATGTCTATGGTGGGATTGATCAGCATGGGTGTGTCTCCTCAATGAAAGTAATCAGGGCCACGCAGATTGGCGTGATCGACGATGGCGGTTGGTTCGGTGGAATGGCGTGCGGCTTTGTGGTTGGCGATGAGCGAAGCAATGCTCTTGCAGTTCAGGCCACCGATCTCGACGGCGCGGGCTGATACGGCTTCAGCCCGATTGCGCTCGATGTCGCGAAACAGGCGCAGGATGCCAAGGCATGTTCGGAAGCCCGGTTCGGGGTGCGGACGGCTGGCGAGAATTGCGATGACCAGGCCTTCCGTCTGCGGTCCGATTGATGCGCCCCAGCGACGGAAGCGATCCGGGGTCCACTCGGCATAGCGCCGGTGGGAACTGGGCATGTGATCCGGATCAGTTCCATGGCGAGGACCTCCATAGCGGCGCTGATGCACCGCGACGCGCTTGCCGCGGTGGAAGATCTCGATGGTGCGTGCCGTGGCCCTCAGATCCACCTGCTGACGAATGAGGCTGTGCGGCACGGAATAAAAGAAGGTCTTGAACTCGACGTGGTAATCCGTCGAGACGCGGGCTAAACGCCATTCGGCAAACTCGTAGTCTTCGCCCGGAAGGCTTGCGAGTGCGGCACGCTCGACACTCTCAAACAGTTGCCGGCGACTGACGCCCAGCCGGCGCATGAGGTGGTCGTTGATGCGATCGAGTGCCTGACGAATGGCGGCATTGGCTTCTGCCAGCGAGAAGAAGGTCTGATTGCGCAGACGCCCCAAAATGCAGGACTGGGCGAAGCGGACGCCGTTCTCGACTTTGGATTTGTCCTTCGGTCGCCGCGGCCGTGCCGGCAGGACACCGACACCATAGTGGATGCCATCATGCCGTAGCTTCGGTTGATCTCGGGATCGTAGAAACTGGCGCGGCTGACGCCAGACTTCAGATTGTCGGGAACGATCAGCCGGGGAACGCCTCCGAAGAAACGAAACATCCGGACATGCGAGCCGATCCAGTCGGGGAGCGTTTGCGTCCAAGTCGCCTCAGCATAGGTGAAGCTGGAGGCGCCGAGCACCGCCACGAAGATCTCCGCCTCACGGATCTCACCGGTCTTGCGATCAACAATCGGGATCTTCTTGCCGGAATAGTCGACGAAGACCTTGTCGCCGGCCGCATGCTCCTGGCGCATCGTCGGCGAAAGCCGCTGCTCGAAACCGCGAAAGAGTTCGCAGAAGCGACTGTAGCCATATCCTTCGGGATGCGACCCACGATACTCCTCCCAGAGGATGAGCAAGGTGACGCCGGGCTTCTTGAGTTCGACCGCAAGATCGGCCCAGTTCGGTTCTGTGCGTCTTCTCGTGCCCTGTTTGACGCCGTTGCGAGTGAAGAGTTTGTTCTCGAGCCGCAGCATTTGTCGTAACTGTCTCATGGTCAGCCTTCTCTTTGCCGGCATCAAAATCTCCCCGTTCATCGCGGGGCATTTGATGCCAAAGTTGCTGACCCAGGAGGTAATGTTCAGTGCCGAAAACTGGCCGACTTTTGATTGGAATGGTGGCCGGCTTCAAATCGGAATGGTGGTCGGTCTTTGATCGGAATGGCGGCCGGCTTCACGTCGGAATCCGCATTTTGAGGAACCAGCGGGTAAGCGCTGAACTCGGTTGATTGCGCAGCCATAGCCAGGCCAACTCGATCATGGTCGTTCGCAGCCGGGGGTTGCCGGCCTTCGAGACGCCTTGCTCGTGCTGGACCGATCCGCTCTGCCAAGGCGTCGGCGCGAGCCCGGCATAGGCGGCGACCTGCCGGCGATTATCGAAGTGCCGGAACAGCCCTTCCGCGTAGAGGATGGCGGCACACTCGGGGCCGATACCCTTGAGATCGAGCAATGTCGCTGCTGGAGTTTCGGCGGCTTCGATTGCCAGCAGAGCGTCACGCTCGGCCTGCACCTCTTTGATCTGGGCTATCACGAGTTCGAGTCGGTCGAGCTCGCGACGGATTTGCCCCTTCAGATGTTCAGGCAGCGCGCGGTCGTCGCCGGTCCTCAATTCCTCAAGTGGATGTCGCCGGTCACGTCGTAGCGGCTCGTAGCCGGTGATGCCCTGAGCAAACAGCAGACCCTTGATCCGGTTGACATGGCAGGTCCGCTCACCAACCAGAACCTTGCGCTCACGGCAGATGCGGCGGCGGTCCCTCCTCCTTGATGCCCGGCACCCTGACCATCGCGCACACGCGCGGCTCGCCGCGCTTGTAGGCGAGCAGCGCGCGCACCAGCGCCTCACCATCGATCTTGTCTGTCTCGGCACGACGCCGCCGGCGCGACGTAGCAATCGAGGCGGCGTCGACGACTTGGCTTTCGATCCCCTCGGCCTCCAGGATTCGACAGATCCAGAAGCCGTCGAGACCCGCCTCCTGAATGACCACAAGCGCAAAGTGCCGGCCGGTGCGCGCCTGTGCCTTGTCTTGGAGTTGGGCAAAGCGTGCCAGCAGTCCCGTGATATCGCCGCCGCGTACCGCATGTTTCGACATCTTCTCCCCACTGCCCGGCGACAGCGAAGTGATCAACCAGGTCGATCTACTGAGTTCCAAAGAAACGAAGATCGCGCCAAGATCGGTGCGGATAGCGGCAGGCGCCGCAGATCGATCGGCTACAACACGCATGATTGGCCTCCAAAGAGTTGTTGGTCAGGCCATTGCAGAGCCGAATGTGCGGCTGCAAAAGAAAACGCCGTCCAAATTAACAGAGAGCACCGCCCGCCAATCCTCATCGGTGGTCTGATTTGTCGGCGCGGCACGAGACACTCCGGCATTGTTGACAAGAATATCGGGGCAAAGGCCGATTTTACCGGCGAGATCGCGCACCGCCTTTGAATCCGTGACATCAAGTTGATATACCTGCGGTTGGACGGGGAACTGATGTGCGGCTTCGGCCACGCGGATCCCGTCAGTGCCAGTAAGAACTATATCTGCACCGGCTTGTTGCAAGGTAAGGGCGATCTGCAAACCGATTCCGCGCCCTCCGCCGGTGATCAAAGCAGTTTTCCCGGTTAAATCGAACGTGCTGTTAGATGACCGTTCCATATACGACGGCATGGCTGATCTCGCTACAGTTAACGAACTGATGCATACATCCGCCATCGAAGAGCGTTCTTGTACGCTTCACGGTCCCAATGCCCTCATGCCAAAAATCGGTGCTCTATGTATTCAACGGGGTCCAAGGCGGCGCAACATGCTGACAGACCTTATCCGTTTTTCATGAATGTGCCTGGTCTCAAGATTATCTGTCCGTCGACCCCCGCCGACATGAAGGGGTTGATGAAAGCGGCCATTCGCGACGGCGATCCTGTACTTGTCTTCGAGGACGCTCGCCTTTGGGGCGTCAAAGGTGACGTCCTCACAGATCCTGATTACCTAATCCCGATTGGCAAGGCAGATGTGAAGCGCGAAGGAACAGATGTGACCCTGGTCACCATCGCAAGCGCCATCCGACCGACCATGGAAGCTGCCGACGCGCTGGCGAAGGAAGGCATTTCGGTAGCAGTGATCGATCCACGAACGTTGAAGCCCCTTGACTATCAAACGATCAAGATGTCAGTGGCAGAAACTGGACGCCTTGTGATTGTCGAGAATGCGCACCGTGTCTGCAACGTGGGAAGCGAGATCGCAGCTGTAATGGCCGAAGAGGCGTTTGACCTGTTGAAGCGGCCGATCCTTCGTGTGTGCGCTCCAGACATTCATGTTCCCTTCAGCCCTGCGCTTGAGAAAGGCTTTTTCCCCACGAAGGATCACATTACCGCTGCCGTACGGCGGCTTCTCTGACATCCTCAAAGCCTCTAAATTGAATGGAAGCATCGATGACAACCGAAATCATCCTCGAGCCGCATTGCGCACAGTTGAAAACAGTCCGGGTCTCGAGACTACTGGCGAACGCTGCGAAGAAGGAGTGTGACAAAGCTTCAATAACGGGACCGGCTGGCGTACTGCGTGCCCTATTGACGCTGACAATCCTCGATACAGCGCAGGGCAGGTTATTCCAAAATCCGTAACTCTGAAGGACGAAGCGTCGACGGGCGTACGGTAACCAATCCGCGAATAGGTGGTTGGTCAATCGTCTCAGGCAACAGGTGCGCAGCCCACGTTTGCAAAGCTTTCCGACGAAGAGATGGTCATTTTCGTAGATGTCGATTTCATTGTGGTGGTGTAGGATTGAAGTTTGAGCAATCCTGCCACTTCCTGGGAACTGCCACTTCGTGGGAAAGTGCAGGGGCCGGCACTAACTGTCGGTGTCGGGTTTATGACACGGTTGGGCGGTCGGTTTCGCTGCTGATGCACTCTCATTAAGCGCTTTGAAAATCTTTTCTGGCACTCCTCTACTCAGTTGGCCCGACTTTTGCAGTGTGCAAGAAGAGATTTTAGGCCTAACGGGGGAGAGGATGCCTTCAGCGGCAGTTGACGAAACTCAGACCCGCGGGCGCAGCTTCGGGAGAATTCACTGCGCAATGCGCTTTCGGTTGGAATGCTGCCTGTTCGGGGAGGGTCCTCCAGAAGAGATCAATTATTGTGGCCGTTCGATGGCCAGCAAGCCTGACTCTCCGATTGGGCATAAGACAGCGCATCGCTGACGCTGTGAACTACGACCCCCGCGGGAGCTGGAGAAGGCGTCCGGGGCCACTACGGTTTGCAGCAACGAATGACACCTCGATGCTGCGCACCGGCTTCGCCGTGCGGGCTGGACCCGAACACGGCGGGCATCAACCCGGACGACTCAAGGCCGCTTGGTCGCGTCGCGGCCGGAAGACATTGCTGATGTCTTCCTGTTCCTAGGGCGGCCAGACCGTCTTATCACGATCGGGATGTCGATCTGACCTCCAGTCATATACTGCAATTTCGCAGCCTGGTTGATGATCTGATCCGAAGCGAGATAGACGAAGCTGGCAATTGTGAGATCGACGATCGGCCTCAACCCGTTGATAGCGGCCCCGATTCCGAGGCCTGTAAAACTGCCTTCCGAGATAGGGCTATTCCAGACGCGGTTCTTGCCGAACTTTTCAATAATCTTCAGGCCGCCATAGATCGGAACGTCCTCCCCTAGGAGGACAACGCGGTCATCCCGGTCCATTTCCTCGAACTGCGCCTGCACGAGCGCCTCGATATAGGTCATCTGCATCTGGGTGGCTGGTGCCGCGGCAATTTTTTGGGCGTCGGTATGCATATCGGTCAATTCCTCTCGAGCCCGGCAACGAAGCTGTTGTGGCCAATGAGTGGCGAGTTAAACATGTAATTGGACAGCGTCTCTATTCGGGGTAGCGGGCTCTCCAGGCCGAATTGCACAGCATCCTTGAGCGCTTTTACAACTTCGTCTTGGATTGCACTTAGGATCTGCTCACTTACCCCTCGTTCAGAAGCACACAGCGATAGAGCGCAATCGGATCACGCTCACGTTTGTAAGCTTCGATCTCTTCCACCGAGCGATAAGGTTTCCCTGGAATCGCCAAACCAAAATTGTGCTTATCGAACCGATATGTGTTAGCCACTATGAGAGTTGGTCCATCGCCAGCGCGCGCTCGCTTGACAGCCTTAGCAGTGGCTTCATAGACAGCGCGAATGTCCTGCCCGTCGACGTCGACTCCGGGCATGCCAAAGCCCGTCGCACGCAAAGCGATATCTGGCTGCCCGTGGGTTTGCGCTACCGAGACGGTGACCGCATAGCCGTTGTTCTCGCAAAGATAGATGACCGGAAGCTTCCACAGCGACGCCATGTTGAGGCTCTCGTGGAAGGTGCCTTGATTGACTGCTCCATCGCCAAAAAACAAAGCGTAACCTGATCGACGCCCCGGACCTTAGCGCTGAACGCACATCCTGTAGCAAGAGGAATACCTCCTCCGACGATCCCCGATTCGCTCATAATCCCGACCGAACGGTCCGCAAGGTGCATCGAACCGCCGCGCCCTTTGCAAATGCCATCCTCCCATTAACTCGGCCATGAGGACGTCGAGACGCCCACCTTTGCCGATTGGGTGGCCGTGCGAACGATGCGTTCCGGTCATCGCATCATCCTGCCGAAGGGAGAGGCAGGCCCCAACTATAGCGGCTTCCTGACCTATGCTCGCGTGGAAGGCACCAGGAATCCTGCCGGCTTTGAACAGGCGCATACCCTCTTCTTCAAAACGACGGATGCGAAGCATTCGCCGATATGCCTCTAGTCTTTGTTCACCGTTCAACTTCATAGCTGAAACATTTCTCCATATCCGAAAATGCGCAATTTAGCCTCTAGCCGCCCATGTACGCTCCGCCATTGACGTGAATGGCTTGGCCCATGATGTAGCTAGAAGCCGTGCTGCAAAGGAACGCCACAGCATTGCCAACTTCTTCACCGGTGCCAAAGCGACCTGCGGGCGTGGTGGCCAGAAACTTACCCCCTTTCTGGCGCAGGAGTTCCGCCACCATCGGAGTGTCTATAGTCCCTGGAGACACCGTGTTGACCCGTATGTTGGGTGAAAGCTCCCTCGCAAGAGACTTAGTGAAAGCCAGGACTCCGCCTTTTGAAGCCCCGTAGTGCACGTGCTCGGGTGAGCAACCTTCATGCGCAGCAGACGAAGCGATGGTAACGATTGTTCCCCCCGGCCTGATGTGAGGAATAGAACGCCTGCAGATATAAAAAGCTCCGTCCAGGGTTTATTGACATCGTTCGCCGCCACTGCTCATCCGTCATTGTAGCGAACGATTGACTTTCGAAGATTGCGGCTGCCGGGACAACGTGATCGATATGGTCGAAACGGGCCAGCCATGCCGATACTACGGCATCAGCATTGGCTGGTTTGCTCGCATCGTAGGCGATCGGTATCGCCCGCTCGCCACTGAAGTCCAGAGACGACGCCAATCTCGATACGACTGCTCGTCAGAGTCAGCTAGCACCAGACGCGCGCCTAGCCGAAAAGTGCGAGCGATAGCGCTGCCAATGCCGCCGGCAGCGCCCGTCAGAACAACCACCTGATCAACTAGGCTGTCGTAAACCAATTACATTCTCCTGCAGCAACTTAGTTACCAATGCAGCGAAAGTAGCTCGCCTCAGCGATGATTCATGGCTGAGCGCGGGCGGTTTCGAGCCCGCCACGGCCCGGCCGCTATCAGGGGCTGCTTGTCAGTTCGAATTTGGCCATATAGTCCATTGCTACCATGGCCTCCATCTTACTGTCGTCCTCTTGTGCCTGAGGCAATCAACGTTCCGTTCTTGATCGTGGTCAGAGTAATAACCGATCAATCTATAGGCATCTGGCGCAGTATCGATTAAATCAGCCCTCAACCCAGACGCTTTGGAGATCCATCTCAAACATCGGGTGGACGTTATAGTTCTTTACCTTCTTGCTGGTATGACTAAACACCTTTTGCCAAAAAGGCTGGATGATGACGCCAGAATCCTGCAGGATCTGCTCAATATCCTTCCTGACCTCTTTCCGCTTGTGGACGTCGATTAGCGAGAGCGCCTGTTTCAGCTTGGCATCGAAGTCGGGATTTGAATATGAGGACTCGTTCCAAGCCTCGCCGCTACGATAACCCAGGGCTAGCACTTGGACAGCTAGCGGTCGCATATACCAAAGAGTCATCGAATAGGGATACTTTGCCCAGGTCGTTCCAGTACGTCGAACTCGGAATAACAGTTCGCTTGACTTTGAACCCGGCCTCCCGAAGCTGAGCTGCAATCGCGTCGCCTGTGTTCTTCTGCCAGTCGTCGTCAATTGTAATGAGCTCATGCTCGAAATCGGCGTGGCCGGCTTCTTCCATCAGCTTCTTGGCACTTGCTATATCACGCTCTTTTTTGGCAATGGGTGATATTCGGGATGAATAGGACTAACATGATGGTTTTCGCCGACCGTGCCGCGCCCGTTGTAGCCGAGTTCGAGCACGGCGTTGTTGTCGACGGCCATCTGCAGGGCATTGCGCACCCGCTTGTCGTCATAGGGCTTGTTCATGGGTTCGGGCGACCAGTGTAGTCGCGGTGGGAATCTCTGATGTTACTAGCCCCATTTTCTCAAGAATTGGGATGAAATCTGGACGTGTCTTGTGGTTCATGTCGACTCACGGTAGTCGAACGCAGCCACTGTGGCCGAGAAGTCGCTTCCGTAGTCGACAAATTCGAAGCCATCGAGGGCCGCCTCCCCTCCCCACCATTTGCCGCTCTCGCGCCGCTTAACCACTGCTTTCACGCCTGTAGCATGCGATACAAGTTCGAAAGCGCCGGTGCCGATGGGCTTGGCGACGGGGTTGGCGCCGTCCGCGTCGAAGTTGCGATGAACCACTAGTGCTGGATAGTCGGTGAAATTTGCGATGAGGGAAATATCGGGCTCGTTGAGCTTCAGCCTGACCGTGTGGTCATCAACCTTTGTTATCGCACCGTTCCGGCCTTTCCACTCTTGGCATCGATCAGCGTTCCGACCCGCGTAGCCATGGAATTTCCTGGCGCGTTCTTATCGCACCAACGCGTCAAGTTATAAATGACATCATCGGAATTGAAGATATCGCCGTTGTTCCAGGTGACGCCCTTCCGCACATGCAGCACATACTCAGTACCGTCATCGTTTACCTCCCAGCTTTCGAGTAGCACCGGCTCGACTGTGAACTGGCGTGTATAGCGGGCCAGCGGCTCTAGCCAGCATCGGGAGAGATTGGCGGCGTCGACGATATCATAACTGCGCGGGTCTTTTTGCGGTTGCACAGGCATGGACACGCGTAAGCTTCCACCCCTCTGCGGTTCGGCGGCGTATGCCTGCTCAGGCAGCGCTACGCCGATCAGGCTGTAGGCCATCGCGGCCCACGCCCCGAGGGTGCTTGCAAGCGCGAGGAATTCGCGGCGGTCCAACTGGCCCGATTTAACGTCTCTCGCCATCTTCTCGATGGAAGCCGGAACGCTGTCCGTATTGCCTTTTGAAAAGTGTCATTTTTCCCTCCCTTGCTAGTGTTCCCGATTCATTACTGCATTGGTTTCGGGGCCAGAGGTCTAGGCAATGCTTGGCGAAATTTCCTCCTGCCGTTTCGTTACAAACGCATCGAGTTCCTCGCGCACGCTGGGATCCATCGGTGGCTGCTCGTAACTCTGAATAATCGCCTTGGCCTTCTCGCGGCAGCGCTGGGCCATGTCCTTGGAGCCTTTGACCTTCCACTGCTCGTAGCTGAGGTAATCGAGAATTTCCGGCGCGATGAATGCGTCCTTGAAGCGCTTGAGAGTAAAGGAATCGCCGAGATAGTGACCGCCTGGCCCGATGCGCCGCACTGCTTCAAGAGCATCATCGAAGTGCTCGAATGAAATGCCCCGAGCGTATTTCTCAATCAATAGGTTCTGTTCCGCATCGGCGACGAACTTCGCCATGCAGCACACGAGGCCGGCCTCATCCCAGCCGCCGGCATGCATCATCAGATTAGCGCAGGCGCTGGCCCCGGACATGTAAGCGATTGCCGACTCATATCCAGACTGAGCATCAAAAGTCTTGGCGGACGACTGGGACGCTGTGGTTCTCCAAGGCACGCCATACCGCCTTGCGAGTTGACCGATAACAGCGTTGATCAAAGTGACCTCAGGCATCCCGGACATCGGGGCTCCACTGCGCATCGACACCGAAACCGAATACTGCCCGTAGATCACCCTCGCGCCGGGCGCGACTAACTGGGTATAAGCTAGGGCGGCGAGTGCCTCTGCATTCAACTGAGCAATGGTAGCCGGAATGTCAGCGGGAGTGTTGGCCGCACCGAGGACGAAGGGGGAGAGCAGAACAACCTGGTTCGCCTCGACGAAAGCCCGTAGTCCTTCGAGCATCGTCGCGTCCCAGACCAGAGGCGAATTGCCCGACACGTGCCCCATCATCACCGCATTTTGGTCCATGAATGCCTTGCCATGGACGATTTGCCCCATGGCAATCGAATCCTCGGCGCGTTGCTTCCCGGTCGTCAGACCGAAGAAGGGCATATTCGTTTCCACCAAGCTCGAATGGTTAATGTGCAGATGGCGCCAAGGAACAGCGATGTCGGTTGGTTCGCAGGTGAACCCGCCGGCGATATGGAATCCGGGTTGCATCTGGGTCAGACGGTTCATGTTCCGCAGATCTTCGATCGTCGATGCGCGTCTCACTCCCTGAAGATCGCGGATGTTTGGCGCGCCTTGCATAGCGGCGAAGGTCATCGTGTTGGGCGCGATCTCAAAGCGCTGTAACGGATCCCGCGACGTCATCTCAAAGCAGGAAGGGGCCTTGGAGAGGAGATCCATTACCATCTCGCCCTCGAGACGCACCCGATACTCCTTGACTTCGGCTCCAGCCTCTTTCCACTGCGTGATTGCTGTTTCGTCCCTGAATTCGATGCCAATTTCGCGTAGGATAGCCAGGGAGGCTTGGTGAATCCGCTCCAACAGCTCATTAGTGACGGCCTCCACAGGACGAATGCCGTACTTGATGGTCGAGACGCGCGGCTTTCTCTCGGCCTCGCGCGCTGCAACCACCGAAGATCGGCCTCCTCGGCGGCGAACTGGGGGAGCGTCAGTATCCATTATAGCCTCATCCTGTCGCGGCAGAACCCATGCGTCCCCGCCACAAAAAGCAAACCTAGGACTCTACCAAGCAAGCCTTGCTTTCTGCTTAGTGTGACGCTGATGATAGAGAGCAACGCCCCCCCTGAGAACCCGCAAAAGTTTTCGCTGGCCTTAAGCTCAGTTTATGACAGGGTCTCGACGCAAGCCTCAGCGATCCAAGGCGTCAGCAATAGCCGAAGAAGTGTCGACGCCGCAGAGGTGATGTACTTCGTTCCGCGGCCGGAAATTTTTTTAAGCTTTTCTCGATGAGGCGACAGTTAGGTACGCGCCTCCTGTTAGATTTACGGTCGTGCTGACCTCTGTCAGTTGCGTTCCGAGGATATCTCGCGTGAAGAGACCGACATTCGGGCCGCGTCAGATTGGGGTCGCTCGCTGCACTCAAGGTTCTTTCAGCGGCTCGATGACAAAGAGCGAGTCCGTCGGCAGTATCGGGTTGCTAAGCTAGACATGAAGCAATCCTATATCAAATGGTCTCTTCCGTATACGACCTGCAGGCATCGTCTATTGCAGAAGTTGAGCTCATGGCGAGCCGTGCGGACGGCTAAGTCGCCGACCGCCTTCACCTAGCGACTTGACAGTAAATTCCTTGAATCGGTGCAAAAAGCGATCATCGTATGCGACCGACTGTTTGTTAGCGGCTGGACGATGTTCACGCGGTTGCGAGTCGTCGAACGCACCCTGTAGAGTTAGGATCAGCTCGGACAATGCCTGGTCGACCGTGAACTATCCGCAAGGTTGATTGACACGGATGGTGGTTTTTTGAATTGCAGGATTAGCGGTTTATGGGCGCTGTTTTCCTGCAATTCGTTTTTGCGATTCCCTTGTGCTGCGGAGCGTGATTGAACTAAACCGCTGCCGCGGTAGCTGATGCGCGGGTCTGGCCTGAGGAGGCCCCTGTCTGAGAAGATTTGGTGTCGAGCCAACCTTCCAGACAGGAGAACCCCAGATGGCCCAGATAAGCCCTCTGCGTCAGCGGATGATTGAAGATCTGACGATCCGCAATTTGTCACCGGAGACGCAGCGATCCTACGTGCATCACGTGGCGAAGTTCAGTCGATTTTTTGGACGATCACCCGATCAACTGGGATACGAAGAGGTGCGCGCCTATCAGGCCCACTTGGTGGGCCGAAGGGTCTCGTGGGGCGCGTTGAACCAGACCGTTTGCGCCTTGCGTTTCTTCTACGGCGTGACGCTGGGTCGATCTGATCTGCCTGAGCGGATCGCTTACGCCCGGACGCCGCGCAAGTTGCCGGTCGTGCTGAGCACCGATGAGGTGGTCGGCTTTCTGCAGGCCGTGAAGGGGACGAGGAACCGGGTCGCTCTGATGACCACCTATGCGGTGGGCTTACGCGCTACGGAGGCGGCGCGCCTGCAGGTGACGGACATCGATAGCAGCCGGATGGTCATTCGCATCGAGCAGGGCAAGGGCGGCAAGGACCGCTATGTGATGCTGTCGCCGCAGCTGCTGGAGATTTTGCGCGTCTATTGGCGGTTGACCAAGCCGGGGCGATGGCTGTTTCCCCGGCGCGATGGCCGCGGCCCGATCCACCCGCAGACCTTGGGAATCGCCTGTCGAGCAGCCTGCGAGTTCCTGGGCGTTGAGAAGCGGGTGACGGTGCACACCCTTCGCCACAGCTTCGCTACCCACCTTTTGGAAGCCGGCACGGACATAAAGATCATTCAGGTGCTGCTGGGCCATCGCAGCCTGGCGACGACGACACTATACGCCCAGGTCTCAACGGCTGTGATCGGCCGGACCGCCAGTCCTTTTGACCAACTCCACCTGGAGATCACGCCGTCCGGCTGAGCCGCGCGTCATGCGCCCGGATCTGGAAGTGGCGGATGTATTCCACCGTCACGGGGCTGATTATCGCCGCGACCATGCCGGCCACCTCGGGCGTGTCGAGCGCCGGGTCATGGCCGCGGTGGAGGCGTGCCGGACCGCGGCCCTGGGCGGTCACGCCGAACAGTGCACCGACTGCGGCCTCGTGCGGCAAGCCTATAATTCCTGCCGCAACCGCCACTGCCCTAAATGCCAAGGCCTAGCCCGCGCCCAGTGGCTGGCCGAGCGGCAGGCTGAGCTGCTGCCGGTCCCATACTTCCACGTGGTCTTCACCGTCCCGGCCCAGATCGCTGAGATCGCCTTCCAGAACAAGGCGGCGGTCTATGCGATCCTGTTCAAGGCCGCATCCGAAGCCTTGAGGGTGGCGGCGGCCGATCCCAGGCATCTGGGCGCCGAGATCGGCGTGGTCGCCGTGCTTCATACTTGGGGTCAAAATCTCCACCATCATCCGCATGTCCACTGCGTCGTGCCGGGCGGCGGTCTGTCGCTCGAGCCTGCCACGGCGAAGGCTGGGGACCGGCGATGGATCGCCTGCCAGCCGGGATTTTTCCTGCCCGTGCGGATTCTGTCGCGCCTGTTCAGGCGGCTATTCCTGGAGCGCCTGCAGGACGCCTTCGACGCCGGCCAGCTTCGCTTCTTCAGTGATCTCGCCAGCCTGGCCGACCCTGCCACTTTCTGCGCCAAACTGGCTGGACTGAAGCGGATCGAATGGGTCGTCTACGCCAAGCCTCCGTTCGGCGGTCCCGAACAGGTCCTCGCCTATCTGGGCCGCTACACCCATCGCGTCGCCATCGCCAACAGCCGCCTCGTGAGCCTGGACCAGGGAAAGGTCAGCTTCCGCTGGAAGGACTATCGCCACCACGACAAGTCCAAGCACAAGCTCATGACCTTAAGCGCCGACGAGTTCATCCGGCGCTTCCTGCTGCACGCTCTTCCAGACGGATTCCATCGCATCCGCCATTACGGCCTTTTCGCCAACGGCCACCGCATCGCCAAGCTGGCCCAGTGCCGTCTTCTTCTGGCGGCGCCCACGCCGCCGACGCCGGACCCGACCGCCGACTATCGCCAGCGTTACCGCTGTCTCACAGGACGCTCCCTGGACATCTGTCCGGGCTGCGGCGGCGCCATGGCCTCGCTCGGCCCGATCCCGCGCAAGGCCCCGACCCGGCCAGACACCTCATGACACGCCACGCACCGACACGCTCGCCCCGTCTATCCCGGCGTCTGCTACAGTCGCCGCCGGGCCTTTGCGCGCCGCTAGTCAAAGTCGCAGCCCGGCTGTCGCCAGCAACGCTGCACCTCAGCGTCAACGACCCAATGGCGCCGTCTCCCGCGTCGCAGATGGTCCTGCATCGCGACGAGGGCCGACCACTCTTGAGCGGTCGGCGAGCCCGCTCCGGCGCCTCGGACACACTGTGAGCCCTAAATCCCCATAGCCCCGCCCGCCATCCCGCGGTTCAGTTCAATCAGGCTTCAATGTAGTCGCGACCCGTGCGTGCCCGCCCAATCGCGCCCGCGACTACACAGAACCCTCCAGATTCACTCGGTTCGGCGGCGGCGCTGAGCTGGTGCGACTGGCACGGGCGATCGACTGGCCGGTGCTGGAGGAGCGTTTCGGCGCCGTCTATTCGGACGGCCCCGGCATGCCGCCGCTGCCGACCCGGCTGATGGCGGGGCTGGTGATCCTCAAGCACACCTTCAACCTGTCGGACGAGGTGCTATGCGAGCGCTGGGTGGAGAACCCTAACTTCCAGTACCTCACCGCGAGGAGTTCTTCCGCCATGAGACGTCCTTCGACCGCTCATCGAAGACGCGCTGGCGCGGCCGCATGGGCGAGGAGCGGATCGTGGCCCTGTTGCAGGAGAGCCTCAGCTTTGCGGTCAAGACCGGGGCGATGAAGCCGGCCGACACGCTTCAGGTGATCGTCGACACCACCGCGCAGCCGAAGAACGTCATGTTCCCGCCCGACGCCAAGCTCATCCACCGGGCGCGCGAACGGCTGGTGCGGCTGGCCAGGAGGAAGGGCTCCATTTGCGCCACAGCTATGTGCGGGTCTCCAAGCTGGCGCTGATCAGCCACTAGCCCGGATATCTCAAACTGTCTTCGGGTGTAGGTCTGTGAGCGGCATTTTTGCGGAATCGGCGCGCAGCACGATACGCACCTTGGGCCAGCGCTGGCGCAGCTGGCGCACGATGCCCGCGATCGCCTCAACCGAGCCGGCGGCGGCGTCGATGTTGGCGGGCCGCAGCTTGGCGCACAGCAAGTGATCTCCGCAGAAGACGTAGAGCGGCAGGTAGCAGTAGTGGCCGTAATAGCCATGGAAGAAGCGCCCCTCCTGATTGCCGTGCAGGGGATCGTCGGTGGCATCCAGATCGAGCACGACCTCTTCGGGCGGGGCCGCGTGCGCGCCAAGGAACAAGTCGACGAACAGCGCCTCGATCGCCACAGGATCGTGGCTGATCTTGTGATAGCGCGAAGGCTGCGGCCGGCTCAATTCCAGCCGGTTGAGCGTCGACTTGCCGGCGACGGCGGCGCATTTCTTGTGACGCTGTGCCTTGAGCTTGCCGGCCAGCAGAGCCAGCACCGGATCATGGCGCAATTCGTCATGGTCGTTCAGGTCTTCATAGCCCAGCGCAAGCGCGAAGATCCGCTGCCCGACCAGAGTCTTCACCGCATGCTCGATCAAGCCCGGATTGCGGGCATCCACGAAGCAGCGGGCAAAGCGGTCGACCAGTCCGATCGCCCGCTCCGTCAGCCCCAGCAAAAGCGCACCGGCATCCGAGATGATCGTCCCGCCGTCAAAACCGGCCACAACGGCGCGCTTTTCAACAGGTGCAAAATCAAACCGTTCCGCGCTGCACTCTGTTTGCATCGGGGACCACCTCTGCCTCTGGTACGTCTTTGTAGCAGAAGCATTTTCCCTGATTCGGAGCCCCGATGCACCTCAACTCTGTGAGATATCAGGGCTAGCGCTATGGGCCATTCGCGACATTTCCCGCCAAGTCGCCGGCGATGCGACGCGCTCTTCAAATGGCCGCTCTACCAGGCAGCGCCAGCGCGCCTGCACACGCACGATGTGGAATGCATCGGCAAGGGCAAGGCGCATGCGCCTTACGAGTTCGGGGTGAAGGTGTCGGTGGCCACCACGCTGAAGTGCTCCAAGGGCGGCCAGTTAGCCCCGCATGCAAATGCGCTGCCCGGCAATCCCTATGATGGCCACACGCTTGCAAGCGTCATCCCCGACATGGAAAAGACCGTCGGCAACGAGATCCGGCCGCATCCTCGCCGACGCCGGCTATCGCGGCCACAACGCACCGCGAGCAAAGCCGGAGTGAATATGCTGACTAAGACACTTGCATGCGAGTGGGCAAAAGCCGGCGTTCGCGTAAACGCAGTTGCGCCTGGATTCGTACAGTCTGACATGACTGCAAGGTATCCCAAAGAAACGCTGGCCGAATGGTGTGACCAAACACCAATGGGCCGCCTAGGCCTTCCCCAAGAGATAGCATCCGCGGTCCATTTTCTCGCGAGCGATGTGTCTAGCTATATATTACGGGAGCGGTATTGCTAGTGGATGGGGGCTATACCTGCTGGTAGCAGGGCTGCAGGCTAATCCGGGCTCTAAGCGGCGACCGCCTTCGGCCGGAGTTGGAGCAGGGCGATCAAAATCGAAAAAACCTTCAGCCACCTGAGCAGGAGGGAGAAGTTACAGGCGGCGACCAGGATGGCGTTGACGGCGTTGCCCTGCTGGTCCGGGAAAACTGCTTTGATCACCGGCGGAAGGCGTGGTATCGGTTTGCAGATCGCCCTTACTTTGCAACAAGCCGGTGCAGATATAATCCTAACGGACGCCGACGGGATCCGCGTGGCCGAAGCCGCACATCAGTTCCCCGTCCAATCGCAGGTATATCAACTTGATGTCACGGATTCAGAGGCGGTGCGCGATCTTGCGAGGGCAGTGGATTGTCAGACACACAAGCGTGATCATGGCTGACTCTGTCGGAGCTGCGTTCTATTTGAGTGGCCGCCCCGATGTCGGCATGGCTTCAGGCTTGAGCGAGAAATGGCAGCTGAAGCTGTGCTCCGTATCATCCGAGCTTATTGCAGGTTCGGGGAACACGTGGTTGCAGACGTTCTGCGAGTAACGACAACGGGGATGGAACTCGCAGCCGGATGGCCGCGTCATCAAGCTGGGCGCCTCACCCATAAGCTCGATTCTATTGAGCATTGCATCCGGGTAAGGCTCGGGATTGGCGGCGAGCAGCGCCTCGGTGTAGGGATGGCGCGGTTGGTCGAAGATACGCTCGGTCGAGCCGACCTCAATAAAGCGGCCGAGATACATGATCGCCATGCGATCGGTCATGTGGCGCACCACGTTAAGATTGTGCGTGATAATGAGGATAGCCATGCCGAGTTCGTCCTGAAGCCGCGCGAGAAGATTGAGCACCTCGCCCTGCACCGAGACGTCGAGGCCTGCGGTCGGCTCGTCGGCGATAATCAAGTCCGGATTCAGTGCAAGAGCACGCGCGATACCCACGCGCCTGGCCTGACCTCCGGAAAGCTGATGGGGATAGCGGCGAGCAAAATCCGCCGGCAAGCCGACCATTCGAAGTAGACGTTCCGCTTCGCCTCCGGAATCGCTACGCTTCAATCCATGAATGCGAAAAGGCTCAGTCAGGAGCGATTGAACAGTCAGCCTCGGCGAAAGTGAGCCGACGGGATCCTGGAACATCATCGCCATCCGCCGCAAATAAGGCTTGCGTTCGGCCCCGGTGAGCTGCTCAATTTCCTGTCCGTCGAAACTGATGCTGCCGCTCACGGCCCGCTGCAAGCCGATTATCGTGCGCGCGATGGTGGATTTGCCCGATCCGCTCTCACCGACAAGGGCGAGCGTCTCGCCCTTGCGGATCTCGAAGGACACACCGCATACCGCATCGATGAAAGGAGCTTTCGTCCCGGTGGCGAGCGCCTTCACGGTGCCCATGGTGCGGAAGCTGACCCGCAGGTCCTTTACCCGAAGCAGCGCGCTCATGCCGAAACCAGCCGCTCTTTGTCAAGGAGATGGCATCGGGTGACTTGGTCTATGCCGATGCGATACTCTACCGGGCTCTCTTGGGCACAGCGGTTGGACGCATGTCGGCAACGTGTGCAAAAGATGCATCCCTTCCTGCTGCCGAGGAGACTCGGCACCTCGCCCGGAATGGTCGGCAAAGTGCGCGTGCTTTTCTTGACACGCCCGGGATCGCACTCAAGTAGCGCGCGCGTGTAGGGGTGAGCAGGATTGTGGAAGATGTCCCGAACGGCGCCCTGCTCCACCACTTCGCCCGCATACATGACAGCGACCCGATCGCACAATTCAGCCACCGCACCGAGGTGGTGGGAGACGAACAGAATCGAGCAGCCAATCTCCTTTTGCAGATCCTTGAGCAAATGAATGATCTGCACTTCCAAGGTCGCATCAAGCGCGGTGGTTGGCTCGTCGGCGACGAGGAGCGCTGGTTTCACCAGCAGCGCCATGGCAATGCAAACACGCTGACGCATGCCACCAGAGAAGTGATGCGGATAGGCGCTGATACGGCTTTGGGGATCGGGAATTCCGACCCGGTGCAGCATCTCGAGGGCACGAGCGCGCTTTTCGCTCCGGCTTCCTTGTTCCTTGTGCTGGATATCGATCATCTGGCTCTCGATAGTCCGCACCGGATTGAGTGCGGTCATTGGATCCTGAAAGATCATGGAGAGACGATCGCCAAGCAGGCTCCGACGAGCTGGAACAGGCATTTTGAGCAGGTCTTTACCTTCGAACAGGATGCTTCCGGCTGTCACATCCGCGTTTTCAGAAAGCAAGCCCATCACTGCATACGCGAGTGTCGACTTCCCGGATCCGCTTTCTCCAACCAAGCCAATAACCCTTGCGGCCGGGACGTCGAGAGAAACGTTGCGCAGGGCATGGACGCGCCCACGCGGTGTGCCGAAATCGAGACTTAGGTCACGGATCTCAAGCAGTGGTTGGGCGGACGTACGCTGTATCAGATCGTCACGTGTCATAGGTCTTTTCGCAATTTGGGGTCGAATATGTCGCGAAGCGTCTCGCCCAGGAACGTGAAGCCAAGCGTTGCGATGACGATGGGAATACCGCCGGCGAGCACCAGCCAAGGTGTCCTGTCGATAAAGTTGTAGCCATCGTTGAGGATAGCTCCCCAGTCGGGCGTTGGTGGTCGGACGCCCAACCCGAGAAAACTGAGGCCTGCCTCTACGGCGATGACGGCCGGCACGTCCATACTCACGAGGATGAGAAGCGGGCCGATGACGTTCGGAAGCACATGTACGGCAAGGATGCGCGTTGTGCCGGCGCCCATGCTGCGCTCTGCGGCGATATATTCACTATTGCGAAGCGCTTCTGTCTGGGTACGCACGACACGCGCATAAATGGGCATGGACGTTATTGAGATGACCAGAATGACACTCGCCAAGCTCGGTCCGAGAAGCGCGATCATGGCCAGCGCGAAAATGATACTTGGAAACGACCGTATCGTATCGAACACAAGCATGAGCAAATTGTCGAGCCAGCGAGGACCGAAGCCCGCGATCAAGCCAAGGACAAGGCCGACTGCCAGCGAACTGCCCAGAGAGGCGAAAGCAACAAGGAGCGGGATACGGCCACCCATGATGGTGCGGGAAAACGTGTCGCGGCCGAGTTGGTCCGTACCCAGTAGAAAATCCAGTGAAGGTGCAGTCAGACGCGGCCCGACCATGATCCGGGCCGGATCATGGGTGACAATCAGCGGAGCGAAGATTGCGCTCGCGAACACGAGCACGACGAGCACGGCTCCAAGCACGCCCATACGGTTCTTGCGCAATTGCCGCAGGAAATTCCGAAAGGCGCCGGTATCAATGGCATCGTTGGCTTCTGAAGGGATGGCTTCAACGCTTACCATTTCAGAGCTTTTCCCGTGTTCGCGGATCGAGGAATGCGTTGACCACATCCGCGAGCATCGTAGCGGCAACGATTAGGAACGTGGTAATGAGCACGACGCCCATCACAATCGGATAGTTTCGCGCGTTGACTGCATTCACGATCAACGCGCCGATGCCAGGTCTCGCGAAGACCACTTCGATAAAGACCGCTGACGAAAGCAGCCATGCTATACCTACTCCGAGTATCGTCACGGTCGGCAGGATCGCGAGCGGCAGCGCATAGCGCGCAACGATGCGCCATTCCGAGATCCCGAAGGAACGGGCCATGCGGATGTGATTTTCTCCCAGGACCTCGAGCATTGAGGCGCGCACCAGTCGGGAGATGTAGCCGACCCAGCCAATCCCTATGGCGAAAGCTGGGAGGATGAGATAGGCGACCCCACCCCAGAATCCACTGCCGACACCGATCGCTGGCAGCCAGCGCAGAGTCACGGCAAAAACCAGCAGTGCATAGACCGCTATGACGAACGCCGGAATGGCGATCGTGGCGACCGCCATGACCCCGACGACCTGGTCGATCACGGAGTTGCGCCTCACGGCCGAATAACAACCGAGTGGCACTGCGATCACGACCGCCCATAAGATCGAGACGAAGATCAGTTCGATCGTATAGGGCAATTGCTCGAAGACGATCTCCCTAACAGGCCTCTGGCTGAACGCGTCGAAGCCAAGATCGCCTTGGAACACTCTGCCAAAAAAGATAGCGAGCTGCTCGGCAAGCGGTTTGTCCAGTCCCATTTGCTGATGGATTTGCGCCTTCATCTCTGGAGTCGCCCTAGGGCCGAGCAAAGTTACTGCTGGATCGCCCGGCACGGCATGGATCATAAGGAACAGAAGTGTCACCGCGATCGCAATGATTGCGACCGCGAGTACAATGCGTTTCAGGAGATAGAGCCACATGACTTTCCGGCCCTGTGGATCTAAACCGACTGAAATTCAATATAGAGGGGTTTACCGTCCGGACGTGTTGAGGCCACCGTTTTCGTGGTGCGATACATGATAGGATTGGCCCCGTTGGTTAGGAACCGATAGGCGCCGGAATCTTCCATGAGGTCCTGCATCTCCTGATACAGCTTCCCCCGCGCCTCCGGGTCGTCAACCGTGTTTGCCTTGACGGCCAACTCATCAAAGCGCGCGCTACGGAAGCGCTCCCAGTTCCAGACGCCAACTTGATCTTGCTTAAAGCAAAAAACATTGTAGTGCGGATCCGGCAGGCCGATGAAGCTATTTAGAATGAGCTGCACGTCCTTCCAGCGCTCGCCTTCCGATTCCATGCCTAGCGTCCAGAATGTGCTGTCATCTCGGACATTCACCTCGACCGAAATGCCAATCTGGGACAATTGCGCTTGCACCATCTGGGCTACAGCGGAGTTTTCGCTATCGCTTAAGCAATCGATGCTCAAGGTCAGATTGTTTACGCCGGCCTTTTCCAAAAACTCTTTCGCCTTTGCGAGGTCCCCCTCCGGCGGAATGAGAGCCTTTGCACGATACCCGACGACGCCGGGAGCAATCGTGCCTGTCGCCACGTTGACTTGGCCAGAATAGGCAGCATCAAGGATTTGTGGTACGTTGATCGCCCATTGGACCGCTTTGCGGACGTTAATGTCCTTCAGCTTCGGGTGATCGACGTTCATCCCAATCCAAGTATAACCGAGCGAGGGCTTGTTCTCGATCTTGGTGTTAGCAGGCGGATTGCTCTTGAGAGATCCAAGCGAATCCAGACTGATTTCAGTAAAATCGACATCGCCCGCCTGATAGGCGCGTTCCCGGGCCTTGGGGTCGTTGACCGGCTGGATGCGGATTTCGTCGAAGCCCGGCTTCGGGCCCGACCATTCCGGATTCCGGGTCAAGAGTATATATTGGTTCGGCTTCCAGTCAGCGAGTACATAAGGACCCGAAAATGCCGTCAGCTTCACGCCGAACTTGCCGCCATCCTTGGTTACTTTCATTACGGAATCTTCGGAAAGGATATGACCGGTAGCATCGGTGAGCGAAAGGAGCCAAACAGGTACAAAAGGTTCCTTGAACACAATCACACCAGTGTGGTCGTCCTCTAGCTCGACACGATCGAGCGGACCCCACTCGGGCATCAGAAAGGATTTAAATTTGAAAATGCGCTCGAACGAGAATTTGACGTCCTTGGCCGTCATTTCACCGTAACCGCCTGTGAACTTGATACCCTTCTTGAGGTGGAAGCGGATATGCGTCGGATCGACCTGCTCCATTTTTTCCGCAGCCTCCAGTTCCCAGCCCCATTCGGAGCCCGGCTTGTAGCGAATTAGTTTCGAATAGATGCAACTCATCACATCCACCTCAACTTGTCTCGCGTAGAAAGCGGGGTCGAGTATGGAAATATCGCCAGCGCCACAGGCCCTGAGCACCTTCCCTTCGGCTGCCCAGATGGCTTGCGACAACGGTAGGCCGCCTGCGACGACACCCCCGCCAAGCACAGCGCCGGTCTTGAGAAAGTCGCGGCGGCTTAAAACACTAGTGATGTCAATATCCATCTCAGTTCCCCTTTTAGTGAGCTTTCCCATTCAAGACGGCGCCGGTCTCGTAGCTCTACATCAGCGCTACTGATATCTAGAGCAGCTCGCGCGGAATTGTTTCGGACCATTCCCTCCCGAACACCTCGATTTCTTTGGAACCCTCGGTTGCGCGCACCTTGCGGCGCAGATGGAAGTATTTGGAGTCGCAGCTCATGCTTTGTTTGGTCTCGATTGCAACCTGCCATCCGTCACGTTGGAACGTGAAATGCCACTCGCTTAGGTACCGGGCCGAGGTTGGGTCGCCAGGATGGATGCTGCACTGCATTCGAACATCGCTGCCTATGTTCATTCCGTGATGCGAATTGATTTTCTGGCCGAAATCATCGAAGGTGTCCTGTACTACCGTGCCGTCCTCCAACAAATGCCGCTTGGAGTTGCTAATGGCTGGGCGCAGCTGCTGGAATTTTAGCTCTGGATACGCCCGCGGTGGACCGGGGTTCAAGGGCGGAATTTCCTCAGTAACTGTTCGAATGGGCAGGTGCAGCGCGCAGTTTTCAAGGTGGAGTGTGATCACCGCATTCTCGGGCGCTGGCCAGACAAGCGGCCAGTAGGAAGTCGACAGCGCCAGCCGAAGGACATGTCCGGTTCTTAGTCGATGGGCACACTCGTTCAGCTCTATCTCGGCTTCGTAGATCTGCCCCGGCACGAGCGCTTGCGGGCTCTCATGGCTGGCAAAATGGGTCAGGTTCAACGGACGATAGGTGATCCGCTGCGAAACGCCCTCGGGCGAGACGTCGCACAGACGCGCAACGATCTGAGCAACTGGTTTGTCAACCGAAAAAGCAAACTTCACCTTGGGACGACCAAGCAGTTCCATGTGCTCAGTCAGGGCTACTGTGTCAAAGCAGGTGGACAGAGCGTCATCGGCTGACTGGTCCTCGGCCAGGTCGTTGTCAATGCGCATGCCAGGGCAATAAAACCCTCCTGCCTGGCCGACATGCATTGGGCTTGAGACAGTTACGGTCCCAACGGTAGCATTGTCATTCAAGCCACTAGGCCCTAGGAAAAGAACGCGGTTGTTGACATAAGGGGAGGGCCAGTTCTGCTCTGCCACCCAGCGCCCAACCCGGGGGCAACGCTCCTTGGTCGGGTTGAAATGCTCCTGCATGTACACGCGATAGGCAGGAAGCTCCTCAGCACCGTTCCGCTTGCCCTTGAGCCAGCGGTCGAACCAGCGAAACGCTTCCGAATGGAAATCGGCAGGATCGAGCGGGGAAAGGTGGGGATAATTATGGTCCCACGGACCAATAATCGCTTTGCACGGAACCTGGAGGTTGGCCACCAGCACAGGCGGCGCATTGACATACGGGTCCGCCCAACCTGTGATTGCCAGCACCGGCGCCTCTATGCGGGACCAGTCCTCGCAAACCGAGCCGTGCCTCCAGAAATCATCCCGAGTCGGATGACGCAGCCACTCAGCAGCAGACAGCGGTACGTTTTCCAGCCGCCGGATCCAGTCCTCACGCCAATCCTGACGCAGTTGGGGATCGGCCGGACGGGTGAGGTAGGCACAGAGCTGAGTTGCCCAATCGATATTCCCAGTGAGTAGGCAGCCGCCCATAAAGTGACAATCGTCCGTATAGCGATCAACCGTCGAGCCCATGCTGATCACCGCTTTTAGCGCGGGTGGGCGCCGATAGGCCAACTGCAAACCGTTGAAACCGCCCCACGAGATACCGGTCATTCCAACGTTGCCATCGCACCATTGCTGCGCTGCGATCCAGGCCAGAACTGTCTCGCCGTCACTCAGTTCCTGCTCGGAATATTCATCATCGAACTGCCCCTCGCTGTCGCCTGTTCCGGCGATGTCGACGCGCACGCTCGCGTAACCCGCTTCAGCAAAAACACGGTGTGTCGTCTCATCACGCGCCACCGTCCCGTCGCGCTTACGATAAGGCAGGTATTCAAAAATAGCAGGCGCCGGCCGTCCGTAGGCGGGAAGCCAAATCTTGGCCGCCAATTTGCGTCCGTCAGGCATTGTGATCCATTCGTTTTCGATAACGTTAGCCGAAATAAGCCGCATGATTTCTCTTGCTCAGGCGTTGTTGTTTCCTGTTCGAATAGACCATGTGTTGTCGGTCGCGTAGTCGGAAAAGATAGCGTCCGAGATAGAACTGCTTCATGTCAAAGCTGCCTACCCTGCTACGCACGACGCATTCGCTTTGGTCGTTCTGTCGGGCCGGCATCGAGAATGTTCCCGCATCGGCTCACGCCCTTACCCGCTCCGCCTTTGGATCATACATCGGCTTCAACGATGCCTCCGCCGCGAAACGCTCGCCGGCGATCTCCACCTCATAGGAAGAACCCAGCACATCCGCCTCGTTCTCCCCCTGGCATGGCACATAGCCGAGCCCGATCGCGCCGCCGAGGTGATGGCCGTAATTGCCCGAGGTGATCGGGCCGACGATCTTGCCGTCGCGCAGAATTGCCTCGTTGTGGAAGAGCAGGGGCTGCGGGTCCTTCAGGCGGAACTGCAGCAGCCGGCGTGACAGGCCGGTTTCCTTTTTCCTGAGCACCGCATCGCGGCCGATGAAGCCTCCTTTGCTGGTCTTCACCGCGAAGCCCAGGCCGGCCTCCAGCACATTGTCCTCGTCGGTGATGTCGTGGCCGAAATGGCGGAAGGCCTTTTCGATGCGGCAGGAATCGAGCGTGTGCAGGCCGCAGAGCTTCAGGCCGACATCGGCGCCGGCTTCAGCGATGGCCTCGAAGACATGGGCCGCCTGCTCGGTCGAGACATAAAGCTCCCAGCCGAGCTCGCCGACATAGGTGACGCGGTGGGCCCGGGCCAGCCCCATGCCGATCTCGATCTCCTGAAACGTGCCGAACGGATTGGCTTCGTTGGAAAAATCGTTCGGACTGACCTTCTGGATCAGTTTTCGCGCTTCCGGTCCCATCAGACAGATGACGGCTTCCGCGGCGGTGACGTCGGTGATGACGACAAACTCGTCGGCGACATGCCTGCGCAGCCAGGCGAGGTCGCGCTGCAGCGTGGCGCCTGGCACGACGAGGAAATAGGCGGTCTCCGAAAGCCGCGTCACGGTGAGGTCGCTCTCGATGCCGCCCTTGGCGTTGAGCATCTGCGTGTAGACGATCCTGCCCGGTGCGACGTCCATGTCGTTGGCGCAAAGCCTTTGCAGGAAGGCACAGGCGTCGCGGCCCTCGACGCGGACCTTGCCGAAGGAGGTCATGTCGAAAAGGCCGACGCCGTTGCGCACGGCGAGATGCTCCTCGCGCTGGTTATCGAACCAGTTCTGCCGCTTCCAGGAATAGCGGTACTCGCGCTCCTGGCCTTCGCGGGCGAACCAGTTGGCGCGCTCCCAGCCGGCGACTTCGCCGAAGACCGCGCCGCGTGCCTTGAGATGCTCGTGCAAGGGCGAGCGACGCACGCCGCGCGAGGTCGCCATCTGGCGGTAGGGGAAATGGTCAGCGTAGAGCAGGCCGAGCGTTTCGGAGACCCGCTCCTTGAGGTAGCTGCGGTTCTTCTGGAACGGCTGGGCGCGGCGGATGTCGACCTCCCAGAGATCGAAGGGCGCCTCGCCGTCGTTGATCCATTGCGCCAGCGCCATGCCGGCGCCGCCGGACGACACGATGCCGATCGAATTATAGCCGGTCGCCATCCAATAGCCGGCGAGTTCCGGCGCTTCGCCGAGATAGTAGCGGTCGTCGGGGGTAAAGCTTTCAGGACCGTTGAAGAAGGTGTGGATGCCGGCGGTACCGAGCATCGGCATGCGGTTGACGCCCATTTCGAGGATCGGCTCGAGATGATCCATGTCCTCGGGCAATTGGTCGAAGCAGAAATCCTCGCGGATGCCGTCCATGCCCCAGGGTTTCGCCACCGGCTCGAAGGCCCCCAGCATCATCTTGCCGGCGTCCTCCTTGTAGTAGGCGCACTCGTCGGGCACGCGCAGCACCGGAAGACGGGAGAGGCCGGGGATCGGCTCGGTCACGAGATAGAAATGCTCGCAGGCATGCAGCGGGATGGTGACGCCGTTCTGTCTGCCTAGCTCGCGCGCCCACATGCCGGCGCAGTTGACGACGATGTCGGTCTCGATCGTGCCCAGGTCCTCGCCGTGCGCCCAGGAGACGCCGGAGACGCGACCGTTCCTGGTGTGAACCTTGGTGACCCTCACATTTTCGATGATTGTCGCGCCGCGCTGGCGCGCGCCCTTGGCCAGCGCCATGGCGATGTTGGCCGGATCGCACTGGCCGTCGAGCGGCAGGTACACGGCGCCGACCACATCGGAGACATTGAGATGCGGATACATCTGTTTGACTTCGCTGGGCGAAATCTCGCGCACGTCGACGTCGAAGGCGCGGGCGAGCGAGGCCTGCCGGTAGATCTCGTGCTTGCGCTCCTCGGTCAGCGCAACGGTGATCGAGCCGACCTGGCGCATGCCGGTGCCGACATCGGTTTCGGCCTCGAGCTTGACGTAGAGGTCGGCCGAATATTTCGCCAGCCGTGTCATGTTCTGTGAGGCGCGCAGCTGGCCGATCAGGCCGGCCGCATGCCAGGTGGTGCCTGAGGTGAGCTGCTTGCGTTCGAGCAGCACGATGTCGGTCCAGCCGAGCTTGGCCAGATGATAGGCGACCGAGCAGCCGGAGACGCCGCCGCCGATGATGACGGCGCGGGCTTTGCTGGGGATGGTCTTGGTCATGCGGCCTCGCGGCGATAGTTGGAGGCGAAACGGCGCAGGCGAAGCGCTGCTTCCTTGAGGATGGGCTCGGGCTGGCAGAGGCTGATGCGAATGTGGCCTTTTGGCATGCGGGTGAAGCGGCGCCCTGCGTCACATTCACTTGTCGTCTGCGACGACGATAGTGCGACTTGATGGGCAGTTTGCAGGGCGACCCGCCGCCTATTCATCGAGCGACAGCCTCAAGTTGATATCCCCTCCGCAGAACGATGCGGCAGGGTTTATCACATCGAAATTGGGGCGCTTTAACAGCGAGTTCCCACCTACGTTCGATGTAGATTTGGCTGTGCATGCCTGTCCTCCGTTAGCGCGACGTCATTGTTGGTCAGATTAGGCGTCTCTGACCCAACCCATGCGATAAACTCGACCCGTTTGACCGCCCTCTACGCTCTTGACGTAACCGAGCGCCACCGCGCTCGCTGGCACCGTGGCGGTGCCGGGAAAGAAGTCGCCGTAGCGGTGAACCGATTCCTGGACGAGAGTCGGACTGACCAGGTTGATCCGCAGCCCCCGCCCAAGCTCGATCGCCGCGCTCCGTACAAAACCGTCTAACGCGCCATTGACCAAGGCCGACGAGCTTCCCTGCCGGATCGGCTCTTCGTTGGTCAGACCGGACGTCAAGGTAAATGATCCGTTGTCGCGGATACGCTTGAGCCCGCTCGCTACGAGATTGACCTGCCCCATCAACTTACTGCGCAGCCCGATTTCGAACTGTTCATTCGTGAACTGGTTTAGCGGGGCGTAGTGCACTGCCCCTGCTGTGCAGATCAAAGCGTCAAATGCACCGACCTTGTCGAACAATCGGTCGATAGAGTTCGGCTCGGCGATGTCCACTTTGAACAAGCCGCTGGTTCGCTCGACGCCTATAATGTCGTGCCGCTTGCCAAGTTCGGCCGCTACGGCCGACCCGACAATCCCGGTCGCACCAACCAGGACAATTCGCATAGGGAATCCCCGAATATTCTGACGACTAGGAGGCGACCTCAAACAGCGGGGCAAGTGCGGCGCGAAGCGCCATGTCCTGCTCCGCCGAGAGTTTTGCCAGTGGTTTGCGGACATTCCCGGTTCCGAAGCCGCGCAGCTGCGCGGCTCTCAGAACAGAAGGCGTGTAGGGTGCGCGCCATATAAAAAGCAACGAGGGCAGCATACGTTGCCAAAGTGCCAGCGCCCTCTCCAAATCCTTGGCTGCCACAAGGTTGTACAATTCGACAGCCTCACGCGGCATGTAATTTGCTGCGCCCCAGATGACACCGCGCGCGCCAGCCATCAGCGCATAGAGGGTTGTTGTATCGCAGCCATTTAGCACCTTGCCGCCCGTCTGCAGATACTCCTGATGCACGGTAAAGTCGCCGGCACTATCTTTGATGTAATTGAAATGCCTGAGACCGCTCAGTCGATCAAAAAGGCGGAGCGAGACCGCGATCCCGGTCGCCTGCGGGATGTTGTAGCCGACAATATCCACACCAACCGCCGCGTCGATTTCCTTGTAGAAATTGAAAATTCCATCCTCGTCTGACGGACCTTCCAGATACGGCGGCAAAATCATCAGCGCGTCCGCGCCGATCGATTCAGCTTGCTGTGAGCGCCGTATGACTTCGTCCATGTTCAGGGCCGAGGTCTGGCAGACAACATTGCAGCGGCCTGCGATGCGCTTCGCCCCGAGCTCGTAGAGCCGATTGCATTCGGATTCGGTCAGGTAAGGGTGCTGGCCTGTACCTGCCCCAAGAACCAAGCCGTGAACTCCCGCCGATAAGTATTTTTCGATCAACTCCTCGAAGAGGCCGTAATCGATCGCACCGTTAGGTTCGAACGGTGTTTGCATTGCAAGATTGATGCCCTTCAGGTCCGCCATTGCCGTTCCTCTTATTGCTACACTTCCCCGCCCGCCTGCCTGAAACGAAGAGCCGTGACAAACCGGACGCCCATTGATGTGACAAGTTTTGGGTAAGTCCTGCTCGGAACGGCCCGCGTGTTCAGGATATCGATGACAGCCGAAGATTGCCCCGTGGCCAGTTCGGCGACAGCCTTGCCAAAGGCGGCGCCTCGCGCGACGCCGGTTCCATTACAGAAGGCGGCACCATAGACGTCCTGCGCCAACTCGCCGAAGACCATGCCGCCATTTTGCGCGAGCGTAAGCAGACCACCCCAGCTGGCCTCAAAGCCGATTGACGAAAGCCCGGGCCATCGACGGTCAAATGCTAGCTGCTGCTGGTTCCGCGCCCGCAGGACATCTTGTTTCGTTGTCTTGAAATTGGTCGCATACGAGTAAACGTTTCTAAGGAAAAGACGATTGTCGATAGTGCGTCGCACCGTCGTCCCAAAGCTATCGGCCGGAATAAGCCCATAGGTTCGCTTGTTGCCCACGCTGGACAGCTCGCTTTCCGTGAGTTGTCTGGTCATGCTCGCGAATGTGTAGAGCGGTATGGCTCGGTTTTCGAAGAAGCCAAATCTCGTCAGATAACCCGATGCGCAGATGATGACTTTCGAAGCCCTGATTGTTCCAGCAGGCGTCTCGCAGATGTGCTTCGGCGCACCGAACTGGACCGCCACAATCGGGGTGTTCTCATGGATAGTAACGTTCTCGGGGAGACGTTTTACGGCGTTCTTGAGATACTTCGCAGGCTGGACCAGAATCGTGCCAGGGTGATGCAAAGCTTTGACGTAGTGGTTGCTGCCGGTGATCGCCTGAATTTCAGGGGTTTCAACCCAACTGTAGTTTTGTCCAAGCTTATCGAGCGCCTCCGAAAACCGGTGTAGGTCGGCAACGCCGTGAGAGGTGGCGGCGCTGTGGTATTTCCCCTGCGGGTCCCAATCACAGTCTACCCCATGCTCCTCGACGGCGCTTCGGATGTAGGCGATGCCCTCAAGGTTGACGTATAGCTCTTCTTTGTTCCCCCTAATGTCTTCAACGAAGTCGCGTTTTCGGGGATTGTGCGCGAGATCGATGACGAAGCCCATGCATCGTCCCGATGCATTGTCCCCAATGCGGCCGGCGTCGACCAGAATTACCGAAGACTGGGGGTTGAGTTCGGCAAATCGGCGGGCCGCGTGAAGCCCCATCCAGCCACCGCCAATGACCAGGCAATCGCATGTGACATCGCCTTGCCGCGGCACCAAGGGTAGCTCCGGTCCTGACGTGCGGTACCACCCTGAGACTGTTGGCTCCGGATGCGGTGCCTGGACGACAATACGCTCTCTTGTCTTGGTTTGATTCAAAGAGTCCACTGCCAACTCGCTCGGTGAAGGCGGCCGGTGGGGTAGTGCACCGCTCGCTCTGGCTTGTTCCTGCTTCGAATAAATGATGTGTCGTTGGTGTCGTAGACGGAAAATATGCTGTCTGATATAGACCTGCTTCATGTCCAAGCTTCGCAATCTTGTCCCCTCGACGCATTCGCTTTTCGTCTTCGAAGCGGCGGCCCGAACGCTGAGTTTCAAGAACGCGGCCAGCGAACTCAACGTGACGCAGCCCAGTATCTCGCATTCGATCAAGATGTTCGAAAAGCATTGCGGGACGGCACTCTTTATTCGAGACAATCGGGGAGTGCAGCTGACCGAGCCCGGCAGGCAGCTCTATGATGAAGTGCGAGCCAGCTTCCGCCGCCTGGAACAGCGGCTTGAGACCATCTCGGATCGCGGAACGAAGTACATAACCTTCGCGGCTTCGACATCTCTAGCGGCACATTGGCTCGCGCCGCAACTGTATCATTTCCAGGAAGAACATCCGGACGTCAGGATCAAGGTGGTCGCAACCGATCGGGATGTGGAGCCCGATCATGAGATCGACGTCACGGTGTGGGTCCGGCCCCGGGATTTTGAAAGGGTCAACAGTTGGTTCGTCTGCGACGAGATCATCTTCCCCGTCTGCTCACCCGCCTATCTCCTGGCGCACCCCGCTCCGCAAGGCGTCGAAGATCTGATCCATCATCAGCTGATTCACTCGTCCGATGCTTTTCGCAGGCGCCTGGACTGGCCAGAATGGGTCGAGTTGGCAGGCGGCGATGCCAGCGACATCAAACCCAATATTGTGTTCAATGATTACCAGCTGACGCTTCAAGCGGCGCTGGCTGGTGAAGGAATAGCACTGGGATGGTCCCTGACCGCCCAGCAGTTGCTTAACAACCGGCTTCTGGTCAGGCCATTTCCAACCCAAATCCAGACTAACAGGGCCTTCTTTCTTTTGGCCAGCGAGGATGCCAGCAAGAACAAGAGGTGCAAGGTTTTGGTTGACTGGTTTCTCGCCCAGTCTGAAGAACTCCGCCCTTGACCAGATTGTCCCTCACTTAGGCCTATCGCGTCGCGAGCTTGCCCCAGCGACCTGGACATAAACTGGGTTTAAGACTAGCAAAACCTTTTGCGCCTTCTCAGGGCAATTGCCGGCGCCTATCATCAGCGTGATTAAGTCAGGTTCGCCTTCTCAGACGGCGGAGCACGGGTGTTTTACGCGGGATGCCGGTTCGTTCCGCTGCAGGGTGACGCGATGATGGACACTGACACTCCCGCAATCCGGCGCCGCGGAGGCCGGTCTTCGGGCATCGAGATTGATCTGCGGGAATTCTGGCTGGCAGTCTGAAATCAACTCCCAAGGCTTCAACCGGAAGCCTGGTCGGTGCCCCATCGAAGATGGGGCACCGACTTCCTTTGAATTGAGCACCAGGTGAATCGACATGGCTGACGAAGAGATCATCCTTTCCGAGTTGTCCGACGAGGAACTTGTGCAGCAGATGCATGACGACCTCTATGACGGGCTGAAGGAGGAGATTGAGGAAGGAACGCAGATCCTGCTCGAACGCGGCTGGGCGCCCTACAAGGTGCTGACCGAGGCGCTAGTCGAAGGTATGCGCATCGTCGGCGAGGATTTCCGCGACGGCATCCTGTTCGTTCCCGAAGTGCTGTTGTCCGCCAATGCCATGAAAGCGGGAATGTCTATCCTGCGACCCCTGCTTATTGCTACAGGCGCGCCGAAGCAGGGCAAAATGGTGATCGGCACCGTCAAGGGCGACATCCACGACATCGGCAAGAACCTCGTCGGCATGATGATGGAAGGCGCCGGGTTCGACGTCATCGACCTCGGGATTAACAATGCGGTCGAGAAGTATATGGCTGCGATTGAAGAGCACAAGCCGGACATTGTCGGCATGTCAGCGCTGCTCACCACGACCATGCCCTACATGAAGGTCGTCATCGACACGATGAAGGAAAAGGGCATCCGCGACGACTATATCGTGCTGGTCGGCGGTGCACCGCTCAACGAGGAATTCGGCAGAGCCGTCGGGGCTGACGCCTATTGCCGCGATGCGGCGGTGGCTGTCGAGACCGCCAAGGACTTCATGAAGCGCAAGCACAACACCCGCAGTTGATGGCTGCGGTGCCGACGATCCCTGAAGACCCGAGCGTCAAAAGCGCCCGCTCGATGTTGATACCATCAATCAGGATGTATGACCTTATGAATGCGCCATTTTCAACAGGAGACCCTTCGCGGATCGTGGGATGGAATGCGAGCCGGCAGGTGATCGACACCTTGGGGGTGTATCGACTGGTCATCCTTGCCCTCCCCGGCTTTTCGCAACTCAGCCTTTCATCTTTCGTGGATCCGCTTCGCCTAGCCAATTCCGTCTCCGGCCGATCCTTCTTCCAGTGGACCATCGCAAGCCTTGACGGCAAGCCGGTTGAATGCGCCAGCGGTTTCATCCTGTCGGTCGGCAGCGATTTTGCCGACACTGGAGAATGCGTTCAGGCCGGCAAAGGGCCAAGCATGGTCATTGTCTGCGCCGGCGAACGGGTGGAAAAGCACACCTCGACCGCCCTCAGTAAGATTCTTCGGCTTTGCAAGCGGCATGGGGTTCCAATCGCGGCCTTGGGTACAGCCACATGGCTGTTGGCTGACAGTGGTTTACTCGACAATTCCGCATGCACAATCCATTGGGACAAAAGGGCCGCCCTCTCTGAAAAATTTGACCGCCTGCAAGTGACCGACCGACTGTTCGTTCGTGATACCCACATCGTTACTTGCGCAGGAGAATTCGCGTCTTTCGACCTCGTTATGGAGCTGATTAGCGAACGCCTTGGCAGAGAGACTGCATTAGCTGTGTGCCGACATACGACTGCCGGGCACTGGCGCTCAGCCTCTGACAGGCAATGGACGATCAATGCTAGCGAAGCCGGCGTGAGCAAGCCGCTCGCCGAAGTCATTCGAATCATGGAAGAACATATCGAAGACCCGCTGCCCCTCCGCGACATTGCAAAATGCGTCGGCCGCTCACAACGTCAGATCGAAAGGCTCTTCCAGCGATCAGTTTCGTCGTCTCCCATGCGCTTCTACCTGCATTTGAGACTTAGCCGCGCCAAGCGTCTCATCAGGCAAACAGAATTGCCGATTGTTGAGATCGCGATCGCCTGCGGTTTCGCATCAGCATCGCATTTTTCGAAATGTTTCCGCGAAGCCTTCGGCGCCAATCCCAGCACCTGTCGGCGCTGACTATGCGGCGACTATGAGGCGACATATCGCACCAAGATTCAGATCATCGATATGGAAACGGCTGGCCAGAGGCGTTCTTTCTCTCAACCTGGCGGTGCAGCTCGTGGAGCGAAACGCTGGTCGAGGATAAAGCTGAACGCGCAATCCGGCCTTGGTTTCGCCAGTAGATCCTCGGATTTGTCGTGAACCGCCGCAGCGCTGCGGAGGATCCATGGCAAGATGGCTGCAACAACGCCGTCTGGCTCAAGCTTCGTGGGACCGAGTTGCAGGCTAATGCCTGAAGCGTTCCGGTGCAGCTTGTTGTTCTGGGTCACTTATTGAACGTCCCGCAGTCCTCTGGAATCACGGCGGCCCCTAAGGAGAAGGTTCGAAGTATATGAGCAGGGCGCGCAGCTGTAGATCGAGTTCCGCCCACGACGTTTGCGCCGCTCAGAAATCCCACCTTTCGTTCGATCTGGGTCGCCACGCAGGTCTCCAGCCTTGGCTGGCTGATGCAGACTGTCGCCATCAGCTGGCTGATGGCGACGATCTAGACATCCGATCTGATGGTGGCGCTGGTGAGGCGTCATGATACCTGCCCGGCATTCATCTTGTCTGTCTTTGCCGGCGCGATGGCCGACAGTTCAGCCGGGGCCGGGTCATGTTCGCCGGCCGCTGCCTGATGGTGATCGGATCGGCGATGCTGATCGCTTGTATGGCGTTCGGCTTTGTCGATCCGTGGATGATCCTGGCTTCAGCTTCCTGATCGCGTGCGGCGCTCTCAACGATCCGGCCTGGGAGGCCTCGGTGGGCGTCGTCCAGAGGCACGATGTTCCGGCTGCCGTTACCCTGCTCTCAGTCGGCTTCAACACCGTCCGCACGCCGACCGGCGTGTTCATGATCTGCTCTGCCATTCTAGAATCACGGGGCACGGGTAATGTTCGTAGTCGCTACCTAGGGGGCGCGACATCCGTCGTCACGCGTCGGAGGGTCGTCGAATCGAAGGCCGTCCGCGTCATTCTCGATCCGCGCTTGGCTGGCAAGGCATCCACGGTGGACCTTCCACTTCGTCCCGACATCCTGCTCATGGCTCAACGCCGTCGAGAGCTTCTTCGCAAAACTCACACGACGACGTTTGAAGCACGGCGTCTTTCATTCCGTCGTCGACCTTCAAGCCGCCATCAATCGCTTCATCAAAGAGCACAATCAAGAGCCGCGGCCATTCGTGTGGAAAGCTGACCCACACGACATCATTGCCGCAGTGAAGCGTGGGCACCAAACGTTGGAATCAATCCACTAGAATGCGGTGGAGAGCATGTGACCCTTCGGCAAGGCTCGCTATCTCGAATTTGCTTCGGGACCGCGCGCCATATCCATGACGCGCGGACGATGTGGCCCCGGAGCCTCGAAACCGCTCATAGCATTGGGGCGCGGGATTTGCCCGAGTTTTCGCGCGCGGCGGCGCTGTAGGCGAGGCGCCGTCGCCCTCGCCGACGTCAAGGTACATCGGTCGCAAGTTCGCAACCCGACATTTTGTCAGCTGTGTCGTCTGGGTAAAGGCTTTGTTGGAACCACGTTGCGTTGCATGGCTACGCCCAAATACCTGAAACCGTTCATCAAAATTGTTTTCTTCGCGCCTTTTGGCCAACTGGCACGAGCTTTGATGCTCTCATTTTGGCAGTTGACTCAGGTGCCGGACAACCGGTGCCGATCACGACCTAGAGGAAGGGAGCTAACATGAATACCGTCGATCAACAGACGGCACTGGAGCAAGTCGCACGACAGCGCATCAAGGAGGCCCTTGCCCTCGAGGGCGACGCCGATCGCCTGACCCACTTCTATCGCGGATGGGCTGGTGCCTACGATGTGGACGTTGGCTGCGAGGGGTACTGCGGGCCGATGATCGTGGCGGAACTAGCGGGCGCCGTGCAGGCAGCCTATTTGAGCAGCGAGCGCACCGCCATCGCAATGCTCGACGCCGGCTGCGGAACAGGCCTTGTCGGCGTGCAACTGGAACGCCTCGGTTTCCGGCTGATCGATGGGTTCGATCTTTCCAAGGAGATGGCCGAAAAGGCGCGGCAAACCCGAGTCTATCGTCATGTCCGAGACGGTGTCGACCTTAACGGGGTGCTCTCCGGGTACGCGGACGCGGGCTACGATATCACGGTTTGCTGCGGAGTCTTCACGCTTGGGCACGTTAGACCAGACGGACTGCGCGAGCTGGCTCGCGTGACGCGCCCGAAAGGATTCATCGTCACAAGCATCCGCAATAGCTATGCGGAAGCCGCATTCTTCGACGACCATGTGCGGCGTTTGCAGGAGGAGGGCGTTCTTTTACTGGCGCAGCGTCTAAGCAACGGTAGATACGTCGCCCAGGAGCGCGCTGACTATTGGGTGTTTCAGGTGCTCGAGAAGGTCGGCGCGGCAGAGCGACAGGGGTTGTGATCAATGCTCCGCCTGCGGGGCGAAACTCGGTTCTAGATCACCTAAAAAGGGCACGATTTTTCCCAGCACGGTGGCGCGTCTTTGCGTCACGATAGTCACAAATGGCCGATGACAAATGGGCCGGCTCCAATTGGCAAACAAAGGTGTATTAATGTCCAAAGATTTAGCAGCCCGCCTAGACGAACAATTGCGCGCAAAACGCGAAAGCTTTGACAAAATACCGTTGGTTGATATAGCCCCGCTCCTCAATAATACAAACAAGCATTCGGTCGCCAAGGAGATACGCTGGGCCCTGTCCAACACTGGATTTATGTATGTGAAGAACCACGGGATCGCGCAGGATTTCATACACTCGGTGTTTGATGTAAGCCGGAGGTTTTTTGAATTGCCGTTGTCGCAGAAGTTGTCACTGCATATTAGCAAATCCGGTGTGGCCTTCCGCGGATACATTGAGCCGTTCGGAGAGAACACCGATCCCGGCAAGACCAGAGACCTCAAGGAGTGCTTCGACTTCGGGCCTGAAGGTTCGACGTTGGAAGGTCCGTTTTTTGGTCCCAACCAGTGGCCCTCAGGTTGGCCGGAGTTTCGGGAGCTGACCTACAGATACCATCAAGGGATGCTGGGCCTCGCGAAAAAACTTTTGCAGGGAATTGCGCTCAGTCTAGGCCTAGCGGAAAGCTATTTCGAGAACCTCATGCGGAACCCGATCAGCATTCAGCGGCTCCTTCACTACCCGCCGCAGAGTGGTGATATTAACGAAGACATGATCGGAATTGGCGCCCACACTGACTACGGCAATTTGACCATCCTTGCACAGGACGACGTGGGCGGTCTTCAGGTCATGAACCGAGATGGCGATTGGGTACAAGGCACGCCGATCCACGGTACTTTCATAGTCAACGTCGGAGACCTGCTTCAGCGGCTCACCAACGGTGTCTATCTGGCGAACCTACATCGCGTGGTGAATAGCTCAGGGCGTGAGCGATACTCAATCCCCTTCTTTATCGACGCTGATTTCGATGCGATCATTGAGCCATTGGCCTCATGTGTCACTGACAGCAACCCACTGCGTTACCGGCCGGTGACTTGCGGCGAACACAAACTCGGGCGTTTCGCAGCAAGTTATGCTCATTTGGCCAAAGGCTGAGAGAACGGGCATCCACCTACTCGCGTGACACTACACTACGGGGATTGAAGCGGCCCAGTCGAACTTCGGAAAACGCCATGGGTGAGACAATACTGTCACGCACAGTTCTGGCGCACCTTTGAAACTCAATGTGCGGCAGCCGCTTCACAGACAAAAAGGCGAGTGCGTCGATCGCACCAGGTTGTGTGCTTCGAAGACGCAGGTCTATATTACGTGCGCGCTTTTCCGTCTAGCAAGCCTGCCAACCAACTGACTGTTTGCGTCGATTACAGGCGGCGCCGCTACCGCTCATGTGATCGTCTCAGGTCTCGCAAGGCACAGTTCGAGACGGCGCAAGGTTTGCGCAACGCGGTACAGAGCTGCCTGCCAGCCTCTGTTAGCTGCGCTCGCCGATTATCTCGGGGAAAGAGTCGGGGCCCGCGATGGTCGTAAATGCATCGATCGAATGCGACATGATTGGTGGACGCCGGCGGCGACTTATGCAGGGGTTTCGCAGAAACTTCCGACGGTATGCTAACCACTTTCGATACCTGGGCCCTCGGCTAGGTGCCCACGCCCACCATCCGCAGCAGAATGAACTGCTCTCTTGCAGACGCGTTGCCACGCTCCTCCGCCTCCTGCCAGATCGACCCACAGGACATCAAGCAGCGCCATTCGAGATGCATGTGTCAGGTCTGTCGGGTCCGCTACACACGCGTTGGTAGGCAATCTCTTCTTTTGCCTCAGTCAAATAGCCGAGGCAATCGGAATTCCTTGGTTGCCGCGATTCGGGTGAATCGGCACGATTTTTGAGTGTTCCTAGGAGGAGGCAGTAGGCGCCGCCGAGCGGCACCCTGTTCTCCCAACTTCGTAAATACTTCGGAACCGTTGGGATTGGAGGAAGACGCTCAAGGCCAAGTTATCTCTGGTGAGAAGTAGTCATCGTGCAACAACACCTCGTGTAGATGAAAGAAATCGGCCATGTCTAATACTAACATACACCAAAGTCTGTCTATTTTGACGGATGACGTCGCGTGCGCAAGGCAGCTCAATGCCCGCAACGTCAAAATCCTCAGCACGGGCAGTGATAGGGGGCGCGGGGTATTCGCTGCTCGCGACTTCCTGCCGGGGGAAATTGTTGTCATAGGGCTAATTGACCGCATGGAACCGGTTCGAACTACAAACTCGTTTCAATTGGACTGGAATGTCCATGCTCTCTTTCATAAGCCGGCTGTTATTGTGAATCATTGTTGTGACCCAAACTTAGCCATTGTGCCTAATCGGTTCGGGGCTTACGACTTCGTCGCTATTCAGCATATCTCCTCTGGCGCCGAAGTGACGTGGAACTACGCTACAACGGAATTCGAGTGCATGGGGGTCTCGGTATGTCTTTGTTCGTCGAGGAACTGCCAGGGCTCAGCCGGAGGCTTCTCCACATTGCCTCGCGATCATCCTATGCTCGTGTCCGGATTCTACGCACCATACCTCAAGAAAACCCGGGGCACCTTCCAAGAGAGACAGGGTTGATTAAAAATTCGCGGATTCATAGCGCCTCCAAGTGAGCAACACCCGATACGACGATGTCCGTCGTTTGCTTGTGGTGTTGACCGAAGATGCAATCTATCGATTGGACGGTTCAGTGTTTGACTGAATCGATCCCTTCATGGGGGGCGGTGGAGTATACCAAAACGTCAAGCTGTGCGAACCTCGCGCCGCGCCTGGCGCGCCGACGCCCGGAAGATTTGAAAAAATGCGGGATGGGTGCCGGCAATATTTGTCGGCCGCAGGCGACACAAGCGGTCGATGGGGGTGGGCGGCTCTTGAGGGTCAACCTTACTGCCGCTGACATCTCCGACAGTCCCGGGGGATTCTAGACCGCGAGTTGGCACTTTCTCCATCCGGGGTGGCGCTGATGCTGGATCGCGATCGGGCGGACGCCAGGCCCGTCCCACGGTAGGCATGATCGACAGCCAGAGGGTCAAGGCTCCGCACGCTGAAACAGTGGCGACAACGCGTGTCTATTTAGTTTGAGTTGTTTCCAGCGGGTTGTTCCGCTGCTGGCGGGTGAAGCGGCGGGCGCTGGCGCGCGGAGCCTTTGGCATAGCGCAGCGCGAGCGACCGTCGCGGGTCGAAGGTGATGGCGAACTCGGCCGCTGTCTGCCAGGCGGTTTGGGAGTGCGGCCGCGTGGAGTTGAACAACTCAGCGACGCAACACCCACGGGACCGGCCCGGAGCGCGAGCTTCTCTATCCATGGCATCCTTGGGCGGGTCGCCAAGTCCATATTCACGAAGTGATCGATCGGAATGACGCAGCAGTCTTCCGCTGTAGCGTTTTCGGCCAGGCCTCGGATCGGTGGTTGGAGGTCCCGGCTTGGATGTTCGATCGGATCCTCAGTAAGAGTTGGCGCATCACGACTGCTCCGCACGTCGACCTTGCCGCGCTGGGTACCCTGGCGAAGCTGCTCCTTGACACGGGCGCCCCATCGCAATCGCCGGAGATGGGCGCAGCATTGGGCTCTCACGCGAATCGGGGAGATGTCCATGCCGCGCCAGCCCACGACATACCAGTTCGATCTGTTCTCGAAGCCGAACGACGCCAACACGGTGCAGACGCCGCAATGGCAGGCGCTGCCGGCCGCGACGCGCCGATCAGTGACGAAGCTGATGGTCAGCCTGATCCTCGGGCACGTCGATGGCGAGCGCGCCGTTCAACGGGAGGGCGTGGATCATGATGCATGAGAAGATTGGGCCGCACCATCTGGAGCGTAAAGCGATCCTGTATGTGCGGCAGTCGTCAGCCCATCAGGTCCTGCACAATCGTGAGAGCAGCATGCTTCAATATGCGATGCGCGATCGCCTGACGGCGCTTGGCTGGTCTCGCGTAGAGACGATCGACGACGATCTCGGCCGTTCTGCCGCCGGCGGCGTCGCGCGTGCCGGCTTCGACCGGATGGTCGCGGAGGTCTGCCTCGGCAAGGTCGGTGCGGTTGCGGCGCGAGAAGTGTCTCGGTTTGCCCGCAATAGCCGCGACTGGCAGCAGCTCATCGAGATGTGCCGCGTCGTCGACACCGTGCTGGTCGACCAGGAGACGGTTTATGCGCCGCGGCAAGGCAACGATCGGCTGCTATTGGGGCTGAAGGGGAGCCTCAACGAGTATGAGCTCGATCTTCTGCGCCAGCGTTCCCTTTCCGCACGCTACGAGAAGGCCCGGCGCGGCGAACTCGTCGTGGCAGCTCCTGTCGGCTTCGCGAAGGTCGGCGATCGTCTTGAGAAGGATCCTGATCGGCGTGTGCAGGAATCCATTACCCTGGTGTTCGACAAGGTTGCTGAGCTCGGCAGCGCCCGTCAGGCCTTGATGTGGTTCCTCGAGCATGGGTTGGATTTGCCCGCCAAGCGCAACAACGGCGATGTGGTCTGGCGCAGGCCGAACTATGCGACCATCCACCGGATGATCGAGAACCCGATCTACGGCGGCGCCTACGCCTATGGTAAGACTCGTGTCGCGCCGGGATTTGGCCGATCCGCCGTTCGAGCAGGTATCCGACGTAGGACGCGCGAGGAATGGCTGGCGCTGATCCCGGACAGCCATGAAGGCTATGTCAGTTGGGAAAGGGCAGAGGCGATCCGCAAGATGGTGAGCGACAACGTGCCCACGAGCCGGCATCACGGGGCGCCCAAGCATGGCGACGCTCTGCTCGCCGGGCTTGTCCGCTGCCGGCGCTGCGGCCGCAAGCTCACGGTGCGGTACACGGGCACCAAGCACAACATTCCGCGCTATTCCTGCTGGCGGGGTCTGCTCGACAATGGTGAGCCGCGATGCATCGCCTTTGGCGGACTGCGCGTCGATGATGCGATTGAGGAAGCGCTCCTGCGTGTCGTGGAGCCGGGAGCGATTGCTGCCGCTGCCGAAGCTGAGGCGCAAGCTGCCGATCGTCGTGACCAGGTCCGGGACGCCCTCAGTCGGGATCTTGAGGCTGCCCGCTACGCCGCCGACCGGGCCTTCCGGCAATATGACGCGGCCGATCCCGATAACCGGCTGGTCGCGGCGGAACTGGAAGCGCGTTGGAACCAGGCACTCATCCGTGTCGGTGAGATCGAGAGCAAGATCGCCGCGCATGATGCCGCGACGCCAAGGCCATCACCTGTGTTGGCAACGGGCATCACGGCGCTGGCCACAGACCTTCAGGCTGTCTGGTCGGCGCCAACGACGGACGCCAGGCTCAAGAAGCGCATCGTGCGCACCGTCATTCAGGAGGTGGTCGCCAATATCGACGATAAAGCCTCCGAGATCGTGCTGCTGATCCATTGGATTGGCGGCGCCCATACCGAGCTGCGCCTGCCGAAGCGCCGGCGCGGACAGCGCAACAGCACCTCCACCGATATCATCGCAGCCATCCGGCAACTGGTGCTAATCGCCAGCGATGATCTGATCGCCGGCATTCTCAACCGCAACGGCCTGGTGACCGGGCATGGCAATCGCTGGACACGGGGAGCGGGTCACCGCACACAGATCGCATCACAAGATCCCGGTCTTCCGGCCGGCACCGGATGGGAACGAGCCATGGCTCAACCTGAACAAGGCGGCGCGCCTACTTGGCGTTGCACCCAAGACCCTCAGACTCGCCGCCGAAGCCAGCGAGATCGAGAGTCTTCATCCTTTGCCGGATGGTCCGTGGATCTTCAGCCGATCAGAACTTGGAACGCCGCGAGCCCAGCAGATTGTTCATCGCGCGCGACAGAACCCGAAATACCCCGCGGGATCGTACCCCGATCAGCCAAACCTATTCCCTTCAAGGGCATAGACAGATGGGTGTTATGAAACAGGATTCTACAACGCGAGAGAACGCCACGGGACCGAGGAACGCACGTTTCTTTATCGATGGCATCCCTGGGCCGGGGGTTGTGTTCACGTTCACGAGGTGATCGAGAAGGCAGACCGGGAGGTTTTCCGCTGCACTCTCTCCGGCCACGGCTCCGATCGGTCACTGGAGGTGCCGTCCTGGATGCTTGATCGCGCGGTCTGCACCGCGTGGCGCATAGCCGCTGCCCACATGTCGATCCCAGAACGCTTGGCGTCTTGGTGACACTGCTGCAAGACGCGACGGCCAATTCCCACACCCCCGCAATTGGAGGATTTCGGGCGCAGCGTCGGGTCCTCACGACTCGAATCGGGGAGAGGTCCATGCCGCGCCAGCCTACGACATATCAGTTCGATCTGTTCTCCAAGCCGCACGACGCGCAGACCGCGCAGATGCCACCATGGCAGGGGCTGCCGGAAGAGACGCGCCTGACGCTGACAACGCTGACGGTGCGCCCGATCCTCAACCACGTCGACGGCCAGCGCGCCGTTCCACCGGAGGGAGCGCGCCATGATGCATGAGAAGATCCGGCCCCACCATCTGGATTCCGCCGCGACCAGCCGGTTCTGCGGATCGATGGCGTCGCATTGCCGGAATGCCTAGTCGGCGCTGTAGCGTGCCGCCTCGAAATCGCACACCCGCGCATCGCGGACCTGATCGCGGCGACCGGCCGCTTACGCTTCGGCCTCAACGGCCGCGGCTATGGCTCCCGGCTCGACAACCCGCAGAGCGGACAACGGGCGCGGTGCGAAGACCGTCTCTTGGTGCCGGTAGCCGAACCGGCGACACTCGTGCGCGATCGGGAGGGCAAGCTCAGGACGGGTAGCGACGCTCTGGTCCCGACCGCCCGCTTGCGGCCCACACGGCGGCGAACGACAAGATGCTCCTCCCGATAGAGCCGGAACAGCTTCTGTGGTTCACGACCAGGTCCTCCCGCCTCAGCATGCTGGGTGTTCTTGGCGATCTGGGCCAATCCGCCCGCAGCTCTGCTTGGTCCGCGTTCAGAGCTTGAATACAAATCGCCTCTCCGCAAACCCACTCCTCGATTCTCCAAACGGGCTCAGGTGCCGCTGGGCCAGCGCAGTCTGAGGCGACGACTCTCAGCGCCCGACAGCGGCTGACAAAATGTCGGGTCCAAAACAAACACTGGCAAAAATGTCCGCTTCATCACATCCGCCCTTTTAGGGCAGTTGGACGCTTTCAAAAGGTAATTATGCGGTCAGCGGGGCGTTCAGCACACTGGCACGGCGCGTGCTGGTTGAAATGCGCAACTGATTGACAGCTGAACGCGAGGACGAGCGATGCCATCCTTTCTGTCGCCCCGCTGCACCCGGCTCACAGGACTCGATGAGATATTGCCGAGAGTGGTCAGCGGCATCCGGCGCACCGGCGGCGCCGCGAAAGCCGCCAACGCGAAACGGGTCGCGGATAGAGACTCACAGCGAGCGAAGCGTTGAACAAGTCAATCAACAAGAGATTTTGGGCGGCAGTAAGGAACCAGGATTGGAATACGGCGCTCTCGGCAGTCCAGGAGGGCACCGCCTTGATGCCCGGCGACATCAATTTCCGTCTGGCTCATGCGCATTTATTGCTTCACAGAATGAAAGATTTGCGGACCGGGTTGCCTGTCCTGCGCCAATTGGTTTGTGACGCTATCGAAAGGAACTCCGAGCATTGGATGCTTGCAACACTAGACCAGCTCTTCGGTGCGGCGCATGACCACTCGCACTTTCCGTCTCATGAGCGCTTCGCGCTCGGCAAAAAGCTGGCTGAACATATCCTGGCACTCAATCCACCACACAGCGGCGGCCAAAAATTCCGGACGTATCCGGCGGTCGCTCGATACTATTACGAGAGCGGCAATCAAGATCGCGCGATCGAGTTGATCGAGTTCGCACTGAAGTCGCTGGACAGTCCGCAACCTGTTCCGGACGAGCTGAAACAGCACCTTCTGCCGAATTTGCTGCAGGCCTTATCCAACTACAAGGGTGAGGAGGTTTGTTATGGCGCCCTTTGTGCAGCCCCGCAAAGCAATTTGCTTAAGGCGCGATCGCTCGGCGGGCCGAGGAGAAAGCATAAAAAGGATTGATAGCCAGAGTGGTTTGCGGGCGAATTCGTTCATGCAAATGGATCTGTCGCAATGCTGACGAATTGGCGTCAAATACAATATGTTTTTCTAAGGATGCTTTTGCGGACGCTTTTGGAACCCGTAGTCGTACTGGTATGGGAGGGGAGCTCGGGCGCCCAACGAGGAAAGAAGTTTTAGCGCAGATGCTCGCATTTCAGCTCGAATTGACCGAGGCCAAGCAATGGCGGCGCCAGACCGGCCTCGCGCGATGTGGGTATGGCGATCAGATCAGGCCGTCGGCGCTGATTGAGAATCTAGACATTAGGACTGCACATCCCACGCTACAGGCCGTCAGCCATATGGTGTCCGCCCATTCGAAGGCAGAAATGCCTCGATTCATCTGGCGGTCGCTCAGGGCGATGCCGAAGCCGGTGGTCGCATCGCGACCGGGGTGGAGGGGTCGTCCCGACTATGCACCAGAAGGTGTTCTGGTCAAACCGGACTGCGTGTTCACATGTACGGCGCGCTTGTCGAGGCGAACAGGGAAAGGGCAGTCGCATGAAGCCTTTTGTTGGGAGAGTCGCCTTGGTGACCGGGGCCAGCAGCGGCTTGGGGCCGCAATCGCTGGCAAGCTTGTCAGCGGGGGAGCCAGAGTCTTTGGGGTTCAGCTTGAAGACACCGGCCATATAGAAGCGATAGTCGCGGACCTTTGCGATCCCGGCGTTCCGGACATGGTGATTGACTACGTCGTTCAACAGGCCGGCCGCCTAGATATCCTCGTCAACAACGCTGGGCGGATGGTCGAGGCAAAGGTAGATGAGACGGGGCTGGACGAGTGGCAACGCACAATGGCCCTCAATCTTGATGCTCCTTTTTTGCTGATCCGTCGCGCCATCCCTCATCTTCGGAGAAGCCGCGGCTCAATCGTCAATATCGGCTCGATAGAGGGATTGGCCTCCAACCCAGGGCACGCCGCCTATTGCGCGTCGAAGGCTGGGCTGCATGGCTTGACGCGTGCCGTGGCGGTCGACGGCGGTCAAGATGGGGTCCGCTGCAATGGCGTGGCTCCTGGCTGGATCGTACCGAGCTTAACGCCAATTTTCGTCGCCGCTTTACCGGAGCAGGCACGAGGAAGGCTGGGTACCATTCATCCGTTGGGTCGCACTGGCCGTGTTGAAGAGGTCGCCGCTATGGTCGCATGGATTGCCTCCGACGAGGCTGCATTTAGTCACTGGCCAGATCTTTGTCGTGGATGGTGGCCGCACTGCAAAACTAAGTCTTCCATGAAGGAAGTCGTGGTCCGAATTGGGGCCGGCCGCGTGGAACCCATTTTCTGGCCGGATGATGAGCAGCGTCCGGTCTTTGAGGACAATCCCATCTGCGGTTGCGCACATTCGTGCTGACTTCAGCGGCTTCGGCTGCGACTAAAGAGGATGAGACTATCATTGGCTGACGAGCGCTCGCCGTACCGGCGTGATCGAGCAAAGGCGGCGAGTGCTCGCGTGCTTGATAAGTTTAGTTTCTGCAGCGCCGGCGCGTCGTCGGCATCGAGCCTGCCGCCATGCCTTCCCGGCCAGGTCTGAGATCGGCGTGGTGCTTGCCACGCTCCTGGCTGCCGCACAGAATCAACATCGGAGTCCAAGGCCGTGAGAAGAAAAGCGCTCATTCTGGTAGAGGGTAATAGGGGCAATGGTCCGCTCTACATGAAAGCGGCTAAGCGTCTCGGCCTTCACGTAATTACCTTGGCGGTCGATCCGGGGCGGTACGAATATGTTGCGGCGGAAGAGACTGAAGCTATTCGGGTAGATACAGGCAATATCGATGCGCTGATCCGAGAATGTTACGGGCTGCGGATAAGGTATGACATTGTTGGAATTACTGGCGCTGCGAGCGACGAGGTTTCAGTTACCGCAACAGTCGGTAAGCTTTGCCGGCACTTCGGTCTGCCGGGACCGAACCCCGTGTCGATTGAACAATGCTCCGACAAATTCTCTCAACGTCAGCTTCTCTCACAGGCCGGCGTTTCAGTACCTGCGTATCACCTGGCAGCGAATGGGAAGCAGGCGGAATGCTTCGCGGACGATATCGGGCTGCCCGTAGTCGTCAAACCGGCTTTTGGCAACGGGAGGACCCGTGCTAGATTGTGCAGAAATGCCCAAGAGTTAGCGGAACATACGGACGATCTTTTTGGCGCGACGCACATAGCGCGTTCTTCTCCACGGGTGCTCGTCGAAGAATACCTACAAGGTACACAATATATAATTAACATGTTTGAAAAGGAGATAATCGGGATTGCTGCAATTAAGTTAGACCCGATGCCCGGCCTCATCTGGAGCGAGTGCACATATCCGGCTGTACTGACTGATGACGAGTACGTCAACATTTACAATGTTTCGCTGATTTGTTTGCGGACACTCGGTCTTAACTGGGGTCCGACTAACATTGAACTCCGATCGAAGAATCATGGTCCGGTTGTGATTGGAGTCAGCCCGCATCTTCCAGGTTCGCCCGCCCCAGAATTGGTTCAGCTGGCTTACGGCGTGGATCTTATCAGCGAGCACATCAAACTTGTGACCGGTGTCCGAAGAAGTTTGCGCAGAAGTCCAACCGATATAGCGAGCGCGCGGTTCCTGATTGGCGACCGCGATGGCGCGCTCGATTGCATGGATGGTCGGCAATCGGGCGGCTGCTGTCTCAGGCTTGATCAGGTCGAGCGGTATATCGAACCTAAGGCGACGACCGCCAGGAAAGGCGGTTGCTAATACCGCATTGGACATGTCATCGCCGTTTATCATTCATGCTCAGCCCCGGATGGTACTCGGGAGCCGCCGAATCGATTGGTCGATCCCCATCTCCGCATCTTGGCGAATAGGAAGGACATGCTGGTCTGTACTCCTAAGAACCTCGAATTCCAGGGCGGACAAGATCGCGAGAGGATCGGCGAGGCCGTGGCAGTGGCGTGAGTGTTCGCCTTTCCCCCCGCCTGCCATCGTGCAAATCGGGTGGCGTGCATGTACTGAGATAAACGGCGAAGTGGCAATCCCCATGAGCCGTCGGAATTGTCGCCCTGGTGAACGGTCAACCGTGCATTTTTTGGTCGGCGTTCCGACATTCTTGCCCAGGTTCTTACAGAAGAAAGGTGCGCGTTTTGGCAGGGGCAACGCCGCCTATGAAAAAAGTGATGTGATTAAACGACTTAATGTAAATGGCGCAGCGCTTGCATTCAGTCTCTCTATGGGCCGGAAGGCGCGAACCAAGCAATCTCGTGACTCGAAGAGCTGAGGAACGACTTTGTCGCTAAAAGTGCTCTCGGGTGTTTCGGTCGGCAATAGGAGTGTACTCGGATGGTATCTAATCTTGCTCTGGATGAGCGTCGCAAGGCCGCGGTTTCCGCAGGCGCGTCCATGTCTTTCCCGATATATGTTGATCGGGCGCAAAATGCGAGCTCTGGGACGTAGAGGGAAGGTGGAACGGGCGCTCTCGCGGTCGGACACTCGCATCCTGAGGTCGTCGATGCGGTACAGGCTCAGCTGAACCGGTTCAGCCACACGTTCTTCGGGTCCGCTCCTTATGAAAGTTATATCCAACTTGCCGAGCGGCTGAACGAGCGATGCAAGGTTGGCGGACCAGCCAAGACCTTGCTCCTCACGACCGGTGCTGAGGCGGTTGAAAATGCGGTCAAGATTTCGCGTGCTTACACAAAGCGCCGCGGGATCATTGTGTTTGGCGGCGCGTTTCACGGTCGCACACTCCTGACCATGGCGATGACGGGTAAGGTCAATCCTTACAAACAGTCATTCGGACCTTTTCCAGGCAGCATCTATCGCGCACCCTACCCGGATCTTTATCGGGGGGTCGGCGTCGAGCACTGCCTGTCGGCCTTGGAGACGCTATTCGAAACCGAAATTGAGCCCAGCGCGGTCGCGGCGATGGTCATCGAACCGCTTATCGGCGAAGGCGGGTACATCCCCGCGCCCGTTGCGTTCATGGTTGGTATCCGGCGTCTCTGCGACCGCCATGGGATTGTCCTTGTAGCCGACGAGGTTCAGTGCGGGATGGGCAGGAGCGGGCGCCTTTTTGCAATCGAACACACTGGCGTCGAACCTGACTTGATCCTGATGGCTAAGAGTCTGGCGGCAGGCCTACCGATTGCGGCAGTGGTCGGCAAAGCCGAGATCATGGATTGCGTTGGCGTCGGCGGCTTGGGCGGAACATACGCGGGCAATCCGCTGGCATGTGCGGCAGCATTGGCGGTGCTGGATGTCATCGACAAGGAAAACCTCCTCAAGGTCGGTGAGCGCCTTAAGGGGCTTTCAGCGAATTCAGAAGAAGAGAAACCGCTCGGTGATTGGTGACACCCGCGGGCTAGGCGCAATGATCGGTGTCGAACTGGTTGAGGACGAAGAGACGCGCAAGCCTGCGCGATCCCTTACCGTCAAGGTGATCAAGGAAGCTGCTGACCGCGGTTTGCTGCTTGCTTCAGCCGGCCGGCACTTCAACGTCCTCCGCTTCCTCGTCCCGTTGACGATATCAGACGAGATCATCGACGAGTCGCTGAATATCATCGAAGTTTCCATCGATGCTGTAGTCGGCAATGACGTCGCCGCCGGCTCCTCTGGCGTCACTCAGGCTTCGTGACAAAGTCATGAAGCGCGAGAACGGCCTTGTGCAGCATTGCCAATGATTGCCTGCGCCACAGTAGCGGACCATCTCCGTTCAAAGTTGGCACTCAAATCGGGCTATCCGGTCTCGCGCATTCAGGTGTTCACCAGCAGGCGAGGCTGCAGGTCGCCCACCAGTTCTAGCTGCCCACGCGATGCCGAAGCGCTCGAGCTTTGCCATAGCCGCCTCATCGCCACGCAGGCCGTCAAGATGAAGAGCACATCCGTCTGCAGTTTGATGCTGGGGCTCATTCGCAAATCGGCGGAATGCTTTGTGGACATCGGCACGGTAGGACTGGCGCAACCGAAATCTGTTGAGCGTCAGCCGTCGCGAAAGGTATAGCCGTAACCGTTGATCGCCGGCGCGCCGCCGAGATGAGCACAGAGGACGCGCGATCCCCCTGGAAAGAAACCTCTCTGGATGAGGTCAATCATCCCTTGCATCGATTTGCCCTCATAGACCGGATCATACCCTCGAGCCGAGCGCACAGGCGGATCGTCCCTTGGTTCCTTGGAGCAATACCATAACGCGGGGCTGGTCTCGCAGTGTGGAACCCAGCCCTCCTGTACCAGAAGACATTGACGCCATAGCGACGCCGCTTCGGATAGCGTGACAGTCAGTACCCGCCTTTGGGGCAACGCTATCGGCGGCATGTTGGCGGGCGACTGACACAACCGCACCGGTTTTTCCAGCATGATGGCAACCCGCGACGCTTTGGTATTTGTCTACGTCGCCCGTGACGGATCATTGCCGACGAGTAGCTGTAGCATATGGCAATTTCTCTCCCTAGATGTCTCGGCGAGACTGGTGACTCGCTTGAGCTTTATTTCGGAACGGAGCGCGCCAGACCCTGAACTGACGCCAGAACTGGAAATGACCGCGGCCTCTAGTCATGGCCGTGGTCGCCGTGGCCGTGATTTCGCTGTTCCCTGGGCGGCGTTGGCCCACCTGGCTTGACGGCATTTACAATGCCTCAGTCGGCCGTCGCGAGGGGACGGCCGCACTGCGGCCACGGGCCGAGCACGCGAGTGGTGTTCGCCATCACGAGGTGACGCGGAAGGCGCCTGCTTCGAGAAGGCACGATCGAAGCGTCATCGACAAACACGGTGTTCGCCACCGACCGGTGGTGACGACGGCGGGGCTTTTGGAGCGCAGCACGGTCCACATTCATATGATCGAAAACGCAGGCTGGCTCAGGCGACGACGTTGGCGATTTGTCCGATGCCGCTTTTTGTACGCAAGGTTTCACTCAGTCGGACATCCGACAAATTGTTGGATGTGAGACAGGGCGCAAAATCAGCCAACCGGTTGTTTTAATACAATTTCCTCTCTGGCACGTTCTGTGCAGCGTGGCTTGCGAACGCATCAGCGAGAAAATAGTCCCATGATCACACTCACTGAAAACGCTGTCACCGCCGTCAAGGCCGCGCTTTCCCGCGCCGACGAACCGGCAGAAGGCTTTCGCATCATGGTCGAGCCGGGCGGCTGCGCCGGCCTCAAATACCAGATGGGTCTGGAAAGCGTCTCGCGCGAGGGGGATGCCATCATGGAGGCGAACGGGGTCAAGGTGTTCATCGACTCAAGCTCCCAGCCGCATCTCGCCGGCATGACCGTTGACTTCGTGACGAACCTGGAGTCCTCGGGCTTTGTCTTTGACAATCCCAATGCTGGGGACAAATGCGCCTGCGGCAAGTCCTTCGGCTAGGCGCCATGACGACAAGGATCGGCGCCGTGCGGGATGATACCGAGAACGTCTACCTCATCAGCGACAAGGTCTATTTCATCAACCCCAATAACGTCGGCGCTTTGGACATCCCCAAAGCGGCCGGCAAGGTCGGCGCCATCGCCTACGGCGATGGGCTCAAATTGACGATGGCTTTCGACCGTAAGACGCAAACGATCTCCGCCGCAGCGGTCCAGACCTTCGGCCGCGGCTCGGACATAACCGCTTCCTCGTCGCTTGCCGAATTCATCGTCGGCAAGACCATCGATGAAGCCCTTCAGATCACCGATGAGGACATGGCGGATTTTCTCGCCGCTATGCCGCCGCACACGACATACTCATCGCTCGACCGCCTCATTCTGGAGCGCGGCTTGCGGCTGATGAGCGAGTTCTTCCGTGCTGTGAGGCAGGCTTCCGACGAGACGCCAGGATTCTCACGTGTGGTCCTCGTCAAGGCATCATCGCCATGAGCGACGTGATCGAACCCTTTCTCATGATGATAGGCTTCGAGGAGCCAGAGACCCTTCCCCACCGCTTCCACCCGCTGAAACCTGATTCCGCGCGGAGTTCGGGCGTGTAGGTTTTCCGCATCGGGCCCCGACGGTGGAACGAGCTGGAAAGCGTGCGGTGGGTCATCTCCCACCTTTTGCCGCGTCTCAGAAGCCGGCAGAGATGTTCCGTTACTCACTCGCAGGCCGCTTAAGCAATGTCATATGCGGTCAAGGAAATTTTCTACACTCTTCAAGGTGAAGGACGAAATGCCGGGCGGGCTGCCGTATTTTGTCGTTTCGCCGGTTGTAACCTTTGGTCGGGACGTGAAGGCGACCGGCAAAGAGCATTCTGCGGATTCTGCGACACTGATTTTGTTGGGGTAGATGGCCCCGGTGGCGGACATTTTGCCACCGCGCGGGAGCTTGCGTTGGCGGTCGAGCAAGCCTGGCGCGGGTCGAGACCTGGGCAGCGTCTTGTCGTGCTCACCGGAGGAGAACCCCTCCTCCAGATCGATAAACAACTCCTGGAAGCGCTGCATTCCTTGGCGTTTGAGATTGCCGTGGAGACCAACGGTACCATTCCCACGCTCGCCGGCGTCGACTGGCTGTGCGTCAGTCCGAAATGCAATGCACGCCTCGTGGTCACGGCAGGGGACGAGCTAAGCTTGTATACCCTCAGATCGGCGCGGAGCCCGAACATTTCCAAGTTCTCTCGTTTGGGCACCTTTTGCTTCAGCCAATGGATGGGCTCGGGCGCGATGCGAATACGGCTGCCGCAGCGGCCTATTGTCTTGCCAACCCACGTTGGCGCTTGAGCCTGCAAACCCACAAGTTCCTCGGGATCCCATGAAAATTACGCAAGTGTTCACCTTCGAGGCAGCGCACCGTCTTCCGCGCGTGCCAGAGACCCACCGCTGTCACCGCTTGCATGGCCATTCATACCGTGTGGAACTGCGTCTGGACGGGCCTGTCGATCCAGACACGGGCTTTGTCATCGATTTCTTCGATGTTGAGGCTGTGTTCGGACCGCTTCTGCAACGTCTCGACCATCAGTATCTGAATGAGATTGAGGGTCTCGAAAATCCGACCGCGGAAAACATTGCAGTCTGGATCTGGAACCAAACCAAGCCGCTTGTTGGCCAGATGTGCTCGGTAACGGTCTATGAGACGCCGCTGCGCTGGGCTGAATACGAGGGTTGACCTGATGCAACGAGATTCGGGAACCGCACTCGTCCTTTTCTCCGGCGGGCAGGATTCGACAACCTGCCTGACTTGGGCGCTGGAGAACTTCGAGCGCGTCGAGACAATCGGCTTCGACTATGGGCAGCAGCACCGGATCGAGCTCGATGTGCGGCCATACCTGCTCGGGCGCATTCGAAAAGACTTTCCGGCCTGGGGTGGACGACTAGGCGAGGACCACATGATTGACATGACCGTGCTCGGCCAAATCAGTGATACCGCGCTCACACGATGTCGAGTTCGCAGTGAACGCGAACGGTCTAGCAAATACCTTCGTGCCTGGGCGCAACCTTCTGTTCCTCGGCTTTGCGGCCGCGATAGCTTACCGGATCGGTGCAAAACACCTCGTGATCGGCGTGTCCGAGATGGATCGTTTCGGCTACCCGGATTGTCGAGATGACGCAGTTAAAGCGATGCAACTTGCCCTAAACCTTGGAATGGAGACGCGTTTCGTCATTCACACACCCCTTATGCGGCTGGACGGCGCAGACCTGGGCGCTGGCGGATTCGCTGGCCGGCGAGGCGCTGGTGAAGCTCATCTGCGAAGAAAGTCACGCCTGCTATAGCGGAGACCGAGAGCATCGACATAGCTGGGGTTTCGGTTGCGGGACCTGCTTCGAGTGTAATCTTCGCGCAGCAGGATGGGAGCAATTCCGATCCTGCAAAGAGGCACCCTTGGCCTCCCATGAATTGACGTGAGCGCCCGGATCCAGGCCGACGGTGGCAATCTGTTCCATAGATCGTTTCCTTCTCTTTGTGGTGTTCAGCACGACCAGGCACGCGCCTTCGATGCCGTTTCGAAGGGCTGTTCCATACCATCGACCTTGATGATCTTCGCCGTTCGCGTGGTGCTGTTTTGGCAGCACCATGGCGAGCAGGCTGCGGTTGTTATCCTTGATCCCGGTCGCATTGAGCGTGGAGCGTACTGCCGAGAAAAAGGAGAGGTTGTGTGGTTTCGACGAGAGGCGGTTGATGCCCCAGCCTGCCCTTATGTGGAGATCGTCCATGCACGTCCATAACCAGCATGGCCGCACCATTCATTGAAGCGACGAATGACGACCTCATCAGCAATCGATGCCGGCGCCTGTGTAAGCCGGGCGGGCAGGCGCCTGCGGCGAAGCGATGTTGCGGATATCGCTGTCTGGCCTACGTCGGCCCACTCAAAGGATTTGTCAATCGCGCCCAGCAAATGCGCCCAGTAGAGCACCTTGGCGGTGCTACACCGATAATAAGCCAGTTTTGCTTTGAGAAGGTATCTTGCTTGGCCGCAGCGAATATCCCCGACTAAAATTGGCTGCAGCGCGTCGCGCTTAGCGCTCGCTGGGCGGAGCTGGTCCGGGTTGCGAAGCCCGGCGAGCGCGGATCGTCTTGGACGATGTGGTGATCAGCCGCGGTTCTTGAAGCGCCAGGCTTCATGTCCGATTTCGATAATCTCGCAATAATGTTTGAGATGATCGAGCAGTGCGGTCGTTGTCGCGTTGAAGAAGCGGCCGCGCCCGCCGTCGCGCTTCTTGCCCAGTTCCTCACCTACCTCGAGGAGCAGGGCGAAGACCACCTGACCACCAAGACGGCTCTCACTTGGGGGATGCTGCCGGCAGGCGCCGATCGAAGCTGGATGTCGGCGCGACTTTCCGTCGTTCGCCGCTTTGCGACTCATCGGCGCGGAATCGAGTCGGCAACCGAGGTGCCGCCATGTGATCCGTTGCAGGGGCGATCTTGCCGAGCGACGCCCTACCTCTATTCGCAGGAGGACGTCATCGCCTTGATGACGGCAACCGCGGCCTTGCGCACGCCGCATCGGGAAGCAACCTACCGGACCCTGAGCGGCTTGCTGGCCGTGACCGGAATGCGGGTTGGAGAAGCGATCGGCCTGGACCGCGACGACTTCGATGCGGTCGGCGGCGGCCTCACCATTCGGCGCGCAAAGTCCGCAAAATCCCGCGAGTTGGCGTACATCCGAGCACTGTTGCGGCCCCTCGGCAATTATCTGCGCCGGCGAGATCGACCCCGCCGGCCGCCGAACACGCCTGCCCTGTTCGTCTCACCGGCCGGCACCAGGCTGGTGAACGTTCAAAACACGTTCCAGAAGCTCGTCTGTCGCGTCGGCATCGCCCCGCGCTCGGCAGGTTGTCGACCACAGCTCCACGACCTGCGGCACGCGTTTGCCGTTCGCACGCTTCTTGATGCTTATCGCGACGGCGGCGACCCGGGGCGCCGACTTGCCCTGCTGTCGACCTTTCTCGGTCACGTCGATCCGGCAAGACGTACTGGTATCTCTCGGCGGCACCGGAATTGCTGCAACTGGCCGGTGATCGTCTGGAACGACGGATCGGAGGCGGCGCATGACCGCCCTCAGCGCGACTTTGCAGGCGTTCTTCACCGACCGCCTGATCCGGCAGCGGCAAGCCAACCCGCATACGCTCGCCGCCTATCGGGACACCCTGCGGCTGATGCTGGTCTTCGCCGCCGCGCGGCATGACACCTTCCAAGCTGGAGTTCTACGACCTCCATGCCCGGTGTGTCGGCGGCTTCCTCGATCACCTCGAGCGTCATCGAGGCAACAGCGCGCGGAGCCGGAATGCGCGGCTTGCCGCAATCCGGTCGTTGTTCCGGTTCGCCGCCCTTCGTTACCTCGAGTACGCCGCGACAATCGAACGGGTGCTCGCGATTCCGCCTAAGCGTTTTGAGCGACGGCTTGTGACGATCCTGACGGAGGAGGAACTCGATGTATTGCTGTCCGCCCCCGCGCGGTCGACCTGGACCGGGCGGCGCGACCACGCGTTGCTTCGGCTCGCTGCCCAAACCCGCCTGCTGGCGTCCGAACTGATCGGCCCTCACTGCGCCGATATCCATCTCGGTTCCGGCGCTCATGTCAGCTGTATCGGAAAGGGGCGAAAGCAGGGGATCACACCCCTTACCTCCAACATGGCCGCCGTGCTGCGCGTCTGGCTGGCCGAACGTGCCGGGCAGCCGGCCGATCCCCTCTTCCCTACACAGACTGGTAGGATGATCAGCCGCGACGCTCTCGAGCACCGGCTCGCGAGGTGTGTCGAAATCGCTGCCAGAAACTGTCCGTCGCTGCAGCGGAAAATGCTCACACTGCACACCTTGCATACCGCGGCAATGCGACTGCTGCGTGCCGGCGTCGACACCTCGGTGATCGCGCTGTGGCTTGGCCACGGACAGGTCGAGACCACCCACATCTACTTGCACGCCGATCTGGAGTTTAAAGAACGCACCCTGGCGAAAACCACGCCGGCCAACACGGCGCCAGGACGCGACAGACCGCCCGACAAGCTTCTCGCTTTCCTTCGTCGCGCCATTCCACTATACGGCGCTCCTCTGGTCCGTCCTGCTCGCCTTGATCGTCTTCGGCGGTGCCCGACATGACGATGATCGCCGGCGCTACCGTCGTCATCGGCTCGGGTCGTTTATGCGCTCCATAGGCGAGCGGGGTCGGCCAGCGAAGAATCATTTCCGAAAGCACCGGGCCGGCCATGGCGCATGGCAGCGGATATTTCATCCGAAATCTATCGATCAACAGATACTCCAGGCCACCGGTGCACAGAGAATCATTCCCGCAGTATTCCGCTGACCCTCAACTCCTGCACGCCCAGCGCCAGTGCAGCGCCGCATGCTGCCATGTTCCATTGCAGTCACGAGTCAGGTTATTTGTCGGTCAGTGGTTCAGGATCAATTGCTTGATCCGAGCCGTCTTAGCCGAACGCCAAACCGCCGCGATGGGCACCTCCGTTGCGCAACAGAGGCGCTGAAGCGCGATGTGCCATTTGGATGCCTGCCGCTATCTCGACCGCGAACGTGCGGCATTTGCCCCGAGCCGGACCAGATTACTGTGGCGAGATAGACTGCAATCTGATCACTCCAACGCCGTTGTCGATGGTGATTTCGGTCCCAAATGGCTTCGAGAGCTTTTGTAGCCGCTCCAGAATGGCACTTGCTTGTGGCAGTAAAGCGAGCCGCGGCAATCCCCGGTTAGCAAACCTCTTCGAAAAACCGAGTTCGATTGGATAGAGCCGCAATTCTGCAAGATGGTTCTCCTCATACCGGCTAACCGTCACGATGCTCTCGTAGATGACCGGATCGTTAAATCCTCTTGCCTCTTCCGCGACCGTCACTTCTGCATCCGTGTCGATCCGTGGGTCTTTGCCATAAGCGGCGAACATGTCAGCCCCCACGGGGGTTCGGAGGTCGTCATAGATGAAATTCCCCAAGCTATAAAAGATCGGCCTGCCCTTGTAGATCTCGATGCCTCGCAACTGATGCGGCCCATGCCCCACATATGCGTCCGCTCCCGCATCAATTAGCCGATGCGCAAACGATTGTTCGTAGTTGGGCGGCTCCTGGCTCCAGTTCCCGGGCTGATGACAGTGGCTAGTTACGATGCAGAAGTCGGAGAACTGCTTGCCCCGGCGAATGCTTCGTAGAATATCAGTGACATCGCGCGGGTCGGGCTCGTAGCTGTAACCGGGCTTGTCGCCCGTTTCATATGTCACACCTCCATGGTAGGGATCTGGAGTGAATACGACCCTTTTTGGATCTTCGCGGGCCGGATCTGGAGCGGGCAAAGTATCGCGTAGCCGCTTCAAGCTCTCGAGCATCGCCGGCGGGACCAAGATACTAACCGCTAGACGAAGGGCGTTGACTCCTGGTCTGCCTGGCGCTTCTCCAGCGGGATCGCACGCGCGAGACATAGGTGTGTACCTTGCGGCAAATGAGACCAACGCCACGCGACCGCGTGCGGTCTCCAGAAAGCGGGCAGCGCCTGCTTGCGCGAGATTCTCGCCCGCACCTGCATGAACGATACCGTTCTGATCAAGCAGTTGACCCGTCTCGCGCATGCCTTCAACGCCCCAATCCAGCGCATGATTATTTGCACGACTGACAATGTTGAATCCCATCGCCTTCAGATCTGGTCCGATCTCCGGTGGGCTAACAAGGTATGCACCGCCATACTCAGCTTGCGGACTTCCCTTGAACGATCGGATATCGAAGATGTTGGTTTCCAAATTGCCAAACGTGACATCGGCGCCATGGAGGATCTTGACGATGTCGCTGAAGCCGGGATGCTGGCCTTTGGTGAGCGACCGCGACACAATGACGTCGCCGACTGCAATCATCGTGAAGCCGTCCGCAACGTTCGTCGCAATCGAACCGACTGTATCATAGCTACCCTGCTGGACTGGGTTATACCGGTTACGCGTGAATTACTCTGCATAGCATTCTCCATACAGTGGTTGTTAGTACAGACGATCCTAGACGGCTAAGTTGAACTATCCGACAACCTCATCATCACAGGCTGGACGACATGCTTGTCTTTGGCATGCTGTATTGATTCAGGTTTCAAGCTCATGGAGCAATGCAGCACCAGTACGAATTCCGCTATAGAAACAGCTGAGTTCCAAATTTTCGTTTGGTGCGTGGTTTGCTTCGTCGTGGTTTGCATAGGGCGTGACGAAGGCGGGAATTCCGAGAATTTTGGTGAAAACATAGCCCGGCAGGCTGCCGAAGCCGGCTGGAATAAGCAAAGGTTCTTCGCCTTGCGCAGCGACAAATGCTCGACGCAGCAGCGCGGTGAAAGGCGAGGCAATGGACGTTTTCGAAGGGTACATATCCCCTAAAGGTATAAGCTGAACATCGGGCGCGTACTTTTCTACATGGGCAGCAATCTTGGCAAAGACGTCCTTGGGATCCTGCTCTTCCACGAGTCGGATGTCGCACTTGACAGCAGCTTCGCTGGGCAGAACGGTCTTGGCTCCGGGGCCGCCGTAACCGCCGTGGAAGCCATTGATCGTCAATGTCGGATGGAAGCAGAGACGGTTGTAGAAAGGCCTTTCCTCCGGCGCGTCCAGCCGGGAAATATCGAGCTTTCGCTTCAACGCCTCGATATCGATCGGTAGGCGCTCGACCGCGATCAAATCTTCCTGTGAAGGCGACGCGATGTCGTCATGGAAACCGTCGATGGTGATTTCACCGTCAGCATTCTTCATGGTGCCGAGCAGATGCACCAGCGTCCAGATTGGATTGGGCACTACGCCGCCGTAGTTGCCCGAATGCAGATCGCTGTTGGCGTGGCGGCAGCGCAGTTCAAAGGCCACCTCACCTCGCGAACCAAATTTGATCACGGGAGAATCGCTGGCATGGCGCGGGCCATCGGCGGTAACCGCAAGATCCGCTTTCAGCATGGCTTTGTTGGCCCGCACGAAGTCGGCAATGTGCGGGCTGCCAATCTCCTCTTCGCCTTCGAGCAGCAGAATGACGTTGCAGGGCAACGCGCCATGCACCTTGAGGTGGGATTCGATTGCCAGGATTTGCGCAAAATGCTGGCCTTTATTGTCGCCCACACCGCGGGCGTAAAGGCGCCCGTCACGGATAGTCGGCTCGAAGGGCGGTGAAAGCCATTTGTCGATAGGGTCAGCCGGCTGCACGTCGTAATGACCGTAAAGCAGCACCGTCGGTTTGCCCGGAGCCTTTTCCCAGCGTGCGACCACCATCGGGTGCCCCGCTGTCGGTATCAGATTAGTCTCGAGACCAATATCCGTCAGCATTTCCACCAGCAGAGCTGCAACTTCGGCGATGCCAACATTCTCTGCGCTAACGCTTGGATGCCGAAGGTAATCGATCAGACGATCGAGGAAGCGGGTTCGGTTCGCCTCAATATGCTCGAAGACAGCGTTTAACGAATTAGAAGACATCCTGTACCTGTAGAAAATGAGATTCAGAGGATGGAGGGCGTATTTTGGTGGCCTGCCACTGTTGTGCGGGCGTGCCACTTGTCATTCAGATGGCACGCACTCAGTCCTCGGGTGCAACTTCCCGCAGCGCCGGGCGTTCCGCCTCTCGGGTCTCCACTTAACTCGGCAATACGCCGAAACACGTCCTCGGGTAGGTGTTCACCAAACAGCTATTCAGGGATAGAGCACTTGAACGCTACGTCGCAAACCAATATCCCTCTCAGTCAGCATCAATCAGATTGAGCCTAAGATGGCCCAGATTCTTCCCCCGTTACCGGCACTTCGGGCCTTCGAAGCGGCTGCGCGGCATCTCAGCTTCGCCAGAGCAGGAGGCGAATTGAGGGTAACTCCAGGCGCGATTAGTCACCAGATCAAACAACTGGAGGAGTGGGTGGGCGGCCCTCTGTTCAAACGAGAAGCCAATAGAGTTGTTCTTACGGAAACGGGTCGAATACTCTCCAATCGAGTTAATGCCATTTTTTGTCATATCATCTCTGCGGGCGCTGCCGCCCGATCGACGGAGAGTAGAAACGGTGTTCATATTAGGTGTCAGCATTCGATTGCGGCTAAATGGCTTGCCCCTAGAATAAGCCGTTTCCTTGATAGTAATCCCGATATTCCGGTTACTGTGCAGGCTAGGCCGCAGCGTTGGACTGCCGCCGAGAAAGTGCCCGACCTTTCTATTTATAATACCCGGGGCTCGGTTCCCGGATATCGAGAGGCTTTACTCCTTTCCGGCCACCTGGTAGCAGTCGCTGCCGCCCCACTCGTTTCGAAATTACCGCCCACGGCAACACCTGCCGACCTCTTGAGCGGCCCATTAATCGAAGTGAGTTTCAACGAACCAGGCTGGCATGACCAAGGTTGGGAGTCCTGGTTTGCTGCAGCCGGTTTGGGGCATGTCGTGCTCTCCAAATCCCTCTCATTCAGTTTGATGCATCTGGCGATCGAAGCCTGCGTTACTGGAGCTGGCTTCGCTTTGGTTCCCGATTTTCTGGTAGAACGTGAGCTTGCGTGCGGAGATTTGGTTGATGTCTGCGGCTTTGCGCTGCCTAATACCCAACCATACTACCTCATTGAGCCCGATCCGAAGCCTGGTCGCCATGAGGTTGAGTTGCTAAAGAATTGGATTTTAGAGGAAGCCAAAGCGTTTAGAGATCCCCCCCCGTCAAATCGGCACATGGAAAGTTGGTAGCTTTATCTATCTTGGGCCGATATCACAGATTCGTCGTATTATCTTGGGATGGCGGGGCGAGGACGTTCCAAAGGGATAATAAATGGGTCTTCAGCACATCCTGTGATCGATGAATCAATTGTGATGTGACGGCTGCGTTTTGTGCTGATTCAACATCCCCTCGATGGAGTTGGACGATGGGAGAGCATTGAGCGTGGAGCTTCGGTTGCGGATTTTGAAGGCTTCGGACGGGGGAATCTCGGCACGGCAAGCGGCGGTGCGGTTCGGCGTCGGATTGTCCAGCGCGATCCGCTGGATTGCGCGGACGAAAATCGGTGAACATTGGCCACGCCCGCAGGGCCGCCGCCGCGCCTCCCGCCGCGATGCGCATGAAGCCTTCATAGTAGGGCCGATCGGGGAGCGAAAGGCCATCACGCTGGACGAGATGGTGGAGCGGCTCGTCGCCGAGCAGTAGGTGCGGATCAGCCGCCGCGCCTTGAGCGCCTGGCTTCGCCCACGGCTCGACATTCAAAAAAGTCCGCGCACGCAATGGAGCAGGATCGCCCCGACGTCCTGAACCGGCGCCGGAAGTGGTTCGAGGCATGCTCGATCACCAGTTCCAGACTCGGGTCGAGCTCCACCCGGATGTACCGGTAGCGTCGCCGGGAAGCGGGCAATCAAACGCGCATCGATGCGATCGTTCTTGGCGTTGATGCCGGCTGCCCCGCGCGAACTGGTGCAGCCTGTACGGATTGATACGGCGCTCCGGCAGGCCTTCCTGCCATAGCGCCTTGAGCACAGCCCGCTCATAGCCACCGCTCGCCTCAAGACCGATGGCGGCGATCACCTGGCCCGATAGACGCTCGACCAATGCCGCATAACCGGCTTCGGTGTTCTCGGCTCCGAACAACTCCCCTGTTTCCGAAATGGCTACGTCCAGTCGATCCTTGGCCACGTCAATGCCGACAACTGATCCCTTCCTTGCTGGTGCGGGGTCGTACCCTTGCAACCGTTCGGGCTATGGAAGATGCGACGGAGCTCCTTGCTCAACCACGGGCTCATACCAAGGGGTGCACGGGCTTCCGGCGCAAACGGGTGACACGGTCATGACTCGGGTCACCCGCCAGCCCGATTCTGCATGATTCGAAAGACACAAGGGGTCGCTCCGCAACATCAGCTCGCGCGCTGACCCCAATTCCTGGTAAAAGTAAAGTGAAAACGGCGTAGGTGCGCCTACCCGACGTTTCGCGACAACTCCTTAGGACAGTTCTCACTCGAAACCCGAGCTCTTCACTGGAGTGACATCTTGGCAAGCCCAGGTGGAAATTAAGTCGGTAGCGACCGGCAATAGAATCCCGCTCCGCCCAACGTTCATCACAGCATCGAAGCTTGCGCGCGACTGAAAACCTGCTAGGCGGCCGCCGAATACATAACAGTCAATTCCACACAGCATTTTCTTGATAGACCGGCTTGGCGGGTGCAGAGCGGTAACCTCTCCGGGCCTGACATACTCTTGAACGACGTACGGGTTGCGCGCGGCTCGGTCGATGTGTTCCTCCCATACCGTTGAGGAAGTGACGCGCCCAACCAGGACATGCTCGCCACGCGTCGCATTCGAAGGCTTCAGAACAAGATTGGCCTTGTTCTCCCGGATATATCGGATGAGCTCGATCCGATGCCCTTCTGGGTCAGTTGTTACCCCCGCTCTAACAAGACGGGTCCATGGGATATGGTGTTCAATGAACTCGATCTGCTCGGCGTTGAAGTTCGAGCTGAATCGATCATCGCTAAGTACAGCAAGAATCGCCTTGTCGGATAGTATCCATTCGGCGATCCAGGGGTTTATCGAAACAACTTCTTGCGTCGCGCAGGCATCTAGGTAGTCTTTACATTCCACCGCTTCAATCACATCTCTTACATCGAGCTTATTGTATACAAGTTCGATGAGTTCTCCGTCCGAACCAACTAGGCCACGAGACGTTCGCTTCATCGCACTGATGTCTAGCAACGTTGCTTTAACTCCTATGTCTCGTAGGCCTTTGACAATCCAATCTACTTCGTTTTTATAACGACCTCGAAAATTGACTACGGCGGCGGTTTTGAGTTCTCTGGCAGTCGCAGCCCGATAAGCAGACACAAGCTCCCGAACAAAGCAGTTCGGATCTTTCGCGAAAGGCTGCTTGTCCACGTCGAGTGAAAGGCCATGCGTCAATGGGTTGGGTACACGGCTCCAGACTTTCGCAGCGATACCGTTCTGAACAACGCCGCCAGGCCCGCCGGCGTTCGTTTCAATTATTTTATAATAGCCGTCGTCACCTATAAGACCATCCAGTCGGCATATTCTTGTAATCGGCCGATGTTGTGGGAGACTTGCAATCCAATGGCGCAACTCTTTATAGGCCGGAAATAAATCCTGTACGTCTTCATTGCAGCAATACAGCTCTGCGGCGACATCAAGGAGTGTAATCATCCCCTCAGCGGTATCGCTGAGGTGATTTGCGAGCCCGCAGCTTATCGCAAGGGGTCGGAGACATACGGGATACGCCCGCTCCTCAAAGTGCATGCCCGCCTCTGCAATCGCGCTGGAAAGTTCGTCTTGAGCCTCCCAGATCGAGGCCGAATCGCAAGTTGCGAGCTCGCAGAGTCGGCGCTCGATTTGAGCATCTGCCTCGCTGTTTGCAGGCATTGTCGCAAGTGCCCCTGGTCCCGATCCCATCTGAGTTGTCATGGGCATCTCCTATCTAGTGGCCGTATTGGCTTTGGAGTTTGCGCGTCCCGAAAGATTCCTGGGTAGAGCGCGAGTTTGTGAGCCGTTAGTCGCTAACAGCACTCGAAAAATAGTGTGTTGACGTGTTTTCAGGAACTGCCAGATCTGGTGGGTTGACGCTGCCACGATACCGCAGCTTCGGACCGGCAGCTCATCTGCGGGGGGCTACGATACTAGACGTCATGTTCCGAGGCGGAGATCGGTGGCCCGCCCTTTCGTGCGATTAAAAGACGAGGGTTGCTCGGATGGGCCGAGCCGATCCACATGTCGCGCGTCATGGAAAATTGCCCCCTCGGCGCCACGAGGAATTGCCCCCTCAGTGGATAGCTGAGGAGAGAGCAAATGAACGAACAACGAATCACGGAAAGCCCGTCGTGGAGTGATCCACGTGGGCAGGTGATGAAGACGCCGGACGATGTGGCGGAGATGTTGCGCCTGAAGGCGTGCGGGTGGGGACTGAAGCGGATCGCGCGGGAATTGGGCTGCAGCCATTACACAGTGAAGGTCTACGTGGCGGCGGACGGCGTGAAGCCGTTCAAGTCGCCGGAGCGGCCGAAACGGCTCGACGGCCTTGAGGGTTGGCCGCGCGAGCGGTTCATTCGGCATCGCGGCAATGCGGATGTGGTGCGCCAGGATCTGCTGGCCGAGAAAGGCTTGGCGGTCAGCCGGCGAACACTGCAACGCGCCGTGCAGCCCTATCGTCAGGCGCTGAGGGCCGAGGCGCTGGCAACAACGCGGTTCGAGACGCCGCTGGGGCGACAGCTGCAGATCGCCTTCGGCGAGCTGGTCGAGATCGGCGGGGCGAAGATCAAGGCATTCGTGTTCGTGGCGACGCTCGGGCATTCGCGACGGCTGCATGTGCGTGCCTTCCTGGCCGAGAAGCAGGAGCACTGGTTCGTCGATAGCTACCGGCTCCGCGCCAAGCGAAACAGCGGCCTCACCAGGCCGCCCGTCGGTGACAGGCCGGCTCCGCCTCCCTCCGACCCGTCACCGACGGAACTAACCTTCAACCGACATCATGAACCCGAAGGGGGGCAGTTCTTCATGACGCAAAGGGGGCAGTTCCGGATGGCGTTTGACATCCACACGCACGGAGGACGAGCCATGGGAGAGTATAGCGAAGCATTTGTCACGTGTGATGTAACCCGCCGCGCCCTGATGGAAGCGGCATGGACTTACCGCTATCCTGCCAGGGTCAGTGAGACCCTCAGGGCCCGGCTCGAGGGGTTGCCCAGGGCTGTCCGGGATATGCCTGGAAGGGGCAGGTCCGACTCTGCACCCGCTGTCGCCGCCTCAGCGCCGCCGACAAGAAGCCGCCGGTGGTCGTGGCTGCGATCGAACGCGAGATGGCCGCCTTCTTGTGGGCCATCGGCCGAGAGGTCGCGCCGTCATAACTCGGCTTTAGCCGCATCTCGTCTGGAGCGACTGATCAAACCGAGGAATTCTTGCTGAGCGACTTTGTCCCGAGATCCAAATCTGCATCCATTGTTTGACCTGATGGATTGGACCTTCATTGTTGCGCCGGGTTTCCTGGGATTGTCTCTGCCGCTAAAAACGCGATGCTCAAGCGACAGCTGCGTTGCCGCTTGGGATACTAAACATAGCATTCCCCGTCTGACCCGGAATGAACTGGCCGAATCCGGGCTCCACGACAATGCTTCCTATGGGCGCTGCGTCTTCGTAAACGACCGTCCCGCGAACCCAGGTCCGCTTCACACGTCCGCTCACTTTCATGCCTTCGAACGGCGTCCACTTCTGCTTGTAGAATGTATGCTTGGGATCGACGACCCACTCCTCGGAGGGATCGAAAAGGAACATGTCGGCGTCGCCGCCGATCGTGATCGCGCCCTTCTTCGGGTAGATGTTGAAGAGTTGTGCCGGTGCTGTCGCATATACCCTCGCCAGCCTGGTGAGGGGGATTCTGCGCTTGATACCTTCGCCTAAAAACAGCGGAATGGCGCTTTGAATGTTGTTCATCCCGGCTGGCGTATCCCAGACCGAGCCTTTGCCGCGCAGCTTCTCCTCGATCGTATAGGGCGCGTGGTCGGTGCCGACGCAGTCGATCTGGCCGTTGCGGATCGCTTCCCAAAGCTTGTCGGCATTGCCTCGAGCACGCAGCGGCGGATTGCATTGGGCGAATGGGCCAACGCGCTCGAAATCATCCGCGTCGAGAAAGAGGAAATGCTGTGCGGTCTCGACGCTGATCGGGTGACCTGCCTGGCGAGCTTCCGCCACGAATTTCGCGCCTTCCGGCGTGCTGGAATGGACGACATGGAGATGCACGCCTGCGATGATCGCCATCGTCACGGCGCGCTGCACGGCCTCCCATTCCGAGTAGTCGGGACGGCTCTCCACATAGGCGCGAGGGTCGTTGCGGCCGGTTTTCTTCAACTGGGCCGTCAGAAACGTGATAATGTCATTGTTCTCGCAATGCACGGCTATCCGGCTGTTGGCCGCGCGGATCGCCCGCATGCCGGCAAGGAGTTCCCCGTCCTTCACCATCGGGATCTCCGGCGAATAGGACATGAAGGCTTTAAACGCGATGGGCTCAAGCGCCATCAACTCGCCCACGTGCTTGCAACTATCCGGCGTTAGCGCCAGATAGAGCCCGAAATCGGCGACCGACTTTTTGGCGGCTTCTCCCTTCTTGAGCAGGAAAGAGGGTTTGTCGACGGTCAGCGGATTGGTGAGCGGCATTTCGAAGACGGTGGTTATGCCGCCCGCGACCGCCGCCATCGATCCGGTCTGGAAATCCTCGCCGGCCGTAAAGCCCGGATCGTTGAAATGGACATGCGGGTCGACGCCTCCGGGAAAGACAATCCGGCCACTGGCATCGACGGAGTCGCGCGCCGAAAGCTCTTCCGAACTGATCGCGGCGAACTTGCCGTCCGTGACGTAGAGATTGCCGAAATCGACGCGGCTTTCGCCAACGATATGCGCGCGCTTTATACCCAGATCGAACATGGACGTACCTTTGAAATCAGGAAGAAACGGTTTCGGAAAGAAGCTTTGCAAGAAATCGCGAAAGCGCTTGTGCGGCGATCGCGCAATCGTCGAGCGACGAGAATTCGCGCGGATTGTGGCTTATGCCGTCCTTGCTACGTACGAAGAACATCGCAATCGGCACGCGAGCTCCCAAAATCATGGCGTCGTGGCCTGCCCCGCTTGGCAGTTCAAAAGCCGTTAGATTGATTTCGCGCATCGCCACGGCCTGCTGCGCGCGCAACCGGCCGTCCACGGGTATGGGGGGCAGGGACAAGGTCTTCGTCCAGGATAACTCGACATTGATTGCGCCGGCAATTTCGCTTGCCACTTCGACGATGCGAGCTACCAACCTATCCAGGGGCTCCGCCAGGACGTCGCGGATATCGATGCTGAAGCGGACTTCGCCGGGGATCACGTTGGCGCCATTAGGGAATACGTTGAGCTGGCCTACAGTTGCGACGGCGGTATCGCTGAACTGGGCCGGCAACTCGCTGACCGCCGATACGATGCGGCTTGCCGTCACAAGAGCATCGCGGCGATAGCGCATGGGCATCGCCCCCGCATGGCCGGCCAGCCCTTTCACGGTTATTTCCAACGCGACAAGGCCACAAATTCCACTGACGATGCCGACAGGAAGTCCTTCTCTTTCCAGCACCAGTCCCTGTTCGATATGCAACTCGACAAAGGCGGCTATTTCGGTAGGTTCGCGCCGCGCTTCGATAAAACGCGCAAGCGAGAGGCCTGCTTCCTCCACGACCGAAGAAAAGGACCTCCCTTCCTGGTCGCGCAGGGACCGGAAGCCATCCTCGGGAAGCGCGCCCATCACTGCGGTGCTCCCAACGAACCCAACATTGAAGCTGCTACCTTCCTCTTCGGAGAAGATGGCGATCTCATAGGGGCGCTCCGGTTCATAACCGGTCGTCTTCCACATCTCCACCACTTCCAGGGCAAGCAGGACCCCCAGAACGCCGTCGAAATGCCCGCCGTTCGGCACAGTGTCGATATGTGACCCGCAAATGACGACAGGCAGGCGATCGTTCTTGCCGGAAAGACTACCGAAGCAATTGCCCGCGGCATCGGAACGGACGTCGAGCCCCAGCAAACGCATCCACTCGCACACTAAATCCTTCGCCTGCTTTTCTTCTTTCGAATATCCGAGCCGGCAGGAACCGCCATCCGCCGTGAGGCCGATATCGGCAATAGCAGAAAGGCGGCTTGCGACCCGCTCGCCGGAGAACCCGTTGAGATCCAGCGCGCTGTCGTAACCGGCAAGAAATCGCTCGCCGAACGCTTGCATCGCGCTCATCCGGATGCCAATGCGACGATACCAATCGCCATGGCCACAGCGCTGACGCTCGGGTCGACCACAGGGACTTTGAAGGTTTCTCGCAGAAGCGATTTGTAAGGCGCCATGCCGGCACAACCGAGTACGAGCACATCGGCGCCAACATTCTTGAGCCGCGTTGCCGCGGCCAGCACACGCTCTTTCGCGGCAGCGCTGGTCGGTATCTCCGCCACCGGTATGTCCACTGGCTCGAATCCCACGCAGCGTTGCAAGAGGCCGTAGGAGCGTACCAGTCTCAATTCGGCATTGCGTGTTTCCGACGAGGTCGAGACTACGCCGAAGCGCTCGCCTAAATTGAGTGCCGTCGACAATCCGGATTCGCAGATTCCGAGTACCGGCTTGGCCGTAACCTCGCGAGCGGAATAGAGGCCCGTATCGGCGAAACAGCCAATGACGAAGGCATCGGTGCGCGCCGCTTCCGCCACGACCAGGCGGCAAAGTGGTTCGATCACGCTGTCTATGTCCCTTTGGGTTTCAATGCCAAGGGGCGCGCCTTCGAGTGTCACACACTCGATCTGGCAAGCGCCGTCGGCGCGCAACGAGTCCATATTTTCATCCATCAAGTCGGTGAAAACACGGTTGCTGTTTGGATTTATCAGCAGAACACGCACTGACACTTTCTCCAACCGATCATGAAACTTGATGCCGATAAGACGCTACGCCGTACCTGCGTGAGCTATCGAATTTAGTCCGAGCAAATTAATGGTCTCGACAAGGGAAGCGGCACAAGCGAAAATTTCGCATGGTCAAACCTGAGAAAAACTAATGCTTAGAAACCACCGCCGTCTTCCACCGCTGAATTCGCTACGCGCGTTCGAGGCGACGGCCAGGCAAGGCTCAATCACGCGGGCGGCGGAGGAGTTGGGTGTTACTCAAAGTGCTGTGAGCCACCAGATAAAGGCACTCGAGGCTTATGCGGGGGTGAAGCTGCTCGACCGGCGCGGCAACAGTTTTACGCTAACGCCTGCCGGGCTGCGCACTATGGGCTCGCTGCGGGAGGGCTTTGATTTGATCGCCGATGCGGTCGCAGACCTTGATACGCCTGAGATCCGTGGCGAAGTTGTTGTCAGTTGCCCGCCCGCCATGACGGCTCTTTGGCTGGTCAAGAATATAGGCCCATTTCTCTTGAAACATCCTGGCATCCGGCTGGGGTTGCGTTCGTCGACGTCGTGGAAAGCCGTCATCGGCTCAGACGTAGATTTATGCATCCGATATGGCACCGGCATATCGGAGAACCGACGCACAACCCTGCTCAGCGACGTCGATCTGTTTCCGGTCTGCAGTCCTTCCGTTGCCGCGGGGCTGCGGTCGCCAGCCGACCTCAGGACCGTGCCGCTGCTCTATGGGATCGACGACAACGAATGGGATTCATGGCTCTCTTCCATCAACATGAACGAGTTGCCGCGCACCCGGCACTACATGGGCAACGATTTCGCTATGATAGAGACGGCCGTCAATGGATTTGGAGTGGCGATCGGCGACAGCGTGACCTGTCGTCATTATCTGGAATCCGGTATCTTGGTCGCGCCTTTTTCGGAGCGGAAAAAGTCAAATTACTCATTTTATTTGATCGAGAGGTCCGACTCGGAAAAGAAACTTGCTACCGTATGGACGCGCAATTGGATTACTTGTAATTTTGTCGGAGACACTAAAGGTCAAATTTCGAATGTTTAGGTTGGCCGTGTGGAAGGCCTCAAGGCTCGATTGCCGCCACGGCCCGGTATGCGGCATAGCACTGGGCGATGGCGGAGCAGAGGAATAGCTGGAACCGGTCATGAGCATGAGCGGCAGGATTATCAGGCCGGTTCCGTGGCCGGCCAAGAGGGTGTCGGCAATCGGAAGGCCGCTGGCGAGCCGTATTGGCGCGCCAGCCCGATCAGCCGGTCGGCCCGCCGGACGGTGGTTACCACCAGAATTCTTGAGATCAGCACCTGGGCAATTGTCGCCTCGGTCGGAAGTCCACCTTCGATCGGCCGCGCCGGCGCCGGAGACTGACCGTCCACATCCGCACAGGCGATAGGCAGATTGGGGCCGGCAAACGACGATCCCGTCGCGGCCTGAACCGGATGCGGGTCCGGCAGGAGCAGGGCGACCGTTGCAAAACCATCAACTTCATCACGCCATCCTGCACGTTGGCCACGAGACCGGCGACAGCGCTATACTGCGGGAGATCAAATGGCACTTCTGGGGAGTATTGAGCCGGCATCGACACAGGGGCTTGCCCGCTGGATGAATCTCGGCCTCCGACCTGCGCTATACCCATTTCCGCGACTAATTGAGCCGAACGATCTCTCATGCCCTATTGGGCCGCGACGAGCATCGCTGAAGAAAGGCGAGCAGCCGCCGTCGTTCTCGCCTTTCGCCAGACGGGGCTCTTGATGGACCGCCTGTTAGTCCGACATTGAAGGCCGGCAGGATGCTACATAAATCGTCACCCCGGTGCACGCGCTGAATATTCGCCGGTCCATGACACCATTTTCCGCTCTTGAGAGGGGGCACCGGAACTTTGACGCGCAGCGCTAGTCCAACCCGGACGAGGGACAACATAGATGCAAACGGGCTGCGGGCCTTGACCGCTTGACCGGCGGGCTATTTGCGGCCCATCCACGCCACGGACGGTCTGAGCGCTCGCTTCTGAGCCGATTTCGTCAACCAATCGCTGCAGCAGCTTCAACAGCGCTGGTCGAGCGGCATGTCTTCTCAGCGAGTGGCGCTCAAACCTGACGCTGCACGCAGTCACGATGATCGTGACGAGAGCCCTTCCCGGCGCGAGAGCATTTCTAGCGGATTGCCTCTGCAAGCTTGGTCTACTGACGAGTAGGCCGGGCTTATCACGCAGCCATGCGTCGAATGCGGCAATGATTGAAGCGCTCATTTCCTACCGCGCGAGGTGCTCGTTCGCCGATTTCCCCAACGAATATCGCCATTTAACTAAACAATATTGTAATCGAAAATATTATTTACAAATCCGCAATCTCACCAACCACTGCGCAACTGACACTTCAACAAAAATAACCTTCTGCTTTTCAACCGTCTGATAGAGCTGGTCGGCTTGCGATCATGCACACGGGCGGCAAGCTAGCAGCCGGCAACTTTGTGCACCTATGCACCAATGAGGACACTCGGTTGCAATTGGCTGCGGAGGAGAAAAATGGAACGCACGCCAAAGACTGCGGTCTATAAACGTCAAGAGCCGGCAACCAAGTCGTCAGCCCGGTTTGCTATGGTCTCATCGGCCCATTCCCCGAATGCAGCCGGGGAGACGCTTGCAATCAATTTCAACCGATTTGTCGAGCAGACTGATGGTGTCGCTCAATGCAAGCGATTGTTCGAACTGCTATCTGCCTTTGCCCTAACTTTTGGTTGCCCGTGGATCGCCTATGGCTCTCTAAAACTCCAACGAAAATCTTCGAAGCCGTCCCGGCGCGGTCCAATCATGCTGAATTTTCCTGATGAATGGCAGAAGCGTTATTTCGAAATGGGCTACGACAGGATAGATCCGATAATAAAAACGAGTCGCGGGCAAGCAGGCGCCTTTCGCTGGAGTGATGTCTACGAGCACGCAAGCACGACCGAAGAAGAACGCCGTTTTTTCGATGAGGCTGCAACGTTCGGAATAAGGTCCGGCATTAGCGTTCCACTGCATGGTCCCAACGGGAGATTTGCGTTCATTAGCTTTGCTCAATACCACGATAGGGCGATCCATAGTATAGAAACGAACTACTTGCAGCTTGCCGCAGTTCATTTTCATAGGATGTGTGAGAAGTTTGCAAGTTTGGATGAATTCAAGGCAGAACCAGTTCTTTCGTTAAGGGAAAGGGATTGTATCTTGTGGACAGCGAGAGGAAAGTCGTCATGGGAGATAGGGCAAATTCTTGGAATATCTTACAATACAGTTAATTTCCACCTGAAGAACGTGAAACGCAAATTGGATGCTGCTAGCAGGACGCTCGCGGCGATAAAAGCCGTAAACCTTGGAATTATTGAGTCGTGAAGGCTCTTGATGATCAATCTCACCACCGCCGATATCTCCAATAGTGCCGGTGCTCAGGCGATCCTGGACGGTAGTCGGTTCGCCGAAACGCAGGTCTGGCCGGCATTGGGAGTGCCAAAACGCGAGTACATCTGAAAAGGCATGCCCGGCAGAGAGTGAGCTCGCTGCCGGGCCGTCGCCTTTGGAGGTGGCGCTTCCTTTAACTTGCGAACCCGACATTGTCGGCTATCGGAATAATGCCGAACGTGCCTGCCTGAACCAGAGCTGCCGCGCTGGGACCGGGTGGATTGTCAGCCCCCCTAGGTGGTATTCGATGCTCATCGAGAACAACTGCCGCGCCTCGCATGCGCTGCGGGTCGATAGTCTGATCGCGCAAGCCGATCGTATCGAGACTGAGATCGCGGCGCTGGAGGCCCGCATAAAGTTAAACGGCCATGTCTGCTGTCTCTTATGCGGCTCCAGGACACATTGAGTACAGGCAAAGACTGGTAAGCATGCCAGCGCCACGACCCCACGTCGTGGCGGCAGTTATCAGCCCACTGCGGTTCCCCAACGGCCATCGGACAAACTTGGCGCAGCGCTGTCACGGCAGACACGGCACGTCGAGACCTGTCGAGCGCGTCAGCCGTTGCGAAAGGTGTAGCCGTAACCGTTGATCGCCGGCGCGCCGCCGAGGTGGGCATAGAGGACGCGCGATCCCCCTGGAAAGAAATCTCTCTGGACGAGGTCAATCATCCCTTGCATCGATTTGCCCTCATAAACCGGATCGGTAATCATACCCTCGAGCCGAGCGCACAGGCGGATTGCCTCCTTGGTTTCCTCGGACGGAATGCCATAACACGGATAGGCATAGTCTTCGAGCAACACCACGTCGGCCTCGACGAGGTCCGTTCCCAGCTCAACGAGCATCGCTGTCTGTTGGGCAATACGAAGCACCTGCGCCTTTGTCTTTGTAGGCGTGGCGGAGGCATCGATACCAATCACGTTGCGCCGTCGACCGTCCTCGGCGAACCCGACGATCATGCCGGCATGTGTTGAACCGGTGACAGTGCAAACGACGATGTAGTCGAAGGCAAACCCAAGCTGTTTCTCCTGGGCGCGCACCTCCTCGGCGAACCCGACATAGCCGAGTCCGCCATTCGGGTGAACAGATGCGCCCGCTGGTATCGCATAAGGTCTGCCGCCCCTCGCCTTGACCTCATAGAGCGCTTTTTCCCAACTATGGCGAATGCCGATGTCAAAGCCCTCGTCGACCAGGCGCACCTCTGCTCCCAAGATGCGGCTTAAGAGAATGTTGCCGACCCGGTCGTAGACGACATCCTCATGCGGAACCCAGCTCTCCTGAACCAGAAGACATTTCATGCCGATCTTGGCGGCAACGGCGGCGACCATGCGCGTGTGGTTGGACTGCACGCCACCGATGGTGACAAGGGTATCAGCATCCGATGCGATCGCGTCGGGGATGATGTATTCGAGCTTGCGGAGCTTGTTTCCGCCGAACGCCAGACCGGAGTTGCAGTCCTCGCGTTTGGCATAGATCTCCACGTTACCGCCCAGATGCTCGCCGAGCCGGTCGAGCTTCTCGATGGGTGTGGGTCCAAAGGTGAGCGGGTAACGCTCGAATTTTTCCAGCATATTCTCTCCGGCGATGATCATTTAGCTGAACTAGCCACGCAAAACTCCTCTCACAAGCGCTGCTTGGATTGGTCGGCCGCGCTCTCCGACCACCTGTCAGAGCCTTGGGGATTTCCAGCGCTTTCCTTGCGACTGAGACGAAGCGATCCACATGTCGGCATGCTGCGGGTGAGGCGACCATCGCCTCGGAAACCAAAGGCGACACGCGGCCGGCATCGCGCTTTTGCTAGCTTTGCGAGCGCAGCCAGACCGCCAAACCAACAGACTTCGATAAAAACGCAGTGGCTCTTGTTTGCGATTAGACTGGCAGTAACCAGCCAGTCGCCGAGCCGAATTCTGCGACGCGATTTCGTGGCGCTCAACGCCTCACAGAAGTTTCAGCTGCTCGATCGAAGTGCTCGTCTACCTGATCGAGACGGGTGCCAATGCCCTCGAAAGGCTGGCCTCCCCGCGTCCGTAAGTCGCCGCGTCACAGTTGACGAGCGTGTCGGTCCTGGCTGTATCCAGCAGCTGATTGGTGATCTGTGTCGGTGTTGCGGACGTGAATTTGCTGCCAAGGATGGCGGCATAGCCTGCAACGACAGATGCCGCGACAGACGTTCCGGTTAGGCTAGTCTTGTCGCTCTCGACACCCACCGTCAGGAAGTGGTTCTGCACCTCCGAATCTGAACCGGCGTAATTCGAATAGGAGGCGAGCTTTGCCTTGTTTTCGGGACTGCCATTGCGCTCTATCGCACCCACAAAGATTGCCGATTGCTTCCCAATCAGGTCGAGAGCAAGGAAATCAATATCCCCATCGGCAAGGGTATCTACCGCTACGGACCCGTTGCCGGCTGCCTTTGTGAAGACCGCAGCACCCGCCCGAGCCGCATCGACAATCGACTGCTCAAGCCGGTACCCGCTCACTGGTTCCTCAAGGCCATAGCTCAGATTAATGACATTGAGGCCCGGCTTCAGCGTGAGCGGAACTTGTTCCGAATAGTCAAGCCCGGTTATGTTTGCGCCAGGCGCGACCATGCCGGCTGCTTGAGCGACCCACTGCCCATGTCGCCGCCGTTGGGAGCCATGGCCGAGATCCCCCACCTGTCCCATGTTACCTGTGAAGTCATCTATGATAGTTACCGACACGCCAGACCCATTATAGCCCGAGGCCCATGCTGCGCCGACGTCCGGGCTCATCCAGCAAAAGGTGCCGTCGGCATTTTGTGGGCAACGCGAGCTGCTGCCGTCCATGGCTGGCCTCGCAGCCCCGCCATCGCCGGCGAGCCTGGATTGGAGGTCATCGGCGAAACCGGCTGGTGCCGACGTCCATAGGACAAGACTGGCAAGGTACGCCACCGGCAACAATCGCTTTATCTGCATTCAACTCTCCTGTTTGAACTGTTCTTCATCAACAAGACGAAGCATTTCACCATGGGTAGAACGACCTCGGAACCAGAGACCGATGTTCAGCAGGTTCAAATGAGCGTTCGCCACGTATTTCAATGTGTCCGCCGGCCGGAGCACCGACGCCACGGACGGCAATTCACCGCCTGGGCGCCGCGATCCACCCACGTTCGGACGCATGAGGGTAGGGCGGCAGTCTAGTGAATCGAAACGGGTGCCAGCGCCCTCGAAAGGCTGGCTTCGCCGCGGCCGTAAGTCGCCGGATTGTAGTTGACGAGCGTATCGGTCCTGGCTGTATCCAGCAGCTGATTTGTAATCTGTGGCGGAGTTGCGGACGTGAACTTGCTGCCAAGGATGGCGGCATAGCCTGCAACCACAGGTGCCGCATAAGACGTGCCGTATAGGCCAGTTTTGTCACCCTCGACACCCACGGTCAGGAACTGGTTCCGCACCACGGGGTTTGAGCCGGGATAATTCGAGTATCGGGCCAGCCGCGTCTTGTTCCCGGGAGTGCCATTATGGTCGAGCGCACCCACGAAGATTGCCGATGGCGCCCCGATCAGCCCGAGGGTTAGTCCATCGAAATCCCCTTCGTGGGGCCTACCTACCTCGTTGCTGCGGTTGTCGGCACTCTTTGTGACGATGGCAGTGCCTGCCCAGGCGGCATCGACAATCGCGTGCTCGCGCGGGTGCTGGCTCAGTGGCTCTATGATGCGGTAGCTCGCATTGATGATATTGAGGCCGAGCTGCAGCCCGATCGAAGACCCCTCGAGATAGCCATACTTGAATATGTTTGCGCCAGGGGCGACCATGCCGGCAATTTCAGCGACCCAATCTCCATGTCGCTGCGTCTGCCGACCGCGACCGAGATCTGCATCAAATGGCTGCCCCGTGAAGTCATCTATGACATTTATCGATACGCCGGAACCGATAAAGCCTGATGTCCATGCTTCACCAATATCCGGGCTCATCCAGCAAAATGTGCCGTCGGCATTTTGTGGACAGCCCGAGCTACTGCTTTCCGCGGCTGGAGTACCGGTCATTCCTTTGCCGCTGACACCGGCATCGAGATCACCAGAAAAACCGGGTGCCGTCAGCAGGCCCATGAAAAGACTGGCAACGAGACCTACCGGGGACAATTGTGTTTTGTGCATAATCAACTTCCTATCTGATTGTTCTTCATCAACGAAATTTACGGCCTTGCCGCCATCGCTAAAATTCACCCCTGAACCGAAGGTCTAGTTTCCATCGGCTTGGCTCCAGGTTTGTCATGTATTTCAACGTGTCCGAGGGCCGCAGTTGCGAGGCGGCCAGACGGCAATTCACTGTATGGAAGCCGCCGACGGCGCCAAAGTCAGCCGTGCAAGGTCTTTCCGTCAGATTCCCGCCCAAAATCGAACTGACGGTGAGAGAAAGCGTCGTGGACGGCGTCGGGCGCTTTTGCAGAATAAAGCCGAGTTTCACACCTGGGTCGATTCGGACCTTTTCGGCACGTTGGCCGGTGCTCGCGCCCCACAGGAGACCGAAATCATCCGACAGTTGTGTCAACATTTCAAATCGCATGTCGATCCATTTGCTGTGGTACCACTTGTCGAAAGACACTTTGGTACCGCCCGACAGCTCGTATCCGCCTTGTCCCAGACGGTTGGCCGCCGCGGTTAGCTCCGAACCCTGGTAAATGCCGACAAGGCTGGTCTCCTGTCCGTTCGCTGTCATAGCGCTGACGAAGAATGCCATCACGAACAGGACGTAACCGGCCCCGAACCGTACGCACACCTGCAACGCCCATTGTTGGGCCCGCCAGCAATTCATATGCGATCGGCACGCGTACTGCAGTCCCTCGCCGCATCTTCAAACCATCCGGATGCTCTAGCCCCAGACGCATGGCCGCCAGCGGGCAACGTATTCATTCGCAACAACTGTGATCTCCCGTCCTTCAATTTTGCCGAGCCATCTCTTCGCTCTTCCCTGGCAAGCAGCTCCCGTCCTCTCAACGTAATTAAGCGCAATTCATGCCAATCGGGATGGCGGCTGAAGGGACGAAATTGGATGTTTGTTCTCAGCGACTTAGACAAAAACGTCCAAGATGCCGGCCGACCATGGCTGTGTCGTCAAACCGACAAAGCCGACCCAATTGTCGGATGTCGACGAACACGCTGAGCGTGAACCCACCCGCATCGGCAAACACTCCCTTCTCGCTCCGGCCTTTCGTCGGAGGGCCCTCGAAAGGGCCTTCCATTTTTCGACGGAATCCTCTTCAGCCCGGACATTGCGCCGCCGAATTTGAAGTTCTGAACGCGAGTCGTCCATGCCCGGCAGAGACGGAGCTCTCTGCCGGGCCGGGTTCGCCTTGGGAGGTGGCGTAAGCTAGCGACTTTCGTGGCGGTGGGATCACTCAATCCGTGCGTTTTGCGCAATAGCGAGCATGTACCGTGCCAAGCCAAAAACTTAAAAAACACCCAAGAGCCAGCTTCCTCTACGTTGCGTACCCGACATTGTCGGGTCTCGGACAATGCCGAACGTGCCTCTCGGCATCAACCTACGCCTGAACCAGAGCGCACCCGCAAGGCCGTTCGCTGCCATTTCGACCTGGCGAACTGGTGGTGACCAGGTTTTAGCCCCGAACTGTTCGCCGGCTGACGGACAGGGCGGATGTCGCTTTTTAAAGAGGGACTGTCTGTACCTTCAACTCAAGAGGGAGGGTGCGGCCACGAGGGAGGGTGCGGCCACGAGAGATGGCGCGGCGAATGCGGTCGGGCAGTTGATCGCGATCGCCACAATCGGCATGGACGCGCCGTGGGCCAATCAGTACTCCGGCGATCTCGCGATGTGACGCCCAGCAAGTAAGCCGCGAGCGCACGAAGAACGAAGGTTACACGCGTTTTCCGGCTTGGCCCAGACTTAGAGGATTGAGGCACTCGAGCGCACCTCAGGCGGTGCTTCGGAAACATCGCGGGTCAGGTCGCCTCGGCAAGGAGGTAAATAGGGTGAAAGATATCCTCGCCTGAGATGGCGAGCGGGCGACAGCAGGGCCGTCGCACGACATGGCAATGCCGAGAGCTCGAACGGCGGTACGGCGATGTCGCCGAGGATGCGGACAGCTGTTTCGGGACGCACCGTAGCAGAGACCTGCCAATCGGCGCCGAACTTTGACCCTGATCGGCGTCGACTTATAGCCCCCGCTTGCATAAGCGCGACGAGGAGCGCTCGCCGGGCGGAGCTGGTCGGGTTGCGCAGCCCGGCGAGCGCGGATTGTTTGGGCGGTGGGCGCGTCAGGCGCGGTTTGTCAGGCGACCAGGGTTCGTTTCCGGCTCTATGATCTCGCAGGATGGGTGAGGCGGTCGAGCAGCGCCGTGTCATCTTTGCGTCGCTGGCAAAGAACTCGGTCATTCGCTGAATGCCAGGTCGGTGGTGACGATGATGGATGTGCGTTCGTACCGATGAAATGGAAGAGAAACTGCCCGCCGCTGCGGGCGAAGGTGACATAGTCGAATCGTCGAGGACGACGACGGTGGGCGAGGTAGTCAGCGATGCGTGCCTACTTGCCGTTTCGGTGCTCCTGACCTCGATAATCAACTTGAAACAAAGTGACGAATCGGAGCTCTGATCTTGTTACGGTGCCTCAAGGGAGGAGCAGCGATATGCCGAGCGTTTGATTGCGCTGTGGAGCATCTTGGGTTTCATTCATATGCTCATCGTCGCGCGACTGGTACCGAACCTCCTGGGACCTATCGAAAAGCTCAGCCCCTTGCCGGGCTTTGCCAGCGCAGCTGGATCGCCAAATCAGAAAGAGCACACTTGCGAAATAGCCCAGCTGAAGAAGTAGCGAACAGCCCAGCGTCGTGATCACTGCTAGACGGATCGAATGCGAGGCGAAGTAAACCGTCACAGCGTTGCCGCACAGGACCAGCCCAGCGAGCCGACAAAAGGTGATGAAGCGCAATGCCGTTCTCCTGATTTCGTCTCGTCAATCATGCAGCTCATGCTGCGATCTGGTCGGCCGCGACATGGGTCTGGCAGTTCTTTGGGCAGACGCGGCCGCAGGCTCCGCAGCCAATGCAGCGGCCGGCATGGTCGACAACCATGACCATGCGATTGAGCTCACCATCGAAATCGTCGTCACTGCCGTCGCAGGCGCCGAGGATTTCACCCGCGTCATCGACGCCGTAAAGATGCATGACCTCTCGCGAGCAGACCTTGAAACAGCGGCCGCAGCCAATACAGATCTTGCCATCTGTAGCTGTCAGGTATTGCGGCACCCAGAAGGAGCCGTCGCGGCTGATGAATGTGCTCCTCATCGCAAAGTCTTCATTTTGGCGAGCTCTCTCCTGGCACCATCCAGCTTGGCGTAAACGGCGTGCTTTTTCTCGGCGACATCCTCTATCTCAATCCATTTGACCGGGAGATCCTCGGCAAGGTCGCGCAAATTCGTCTTGGCGATTGTCGCGCGCAGTTGAAGCTTTCGGACTTTTTTCGCCATCTCATCCAGGTTTGACATGATCCTTCCTCGAAAACCGGTTTCTTCGCGCCCGCGCCACGTCCCGTTAGGCAATAGCTGCAGTCGCATCGCCGACCAGTTTCGCCCCGGTATCCAGGAGTTTCCGGAGAGTCTCGATAGACGCCTCGACAGACCGGCGAACTGCCCGACCGTGAAAGTACGCGCCCGGAGCACCGGTCGGTTTCATTTCGTCTGAGCTCTCCTCGATCCCGAGCTCCACTACGGTCTAAAACATGTGAGCCGCCCAGCGCGTCCGGATCCGGATCGCCAATGATCGGATATTCCGCTGCAGTTCCTTGGTGATGATAAAATTGGCCAGCAGCCCGGTGTCCGATTTCTTTGGCATGAGCCATGGAAGGCGAGCGCGGATTAACCGCGGGAGGCGGACGGGCGGGCGAGAGCCTCGCCGTCCTTGTGACGGCAAGGCCATGCGCCGCGTGCGACATTTGGTTTCCTCGATTTCAGTGCTCGATTTCTGCTTTCGGGTACGCCGACTCCGGGCCCGGTTGCGCAGCCGACGTCCGACCTGGCCGGGCCGATCCCACGTCGATGCCTTTCCTCGGGCTGACCACGTCCCGGGTCGTGACGTCTTCCGATAGGCCAAATTCGCCTCGAACATCTCTTCCGCACCGACCCGGTGAGAGGCACTAAGGTTCGAGCCTTGATCTCGAGCAAACGATCCACCCCTGTGCTTCCTGGACATACTTGCTGCGGGCGCGCTGCAGAAACTGGCGGATTGACCAGGGTCTTTTTCACTTGTCGTCTCTTCGCTCATCAGGCGACTGCGCTTTGATTTTCAGGAGCCTTGTTTTGCGGAACCACGCAAAGATCCCCGGAGCATGCGTTCTCACCCGTGTAGTTGGCCAGGGCTTGGAGCAATGGGGTAAGGTAGTATTGTTTGATATGGTCCGGCATCGTCCCTGGATTCCCCAGAGATTTCAGCGCCACCTCGATCAACTCGATCGCGCGACCCTTGTTGCCGCTCTCGTAATAATACTGAGCGACCGGGACGTACCACCGGAATTTAAGAGGCCCCTCGCCGTGCGGGGGATTCAGTGTCAGTATCTGTTCCGAGAGCTCGTCGCCCATCGCGAAGCGTTCAGCACGGGGGATATGTGAGTTGTCAATCGCGGGATCGAAGAGTTGGTTCAGGGCCATGACCATCCAAGAGACGGCCTCGAATTTTTTGTCGATGGCGTCCTCGACCAACTGGCGCATGACTGGCAAGCCGGTCTGCATGTCGCGCAGCTTATGAAGCAGTAGATTCGTGTGCGTTTCCCGGAACCCGATATAATCGGGCACTAAGGCGAGGCCTTCTTCGATGGCCGAGACTGCCGCCGTCCAATCCTCGGCCTGCATCGCCGGGTGAAGCTTGGCGTAAATCGGTCGGGTCAGCGCTAGCTCGCGTGCCGTGGATTGGTTAGTAGCGATCCGCCTTGCATCGGCGCGTTGAGCTTCATCGCTGTTGCGCCAACTGCCGTTGAGAACCTTTGGCAAAACGTCATCGAGTTCCGCCGGATGTCCTATGAAAGCGATGAGGCCGTCGCGGTCGACCAAGAACGAGGCGGGAATCCCGAGAGATGAACTGGGTTCCATCCACAGTCTATTCATTTCGCCTGTGTAATCGAACGCGATACGATAATTCAGATTCGGGAACCTCTCTGTCAGCCAAGCATCCAAGCTAGTCCGCGTCTCCTCCGCGGTCGGGCCCTGTTCCCTAGCTGCGACTCCGATGACCTCAAATCCGCTGTCTTGATACTTCTCCTGCAACTGCGTCAGATGGGGCATCACCGCCACACAGGGTCCGCACCAAGTCGCCCAAAATTCTAGGAGGTACACCTTGCCGGGGTGAAAGTTGGCGAGGGGCTCGCCACGCAGCCAGTCGTCCACTTTGATCGGAGGAGCCGGGGACTCCTTACGCAACACCATGTTGTTCTCCAAAGCTCTATTCTCACACCGTTCGGGCGTTTCTGACGAGCCGGTTCTCCTCTCAGAAATGGAAGAAACCGGTTCGGTGACCAGCACTCGTCTTGCGCGTTCGCATGCGGCTAGTCCTCACTCCATTGTTGCCGCATCTCAACCAGCAAAGGTCGTGCCAGCCCGCTTAGCGAGCGGTAAGTGTGTGGTTAGCTCCGAAAACCTTTGGGCGTCGAAGGCGGTCGATTGTTTTGAACCCGACATGTTTCCTGCCGCTGTCTGGTTTTCGACACGCATCACTGATGCTTCGCGCTTGAGAACCGAAGACAGCTTGGCTGTCTCGCCTGCGGCAATGTTTGGCGTCGGCCCGTCTAACAGCATCATTTCGGGGCCGGTCGAAAGTGCGCGGGCGATCTCCACGACCGGCTCCCGCCTGCAGCGACTGCGTCCTGGCCTGCTGATGGCTGAGCCTTCCTTCTTGGGGCCGGGTCGGTGAGGCGGTGAGGCCCAGCGCGTCGACTGCGAGCCGCCGCCGTTACGCTTATGATGTTTCGCTAGACGGCGGATCCCGAATTCACCAGCCGATATTTCGTGAAAGAGCTTTGGAAGCATTGCAGGTTTCCTGCGTAGACCACCCGCTGCTGCGGGCATTCGCGACCGCTTCGCTGAATCGGAGGGTCCAGGTGGGCCAGTCTGGTCTCTATTGTCTGATGGCGGCCCGTAGAGATATCGGTTTATGCCGCGCAGATCTCGTCAAGATTCGGATGGCTCAAAGGCCTTTGGATTGTCGGATCTAGCGTAGAACCCCAGTACCGGTCCGATATCAAAGATCGTCCCTGGCGGAAGGCGCCGGACGGACGCAGGCCATTTTTCGGTTGAGACGCCGATGCCTCCCGCAAGCATGCTGGCAAATCGGGGCATCAGCGGTGCGAGTGTCTGCGCCAGGATCGCAGCGGCTGTAGCCTGAAGCGCGAGCGAAGTCCGGGTGCGGGCGGGATAGAGACGTCGCGCCGCTGCATAGTCTTGCGCCTGACGGTAGATCAGGCAATCGCGCACGAAATCGCAGGCCTGCGCGGCCGCGCGCCGGACCGAGAAGCCGTCATCCGAATAGGCGCGTTCCATCGCCGCGCGATGGATCTCTATCCGAGCAAAGAAAGCGCGATCGGCGGGACCCCAGTCGCCTGCGTCGGGCACGCAGCCGCCAAAGTCCTGCTTGATTTCCCGGTGAAGCGCATCAAGCCATTTCAGCCAGGTCCCTTGGAACACCTCGTTCTCGGTGCGGCCTAACGCGTTTAGCGTAAAGTTTGTCCGCTCACCTTCCGGGCGTGTCAGGCCCAAATGAAGACGCACGGCGTCGACTCTCTTTGAGCCCAGAACCTCCTTGCCCCAGACCGCATGGCCGCGGCTGGTCGAGAACTTCTGGCCGTCGAGCAGATAGAACTCGTTCACATGATACCGGATACGCGGTGTCCAGTGGGAGAACACCTCAGCGTAAAGCGCGGGATAAAGTAGCGCGTGGTAGAAGGAATTGTCGAAGCCGAAGAAATGGACAATCTGCCAGTCATTGCTGGGCATCGCCGCATTCCAGTCGCGCCCCAGCAAGCGAGCTAGCGCCTGGATGTTGTAAAGGAATCCGAAAGCCATCTCCGGCCAAACCCAGATCACCTGCCCCGGGAGCCCTTCGGCCGGCAGGCCCCAGTCCGAGGGGTGGGTGATGGGCACGGAAAAGTCGCCGCGTTGGCGTACACGCGCGAAGAGGTCCATGATCCGAGCGGGGGCGCCCGACGCCCTTAGATGCCGGTCGATCTCGTGGTAGCATCGATCCAGCGCAAGTTCGGGACGGCGCACGGAGCCGACCACCGGCGCCTCGGCCGAGTGCCGCGACCGGACTGCACCTAGGTCGTGGCATGAGTTCGGCGCTCCGCATTCCTCGCAGATGTTTCCACCCGCAGAGCCGCCGCAATCGGGGCAGAGGCCGCTTACATCCGGTTCATAAAGGTAGTCGCCTGTCACTGCATCAAATAGCGCAGGGCTCTGGCGCAGATCTACCGCCGTGCTGCTCAGAAGAGTGCGGAAACACGTGGCTTGAAACTCTGCGTAAGCGTCATCCCCCAACGTGGGCAGGAAGCTGTGGACCTCACAGTCGAGAAGCGCAAGCGTGGCTCTGATCTCGTCGGCGTAGTGGCGCGCCACCTTTGCGGGCGTCGATTGATCGGCATCGGCACGCGTGGCGACGTAGCTCTGGTGATCGTCGCTCCCAGTCAGGTGGTAGGCTTCGGCCCCATTCATGCGCAGGAAACGCGTGTAGACATCGGCGCCAAAATACGGGCCTGAAAGATGCCCCAGATGCAGATCGCCATTTGGCGTCGGCGGCGTGGAGAAGACGAAGACCGGCCTGCGGGGAGTCGCGACCTGTGTAGCAGCTTCGAGGGCGGCCTTGCCGTCGCGCCAGTAGACATCGACGAAATCTAAGTCTTCGTCCCCATCGTTGCACAGCACATGCGCTTCAAAGGGGTGGAACAGAACGACGTCGCCGGCCGCGACCGGGATTTCCCCAAGGTCGGTCCTGACCTTGCCCACCCCAGACAGGACTACGAAGGCCTCGATTTCGTCGTGCCGATGAGGCTCGGTTGTGACCCCCGGTGCCACCTTGCCGAATGAAAACCCGGTGCCCGCGCTTCCCGTTCCAAGCGTGGCCATGTCGATACCGAACGCACGCGACAGCTCCGTTCGAGAAAACCTGTATTTGCGCATGACGAAGCTCAGCCGTTGAAGCAGTGGTATCTTCGGCTGCGAACGCAACAGCCTCTGCTGCAAGTTGCGAAGAGAGGCGGCAGCCCGGACCGGTTGGCGGCCCCGCGAGAACAATCCGGCTCTAGCCCACAGGCGGGCGAAGACTGCGCGCCAGTAGGAATTTGGCGTGAGAGAAGACCGCCGGTGACTACTTCCATACGACGTGCAGAAGCGTCGTAACTGGACTGCGGCGATACTCCAGCAGCCCACAAATCAGAACGCCATGCTCCCCGCATTTTTAGCGGTCGATCAGTTTCGTGTGCATGCCTCGCTCAGTCGCGATAGAAAATGCCGTTTGGCGGCTTGAGATTGTCTAGATCGGCCACTTTGCCCTCGGGCGGATTAAGAGCGCGCTTAAGCACGTTGTATTCAGCGCGGGTCGGTCCGCCGGTCGAAGCACGCTGGAACACCAAGTAGAGCGTTCGCCGCGAACGATTGCTTTTATTCGGCTGCGAGTAATGCGGTGCGTAATCGTCGAAGATGAAGATGTCGCCAGCCCTCCATACTACCGGCTCCCAGGAGAATTTCTCGGCGACCTCAGGATCAATCACCCCACCGGCATCCATGGAAAATACTCCCTTCTTGTGGTTGCCGGGGCTAAAGAAAAGGCCGCCGTTGTCCGGGTCGGAGTCGTCAATGCCTATGGCGACGACCGCATGGACCATCCGGTCGGGGAGCCTGTGTGGAATGTGATAAATGTCCTGATGCGGGCGATAGCCGCCGCTGTCGGGATAATGGAAAATCAGCAACTCCTTGAGCCTGCGCGAGCCTTCGTCAAGCAGCTCCTCGACCGCAGAGTTAATGCGCTGATCGGCGAGGAGTAGATCACGCAATGGATCATGGAAGTCCAGGAAATTCTCGACCTTAGAGGTGATCTTTCGATTGTCCGTCGTCTTCTCGAACCACAGCATCCATTTATCATCGCTGACGTCCCAGTCCGAAATATCATCGACAAAGCTGGAGATACGCTCCACAGCGGCGGGATCGAAGAACCTTTCGAGCCTGACATATCCGTCTTTCTGCCACTTTTCTTTTTGTGCATCATTCAACATGCGAAAAGCCTCCTGTTGGAAAGACTGGTTGGTCGAACATTCCGGTTAGCGCAATCGGGCGCTGGTCAGGTTGTGGGTCGACGTAAACAGTACTCCACGGCCTATGGGCGACGCTAAGTGGGTCTCGCTCTCCAACCTCCGCTGCAGTGAAGGCGGAATCATTCCTTGGATGCCACTGCCAATGATCCGCAGTCGCCCGGTCATATCCCGCTGCCCATTTCTTCTGCGACGGTGTCGGACCAGCACTCGACGGAGGTAGGGCTGATGAAGCCGGGATGCTCGGGGTTGGCACGCGGCGCGCCCAGAAGGCTGTCGAGGATGCGACGCGCTCGCCAAGCCAGCAGGCTTAGATTTGGATCAGCCAGCCCACGCTGTCCTAGGCTCGCGTTCTGTACGAAGATGCGGCTGTCACGCGGTCCGTCCCAGCACACCGAAAAATCTTCGCGAATAGCCAATTCGTTGTCGATCTTTTCAAGCCGGTGCGCCATCGGTTCCAAGAAGTCTGGCTCCGCGTTCTCGTAACCGGTGGCCAGGATGACGATGTCGGCCGTGACTTCTTCGACCTCCTCCATGCCGTGCTGCAGGGTGAGTCTGTGGCCCGCGCCGGCGTTGATGCAGTGCGAGACAGTGCAGCGCGGCCGCAGTGTGATTTCGCATCGGTTTGGCTCTAGAAACGCGTGACGGTATAGCGCCTGGTAGATCGCGCGCAACGTGCTTTCCGAAATGCCGTCCGAAGCAAGCACGAAGCGCCGCAGGAACAGCTTGCGCTGCGACTCGCTCATTGCCGCGAAACGGTCCGAAAAGCAGGGCATGAACAACTCGTTTGTGAACGGGCTGTTGTCGATGGGCAGGTAGTTTTCGCGCTGTGAGACCCAGGTTATCGAGACAGGCCGCCGTCCTTTTGGCAGGCCAACAAGGTGCAACAGCACCTCGGCTCCAGACTGTCCTCCGCCGACCACGCAGACATGGCTATTGTGCACCTCAGGATGAATGTGCAGCAATTCAGATGAGTGAAAAAGGTTGCGTCCAGTCCAGCCCTGAAACTGACGCGGAATATGGGCCTGCTTGCCAATGCCGACCACGACGTTTCTGGCACCGAGAACCGCGTTATCGGTGCGCACTCGAAACTCGCCGTCAAAGCGGATTTCGCGCACGGTCTCGCCGCCGCGGACAAGCGGGTTCCTGTGGAAGGCCCAGTTCAGGTATTGCTCGAACTCAGCTCTGAGCACGGCTTCGAACTGTGCATTCAGGAAGTGGTACAGACGCCCGTTCTCATGCAGGTAGTTCACAAAAGTGTAGGCTGATCGCGGGTTCACCAGCGTGACCAAATCCTTGAAGTGGCTGACCTGGAGCTCCGAGGAATCGAATGCGCTGCCTGGGTGCCAGCGGAAGTTGACTTGCCGATCCAGGAACAGTGCCCCTTGCCCCATTTGCTCGTGCATCTGGCACGCCAGGCTCAAATTCGACGGCCCAGTTCCCACTCCAATGCAAGAGAGCTCCACTTGTCTTGCTCCTTTAGGTGCTTCCCAACTAGGCGATGTTCGCGAGGAATATCGGCTCTGGCCATCGGCTTCAGTCTCCACGCGGACGATCTCGACTTCGGTGCCGCTGGATTTGCTGGATTTTGTCCCCGCTTTCGTATGGTCGGGTATGAAGCCCATGGATCCCGGCCAAGTGATGCGATCGACACTCATGTCCACGACTTGTGGGCGTGGACGGGACGACGTATCTCCGCCCGCTTCGATGATCGCGTCTCGGTCAGCGAAATGCTTTCGAGGCTTGTTCCGTGTTTCAATCGGCAAAGTCGCCCGCCTCCACAATGGTACGCCGACCTTTGACCGACTTGGGGATCGGCGAGGGCGCGGTCTCGAATGCGGCGACATTGAGCCTGCTCATAGGAGGGTATCCGCTGATGTTTTTCGGAAGATCCCCCGCATCAAACGTGCCAGAAGGAAACTTTCATGGAAGCAACGGTTAGCGGGTTTGTGATCCTGTCGGGTATCCGACAATGAGGGGGAAACCTTGCGCCGGTGGCCGATTTGCCGCGTCGCCGTCCTCTTGCCATGAGCCGCTAGCTAATCGGGCAGCTCCGCATCGGAATTTTCTCTCAGGACGGCCAGCAACCCAGGTTCACGGACTGTGGCGCGGTAAAAGGCTCTTGCCCTTCTCGCGGCCGAAATCTGAAAAGGCGCCTTCGGAAGCCGGGGTCCCAGGAGGTCTCTCCCGTCTTGCGGAAGATTGAGAAGAGATCCGGATTTTGAGACGCAGAACCCAGCTAAAGGCGGTCACACCACTATGTCGAGGCCGTGTGCCACATCCTGCAGCACCACGAGCCTGACGGTGCTCGTGTGACCAGCGAGACGCATTCGATCCGCAGCTTTGTCGAGGCTGCCCCAGGCGGGTCGGGAAGAAGATATTTTGGGAAGGCGAAGGTGTTGACGGGTTGGGCCGCGAACGCAGGAACAACCAGGCGCTGATCCAAAAAGACAAACGTTGTTTCGGCCAATCGAGGTTGGACCTGCTGATCGGTCGTCAGACGAAGCGAGCCAAATGTTGCGCCGCGGTGCTGATGAACGAAATTCTCGCCGGCTCGAACTTTACCGCCTTACGAGGAGGTTGCACGAAAAGCGCGGCCTTGCCCGATCGTCACCACAAGGGGGCCGACATGGCGGCCGAAACGCTCGCCTCACTGTGCAAACTGGTTAAGAAGCTGGCGCAACGGAGCCGAGCGAGGGGGAACTCGAGGGGACGAGGATGAAAGCGCCCAAATCCTCAAAGAGACGGCCCGCGTCGAGAAAATCCGTGCCTGGCCGAGACCGGGCAAGGGTAGCCAAGGCTACCCAGCCGTGGCGAGGCCCGTGATTACGCTTTAGGCACCCAATAACGATAATGGAAAAATCTGCGCGAAACGGTCGCACCGGTATTGACATTAATTGACACACCCCGCGAACACTTGCATAAGCCACATAGCGGTAGTGACTAGGTGCATGCCGCACCCAAATTTTCCCTAGGGGCGAGGTCTGATCTATGGCGGCACTGGCGAAATTCAGACCAGTTGATTCCGGCCAACACGACAAGGACGAACTCCGCGAGATTGTCCGTGAGCGCTCTTTTCGATTCGGACGCTACACGCTCTCGTCGGGCATAGAGAGCGACATCTATTTCAATATGAAGCCTACCATGATGGTAGCGCGAGGCGCGCAACTTGCCGCTCTTGAGTTCCTAAAAATAGCTAAGCAAGTGAAAGCAGAGTATGTCGGCGGACTTGAAATGGGAGCGGTCCCCGTAATCGGATCGATGGCGGCTGTCAGCTCGGTGATGAACAATCCCATAAACACGATCTTCGTTCGCAAGGCTCCAAAGGCCCATGGCACAAGGGATGTGATTGAAGGTCTTGGGCCTAAAGAAGATCTTCAGGGAAAAGTGGTCCTGATCGTCGACGACGTTGCCACAAGCGGCAAGTCGATATTGAAGGCGATTGAAGAGGTTCGCCGCGTCGGCGGCATTGTGGGTGACGCTGCTTGCCTCGTGGACCGTGACGAGGGAGCTACGGCCCTGCTAGCCCAACATGGCGTCACGCTGCACTCCGTACTGCATGCGAGCGAATTTGTGGAACGCCACTGACAATCTCGTACAACGTCTTTCCGGCGACCTAGCCTTGGAGGACATTCCGCCGCTTTGCAGCGAGTGCAGGCGCCTCGCGAGTAAGAGTGATTGCCCTTGCCCATCCTCCCTGCTTTTGGTGCAACATATGCTCGCTGCCGTTCACCAGCGGCTTGACGCCATTGACTACCTCTCAGAGCAACGCGCCCTAAGACTGAAGGCTTTTACCGGCTATCTGGCGGCGGTCGTTCGAATAGCTTCAGAGAGAGGCGACGCGGCACCCTGGATTGATCTAGCAACCCGGTTTAGCGCTCTTTTCGGCCCCGACGAGGTTGCCCATTAATCTCGCGCTTATCGCTTTTTCGTGGAACGAGCAGCCCTCGTCAGCAAATGCGTCATCGACGGCGAGCGGCATGCCGGCGCATATGCGAGCGTAAAAGCGCCGAGCAGCCGGTGCTGAATCTCGAACGTGACGACGCCGATTGGCGCGATGTGCGTCGGCTCGGGGCCCTCGTGCCCAAGCATGGTGCGTTCCCATTCCCCAGCATCATGCTGCAGGGCAGAGGGGGTGCTGTCCCGCCAGTGTTAGATCACATTCAAATTCCCTGAACGCCCGCCCCTCCGCGACGCGCTCATATCCGAACGCTGTGCAATCGATCGTGCGATAGCCGCCATGCACGATGAGCTCCGACAGCGCCTTGCCGACCGCGGGCGCCTGCTGCAGGCCGTGGCCGGAAAAACCGTTGGCGAAGAGGAAATTCCTGACCTGCGGATGCGGCCCGATCACCGCGTTCTGGTCGAGCGTGTTGTAGTCGTAATGGCCGGCCCACGCGCGCGTCGGCTTAATAGCTTCGAAGGCGGGAATGCGGGTGGCTACCACCGGCCAGATTACCTCTTCGAACAGCGGCCAGTCGGGCTCGAAATCGGTGGGATCGGCGGGCCCGTCGTCCTCTTCCGGCTCAGCGCCGCCGGTGATGTAGACCGAGCCTTCCAGCCTGACATAAATGCCGCTCGGATCGACCAGCAGCGGCATGTCGGCATATTTCTCGCGCCTCGAAGATGAAGACATTGCGCTTGCGCGGTTCCACCGGCAGTCCCAGTCCGGCCATTGCAGAAACCTTGCCGGCATTCGGCCCGGCGGCGTTGACGACGATGCCGGCCTCGAGCCGCTCGCCATTGTCGAGGTTGACGCTGGTGACGCGGTCGCCCTGCCGCTCGATGCCGGTCACATCAGCGGTGACGAAATCGATCTTCTTCTCCCGCAGAGCCTTGCGAAACAGCATCAGCATCGCATGCGCGTCGAACCAGCCCTCGCCGCTGCGGCCATAGGCGCCCGCGGTGATGCCCTTCGGCCGACAGCCACGGAAAGCGGCGGACGAGCGCCTCCGCATCCTCAAGGACGATGTCGGCGCCCTCGGCGATCTGCGTCTCGTGGTTGGCCTTGAGGATCGGCAGCCCATTCTCGCCGGCAAGGATGAGATAGCCGCCTTCGCGAAAGCCGATGTCGGCATCGGCCTCAAACTCTTCCGTCAGCCGCCGGAACAGCTTCAGCGTGAACTGCGACAGGCGGATGTTATCGGGAATCGAAAACTGCTGGCGGATCGAAGCGCAGGACAGCGTCGTTGCCGCATGGGCAAATTGCGGGTCACGCTCGACCAGCGCGATCGAGCCGGAAAACCCCTCGTCGCGCAGATAGTAGGCGATCGAGGAGCCGACGATGGCTCCGCCGATGATGGCGATGTCGTAGAGCATTTTTTCGCTTCTCCGGTTCTAGAGCATGATCCGAAAGCCGGTTTTCGGAAAAGTTCGTGCTCCAACTCAAACAACCGGCAGGATGATCTCGAAGCGCGTAGCGCGCTCAGCCAGACGGATCATGTCATCATGCGCTCTCAGGAGGGCCAGCACGATGCCGAGGCAGGCATGCCGGTGCCGCCGAAACCAGCTTGGCGCCATGCCTCGCCGAATTGTCAATGAGATTGGCGAGCACGATCGCCGCATTCTCGGCCGATATGCGCAGGCCGGTCTCTCCGCCGGCCTCCACGCGAAGTGCCTGGCCCGTCCTGGGCCGGCAGCAGTGACCAGCGCGGCACCAATCGACGAGCTTTCGTCACTGGCTCGACATTTTCGGCGCGCAAGGTCGAGCAGGCGGCGCAACAGCAGATTAAGTGGCTCCACGTCAGTGACGATATTTGTTCGAAAACCGCCGCCGCTTGGCCTCATCCATTGCGCTGCCTAGGTGCCGAAATCGAAGTGCCGACCCAGGATCAGTGCCCCTTGCTCAATCTCTTCGAGTATCTTCCACGCAAGGCTCAAATTGGATGGGCCAGCACCGAGACGGACGCAAAAGAACTCCACTTATCTTGCTCCTCTGTGAGAGTTTTCAACTCAGCGGGATGTTCGCAGCGACCCGCATTGGGCATTGCGAATGTCACAGGCACAGTGGAGCTTCGAACAGCATCGGTGCGGCTCCGGAACCGTCATCGAGCCAAAAACAGCGGCAACGTCGGCTTTTCAAAAATCCATCTGGTCACACCGCCAAAGAGCCGCTCACGCAGCCGACGGCTGCCATAGGCGCCCATGACTATCAGGTCGGCAGAAATGTCGATTGCGTGCTGCGCAAGCACCGTGGCCGCCGATTTGCCGGCACTTGGCAGTAGGTCAACCGACACCCGAGCACCGTGGCGAGTGAGATAGGCAGCGATGTCGGCTCCAGGCTCCGCGCCATAGCCGTTGTAGTCGGCCTTTGGATCGACCAGGGCGACACGAACCTCCTCAGCAACGCATAGGAGACCCAGCGCTTCTCGAACCGCACGGGAGGCCTCCACTCGCGAATCCCAACCAACCAGGACGCGCCGTGGCCACAGCGTCGCCTCAGCCCCCTTAGGCACTACGAGCACCGGCTTTCCCGTTCCGAACAAGCAGCCGTTGACCACAGGAGGTCCGAGATTCTCGTCGTTGAGGAGCCCTGGTCCGATGATCGTGAGGTCGGCGCAGAGCGCCCGCTGTCGTGCCACTTCACCGAGGCTGGCCGGATCGCAATAGTCGGTGTCAACGTCATAAGTGAGCGACATAGATTCCAGCAGTTTCTGGATATCGCTGGAGCGCTTTTCCAGCCTGACCGCGTCCTGTGCAAATCGATCGATTTGCCGCAACTGATTGTTCAATTTGGCACTTGCCAGTCCACGTCCCACCGGCCACTCGAGGACACCATCTCCGATCCGCCATATAAGGAGCGTCGGATGGGGTATAATCAGTACGGACAGATGAGCGCCGATTTCCGCACACAAGCCGGCAGCAGTTCTGACGTCCTGATCGGAATGGTCAGCGCCGGTCAAACAGAGTACGGTTCTAAAGGCCATTTTCCTAGTTCTTCCTGAGTATTCGTTGACGGCGTTTCAGGCCGCAAGACCGGCTCACCGCGCGAGGAAAAGGGAGTGGCACTACACCAGGGACTTGATTCAGCCGTCCAGCTTCTCGAGCGAGTAGCCGGACGACCTCACTGTACGGATGACGATATCGGTCGAGGCCATCTCCAGCGCCCTTCTGAGCCGACTGATGTGGACATCGACTGTGCGTTCACCGACATGGATATTGGCCGGCCAAGCCGCGCCGATCATCTCGTCCCGGCTGAAGACCTTGCCGGGAGTTTCGAGCAAATGCCGCAGCAAGTTGAACTCGATCGGTCCGAGATGAATGTCATGGCCATTGCCGCAAACCCGGCGGGCATCGAGATTCATCTTAACGTTCCCAAAAGAGAGCCAGCTGCCGTTTTCAACCCCGTTTGAACCCGGCTTCGGCAGCGCCAGCCTCGTCCGCAGACAATCGAGCAGCTTGGCCGGGTCGATCGGCCGCACAAAGCTCTCAACGCCTGCCTTCAACAGATCGAGGTGCTGGTTCTCGGCGCCAGGCGCGATCAGGGCAATGATGAGCAGGCCGCCGGTCCGGGGCTCCCGCTTGAGCCGGGCGCAGATTGCGGACCCGGTAAGGCTCGTAGGACCGCAGTCCAGCACCACCGCCTGGAATTCCCGACCGTCGGCCAATGCAAGCGCCTCCTTCGCGCCGCCTGCCAGCTCACTGGCGAAGCCGTCCACCTCTAGTATGTGGCTGAGGAACAGATAGAACTCCGCATCTTGCGAACAGATCAGGACGAGTGGCTTCATTGGCGCTACCCCGAGAGCCAAATTGGCCTCGACCGCGTCGGCCGCGTGGGCTGGCCCAGGCGGCTCCTCAACGTCTGACATGGTTTCTCTTGCTCGAAAATCGGTTCATGCGCGTGCCACCTCGGGATAGGCGTCGATGGCTGCAATGGCATCGTCGACCAGTTTCGTACCGGCCGCGGCGAGTTTGCAGAACGTCTCGAAGCCGAACCGGTGGACGTCGCGCAGGGTCTTGGACAGAACAACCAGCCGCCCGGCGGTGAACAGCACGCGCCCGAAGCCCTCATGGCTCATTTCGATCATTGGCGATGCCATCAGGCTGGAGCGCTCCTCGATGGCAAGGGCGACGGCAGTGTAAAACTTGTCGAGTCTCCACAGCACGTCCGGATCGGGATCGCCGATGATTGGAATCGCACGGCGCTGTTCCTTGCTGACGATGAAGTCGGCCAGCAGCTCGGCGTCCGCTTTACCCTCCCAGGACCCGTGGGAATCCTGGGCACGGATCAGTCGCACGAGGCATTTGACGAACGGGCTGGCAAGGGCCGCCTCGTCATCGTTGACAGCAGGGCTGATCGCGACTTCAAACATTTTGCTCTTTCCTCGTTTCAGTCCTCGTCCTCGAAGGAGGGTTTCTTTTCGGCGACACCAGCGTCGGCCAGCACTTTGCGCAGCCAGGGCGGAGGACATGTCCTCAGCATCATCTGCGTGCGCAACAGCACCTCTTGGATCGTTTGCGGCTGCGGCACCTTGATCGGATGGATTTTGGCAGAAACAACCTTAGCTGCCGAAGGCCCGCCGATGGCCAGACAAAACAGCAGCTGGCAGCCCTTCAGCGCCTCCACCTTTGGCGTGATGCGGTCATCGCCTTCGGTCCGATGCTCCCCACTCTCATCGGAAACGTCATCGAAGGCCACGGCTTCCACGAGATGCCACTCCTCGCGCGTCACGTCGTAGACAGCAAAGCGCTTGGCCGACCCGAAATGGGCATCGAGATTCTTCATGTCTTGCGTGGCGATGGCAACGCGCAATGCGCCTGCTCGTCGTCGAGGCATCAGGTGAATCTCGTCAGTGACGAGTGAGAGGCGACGAACGGAGCTCATCTGGCATTTCTCGTTTCCGGAATGGATCAAGCGCCTCAGGCGTCGGCGCGTGCTGATTGGCCTGGAAGATGTTGGCAACCTCGAAGATCAGGTCGCGGGTCCCCTGATAGAGGATTGTGAGCTTGTGCTGGCTGCCGAGCCGGTCGAAGATCGGGAAGCCGACGCGCATGAGCGGGATGCCAAGGCGTTGCGAAGCCTGGCGACCGTGGGAGTGAGTAACGAGGAGATCCGCGCCCGCGGCAAGAGCTTCCAAATCGCCGAGATCGCCGATCTGAACCCACTCCGCCGGTACTTTTTCCAGAATCTTCGACATATCGGTCGTGGTGACCGCCGCCGCGATTTTGGAGCCCATGCCGGCGAAGAACGTTGCGAGTTGATAGAGTTGGTCTGGTTCAGCAGCGATCGCAATTTTCTTGCCTCCGAAATGAAAATGTCCGTCGAGCAACGCATCCTGCAATTGCGCCCGGCGACGGCGCACCCGGGCCGGCACCACCGCGCCCGAAACCCACGACAGCAACGAGACGAACCGGTCGACAGCCTTCAATCCGGTCAGCGACTGCAACACCACGTAAGGCACGCCGGTCAACCCGTGCAGCATTTTCGCCGGGTGACGCATGTGCTCGCCGATGGCGATGCATTGCGCGGCCGTGCCCAGCTCCCGGATTTCCTCGACGCTGGTGCCGCCATAGGTGGTCGTTACCCAGCGGTCAGGAACCGTACCGTCGAGCGAGCGGGAGACGTCCGGCAGAATAACCGGCTTGAGCCCAAAACTTTCAACCATGTCACGCAAATGCTCGATGTCGGCGACAGTGAGGTTGCATCCGGGCAGGATCGCAATCTTCTTTGGCTGTCTGGTCCGTGCGCCCGACCGTGTAATCACTTCGATCATCGCCGCGACAGCTTTGGCCCAGCCTGCTTCGATCGCGCCGTCAAAATCCGGCGTGTTGGCCAGCACAAGTTCAGTACCGGCGAGCTCTTCCACGTGCTTCAGCTTGATGTTGGCAATATCGCTCGCGCAATCTTCGCCACGGGTCTCCACCAGCGCGGTCGTGCACACTCCTATCAGCTTTGGCTTAGTGCGGGTTTTGAGGTTGAGGATCGCCTCTTCCAGATGGTCCGCTCCGCCGAGTATGGTGGCCACCTCGTCCATCGCCGTTGTCTGCAAGGGGATCGCTTCCTTGAAATGACGCACAAAGAGCACCAGCGCGAAGCTGGTGCAGCCTTGGCTGCCGTGGAACAGGGGCATCGCACCGTCGACTCCGAGAAAAGCGAGGGCGGCACCCAGCGGCTGTGCCGACTTCAGCGGGTTGACCGCCGCTGATTTGGTATTGCGAAGGATGCGGACCATCGGATGTCCTCAACGCTCGCCGAAGCGCTGAGCCGTCGCGCCGATTAATTCATTGAAAGCGTTCACACTCGCGGTCCCGTCCTTCGTGCTCGCCAGATCGTCCTTCACGGCAGGCTGGCAATCCCACGGCGCCGGCTCACGCACCTGGCCCCAGATCGGGTTATGAATGGCGAGGTCGATCTGCCGTACAAGTTCCACCATGCCGTCATAGCCGGCATATGGATGTTGGCGTTCCTGGTTGATATCGAGCCAGGGTGTCTTCGCTTTCAGAGCGATGAATTGCGTGCGCCCGCCCGACAGCATGATGTCGGCCTTGTCTTTTGAGAGCATTGCGTAAAGATCGCGCGCTGCCATCTGCTCGAACATGTGGTTTTCGTCCTTGAGGATCCGTTTGATCCGTTCCTTGTCTTCGACGGTGGATTTCTTGACCGAGGTGCCGACGATCTCCATGCCGATCTCCATCAGTGCGTGGACGACCGACCAGGACTTCACACCGCCGGTGTTGAGCAGCACGCGCTTGCCTTGAAGCCGCCGGCGGTAGGCCTCGAGCTTCTTCCACGCAATCGCCTCCTGCTCAGCAATCAGCCTCTCTGTGCGATCGAGGATTTCCGCATCGGCGCCCTTCCTCACTAGCAGCTCAGCAAGGTTGCGAAGTGCTTCCGAAGTATCGGTTATCCCGTAGAAGGACCCCTCGAAGAACGGGATGTCCCAGCGCTCCTCCATTTTGCGGGCCAGATTGATGAGCGCGCTCGAGCACACCATCATAGCCGCCCGGGCGCGGTGCGCGGATGCAACGTCGATGTAACGCGCATCGCCCGGAATGCAGGCGCGCACCCGGATGCCGAGCCGATCAAGCAGCGGCTTCACTAGCCAAAATTCGCCGGAGAGGTTGAATTCGCCAAGGATGTTGATGTCGCAGGGCCCGGCGTCGTCTGGTTCCACCGTGCCGATGACATGATCGAGCAGCGCTTCGGCGGCGAGTTTGTTCCCGAGGTTCTTGGAGCCGGCCAAGCCCGGCGCATTGATCGGCACCACGGCCAGGCCGAATTTTTCGGCCGCGCGTTTGCACACGGCCTCGATGTCGTCGCCGATCAGCGCCGTCACGCAGGTTGAATAGACGAAGACTGCCGGTGGAGCGTATGTTTCCTTGATCTCGCGGATCGCCTTGAACAGCTTCCGCTCCCCATGCCCCAACACGACCTCGAGTTCGGTGAGGTCGGTCGTGAAGCTTGTCCGCCACAGGGTTGGCCCGGACGAAGCTGCGCCTCTGTTGTCCCAGGAATTCCCCTCGCAGGCGAGCGGCGCATGGACCAGGTGCGCAACGTCGGTGATCGGCTGCAGGACGATCTTGGCGCCGTCGAAGGCGCAGCCGCCGGCTGCCGCCCCAGGGGTCAGCGGCTTCGAGCAGCCCTCCTTGCGCGCCTTGGCATCCTTGCCGCGGTTTTTATCGCATGCGGGCTCGTCGAAAACGTCCTGGATCTTGGCACTGAGCGAGGTCATTGCGTCAATCTCCGAACTCATTGGGCGGGGCGGCCACGGCCAAAAGCCGGCACCGGCTCTTAGCGGGTGAGGTCATAGGAATAATCCGTCACGCCAGTCTCGCTCGTCTCGCGATCGAGCTTGTCGAATATCTTGTCGAGGATCGTCGTCAGCACGCGTAAACCGCCCTGGTAGCCCATGAGCGCAAAGCGATGGTGATGGTGCCGGTCGAAGATTGGAAACGTCAGCCGGATCAGCGGCGTGCCGGTATCGCGCTCCAGATACTTGCCGTAGGAATTGCCGATCAGCAGGTCCACCGGCTCTGTATAGAGCAGCGAGCGCATTGCCCAGAGATCCTTGCCCGCCCAGACCTGCGCATCCTGGCCGAAGGGCGAGGATGCAAGCAATTCCTTCATCTCGGCCTCCCAGGCCGATGTGCCGTTGGTCGCAAGGCAATGTGTCGGCTCGCCGCCGGTCTCCATGACGAAGCGGGCCATGGCGTAGACGAAGTCCGGATCCCCATAGATTGCGTACTTCTTACCGTGCAGCCATGACTGGCTGTCGGCCATCGCGTCAACCAGTCGGCCGCGCTCCATCCGGATGGTCTCGGGAATCTGCTTGCCGGAAATCGCCGAGACCTTCATCAGTAACTCGTCGGTCGCCTGGACACCTAGTGGATAGCGGAAGGACGCCGTCGCCTGCCCGACCTCGCCGCAATATTCCAGCGTCTTTCGGGTGTTGTAATGCTGCAGCGACAGCGTCGCCTCCGCGTTGAGTGCCCCTTTCACGTCTGCGATCTTTGTGCCGCCGTCATACATGCGGTATTCGCCGTCCGACGGTGTGTCGAACTGGTCGGAAGCGTCCTGAATGAAGGTATAGGTGATACCCATCAGGTCGAGGAGGCGCTTGAGTTCCCGGTTGTTTCCGACGCAGAATCCGTCGAAGCCTGGAATGATGTTGATGGTGCCATCTATTTGCGAGCGCTCGCTGCCCTTCCAGAAATGCTCCAGCACACCCTTGACCATGCCGTCATAGCCATCGACATGGCTGCCGACGAAGGCAGGCGTATGAGCGAAAGGCACGTCGAAGTCGCCCGGGACCGAGCCTTCGTTTTTGGCGTTCTCGATGAAGCTGCGCAGGTCGTCGCCAATGACTTCAGCCATGCAGGTGGTCGAGACGGCGATCATCTTGGGGTCATAGAGCTTGTAGGTATTGGCGAGCCCGTCAACCATGTTCTTTAGGCCGCCAAACACCGCCGCGTCCTCGGTCATCGAGGAGGAAACCGCTGACGACGGCTCCTTGAAATGTCGCGACAGATGCGAGCGGTAGTAGGCAACGCAGCCCTGGCTACCGTGGACGAAAGACATGGTCCGCTCGAACCCCGCAGCCGCGAATACCGCGCCGAGCGGCTGGCATGCCTTGGCGGGGTTTATGACAAGCGCCTCGCGAGCGAGGTTCTTTTCGCGGTATTCCCAAGTCTTGGTCAATTCGCGTTGATCGGCGACGATCTGATCAGGGTGCGGACATTCGAAATTCAGTTTCTTCTCGGCAAGCATGTGTTTGTATTCCGGCTCGCGGAACAGGGGGGCATGGTCGAGAACTTTTTCGGCCGATTGCGGCATGGTGGTCACCTTTCCATCTGGCCGCGCCAAGCGGCAGCACAGGGACATCAAGACGTTAAGGGCCTGCCTCGGATCGAGCGCGCCCCAAGCATTTATCGGCCTCCCTGCCTGGCAGGGAGGCCAGTCCTCATTCGGCGGCGAGCGCCGTCGGCGGCGCGTCCTTCATCTTCTTCCACGGCGCGCGGTAGAGGTCCCAGACCGGGTTGTTGATGGCGAGATCCATGTCGCGGGCGAAAATGGCGAAGCCGTCATAGCCGTGATACGGGCCGGAATAGTCCCAAGAGTGCATCTGGCGGAACGGGATGCCCATCTTCTGGACCGGGTACTTCTCCTTGATACCGGAGCCAACGAGATCAGGGCGGATGCCTTCGATGAACTTCTCCAGCTCGTAACCGGTGACGTCGTCATAGACGAGCGTGCCATTTTTCACGTAATGGCCGGTGCGCTGATAGTCGTCGTTGTGGGCGAATTCGTAGCCGGTACCAACGATCACCATGCCGAGGTCCTCGTAAGCAGTGATGACGTGGCGTGGGCGCAAGCCGCCGACATAGAGCATCACCGTCCTGCCTTCGAGGCGCGGTCGGTACTTGGCGATGACGGCATCGACCAAGGGCCGGTACTTGGCGATGACCTTTTCGGTCTTCTTCTCGATTTCCGGGCCGAAATGCTTGGCGATGTTGCGCAGGGAGGCTTCGATCTGGGAGGGGCCGAAGAAGTTATATTCCATCCAGGCGATCCCGTACTTTTCCTCCATGTGCCGGCAGATGTAGTTCATCGACCGGTAGCAGTGGATCAAATTGAGCTTGGCCTTGGGCGCGCGCTCTATCTCGGCGAGCGTGGCGTCGCCCGACCAGTTGCCGACCACCCGAAGACCAATCTCCTCGAGCAGGATTCGCGAAGCCCAGGCATCGCCGCCAATGTTGTAGTCGCCGACGACGTTGACGTCGTATGGGCCGGACTCGAACTCGACTTCTTCCTTGTCGAAGACCCAATCGCGGATCGCATCATTTGCGATGTGGTGGCCGAGCGATTGTGAAACGCCGCGGAAACCTTCGCAGCGCACCGGTACAATCGTCTTTTCGTGCTCCTTGGCCTTCTTGCGCGACACTGCCTCGATATCGTCCCCGATCAGGCCGATCGGGCATTCGGACTGCACCGAGATGCCGCCATTGAGCGGAAACAGGTCCTCGATCTCGTCGATGATCTTTTCCAGCTTCTTGTCGCCGCCGAAAACGATGTCCTTCTCCTGGAAGTCGGAGGTGAACTGCATTGTCACGAACGTGTCGATGCCGGTCGTGCCGACATAATAGTTGCGGCGTTGCGACCAGGAATATTGCCCACAGCCGACTGGCCCGTGCGAGATGTGGACCATATCCTTGACCGGACCCCACACCACGCCCTTGGAGCCGGCATAGGCGCAACCGCGAATCGTCATCACGCCCGGAATGGATTTGATGTTCGATTTGACGTCGCATTCGGAAAGGCCCTTGTCCTCCGCTGTGGCCTCGTCCTTGCTCATTGCGACACCGAGGTGCTTCTTGCGACGCTTCGCCGCCTTGTCTGGATATTGGGACAGCACGTCTTCGATAAGCTTCGCATGCAAAGCGCCGTCATTCTCATAGTCGAGGCCCATGGGACCTGCCCCTTTCAAGGTTCGGGTAACGCCTCGCCAACGAGGCCTTGTTTCGCAGAAAGGGGCGCCAGGTCATGGTCGGCGCCCCTGTGGGTAGCGGGGTTACTGAGCGACGGACAATTTCGCTTCCTTGGCCTGAAGCTCGGCAAGCATTTGCTCGTCGCTCTTCATGATGCCGAAGTCGAGCAGCATGTCCTCGAGCTCCTCCATGGTGATTGGGGTTGGGATGGTGCCCTGGCCCGAATTGAGATGGATCTTCTGGGCCAACGCGCGGTACTCCCCTGCCTGTTTGGAGTCCGGCGCATACTGGATTACCGTCATCTTCCTCAGTTCGGCGTGCTGGACGATGTTGTCGCGCGGCACGAAATGGATGAGCTTGGAATTGAGCCTGGCGGCCAGCGCTTCGGAGAGGTCGAGCTCGCGGTCGGTCTGGCGCTCGTTGCAGATCAGCCCGCCGAGCCGCACGCCGCCGGAATGGGCGTATTTCAGGATACCCTTGGCGATGTTGTTGGCGGCATAGAGCGCCATCATCTCGCCCGACATGACGATGTAGATTTCCTGGGCCTTGTTTTCGCGGATCGGCATTGCGAAGCCGCCGCACACCACGTCGCCCAGCACGTCGTAGGAGACATAGTCGACATTGTCATAGGCGCCGTTCTCCTCAAGGAAGTTGATCGAGGTGATAACGCCGCGGCCGGCGCAGCCGACACCCGGCTCAGGCCCGCCGGACTCCACGCACTTGATGTCTTTGTAGCCGATCTTGAGCACGTCCTCGAGTTCGAGGTCCTCCACAGAACCTTCCTCGGCGGCGAGATGCAGAACCGTGTCCTGCGCCTTTGCGTTCAGGATCAGGCGGGTAGAGTCGGCTTTGGGGTCGCAGCCGACGATGAGGATCTTCTGTCCGAGGTCGACCAGGGCAGCGAGCGTATTTTGAGAGGTGGTGGACTTGCCGATGCCTCCCTTTCCGTAGAATGCGATCTGACGCAGACCTGACATGTTGCTTCCTTCCTTCTTTCCATCCATAGCGGCTACCCGCGACTTGAAGTCCGGTCGGCAGAACCCGGCGCCTCGCACAGATCGTCTCAAAACTCGTGCCAATTTGTCCGGCTGGATCGAAGAAGAAATTTTATGATTGCTTTTCAGCTATTTAACATTTGGCGAAAATATTAAATTGGCTAAATAAACTTATGTCGCAGGCCCGACAAAGGCGACAGGAGCTGTCGATGGCGTTACTCGCGACCGCTATGGAACCGTAAGGGAGGAAGGCAACCACCCCATCTGCCAAGCCACCGGGCAGGCGTTTTCTTAGGCGACGCGCCAATTGCAAAGTCCAGCGCCGTCGCGTCGGCCAGCCCCAACCGACTTTTGGCAGGATCTTTGTCCAAAAGGCCGGCATGCGTTCACCTGTCATACCGAATCGGCTCGGCTACGACATAAAGACACGCTAACGCCTGCTGCCGATCCGATCGGACATCTGGCAGTCGCGTGGCGATAAAAGCCTTATCGCCTTCCCAGCGAGTTTGCTGGAGCACCTTCTGTATCGGGATAGATTAGTCAAACCTAGCACCAGAATATAAGATGGTTTTGCGGTGTCGTTGTCGCCGAGCATTCGCTACAACTTCGCAACAGCTACATGCAAACGGATCCGTTGCGCGGTGCCCAATTCATACTGACCAAGACCTTGATGCAGACGTTCCGTTCCGCTGGCGTCTCTCCTGCTCTCAATTGCCATGTTCGGTAGTGACCAGCCTTTGCTCGGTTTCTGCCACGGCCAGTCGAAGGCTAAGCCAGGCGCTTGGTGCCCGTAAGATAGAAAGCGAGTCTTTCTAACCAAATTGGATTGTCATTGGGCAAAGGCCCTGCCCAGCGCCGAAATAGCAGCGGGCGTTCACGAAGCATGGCTGCGGGCTGCCACGGCCTGACTTGAAGGCGCCCATCCGACCCAGCTTTCTTTGAGGCGGTTCGGGGGAGAGTTTTGGGCCAGGACCGACGTGTTGTGGGGTCGCGACTAGTCCGGCGCTGACTGCAAACAGAGTCCGTTCGGTGATTTGCCGAAGGCCTTTGAAATGGCTTGAGCCAAAACTTTGCAGTTTCCCGGGTTCCCCACCATGCTCTCGTGACTGCCTGGAACCGGCACGGTATGAATGGCCGACGCATCCAAAACCCGGTCCCATCCCCGCATGGGCGAAGTTGCGTGTTGGTCTGTGGAGTTCTTGGCGCGTTCCCTTCGGGGAAGGTTAGTTTCAGTGGCATAAAACTGATGTATCGTTACCGGCAAGGATGGAGGTTCATACCCCTGCAGCGCTACATGAAACCGAGCAATTTTTTTATAAATCACCGCATCGTTTTGCAGATCACGATTTAACGGGATCGCTCCGATTTGCTGCGCTTTCTCGAGCAGCTGGGCGATCGAGCTTTGTTCAGCGAAACGTTCGAGCTCTGCAAAGCGCTCGTCGTCCAAGCATTCGAGGCTTTCCAGAACCAGTTCGTTGGCGATTTGGTTGGATGACATGGTCGAGCCATTTGCAGGTAGCGCAACATCGATGAAGGCCATGAACGAGACAGCTTCGCCTAACCTCAACAGGTGCCACGCAATTGCGTAGGCCAATATTCCGCCTGAAGAATACGCTGCGAGGCGATACGGCCCCGTCGGCTGGATTTCTTTCATCACCCCGATCGCCTGCGAGGCCATTTCTTCAAGAGTCGGGGAACACAATTCATTGAAATCCGGCCATGGTACCGCATAGACGGGACAGTCTATGTCCATTTCGCTTGCCAGCTTGACGGCGTAGGAACAATCGCCCATCCCTGTCGGAAGAAAAAAGAGCGGCGGTTGCGATCCCGTCGCACGAACGGGAATCACTCCTGGATTGCTCGGCTGTGGTCCCAAATTGAGCTTCAATGCCAGATCCTTCAGAATGGGTGTCCGGAACAGATCGCTGGCGCTGAATTGCAGCCCAAGATTTGAGGCTCCACTCAGCAGCTGCACCGCCAGCAGCGAATGGCCGCCGAGCTCGAAGAAGTGGTCGTGGCGGCCGACCCGATCGAGCCCCAGAAGCTCGGCCCAGATCGCGGCCAGCGCCGTCTCGACCTCGCCCTGCGGCGCTGCATAGGCATTGCGCGCATAGGCATCGTCCTGCGGCGCAGGCAGCGCCTTGCGGTCGAGCTTGCCGTTCGGCGTCAGCGGCAGCCCGTCCAGGCGCACGAAGGCCGACGGCACCATGTAGTCGGGCAGCCGCGCGCCAAGATGCCCGCGCAACGCAGAGGCAAGCGCGCCCGCCTCTTTGTCCCCGGCTCCGGCCTTATCCGGCGCTCCCGCTT